>JAKZES010000002.1 GCA_022548915.1 Verrucomicrobiaceae bacterium E54
GCTCGTCTCGGGAGGACTCAGACTCTCACTGGTTGGTTTCATGTAGGTGCACGCGCACGAGTGGCGCTTTCCAAGCGCCATACCGGGGCATGGCGGCATTCCTGCCGCGTTGGAAGGCAGGCCCTACCCTCCCGGTTCAAATCCGAACCTGGAAGACCTCCCACCACCGCGACCTGGAGGTCGCCACGCCCCGGCATGGCGCTTGGAGAGCGGCACTCCCTCAATAATACGGCCGCAGCATCCAGTAGCAGACCGGACCGGTCACCGCGACGTAGAGCCACAGCGGAAAGACCCAGCGGGCCAGCTTGCGATGCGCCGCAAAGCGGTTCGTCCACGCCGCGACGAAGGTGAAGAGGATGAAGGGAAAGCTGACCGCCGCGGTGAGGATGTGGGTCAGCAGCAAGACCAGGTAAAAACCCCGCATCGGCCCGTCCTCGGGATAGCGGGTCGGGTCGTTGGTCAGGTGGTAGGCGACGTAGGAGAAGAGGAAGAGCACCGAGAGCACCATCGCGAACATCATCGCCGCCCGGTGCAGCGCCACCTTGCCCTGCTTGATGAAGACGAAGGCCGCGATCAGCACCACGGCACCGAGCGCATTCACCGTGGCGTGAAATGGCGGCAGCATGGAAGTATCCCAGCCCTTGGGAAGGTCCAGCCGCACCCGCTGCATCACACCGACCAGCAGCAGGACGGCCGCCGAAACGATCCACGCCACCACGCGCAGCTTCGCCGCGAGTTCCTCCTTCGCCGGCCGCGCCAGCCATTTCTCGCGCTCGCTCATTTTCCGAGTTCCTTGCGGATGCGCTCGTAGAGTTCGTGCTTCTCGCGCTCGTAGCGGGTCGCGTCCACCTTGCGTCCCTCCTCCGAGGCCGCACTCGCCAGCGGGTACTTGCCGGCCACGTTCATCTCCTTGTCGATCAAGAGCAGGTCGAGGTCGTGCGCGTAACGGCCGTTCGAGGCGATGTCCACCTCGTCGGTCCGCTCGCGGATCTTGAAGAACCGCAGCTCCTCCTCGAGGAAGCGGTGGATCTCGGCCTGGTCATCCGTTCTCGTGAACCACCAGTTCGAGGCATCCGCCCCGAGGGTCTCGGCGTAGGCCGCCAGTTCCTCGACGCCGTCGGTGTCCGGATCCACCGAGATGCAAAGCATCCGGAAATCGGGATCGTCGCCGAAAGTCTCGTAGAGTTCCAGCAGGTCGCGGCCGTTGCGGATCGCGCATTTCGGGCAGACGGCGAAGAACTGTGCCAGCACGGTCACCTTGCCTTTCAGATCGCTCAGCCTGACCGGCTCACCGTCCTGGCGCGTCATCTCCAGATCGGCCTCGATCGGAAACAGGGTCTCGGGCACCTCGCGACCGACGTCGATGGCAACGGGCGTTTCCGGAACGGTGCCGGCGACCTTGATGAAAAAGGCGACCATCGCCACCGAGGCGACGACTACAAAGGCATAGATGGCAACAACTTTGGATTTCATGTCGGATCCTCGGCGGGAGTGGCGAGCAGTTCGTCGATCGTGTCGATGAGCATCTCTTCCATCGTCTCGACATTGGTTTTGTCCAGACCTTCCGACCGGCCTTCGGCGTCCCATTCGGCCGCTTCCTCGAAGTCGAGGCGCACCGGATTCCGGTAGTTCAGCTCACGGCCGTTCGGCTTGCGGGCCCGAACCGTCGGCTGCCGCACGTGACGGTCGCGGTCGACCACGATGATGGACGTGTCGTAGTTCCACTTGCCGTCACTTTTCTCGGGCATGATGCCGGCCTGGAGGACGTTCTTGAAGTACTTGTGCACGCTTTCCTCGCGCGCTCCCGCCAGCCACCAGAAGGGAAGCTCGGCTCCGAGTTCGTCGGCATGCCTGGCCAGTTCGGCCGGAGGCTCGTTCTCCGGATCGAGGGTGATCGTGACCAGATGGAAATCGTCGCGGTCGCCATAGCGTTCCTTGAGGTCGAGGAGCACCCGGCGCGTCTCCCGCCAACCTTCCGGCTGCTCGAAGACCACCGGCGCGATCACGAAGACATCACCGGCGAGGTCGAGCAGGCTCGCTTCGCTCTCGTCCTGACGCCAGAGCTTGAAGTCGTGCTTGTCGGTCCGCAGGCGGGTGATGAACGCGGGCCGGTCGTCCTCGGCAAGCTTCTCCGCCTTGCGGTTGTAGGCGATCAGCACGCCGATCGATCCGAACACCATGATCCCGACCAGAATCAAGGCCGTGCGGCGCAACTTCTTTGGGTCGCGCACGGCGGGTTCGAGGTCTTGGGCGGCGTATCTCATCGGGCGGCGGAACCTAGACTAGCCCCATGCGAAGGCAAGCAATCCGAGCTCCAGCGGCAGGTAGAGCAGTGTGAAGAGAAACAATTTCCGGAAGGACCCCCGCTCGCCGTCGCGCATGAAGCGACCGGAAAGCGCGGCCATCAGAAGGCCGAGCAAAACCCCTCCGCCAAGCGCCACATGCCCGGGGATTCCGGGCGTCCAGCCCGCCAGCCACGGCCACACGGGAAGCGCCGCCAGCACCAGCGAGAACACCGCGCTCAGCAACCCGCTGCGCCGCCCCTCGACATCGCCATTGCTCCACATCTGGTAGCCGGCCTGCTCGTATTCCTCCCGGCACAGCCAGGAGATCGCGACGAAATGCGGCAGCTGCCACAGGAACAGCAGCGCAAACAGGAAAAGCGCCACCCAGTCGAGGCCGTGGCCCGGCACCGCCGTCCACCCCATCACCGGCGGGATCGCCCCGGGAATCGCCCCGACCAGCGTGTTGGTCGTGCTGTAGCGCTTGAGCGGCGTGTAGATGAAGACGTAGATCGCGACCGTCACCGCCGCGAGGATCGCCGGCAGCGGGCCGACCTTGACCGAAAGGTGGATGATGCCCGCCGCCGACAAGATCCAGCCGACGCCGAAGGCGAACAAGGGGTCCATCCGTCGCGACGGCAGCGGTCGATCGGCGGTGCGGCGCATCCGCGCATCGAGATCGACTTCCATCAACTGGTTGAAGGCCGCCGACCCGAAGGCCGCGAGCGCCGTGCCGACCAGGGTGTGGACCAGCAGCATCAGATCGAACGCCCCGCCCTTCGAGGCCAGCAGGAAGCCGAAGAAGGTGGTCAGCAGCACGAACACATTGAGCCGCACCTTCATGAGAACCATGAGGTCCTTGCGAAGTCCCGGATTCGGGACCTCGGCGGTTTCGACCGGCTCGGCGGTTGGCTCCTCGCTCATCGCGTCGGCCCGACCATGCCCCTCCCTGCTCCGCGCGCACGCACAAATTTTCAGCCGCTACTCTCCACGGCATCCCTCCTCGCTTCTCCGGAGGGAGCTGCTACACTTCCCCTCGTGGAAACGCCGATCAACCTCGAGGAAACGCCCGGCAAGACCGTCGGACGCCGGCGGCCTCCGGTCGATGCACTTGATCCGCAAGCGCATCTCAAGGCTGATGCCGAGGCATGGAGACGCGCATTTGGAAACGGAGGGCTGCCGAAAGGAGTCTTCAAGTTCCACTCGCACGAAGAGGCAGACGAATGGCTATGGAAGATGCTGACCCGGAATCAGGAGAGCTGATATCGCGCGAGCCAACGGCGGAGGGCCTGGCAATATTGGATTCACCGCTCCCGCGCCCGCGGGACCAAGAATGCCAAGCTCAACCGATGGGATCTTAAGATTCTCTACCTTTGCGACCTTGGCGTCTTGGCGGTTAAATCTTTCGTCACCTGCAATCGTCAGGTCGACTCTCAGGGATCGCATAAGATCGCCACTCAGGGATAGTCCTCTCCCAGCAGGCTGCCGAGAACCGACTCCTGCCATTCCGTCAGCTGTGCCCGGAGCTTCCCCGCCAACTCGGGCTTCCCCTTGGCGAGATCGGACCGCTCGCCGGGATCCTTCACGAGGTCATACAATTCCGCCTCGCCCTCCCGGCCGCCGCCGATGAAGAGCTTGTAGCGCCCGTCGAGGATCGCCCGGGCCCCGGCGAAATCGCCGTCCCGGATCTCGCTGAAGCGGGAATTGGCGAAGTCGCGGGTCGGCTTGCCACCCATGAGCTTGACCAGCGGCGTCGTCCCCTTCTGCAGTTCGGGGTCGATGTAGGGTTCGGAGTTGTCCCGCTTGGCGCCGCGAAAGTCCCAGAAACAAATGGGCTTCCCTCGCTCCTTCATGGTGCCGTCGAGCATCGGGACGAGACTGATGCCATCGAGCGGACGCTCCGGAAGCGGCACGCCCGCCAGCTCGCAAAGGGTTGGCAGCATGTCGCTGGTCACGGCATTCACCTTGCTCACCTGCGGTTGCTTGATGCGGGCCGGCCACTCGATCACCCCGGGAACCCGGGTGCCGCCCTCGTAGATGCTGCCCTTCAGCGCCCGGAAGCGCGACTCGACCAGGCCGCTGGGCGGGATCCCGTTGTCACCGCAGTACCAGAGGATGGTGTCCTCATGCAGGCCCTCGCTCTTGAGGTGATCGCGCAGCTTGCCGATGGCACGGTCCATCGCGGTGATCTCGGCGAAGCGCTCACGGATCACCTCCTTCAGCGGCCGCTTCACCCGCTTGCCGGTTTCATTCGAGGTCAGTGCCACCTCGCGCTCCGGAAAATCATCCGGCAGTTCCTCGTAGAGGGCCAGATCCTCCTCCAGCGCCTGATACGGCTCGTGGGGGGATCCGAACCAGATCACCACCAGGAATGGATCCTCGGTTTTCACGGATCGATCGATGAAACGGATCGCCTCATCAACGATCACCTCCGAACCCTCGCCCTCGTAGCGCTTCGGCTCACCCCCGTTTCGCGACAGCACCGGATCGAGTTCGAAAAAGTTGTCGTGCGACAGCCACTCGTCGAAGCCCATCGCGCCCGGGTTGGTCGGCGACGACGCCTTCACCGGTCCGACATGCCATTTGCCGAAATGCGCCGTCGCGTAGCCAGCCTTCTTCAACAGCGAAGCCACCGAGATCTCCTCCGGTCGCAGTGAGCAGCCGGGGTGAAAAGTGCCGTAGCGGTTGGGGTGGCGACCGGTCAGCACGCTGCCCCGGGTCGGCGAGCAGGAAGGATGCGCCGAATAGAACCGATCCATCCTCAGCCCTTCGGCGGCCATCTTGTCCAAGGTCGGCGTCTTGAGCAGCGGATGCCCGTTGTAGCCCACCTCTTCCCAACCGTGATCGTCGCCCATCAACAGGACGACGTTGGGCGGTCCGGGGAGTGCGGGCAGAACACTCAGGAAAAAGATGAGGCCGGGGAGGGCCCCCACGCGGTGGCGATGAATACGGAACACGGAAACAGGGGGTGGGTGGTGGGGACTAGAACTCGCTGCGGTAGTAGACCTTCACGAACTTCATACCCCGATCCTCGTCGTAGCCTTTCTCGATGACCGGCTCGGCGGCATCCAGGGCCTTCGGCTTGATCTTCAGCTCCACGCCGGTGTCCAGGCGCATCACGGTCGCCATCAACTTGCGCGCCTTGGCCGCCTCGCGCTTGGCGATCGCAAAGCCGTCCTCGATCTTCAGGCCCTCGTCCTCCTCGGCCAGGCGCCGCTCTTCGGCGAAGCGGGCCCGTGCCTCCGGCGTGCGCAGCGCCTGCTCCTCGAACGCGGCGAGGCTGAAGTTCTTGTTGCCCTTGAAATAGCCCAGCGCGTCCTGCGCCGCCTTCTTCCGCTCCCACGGGGCCGGTGCGTCGTCCCCGTCGCCGGGATCGCCCCCGGCCACCGCGTTGACCGCCATTTCCGCCACCCGGCGGCTCACCAGCGACGGATCGGAAATCGGCACGACCCCGAGAAAATCCCGGACCCAGAAGCGCGATTCGGCGCCGGCCCGGTCGAAGGTCAGCACATAGAAACCCTTCGCCCCGAAGTGCTCGAGAATCAGGCAGCCCTTGTCGATCCGCTCGGGGTTGATCCCTTGCTCGGTGTGCAGCTCGAGGTCGTCGCCCCGGGTCGAGATACTCAGAAACGGGGTGACGCTCTCGGACTTCAGGATGCAGATCGCCCGCTTCCTTTCCCCTTCGCAGGCGATCCCCTCGATCAGGCTCACGCAGAGGTCCCCCGACTTGATGTTCGGGTGGTTGGACTTCGAATACAGCCGCTGGGCGATCTCGCGGCCCTTGTCCAGCAACGCCTTGTCGTCCTTGAACACCGCCGCCGCGCAGCCGTTCATCTCGTGCTGCTCGAGCGAGGCGTGGTGGTCGAAGCGATGGCCGATCAGGTTGCGGAACGGCTTGAGGAAGATCGGCGTGAGCAGCTGCTGGTCCTCGTCCGAAACGGCGAACAGCTGCTTCGATGTCTGCAGCGGTTCCTCCCGCGACGGGTTGCCGACCTTGGCCAGCACCAGTCCCACGATGCCCGCGTTCTCAAAATCCAAATGCAGATTCACGGCGCTTGGGTAGCCGCTTCCGCGCGCCGCGCAATGCCCAAGTCACCCCTTGGCACTTGGAACTTCTCACTTGGCACTGCAAGGCGCAGCCTTGGGTCATGCTGAAGGTCGTCGATCATCCGCTGATCCAGTCGGAGCTCACCTGCCTGCGGGATCGATCCTGCCCGCCCCACGCCTTCAGGACGCACGTCCGCCGGATCGCCTCGCTGATGGTCCCCGCCGTAACGGAGAACCTCGAAACCGAACCGGTCCCTTGTGAGACCCCCCTCGAGGTCACCAGCGGCGCGAGGCTCGTGCGGCCCATCGTGCTCGCTCCCATCCTGCGGGCCGGCATCGGCTTCTTCGACGGCTTTCTCGATCTCCTGCCGGAGGCCTCGACCGCCCACATCGGCCTCGCCCGCAACGAGGAAACGCTGCGCCCCGAACCCTACTATTTCAAGACCCCGCCGGAACTGCCCGAGGCCGACGTGCTCGTCCTCGACCCGATGCTGGCCACCGGCGGCTCGGCGGCCGAGGCCATCACCCGGCTCCGCGAGGCCGGTGCCCGGAACCTGATCTTCGCCTGCCTCGTCGCCGCCCCGGAGGGTGTGGCCACCCTGGAACAGGCGCACCCGGATGTGCCGATCTTCACCGCGGCCCTCGACCGCTGCCTCAACGGCAAGGGCTACATCCTCCCCGGTCTCGGCGACGCCGGGGACCGGATTTTCGGGACGTGATCCGGCCGCTCGGCGACTCAGCGCACGGCCGCGTCGACACTTGCCTGGTAAGCCAGGAATTCGTCGAGCGTGATCGAGCCGTTCTTGTTCACATCGGCCTCGTCGAAGGGCACGGCCATGTGCTCGACGGCGGCTGGGTTCGACTGCGCCTCGGCAAGCGAGACTTCTCCAGCCCCGGCCGGATCGAGGGCCTTGAACTTCTCCGCGGTGCCGCCACCGGCGATGAATTCGGCTTCACTGACCTTTCCGTCGCCGTTGGAATCCAGGGCCTTGAACCTGGTGGCGATCATGATGTCGGTCGCCTCGTTCCGGGCAAGCAGCCCATCCCCGTCAGCGTCCGCACGCTTGAATGCCTGCTCGGGCGTGAGCGGAGCGGTCGAAGCGCAGGCGGCGAGCAGAACGGCGGGAATGGCGGCTGGAATGAGTTTCATGATGAAAGTCTCCTAACCAACGGCGCCATCGCCGTCGATTTCTTTCTACTTCTCACATCAGCGTCGCCCCGGCCTCGGCCAGCTCGGAGCGCTCGCCGCGGTTCAGCGGCACATGAGCGACAAAGGGCTGACCCTTGAGCCGGTTGCGGGTGTAGACGAGGCCGTTGCTGCGGCTGTCGACGTAGGGGTTGTCGATCTGCGCCGGATCGCCGACCAGCACCAGCTTCGAGTCGCGCGACATGCGGGTGACCACCGTTTTCGCCTCCTGCGGCGTCAACTGCTGGGCCTCGTCGAGGACGAAGAAGCGGTTCGGGATCGAACGCCCCCGGATGTAGGCCAGGGCCTCGATCTCGATGATCCCCTGCTCGAGGAGCGCCTCATACGGCTTGGCCGTGCTCGGTTCCGGGGTCGGCTTCTGCTTGCGCCGCGGCCCGGTCGATTTCAGCGGTCGCATCAGGAGGTCGAGGGCGTCGTGGATCGGCTGGAGCCACGGACGCATCTTTTCCTCGAGGGTGCCTGGCAGAAAGCCAAGCTGCTCGCCCATCGCCACCACCGGGCGGCTGACGGTCAGGCCGTTGTACTTGCGGGCGAACATCTCGTGAAGCCCCGCGGCGACGGCCACCAGGGTCTTGCCGGTGCCCGCATGACCGAAGCAGGTCACCAGACTGATCTCCGGATTGAGCAAGGCGTCGATCAGGCAGCGCTGGCCGAGGTTGAGCGGCTTGAGCGCGATCCCTCCGGGGATCTTCAGGGACTCGGGAATCTGCAGGCGCACCAACCGGCCCTCGCTCGCGAGGCGCGCGGGCATCGTCTGCTTCTCGGAGGCCTCCAGCAACACATACTGGTTGAGCACCACCTCGGGACGACGCTCGTGGGGCACAACCAGTTCACCCGAGCTGGCGAAGCGCTGCATCTCACTCGCGTCGACGGGAATACGGCGGATATCGTAGCTCGTCACCTCCCGTGGGTCGACCTTGTCGTTGAGGTAGTCCTCGCAGTCGATGCCGACCGCCCGCGCCTTGAGCTGGAGATTGATGTCCTTCGTCACCAAGGTCACCGGGGCCTGGTTGTTCTGCATGATCAACAACGCCGCCGCCATGATCCGGTGGTCGACCCTTTCGCGGTCGGGAAAGATCCGGTGGAAGCGGTCGAGCGCCTGGGAATTCTTCGGGCAACTCGCCGGATCGTAGATGACCATCCGCAGCGTCCCCCCACCCTCCGTGGGCACCCCCGCCGTGATCGCCGAGGAACTGGAGAAAAGCTCGGTCAGCCGCCGGTGAACCCGTCGCGCATTCGCCCCCCGCTCCGACTGCTCGCTCTTGAAACGGTCCAGTTCGGCGAGCACGTCGACGGGAATGCAGATGTGGTGCTCCTGGAAGCGGTTGAGGCAGCTCGGGTCGTGAATCAACACATTGGTGTCGAGCACGAAGTTCTTCACGACCTGCGACGGCGCCCGCAATCCGAACTCCAGGGCCGTGGCCCGTTTCCGGGAACCCGCCTTGGACGTCTTTTCAGCAGTCGTGGGTGTCTTTTCTTCGAACAGCTTGGCTTGAGAGTCGTCGACGCGCTCGATCATCAGTAAGGGTGGGGTGGGAAGAAACGGAAAGGGACGGACATTTCGGGGCGGATCCCCAGGCCACTCCGGGCCTCCGTCAGTCCGCAACAGGGCGGAAACTCTGAACCTGAAATTATCAAGTTATCCGAAGTAATACGAACGGGGCCCTTGAGGCAATCCCCAAATGGCCGATTCAACGAAGCTGTCGCGCAACTTCGCTCGACAACTCGGCCCGCCGGACCTTTCCGAGTTCGCTGCGTGGAAACTTCGGGATCGAGACCGGGCCGTCCACTCGCTCCGGACCTTTTGCACTCGCATTGTGGTCGGAGACCGCCCCGGCGGCTTCCGGCGCCTCCCCTTCCACCACGAGCACCAGGAGGTGCTGGCGACGCGCGTCGGGCACCGCCACCACCGCCGCATTCCGGAGCCCGATCTTCCGCTCGACCGCCACCGGGTCGACCAATTCTCCGAGCACCTTGACCAAGAAGTCGACGCGCCCGGCCAATTCGAGACCCGCCTCGCCCAGCCGTCCCCGGTCACCGGTCGGATACCACCCGTCACCGCAGTCGATGAACTGAACGCCTCCGGCGGACTCCAGCGCCTCCGCCACAAACAGGGACCGGCCGCGGATGGAAATCCGCCCCTCCCCGTCGCAGGCCACCTGCCAGTGCGGAAGCACGGGCAGGGGCCCGGATGAATACGGCTTTTCTAGTACTTCGATGGGAGCGGTGGCGACCTGCGACGCAGCCTCGGTCAGCCCGTAACTCGGCAACACCGGCCAGCCCAGCTGCCGGGCCCGCATCCCGTCCACCTCCGCCAGCGCCCCCCCGCCGACGACAAGCGTGCGCAGCGTGTCCGGCGCACGCAGGCCGGCCCCGACAAGGTCGTGGATCTGGGTCGGGACCAGGGACAGGTGGTTCACCCCGGCGTCCTCGAGCCACTCCACGAAGGACCGCGGCTCCCAGCCCTGCGGAAATGCCACCAGGCGCGCCCCGCTCTCGAAAGCCCGGGCCACCACCCCGAATCCGCCGACATGCCGGAGCGGCAGCGCAAGACCCCAGACATCCGAATCCGTGACCCCCAGGTGGCGGTTCACCACCGCCGCCGAAAGCAGGAGTCCTTCGCGGTCGTGGCCGATCCAGCGGGGGGTTCCGGTCGAACCCGAGGTCCGGAACCAGACGAGCCCGGGCGATTCCGCGACCCACGTCGGTGCCCCGGCACCGGGAAAAGCGGGATCCCCGGAGGCCCAGAATGCCGGATCGATCAGTCGAGTCGTTTCCATGGCAAACGCTCCAGAAGATCATCGAAGCCGAGGCCCGTCCCACCCGGCGACTTGAAGTGCGGCGACCACCGACCAAGACGCTCGGCAAAGTCGCAGGGCGTGAAGATGTGGTGGGTCTGCAGCCCGCAGATGCCGACCAGGCCCGGAAACTGGACGTTCAGCTTCGCGGCCTCCCAAGCCGCGAAACACTGCCCCACGGGATGCTCCATGTAACTGGTCACCACCACCTGCTGGCCCTGTCCCGCCGCCGCCTCGGCCAACAGCCAGGGTTCATCGACCGCCGGCTTCACGACGACCACTCCGGCCGCCGTCGACAGCGGCGCCGCCTCGCGATCGACCGCGAGGATGGTGCGCGTCTCACGGCTCAAGGCCTTCCACACGTCCTCGGCATACGGACAGGGGTCCTCGACGAAATCCAGCCGCGCCCGCAGCGCCTCGGGAAGCCCGAGAAGGAAATCGCGGGCCTGCTCCGCCGTCGTCACCTCGTTGAAGTCAAGCCGCCAGCGGGTCTGGGGAAACTTGTCGCCCATCTCGATGAGGAAGGCGGCCTCCGTGGGAAGATCCCGTCCGACCTTCATCTTCAGCTGGGCGAAGCCTTTTGCCACCGCACTCTCGACGATCCGCTCGTCGTGCCAGGGAAGGGTGGCGTGACTGTCCGGCACGTCGATCTCGTCGAGAAGCTCGTCGCCGATGAAGCGGGCGTTCGCGTCTTCCTGCGCACAACGGATCGCCCGCCGCACGATGGGCCAGCGTCGCGCCCCCCGCAGGTCATCGAGGCAGCGCTGCAAGGTTGGATCCCCGAGTTCCGGCCACGGGTGCAGGCAGGCGAAGCCGTCGTCGATCCGCAGCAGCACGCCTTCGTAGGTCCGCCGCGTGGTCGTCGCGTTCACCGGCTGACGCGCCGTCAGCTTGTATTTCCAGTACCACAGCTCCTCGGCCACGCCCGAAGCTCACCCGCGCAAGGCCACCGATCAACCGCCAAACCCACATGGAGCGCCGATTATGGAATCGGCATCTTTCCCGGTCCTGAAGATGCCGATTTCATCATCGGCGCTCCATCACCAGACCACCGCCACCAGGTGAAACATGCCCGCGAAAGCCACCAACTGCACGCCCGCCATCGCCAGTAGGCGGTTCATGGCCGGGCCTTCATCGAGGGCCAGGCCCCCCCAGGAAATCCGCAGACCCAGCGTCCACAGCGGCAGGGTCGCCAGGAAAAGCCACGGCTGCCCGAGGAACACCCACCCGATTCCCAGCAGGCCGGCGAGCTTGATTTCGCCCCAGATCGTCAGGCGCGCCGCCTTCGGCCCCCAGCGCACCGCCAGGGTGTGCTTGCCGGTCCCGGCGTCTTCCACGCGGTCGCGCAGGTTGTTGATCGAGATCAGCACAGCCGACAGCAGGCCGATCTGCGCACCGAGCAGCAGGGCCTCGACCCGCCACTCGCCGAGTTGGACGAACACCGTGCCGGCGACCGCCACGAAACCGAAGAACACGATCACGAACAACTCCCCCATCCCACGGTAGGCGAGCGGAAAGGGACCCCCGGTGTAGCCGTAGGCGAGAAAGAGCGAGGGCAGACCGATCATCACGATCGGCCAGCCGGCTTCGCGGAAAAGCAGCAGCCCGCAAACCGCCGCCAATCCGAGAAAGCCGCTCCCCCACGCCATCACCGCCCGGGGACTCATCAGGCCGCTCGCCGTCACCCGCGTCGGACCGGTGCGATTCCCGGTGTCGGCTCCCTTGCGGTGATCGATCGCGTCGTTGAAGAAATTCGTCGCGATCTGGATGGCCAGCGCGCCGACAAGGGTCAGCAGCGCCAGCGTCAGGCTCCACCGACCCTCCAGCCGCCACGCCAGCACCGTGCCGGCCCACACCGGCACCACGGCGGCGGGCAGCGTTTTCGGGCGGGTGGCCAACAGGAAGGCGCGAAGCACGCCCCAAGCAATGCGCGGGCGTCGCCGCCAACAAAGAAAAAACGACCGCTCCGGACGAATGCCGGAGCGGCCGCAGGATTCAATGGACAGGCCGCGCGATCAGAATTCCTTGCCGACCTTGGCGCCGATGTAGTGACCCTCGACGTCGCTGCCGATCCGGGCTTCGTACTCGATCACCCCGTTCCAGCCGTTTCGCCCGTAGAAGCCGAGGCCAACGCCGACCACGGCGAAGTCCTCGTCAACCGTACCGAGCGGCAGCCCGAATACGGCACCGGCATTGTCCTCGAACTCGTGCTCCCAAGCGACCTTGGCCTGGGGAACCAGGACACCACCGCTCACCACGATCGGCACCGAAATGCTGTAGCCGAGGGTCGAGACCAGCGACTCCAGGTCCTGCGACGGGAAGATCGCTCCACCGCCAGGGCCGAACTCGGTGTAGGCATCGACGCTGCCGTCGACCCAGCGCAGTCCCGCATACGGTCCGTGGTGAACGCTACCGCCCTTGAAGGTGAGGCCGGTGTTGAAGTCCAGCGAGTGCGTGTGCCCGTCCGGCGATGCGGATGCCAGAAGACCGAAGTTGTTCCTTTGAAGATCGTAGGAGATGTCATTGTAGGCATACATCAGATCCGCCCAATAGTATCCGCCCCAGAGGGCGTTTTCCCGCTGATACGAGACATAGGGCATGACGGCGTAGGCGTCGACATCGGCCGAGTTCAGGAGGATGCCGCCCACCGTGCTGTCGACCTCGCCTGAAGAGGCTCCGAGCGCCAGGCCGAGCGCCCAGTTGGGACCGAAGCGCCGCTCGACCCCGATCGTGCCGCCGAACAGATCGAACTCGGTTTCACCGATCAAGATCGCCCGGAAGTTGGTTCCCGGAGGAGGCACGATGTTCTGCCCGTCGATGTCCTCGGTGTAATAGTAGAGCGAACCCCAAACCTCCCACAGGGCCGGCTGCGTCGTGATGATCGGGCTCTTCGGCATACCGCCCTTGGCCATGCCACCCTTGGCGCTGGGCGGAGGGGCCGGCGTCGAGGTGGTCGTTTCGTGATTCGGGATCCCGGCCCGCTCGCGGAAGAAGCGATCGCCAACTTCCCGCGTATTGACGCGCGTGGTGGTCAGGGAAGACGCCCTCGTGGCGGCCCGGGCGCTCGGCCCCGACTCCAATCCTCTGGTTTGCGAAATCGCCGGAGGAGCCCCGCCGAAAAGAATAAGCACCGTAATCAAGTGGATGGTTCTCATGGTTCTGGGTTGGTTCTGGTTTCCGGGTGAGAATGCATCTAACAGATCACACCCATTCCGACTATAGCAATAGTCGAGGCGTCAGATCAAGGTGAAACCCGAATGGGCACCTCGCGAAGCGCCCCGGAGATCCCATGCCAACCCGGCCTCAAGGCACTCGGGGAAACTTCGAGAAGTCGGGCTTCCGCTTCTCAATGAAGGCGTTCTTGCCCTCCTTCGCCTCCTCGCTCATGTAGTAGAGCAAGGTCGCATTGCCGGCGAGGTCGAGCAGTCCCATCTGACCGTCGCAGTCGGCGTTCATGCAGGCCTTCAGGCAGCGCAGCGCCATCGGCGAATGGGCGAGCATCTCGCGGCACCAGTGCAGGGTTTCCTCCTCGAGCCTCTCCAAGGGAACGACGGTGTTGACCAGCCCCATCTCAAGCGCCTGCTGGGCGTCGTACTGACGGCACAGATACCAGATTTCGCGAGCCTTTTTCTGGCCCACGATCCGCGCCAGATAGCTGGAGCCGAGACCTCCGTCAAAGGAACCGACCTTGGGACCGGTCTGGCCGAAGCGGGCATTGTCGGCGGCGATCGACAGGTCACAAACGACGTGGAGCACGTGGCCGCCCCCGATCGCGTAGCCGGCGACCATGGCGACCACCGGCTTCGGCATCTGGCGGATCTTCTTCTGCACGTCGAGGATGTTCAGGCGAGGCACGCCATCGTCTCCCACGTAGCCGGCATGTCCGCGCACCTTCTGGTCGCCGCCCGAGCAGAAGGCCTTCTCGCCCTCGCCCGTCAGGATCACCACCCCGACCTCGGGATCCTCGTGCGCCAGTTCGAGGGCGATGAGCATTTCCTTCACCGTCTGAGGGCGGAACGCATTGCGCACCTCCGGACGGTTGATCGTGATCTTGGCGATCTGTCCCTCATCCGTCGTTTCGTAACGGATGTCCTCGAATTCGCGAACGGCGGTCCACATGGCGGGCGCAGTCTGTATCAGGAAACGGCACGCTCAAGGAATTCCCCCACCTTCGCCGGAAACTCTGCGCTCTCCCACGGCACGCGGTGCCCGGAACCGGCCACGATGGACGCCTCGAATCGCCCGAACTCTCCGACTTCCTCGGCGATCGCCCGGAACTTCTCATCCCTCTCACCCGCCACCCACAGCAGCGGACAAGCGATCTCCCCAAGCCGGTCCCGCATCGCCTCCTGCGTCCCCAGCGACCAGTCCATGAAACTCCGCGCCACGGCCTGCCGCCTCATCTCCAGTCTCCCACGGTCGGCAAACTTCAATCCGAGATCTGAAATCCGAGATCTGAAACCCTCCAACACCGCCTGGCTGTTCCACTCCGTCAGGAAATCCTGCCAATCGCCCTTGAGGGCCCGGGCCGCCCACTCCGCGTCGCGCGCGCGGCGCGCCTTCCTCTCTTCCTCATCCGGCAGTCCCGGATGCGCCGACACGATCGCCGCCGCATCCCAGAGGTGACTGCCCCGGCCCGGGGCAGGCGATGATTGCGGCGGCCCGCCGCAATCTGCAAGCAGCGCGTGCAGCGCCAACCGCCCGCCCATCGAGTAACCCAGCAAGACCTTCCGCCCGTCCGTCGCCGCCGCTTCCTCGTTCAACGCCTTCCCGAACTCCGGCATCCCCATCGGGCAGCAATCCAGGAATCGCCACAGGTCGACCCGCTTCACCGCCCAGCCCGGCACCGAGAATCCGCGCCAGTCCTCCGACATTCCCACCGCCCCGTGCAGGCACCAGATCGTTCCCTTCATCGCCCGGGAGTGTCGGCATCAAAGGGGGGGTGAGGCAAGAACCGGGCGACTCTCGGAACGCCCCACCTCTTGCGGATTTTGCGCGGATCAGGCACTGATCCTGCTTCGGCCGGCGCCGGGTCGATTCCGACCCATTCCCGAACTAGACAACCCCGATTTCTCCGCTAGGAATCTCCGGTCAAAATTCGCTCCCATGCTCCCAAGAACCCTCGTTCTCGCCGCCACCGCCACCTTTCTCAACCACTCCCTCCACGCCGCGCCCGACACCGTGGATAGTACCTTTGCCTCGGCGCTCTACCGCAACACCGAGAACGACTTCGGGAGTGTCGCCTCGCTGCTCGTGCTGCCGGACGGCTCCATCCTCGTCGGCTCCAACGAAATGGCGACCACGCTGGAGGCCCCGGACAACCTGCAGGCCCCCCTCCTCCGCCTCAACCCGGACGGCAGCGTGGCCGATGACTACTTCGCCGATGACGATCCTGACGGGGAAGGCGAGGGCATCGTCTTTGTCGGCAGCGGCTGGCCGGAGGTGATGGCCCTGGGCCGCCAGTCCGACGGCAAGATCATCGCCGGCGGGGTGATGACGGGCATGAATGACGGCACCACCAACGTCGTCTCGCGCAGCATCGTGCGGATCCATGCCGACGGCACCGCGGACGGCAGTTTCCAGAGCGCCGGCACCATCGGAAGCTTCAACGGTCTGAACTACATCAACCACCTCATCATTGACCCCGACGACAAGATTGTCGTCGGCGGCGGCTTCCGTGGTATCCAGAACCAGGGCGAAGGCTTCTTCACCCAACGCCAAGGTATCGCCCGCCTCAATGCCGACGGCTCGCTCGATACCGGCTTCGTCCTCGACCCGGTGGACTTCGGAATTTCACCGGGCTTTTCCAGCTCGGTCAGCATTGTGATTTACCAGGTCGGGCGCGATGCCGCCGGGAACTACTATGTGGTCGGCGAGATCTCCGGCGCCGGTTTGCCGGTTCAGGTATTCGCCCGTCTCTTCCCGGATGGCAGCCGCGACTTTTCCTTTGCCCCCGATCTGCCGGAAGCCCGCTGGAACAGTGTCGACCTGGACACCCAGGGGCGCATCACGGTGACCGGACTGGTCGATTTCAACCCCACGGTGGCTTACCGCGTCTTTGCCGATGGCAGCATCGACAATAGTTTCAACCTCGCCATGGGATTGGGTGCCTTCCAGGCCCAGCCTTTGGAAATCGATACCGCGGGACGCTTCATTTACCGCAGCGGCGCAACGCTCGGCCGCATCCTCGCGGACGGCTCCGTCGATCCAAGCTTCACGCCCACCGCCAGCTGGGTGAACTGGACCACCTCGCCCTCCTTCAACCTCGCCACCACCGCGCCTGACGGGTCAATCTATGCGGGCGGATTTTTCGACCATGTCGAGGGCACCCCTGCGGTGAAACTCGTGCGCTTCGATGGCGACCCGGTCAGCGATGCCCTGCGCTTGGAGAATGCCGCAGTCTCGGTTGTCGAAAGTGCGGGCACGCTCTATCTCGGGGTGACGCGCGTCGGGCCCGCCGCCGGAGGGGCGACCGTCGACCTCGCCACGATCGCGGGCAGCGCCCTCGCCGGGGTGGACTTCACCACCACCAACGGCACCCTGAGCTGGGCGGCTGGCGAGACCGGCACAAGATACCTCGCCATCCCACTCATCGACAACGGCTCGACCGACGGCGACAAGAGCTTCTCCGTCAGCCTCAGCAATGCCTCCGGAGCGCCCGTCTCGGGTGCCAATCCAGCGGTGATCACCCTGGTCGACGACGAGGCTGGCCCGACCATCACCGCTCAGCCGCTCGCGCTTGAGGTGAGGGAAGGCTCCAGCGCCACCTTCACCGTCGGAGTGAGCAGCGCCAGCCCGGTGACTTTCCAATGGCTGAAGAATGGCGACATCATCCCTGGGGCGACTGGCATCAGCTACACGATTGTCGCTGCGAGTGCTGCGGACGCCGCCAACTACGGCGTCGAAGTCACCGCCAGCGGAGTGAGCGTCACCAGCAGTGCCGCAGCTCTCACTGTGATCCCGCCCAAGGCGCTGCCGGATCCGGCATTCTCCGCGCCGAGCCTGAACTTCAGCACCTCCACGGTTTTCTCCGCCGACGGCAGCTTCCTCACCATCACCGGCAACTTCGCTACGGGCTACACCGTCACTCCCCACGCCAGCGACGGCACGCCGGGAACCGCCTGGCCGCTGATCACGACCAATGCCAACAGCGGTGGGCTCGGGCTACTGCCGCTGCCGGACGGCAAGTTCATCGCACTTGGCGATTTCACGGTCATCAACGGCGAAAGCCGCCGCCGTATCGCCCGCTTCAATTCGGATGGCACACTCGATACGGGCTTTGTGCCGTTTTTCAATGACGGGACTTTCCCGGTCGGTGAATTCACGGCCAACTTCAGCTTTTTCAGTGGCGTGAAAGTCGGCGAAAACGGAGGGCTTTACGCGCTGATCAGAAGCAGCAATCAGGGCACCCGCTTCTTTAGATTCAACGAGGATGGTTCCGCTGATACCAGTTTCAACCTCGATTACAGCTTTGGCACCAGTGGCTATCTTTATGCCGTCCACGAGCTCCCGGATGGCTCGGTTCTGATCGGATACACGGCTGGCGGTTTCGGCTCGCTGGATCGCGGCATCCGTCGGCTCCTGCCGGATGGTTCCTTCGATCCGAACTTTCCGCTCTACCCCACCTCCAGTAACGTCGCGGGTCTTCTTACAATCGATGACGACCGTTTCCTCGCGATCCACGGCAACCTGCTCACGGTGCACGACATCTCGGACGGCAGCCTGCTTGCCAGCCACAGCTTCACTGGCACGCTCACGAATATCGAGCCCTTCCGCTCGCGCTTCCTTGTGACCGGGCCCACCGCCTTCGGAGCCACGCCGCTCCCCGGCCTCGGGCTTTTCTCGCTGGATGGCTCCGTCGATGATAACTTCCCCGGCGGCTCCGGCCCGGACGAAGACGTCACCCAAGCCAAGGTCCTCGACGACGGCAGCATTCTGGCGCGGGGCAATTTCACCACCTGGAACGGAGCCGCTGCGCCCGGCATGGTCCGCTTGTTAGTGGAGGGTGCGGAGGTCGGCTTTGCCACGCTCAGCGCCATAGTGTTGGAAAATGCCGGCCCGCTCACAGTCGAACTGGTGCGCTACGGCGATGCCGGCAACGCCGCTTCGGTGCGTGTGACCAGCAGTCCGGATTCCGCCACCAGCCCGGCAGACTTTGCCACCGTCGATCAGATCATCCCGTGGGCTGCGGGCGACTCCTCACCGAAGAGCCTTTCTATCAGCCTGGTGGATGATGCCGACATCGAGGGCGATGAGACCTTCACCCTGAACCTCAGTGAGGCCAGCGGAGCGGAGGCCATTCCCGGCGCCCTGAGCGTCACCCTGCGCGATGACGATTCCCTGCCCCAGATCACCAGCCAGCCGGCCGCCGTGCAGGCGGTGCTCGGCCTTTCGGCCAGCTTCACGGTCGCGGCCACGAGCCCAACCGCACTCACTTACCAGTGGTTCAAGGACGGCAGCGAGATTCCGGGTGCCACCTCGGCGACCTACGACATCGCCAGCGTGGTCGAAGCCAGCGAGGGCACCTACAGCGTGCGCCTGACCAATGACTACGGCTTCGTCAACTCGACCGCCGCCTCCCTCACCATCATTCCCGACCCGGCCGCACTGGCACCGGGATATGTCGGTCCGGGCCTCAACAGCAGCGTCGTGGCCCTCGACTCGACCCCGGATGGCGGGGCCGTCATCGTCGGCAACTTCACCGATGTCGGCGGAAATACGGCCATCGACCTGGTCGCCCGCGTGAACGCCGATGGCACCCTCGACAGCAGCTTCGTCCCGCCCGTGATCGGCAGCGGCTCCGTGCTCGATGTGGCCGTGCAGCCGGATGGCAAGGTGGTCATCGTCGGCTCCTTCTCCACCGTCGGCGGCATCAGCCTGCGCGGCATGGCCCGCCTCAATGCAGACGGCTCGCTCGACACCGCCTTCGCTGCCAACGTCACCAACGGGACCAATGGCAACGCCTTCGCGGTGGACATCCTCGCCGACGGGCGCATCGCCTTCGGCGGCCGCTTCACCGCGTGGAACGGACAGACCGGGACCGGCTACGACGTGTTCGTGGCCAATGCCGATGGCACCTACGCAGGCCGCCTTGCCCAAGGGGCCTTCCGCGACGTCAAGGCGGTCAAGGCCCTGCCCGACGGCGGCGTGCTGTTCTCTGTCGATACCACTTCCAGTTCGACTGTGAAGGTCTTCAAATTCGGAGCCGACCTGCTCGGCCGGCCCTTCAGCTACAGCACCGGCCGCACCCGGGTCGATGCGATTGATATCGCCGCCGACGGCGATTACCTGTTCGCCGGGAACGGGCAGGTGCTCAAGATCAATCCCGACGGCACCACCGACAGCAACGCCAGTCTCTTTTCTGCTTCCGAGGTCGCCGGGCAAATCAACGGCAAGTTTGTCGTCGCCGGCGGCACCCCGACCGGGCGGCCGGTTCGCTACCTCCCCAACGCCACTCTCGATCCCAGCTTCCTCCCCGGCACCGGCTTCAACAGCAGCGTCCAGGACCTTGCGGTCCGACTCGACGGCAAGATCTGGGCCGGCGGCAACTTCACCAGCTACAACGGCACGCCGGTGAGCTACCTTGCCCTGCTCAATGGCGACCCGGTCAACCTCGCCATCACCAGCCAGCCCGCCGCCCTCACCGTGGTCGATCCCGGCGAGGAGGTCACCCTCTCCGTGGCCGCGTTCGGGACCAGCACGATCAGCTACCAGTGGTTCAGGAATGGCATTGAAATGGTCGACGGCCCCGGTGTCTCCGGCAGCCAGACCGCCAGCCTGACGCTCAGCTCCGTGGACGACGCCGACAGCGGCAGCTATACCGTCGTCCTGACCAACACATCCGGCACCGAGACCAGCGATGCCGCCCAAGTGACGGTGCTCGGCGCACCGGAGATCCTCAGCCTGTCCGGCGATGTCAGTCAGTTGGAGGGCAATCCACTCACCCTCGAAGTCACTGCCTCAGGCGCAAGCACGCTCACCTACCAGTGGTTTCTCGACAGTGTCATCCTCCCCGGCCAGACCAGTGCGACTCTGACGATCTCCCCGGCCGGCCTCGACGACTCGGGCAGCTACACGGTCCGCGTCAGCAACTCGCTCGGTTTTGTCGACAGCGATCCAATCACCGTCACGATCTCGCCCAATGAGGCGGCGATCGCGCCGGACTGGACCGGCCCGACGGCCAACGGCACCGTCTTTGCCATCCTCCCGCTGACCAGTGGAAGCGCTCTGGTCGGAGGCAACTTCTCGTCGATCTCCGATGGGACAAACAGCTCCGGCGCAGGTCTTGCGGTGGTCAATGAGGACGGCAGCGTCGTCCCCGTGCCCGGCCTCTCCGCCACCGGCGGCACCGTGCGCGTGATCTCACAGCAGAGCGACGGCAAGTTCCTCCTTGGCGGATCCTTCACCGCCATCAACGGCACTTCGCGTGGGCAGGTCGCGCGCCTCAATGCCGACTTCTCTCTCGACACCGGCTTCACCCCCGACGGGGTCAACGCATTCGGTCAGGTGCGCGATATCCGGGAGGAAGCCAGCGGCTCTATCATGGTCGCCGGCGAATTCGGCAGCTACAACAACCTGCCGGACACCGCCTATGCGGTCCGCTTGACCAGCTCGGGCGCGCACGATCCAAGCTTCACCTCGAGCGCCAATTCCTGGGTCACCATGGTGCGCCCGCAAAGCGACGGCACCCTCGTGCTCGGGGGCTGGACCTTCGATTGGGCCGGCAACACCGCAGCCGACCACTTGTTCCGCGTCAGCAACAGCGGCACGGCGGTGGAGAACACGATCGTTTCCGGCTTCTTTTACGTGCGCGCTGGCACGCAATTGCCCAACGGCGACCTGCTCGTGAGTCAGGACTTTGGTTCGGCCGTGCGCCGATACAGCCTCGGTGGCACCCTCCTGCAAAGCTTCAGCGCCGGGGGTAATGTCAACGCCTTCGCCGAGGACGGTAACGGGTCTCTCCTCTTCGGTGGCACCTTTACGACCTTCGGCGGTGCTTCGAACCTCCGCATCGCCCGCGTTCTGGCCGACGGTTCGGCGGATCCGATATTCGATCCGGGCAGCGGCTTCGACGGCGACGTCGAGGCCCTGGCCATCGCACCCTCCGGCGGTATCTGGGTGGGTGGCGGTTTCTCCACCTACAACGGCATCCCCGCCACCAACCTGATCCTGTTGAAGGGCGACGGCTCCGCACCCACCGATCCCTTCACGGATTTCGTCGCGGGCCTGCCCGGCGGACAGCAGGGCGAGGACGACGATCCGGATGGCGATGGCTGGGCCAACCTGGTCGAGTTCCTCTTCGGAACCGATCCCGGAAACGCCGCAACCGCCCCGGCACCCCTGTCGACCGGCAGCACCTCGACGGGTGCCTCGCTCAACAGCACCTACGGCCTCGCCCTCGACCCCGCCAAGAACTACCGCCTGGTCGAAGTCGAGATTCCAACCGACCTGCAGGGCCTGAGTGTCGCGCTGGAAGCCAGTACCGACCTCAGCTTCTCCGGCGATGCGACCGCCACGGAAGTCGGCACCCCGACCGACAACGGCACCACCGAGACCCGCCGCTACGTGATCACCCCCGCGACCGAAGACACCGCCACGCTCTTCTGGCGACTTGCCGTCACGCGATAATTACCCTGGTCCCCGCACCCGGTGTTTTGCGCAACCTACGTCCTTTGCCTGCGGCTGAGCATCCGTCAGCGCCGCCGCGCCCTCCAACAGGTCCCGGGGCGGAGTTCACGCCCTGAGCAGGTACTGCATCATCATCCCGCCGAAGTGCCTCCTGGCTTCCACCAACTCGAACCCGCACTCCACGAACTTCCTTTCGAGGCTTTCCGCATCCGGAAAGCTCCGCAGGCTTTTCGAAATGTAGCCATGGACTTCCGGATTGCCGTGAAGCACCAGGCCCCACAAGCCGCCCCAGAATCCCAACAGCAGGAACTGGATCCTCTGGAGGATCGCCGATCGAGGCTTCGAAAAATCCAGCAGTGCCAGCGTGCCGCCGGGCCTCAGAACCCGATGAAACTCGGCAAGCGCCTCGCCGAGGTCCGGGGCGTTGCGGATCGCATAGCTTCCCGTGAGGACATCGACCGACTGGTCCGGCATCCCGAGCCGGCTCATCTCACCACAATGGAAACGGACCCTGGCATCCCGATTCCGGCCCTTCGCCAGCTCGATCATTTCACGAGTCAGGTCGACACCCGTGAAGCTTCCCTCCCGATACCGTTGGGCCAGCAGGAAGACCACATCGCCGGTGCCACAAGCGACATCCACGCAGACCGGATCCGGGATTGCGGGGAGACTGGCGACGAGCCTGCGCTTCCAGCCCATGTCCTGACCCAGCGAAAGCAGGCGCGTGGCCAGATCATAGCGTGGTGCCGATTCGGCGAAGTGCTTCTCATTGAACCACTTCTTGCCCTCGCTCGAGTGCAGCCAGTCATGGGCGCGGAGGGTGAACTTCTCGGTCTTCATGGATATTCGTGTTGGTGGTTCGCCTCGCGCGGGGAGGCCAGTCGGAGAAATGACGGGAGCACCAGCAGATCGCAGACGATCGCAACCCCGAAGCTCCTGAGCTGCGAGTCGACCAGCTGGTTCGACTCCGTGATCACCCGGTAGAATCCCCCGACCGGGATCACTTTGTACGCTCCTCCCAGGCTCTCGCCCGCCATTCGACCAATCGCGTCAACCACCTGCTCCCCCTTCTCCGTTCCGATCAGATCGGTGCTCACCGTGATCCGCAGCTTTGCCCGATCCTTCGTCAGGAAGGGGTTTCCCTCGAAATCCGCAAGGACCTTCGAAAGAGGCGTTCCCCGTTCGAGCAAGGTCATCGCGAACTCCGGAAGCAGGTCCGCGATTCCCGTGACGGCCCTCACGTGCGGAATCCTCCTGACCCGGTCCTCGAAGTCCGTGATCGGGCCGAGGTCTTCCACCGCACTGCCATCCGCGCACTCCACCAGCAGCTCGATGGCCGAGGCTCCGGCCAGATGGCCGTCGATGAACTCCGTATCCGACACCAGCCGGGAATCGCCCCCGAGGAAATGCAGGAGGTCCGTGTCGGTCCGGATCCGTTGAAGGCCCGACACGCCGACCGCAGCAACCCCCAGCGCAACCACGACCACCTTCCATGGGTGATTCACCGACAGACCGGACACCGCCTGGAGCATCCGGTCGAAGAATCCCCAGCCCCGGTTGCCGTGCAGACGATCGGAGACGGGAGGGACGAGAAATCCCAATCCCACCGCGAGGCCGGCCACGCCGAGCAACAAGGAAACCACCACCCCGAGAGCCGCGAACAATCCAAAATGCCGGACCGCCGGGGTCGAACTGAGAAGCAGGCTCAGGAAGCCGATCGCCGTGGTCAGCGTGGCAAAGAGGCACGGCTTGTAGAGCGTGCGCACGGCGCCGGTGATCCTCTTGACGCGGTCCGTTTCCCTGCTGCCCAGCCACTCGATGTAGATGTGGATACTCGTGGCCACCGACAAGGTCATGATCACCGGAGGAAGGAGCGAGGTGATCATGTTGAGCGAATGTCCGGTCCACGAATACACCCCGAGCGTCCAGCAGATCGTCAGCACCGAGACCAGCAAGGGAAACAGCATGCCCGACAGCCGCCGGGTGATCGCGAACAGGACGGTGCCCAGCACCAGCAGCGACAAGGGCGCGAACATCCGCTGGTCCCTGCGCACCAGCCGCCCCACCTCGTACTTCTGAATCGGCAATCCGGTGATCGCAATCCTCGTGAAGTCATCCGCGTGCGCATCGGTGATCCTTTCCAGCTCTCGAACGAGCCGGGCAAGGGTTTCACCGTTGTCGGAGAATTCGTGGAGGACCAAACGAATGGCCGTCACACTCTGGTCCTTCGAAATCAGCAGGCCCACCTGGTGGGGCAAAACGACGAAATCCGTATCGGCAAGACTCGTGACCCGTCGCACTCCCTCCAGGGCGCCAAGCTCCGCGACCATTCGCCGGAGGGCCGACCGTCCCCCGTCCCCGAGCAGGTCGGGGTGCCGGACCGCCACCAGGATCGATTCACCTTCGTCGAAATTCTCGCGAAATCGGGCCTCCAGCAACGCCTGCCCGGCATTGTCGGCGTCCATCGAACGATTGTCCCGGTCCACCTCCAGATGGAGGCAGCGAAAGGCCAGCAGCAGGGTCACCGCTCCGATCAGGATCAGGAACGGTACCCGCCCGCGCTCAACAAGCCACTGCATGGAGAGCCGGGGTTTCGAGGTGTCGGATGGAGATCACGGGTGGTTTTCGAGGCAGGGACCCGAACCGGGTTCAGACCCCGGCCAGACTCAGGATCCGCTTCGGAAACGCCGGGGCATGAGACTCCCAGGTCGAGTCTTCATCCAGCGAGGAGCGGATCACCCCGGGCAGGAAGGTGGCCGAGAGCGCGGGCAACAGGACACGCCGGGCGGGGCTTCGCAGCACCGAGGCCGTCAATCGCGTGAATCCCCGGTAGGACCGTCCCATCCGCCCCGCGCGTCCCGCGTAGCGGGCCAGGGAGGGTCCGGATTCCACCCCGTCGCGGCAAACCGGGATCAGGCTCTCCGCCGCCATCTCCGCCATCAGAATGCCATGGGTCATGCCCATGCCGGCGATCGGATCGAGGTTCTCGGCCGCATCGCCGACCAGCATCACCGAGCCGTGAGCGTAACCCCGCCTCGCCGTGCCCACCGGACCCACCTGCAGGGGTTTCCCCATCGCTTGGCCGGTGAAACAGGACTTCTCCTTCGCTTCCGCCAGCAAGCGGGCCCGCAGACGCGGATCCTGGAGCGCCCTCACCTTTTCCCTCTTCGCCAGAAAGGTCACGTTCAGGCGCGACGGACTCACCGGCGTGCAGTTGACCTCGAAGCCCTCCTTCAGAATCACGACGACCTCGCCCGCAAACCGGCTGAACGACCCCTCCAGGATGAAACTCATCCCCCACAATGGATTGGCCTTCCGGTGTACCGGGATGCCGAGCATCCGCCCGCACGGCGAGCTGGCGCCATCGGCGAGCACGAGGTGCCTCCCGCGCAGGGTTTGACCGGTCGACAGCGAAACGACATAGCCCTCCGGATCCTCCCGCACCCCGCTGACCGCAACCCCGCAGATCGAGGAGACCGCCGGAAGGCGCGAGGCCTGGTCGAGCAGCGCCTGATCGAGAAGCGTCCGCTGCATGCCGATGCCCCTCAGACGTCGCTCCCTGCCCGTCGCGAATTCATGGGATCTTCCCTCGAGATCAATACGGTAGGCATAGTAGGGAAGGCCGGAGTCCACCACGTCCCCCATCTCGAAACCCATTCGCCCCAGTGCCGCCAGGGCCACGTTCGAGAGCCCTTCGCCGCACGCCTTCCGGCGGGGAAAGGACGCCTTGTCGACGAGCGCCACCGCAAGCCCCGCCTTCCCGAGACATGCCGCCAGCGACGCGCCGGAGACCGACGCGCCCACAATCACAACATCGTAGCTCCTCATGGTCTCCGGCTAGACTTTTCCGACGATGTGGAAACGGACCGTCAGCTCCGGATCCACCTTCATCACCGCGAGCGCACGGATGATGGGAAGCCCGAAGTCCTCGTAGTCGAGGGTGGCAACGCCATCGATGGTCACCCAGTTTCCGTCCTTCTTCACCGTGAACGGAAAGGCGATCAACTTGTCCACGCCGTGGATCGTGATCCGTCCCTGGGCATGGGTCTTGCCGTCCTGCTCCCAGGTCTTGATGAACTTGAAGGACCCCTTCGGAGACCCCCCGCCCAACCACTTGATCATCTCCGCGTCCCGCTTCTTGTCCTCGGTCTTCAGGTCCTTGAATTCCCATGACAACTCGAAGGTGTGCGGCTTCATGGTTGCCGGATCGCCGGAAACCTTCGCCGTGTAGTCTTTGAGCGTCCCGGTGAATCCATGTCCGGTGGAGCGGCCATCCACCTGGATCCGGCTACGGGCCTTGTCCACCTTCAGCGTCGCCGCACCGGCGGATGCCACCATCAACATGCCGCACAAGGCGGCTCCTATAAGTCTTTTCATTTGGTTCATCTCAATTGTCACTTCTCCATCCTTTTCGAAGGCAGGGCCACATCCCCGCACGCTTCACTTTTCAAAGGTCCGTCCATTCCATGGATCGGTGGTGCCTTGAAATCCCGAAGGCCACCCGTCGCAGGGTCCGCCTGGATTCATGCCCCGGACCGACCGTCCCAACGGTCTGGCTCGAACACCCGCACGGCACGACCGACGATCATCCGGACCGGGGGCAGGCATGCCTGCAAAGCAGACCTTCCACGGGCCGGGCAAAAGGCAGCACCGGCGATCCCGCAGGAATCAACGCCGCATCACCTCGCCGCGGCGCATCGCTCGCGGCGGGGACAATCCGCCGCCCGCGGCGTCCGGGCACGCGACAGCAACCCGGTCGCACCCGGCGACCTCCAAGCGGACGACCTCGATGCATCCCGGCTCATGACAGGCAACCCAGCCCACTTCCTGATCCCGGGACTCGTCGTCATCCACCAGAATCTCCTGCCATCCGAAACTCCATCGGTGATCCGGCTCGTCATGGGAAACCCCGCGGCCAACCAGCAGTTTCTCGACCATGGTGTGCCGGTGAGTCCGCTGGGCCGTTCCAAGCACCGCGGATAACCGGGGATGGTGAAGGGTGAGTTCGACCCGGTGGTTGTCGAAATGGCACTGGAGCTCGTGGTCACCCTGCAGGCTCCCCATCACCAGCACCCCGGCAAAGACTTGCGGAAAACAGGCACCCAGCAGCAACACCGCCGCCAGACAACGGGCCGGTGCCGACGACATGAACCCGAGAACCCGCCGCCGCCCCACCCTTGTGGAGGCTCGAAACCGGAGGAGGTTGGGTTGCTTCGGCGTCATCAGATCAAACGGCCCTTGATGACCCGGAAAATACAGGCATTCAAAAAAATCACCATCCAATTTTTCGGCACGGATTCCATCAGGCATGGCACCAAATCGGCCGGCACCGGATTGAGCTGCCGCTCCAGGGAGCATCGAGGCGACGACTTTCCACGGTTCCACACCCTTGTAAATTTGTATTGCGACTCAATCGCAACAGCGGCAAGTTTCTTCCCGTGACGCCGAGCGATCTTCAAATGCTGCTGCCCACCGTGACGCCCACGACTTCGAAGGGCGCCGATCTTCTCCTTGATCTCCGCGATCTGCTGCTTTCCCACGGCCATCCCGGCAAGTGCGTGAGCTGCTTCTTCGGCCTGCTCGGCGACCTCCGCCAGCCGGGTGCGCTGAAGCCACTGCGGCACTGGTTGGAGCAGCACCTCGAGGTCGAGGTCAGCGCCGGCGGACGCGAGATCGACGTGCTGCCCGTGCGCCTCGACGAGGCCGCGGATCTCGAGAGTTTCTGTCACCAGGCGATCAAGACCGTGCGCTTCGACCGATCCTTCCGCGATCGCCGCATCCAGCTGCGTTTCCGCTACAAAAGCGCCGCCTGAATTTCCCTCCCCTTCATCTGCTCCAGAGTCGCGGGCCTCTCCCTTGAAGGCCCCGTCAAGCAACTCTTGCGATCCGAGCATCAGGCCTCTTATTGCCCCACCCCACCCGTGTCATGAAACGAGTCATCCTCCTCCTCAACATCCTGTTCCTCGCCGCGACGGCCGCCAAAGAAGTCCGCCTCTACACCGAGCGCCACTACGATTCGGACAAGCGCATCTTCAAGCAGTTCACCGAACAGACCGGGATCGAGGTCAAGGTGGTCAAGGCCGGCGCCGATGAGCTCATCGCCCGCATGGAGGCCGAGAAGGACGCGCCGCAGGCTGATCTCTACATCACGGTCGACGCCGCCACCCTCGGCCGCGCCTCCGCCAAGGGCCTCTTCCAAGCCCACGACAGCCAGACGGTGGAGGACCGGATTCTCGACGGCCTCGCCGCGGCGGACGGCACCTGGGTCCCGCTGACGATGCGCGCCCGCGTCTTCGCGACCTCGAAGGAGCGCCTCGAAAGCCCGCCGACGAGCTACGCCGGACTCGCCGAACCCGGGTATCGCGGCCGGGTGCTCGTGCGTTCCTCCACCTCGCACTACAACCAGTCGCTGCTCGCCGCCATCATCGCCGCCAGCGGCCGGGATGCCGCCATGAAGTGGGCCGGCGGAGTGAAGAACAACATGGCCCGGCCACCCCAGGGCGGCGACCGCGACCAGATCCGGGCCGTCGCCCTCGGCCTGGGTGACATCGCGGTGACCAATTCCTACTACCTCGGCCTGCTCGAGAAATCCGACGACCCCAAGGACCGCGCCGCCCGGGCTGCCGTGAACGTCGTCTTCCCCGATCTCGACGGGCGCGGCACCCACGTCAACATCAGCGGTGGCGGCATCATCAAGGGTGCGCCGAACCTGGAGAATGCCGTGAAGCTGCTCGAGTTCCTGACCTCCGATGAAATCCAGGGGCTCTATCAGGAACTCAATGCGGAGTACGCCGTGGTCAAGGGGGTCGAGCCCACGGCCATCCAGAAGGGCTGGGGTGAATTCACCCCGGACTTCGAATCCCTCGACGAACTCTCCAGCCACACCGTCGACGCGGTCCGGATCTTCAACCTCGTCGGCTGGCCCTGAGCAATGACGTGGCCGGGCCTTCCAGGCCCGTTGCCTCGACCCTTGTTTTGATTGGCGACGGGGCTGGAAGCCCCGGCCACAGTCACCGACGTGACCACCCTCCGCCTCATCTTCTGGATCGTCTGCGCCCTGCTGCTGCTGCCGGTGGCCCATCTCCTTGCCGGACTGTTCACGGCGGTGCCGGACGACTCGTGGCAGCAGGTCCGCGACTACCTGCTCGCCCCGGCGATCCGCGACTCGCTGATCCTGACCATCTCGGTCTGCGCCCTGACCCTGCTCATGGCGGTGCCCGCGGCGTGGTTCGTCACCCGCTTTGACTTTCCCGGGCGGCGGCTGTTCTCGATCCTGCTGGTGCTGCCCCTCGCGGTCCCGCCCTACGTCGCCGCCTACGTCAGCACCGAAGCCCGCGAGGCCCTCATCCCGTGGCTGGTGGAAATCCGCAACCGCCACGGCGTCGACACCTTCCTGATCGTCGAGCAGGTCCATCGCTTCGCGTGGCTGGCGGTGATGCTGGCGGCGGTCCTCTACCCCTACGTTTTTTTGGCCGCCCGGTCGGCCTTCGCCAGCCATGGCAGCCGGCTCGCCGAAACCGCGCGCACCCTCGGCGCCGGACCGCTGCGGTCCTTTTTTCGCGTCAGCCTGCCACTCGCCCGCCCCGCGCTCGCGGCCGGGCTGTTCCTGGTCGCCATGGAAACCCTCAACGACTACGGCGCAGTCGCCCATTTCGGGGTCCAGACGCTGACCCCCACCCTGTTCCGCACCTGGTTCCAACTCGGGGACCTGGAGAGCGCCCGCCGTCTTGCGGCGTGGATGCTGCTGGCCGTGCTGCTGGCCCGCTTCGCGGAAATCCGCCTGAGGGGTCGCGCCGGGTTCGACAGCCGCCAGCGTGCCTCCGACCCGCGCGAGAAACCCGGTCCGGTCGTTGCCGCGCTGTGCCTGCTCTCGTGCAGCCTCCCGGTCGCCATCGGGTTCCTCTATCCCCTGCTCACCCTCGGACAATGGTTGCGGGTCACCGGCGGGCCCGAGGAAGTCGGCCCCTTCCTGCGCGCGTCCTGGCACAGCCTCTCCCTCGGCCTGGGGGTCACGGGAATCTGCCTGCTGGCAGCCCTCGTCCTCACCGCCGTCCAGCGCTTTCACCGCGACCGCCTCCACGACCTCACCGCCCGCACGGCATCGATCGCCGGCTATGCCGCGCCCGGGGCGGTGGTCGCGATCGCCCTCTTCGGCACCGCCGCCTCGGCGCGGGATGTTCTGCCCGATTTCCTGGCTCCGGTGCTCGTCTCCGGATCGCTGCTGTGGCTCGTTTACGGGCTCACGGCGCGCTACTTCGCGGTCGCCGGCCAGCTCACCCGCGAGGGCCTCGACGCCATCCCGGCGGGCTACGATCACGGGGCCCGGCTGCTCGGCTCGACCCCGCTGCAAGCCTTCCTCCGGGTCCATCTGCCCCTGCTTCGCCCGAGCCTTGCCGCCGGCGCGATTCTCGTCTTCATCGATGTTCTCAAGGAGCTCCCGCTGTCCCTGATCCTGCGTCCCTTCGACTACGACACCCTCGGCACCTGGACCTACGGGCTGGCAACCCAGGGCCAGGTCTTCGCCTGCGCCGCCCCCGCCCTCTCCATCATTGCCATCGGCTCGGTCGGCCTGATCGTGGTCGAACTCCTGATCTGGAAACGCCGCTGAATCCCATGAGCTTGCTCGACATTCAATCCCTGACCCATCGCTACCCCGGAAACTCCCGACCGGCGGTGGACCGCATCACCCTGGAGCTGAGCCGCGGCGAGGTGCTGGCCCTGATCGGTGGCAGCGGCAGCGGCAAGTCGACCCTGCTGCGCTGCATCGCCGGCCTCGAGACGCCCAGCAAGGGCCGCATCACGCTCGGCGGGAGAACCCTCACCGGCCCCCGGCTGCATCTGCCCCCCGAGCGACGCCGCATCGGCATGGTCGCGCAGTCCGGGGATCTCTTTCCCCATCTCACGGTGTTGAAAAATACCGCCTTCGGTCTGCACCGCCTGCCCCGTGCAAAGCGTCGCGAGCAGGCGCTGGATGCCCTCGCGATGGTCGGACTCGACGGCCTCGCCGACCGCTATCCCGCCGAGCTTTCCGGGGGCGAGGCCCAGCGCGTGGCCCTGGCCCGCTCACTCGCGACCGACCCCGAACTGATCCTCCTCGACGAGCCCTTCAGCAACCTCGACGCCTCGCTCCGCGATCACCTGCGCAGCCAGACACTGGAGGTCCTCCGCCAGCGGGGCATCACCACGATCTTCGTCACCCACCACGGCGACGACGCCCTCGCCGCCGGCGACCGGATCGCGGTGCTGCGGGACGGTCGACTCGTGCAATGCGCCCCGCCACGCGTGGTCTGGCGCCACCCGGTGGACCGCGAGGTCGCCGCCCTCTTCGGTGGCGTCAATCTACTTCCCGGCGCTGAGGTGCCACAATGCCTGCGGCCCGAGGAACTCGGTCTTTGCTCCGGCGACCAGGACGATTGCCTGGCCTGTGGCCGGATCGAGCGGGTCGACTTCCTGGGTTCGTGCCAGCTTGTGCTCGTCCGCACCCACGACGACGAAAACCTGATCCGCGTTCAGATCGGAGCGGATGACCGGGTCGAAACCGGCACCCGGGTCGGCATCGTTCCCCGTCCCGCCCGCCACTGAAATTGCGATGGAAAGACCGGAAATCCACGCCATAGATCCCGCGTGGTGCGTTGCAGCACCCCGATCATCGGCCAGGCACCGGCCCTGATCGACCGCTTCCTCCTTCAATCCAACACCAACGAACCGCCATCCCACCATGACCACCGCCGTCCGCACCGCCATCATCTCCGGAGTTCTCCTGATCCTCTGGTCCGTCGTCTCCTATTTCATCTCGGAAAGCCGGAGCTTCACCGCCTTCATCCCCGCCATCTTCGGCGTTCTGCTCGCCATCTGTGGCGTGATCGGTCGGAGTGAAGGGGCGCGCAAGCACGCCATGCACGCCGCCGCCGTGGTCGGTCTGCTCGGCCTCCTCGGCGGCTTCGGGATGGGCCTGCGCAAGGTCTTCTCCGAACCCGGACTGGCCGCCTACAGCCAGGTATTTCTCGGAATCGTGAGCCTGGTTTTTCTGGTCACCTGCATCCGATCCTTCATCGCCGCAAGGCGTGGCTCGTAAAGGGCCGGGCGTGGGTCCTGCCGCATTGCCGATGGGACGAAGTCTTCGCTCTTATTGAGACTGACTCTCAACCAGAAACCTTTTGATCTTTTGGAAATCCGGCAATTGGTGTTGTGCCTATTGAGACAACGAACCAACACAAGATCATGACGAGCGAAACCACGACCAAAGCCTGCGCAAGCTGCGCCCACTGGAAATCAGGAGCTGCCGGGGACGGTGAATGCCGCCGCCATGCGCCGCAGTTGATCACCTTCGAGATCGATGACGATGTGAAGGTGGAATCCCGTTTCCCCACCACCGCCCAGGATGACTGGTGCGGCGATTTCGAGGCCAGCTGACAGTCTCTGCCTCCTTCTCCAAGGCCCGCCGGAAACGGCGGGCCTTTTTTCATGCCGGCGACCCGTCCCAGCGACTCCAGAAATCCGTGGTCTCGCTCGCCGATGGCCGCAGCTCGACCAGCAGCGGCTTTTCACCCGGCTCCAGCGCGTCGAAACCATCCTGCGAGTCGATCACCCGATAATCCATCCCCCACATCGACGCCCACCCTTCCAGCGAGAGTTCGTGAGGGTTGAGCATCAGCTCACGACCCCGCCCGCTCATCGAAGCCAGCCGCGGCACCCGGGAAAAGATCTGCCCGCCGCCGTTGTTCACGACCACGAGCACCCGGCCCTTGCGCTCCACCTGCCCGAGCATCGCCGGGGCCGCCAGGTCGTAAAGCGCCGTCAGGTCCCCCACCACGCACCACGCGTCTTCGCGCGCGGCCGTCCAGCCGAGCCAGGTCGAGATCTGGCCGTCGATCCCGTTCACTCCGCGATTCGCGCGCACTTCGGGGATTGGCACGTCCCACTGCGCGAACAGGTTCCACTCGCGAATCGGCAGGCTGTTTCCGAGGAACACTCCCGAGCCCAGCGCCGCGTAGGTGGACAGCGTCCTCAGCATGGCGGGCTCGCTGTCGGGAAAGGCCTCCAGCAACTCGTCGATCAGGGCCGCCCGTCGCGAATTGCCTTCCAACAAATCGAGGGCGTCGTCCGCGACTTCGACCTCTCCCAGCCCACGGATCGCGGCCCCGACCCGGGCCTGGATCGTGTGCGACTCGCGTGCCAGACCGGGATAGCCGCTGCGGGTCACGTTCCACACCTCGGTCTCCGGCATCTCCTCGAGATCGCGCCAGAAGCGCCCGCTCGGCACCGCCCCCAGCCGCAGCACCTTGCCCGGTGGATGAGCCTTCAGCTGGCGGTCCGGATCCGCCAGCACCAGCGGGCCCAGCGCCTCGCGCAGGCCGCTGGTCGCTTCCGCCACCACCGGCACCTTCAGGTCATGGATGAAATGGTAGACATCCTCGGCATCTTCCGGCTCCAACTCACCGATCATCACCACGAGTCCGCGGTAGAGATCGTCCTTGAGCCAGCGGGCCAGTCCCGCCATCGCCAGGCGCGGCCACTCGGCGCCGTGCCGCCGACCTTCATCCGCGAGACTCAACTCGCCGGGTTCGAACTCTTCCTCGAGTTCCACGTTCACATGCCACGGCGACCGCCGGTCCCATGCCTGCCAGTCGCCGCTGCCGGCGTGCCCACCGAAAATCCCCGGCTGGGTGATGCACTGCGGCGCGCCGGATTCTCGGAATCGCGCCGGGCGATCGGCGGTGACCAGCACCAGCGGCCGTCCCTGATAGGCCGCCTCGATCACCGACGGCAGCAACTCCGCCACCGCCGTGCCGCTGGTCGTGACCACCGCGCAGGGGGTTCCCTGCATCGTCCGGCCGAGGGCAAAGAATCCCGCCGAACGCTCCTCGAAGTGCCGTCGCAGGGTCACGTGGCCCGCCGCTTCCGCCCGCGCCAGCACCTCAACCAGCGCCGCATTCCGAGCCCCGGCACACACGACGAACTCCCGCACGCCGTTCGCCAGGCAATCCCGCACCGTTTCCACAGCGATGTCCCAACTCGTCACGGCGGGATGCTAGCAAGGAGCGATGCCTGGCCAAGAAAGGACCGCCGATCTCCGAATCGGCATCTTGGAGCATTGACTTGGGTGCCGATTCGGAGATCGGCGGTCCATTACTCCCGGAACGCGCTCCCGAAGGGCCACTCCTCCGGCTCCGAGCACAGGCCCGCCTTCACCGGATTGTTGCGGATGTATGCACGGGTACGGTTGAAGTGACTTTCATCCCGGATGTAGCGATCAAAGTAGTCGCGGGCCCAGACGATTCCAGACCGTTCGAGACGGCGATTGATCTGGCGGGCACTGAAACGCTTCCAGCTCTGCACGATGCGATCCAAGGTCGCGGCATCAGGTCGAAAGAGGACGTGAACATGATTGGGCATCACGACCCACTCCAGCAATCGATAGCGATCGCCGTCGAAATGCTGCAAGGTCTCCGCGACAATCCGGGCATGGTCCGGGTTGCGAAGCAGGCAGGCCCCTGCACCGACGTCTTCGTACCTGGCGATCTTTCTCAGCAGCTGCGTTCTCTCCTCTTCGGACTCGTAGCGAAGCGCGGATCGCCAGCGTTCGATCAAGTGCCTTGGCACCGCGTCCGCCAACCGGAAGGTCACCGCCTGAATTGCCTCTCGGAAATCCAAATGAGGTAGGTAGCCCCGTGAATACCAGCCACGCTGTTTGGCTTCGGGCATGCTGAATAAGTATTCACTTGAACAGCTTTTTCAAGTCCGAAAGCTCACAAGGTTGCCGATTCGGAGATCGGCGGTCCGCGCGTGAGGACCGCCGATCTCCGAATCGGCAAGCCTTACCCCAGCCACTCCAGAATGGCCTCGGCGCTTTTTTCGGAGATGCCCGGCAGGCTGGCGATCTCGGCGGCGCTCGCCTTGCGGATGCGCTCGACGCTGCCGAACTTCGCCAACAGCGCCTGCTTGCGCTTGGGCGAGACCGCCGGGCAGTCGTCGAGCAGGCTCTCCTTCATCCGGCGACGCAGCAGCAACTCGTTGTAGCCGTTGGCAAAGCGGTGCGCCTCGTCGCGGATGCGCTGGAGCAGCTTCAACGCCCCCCGGTCGTGCGGGATCAGGATCGGCTCGCTCCTGCCCGGCACGAAGACCTCTTCACGCTGCTTGGCGAGTCCGATCACCGCCAGTTCGTGCAGCCCGAGTTGGCGTAGCTCCCTCACCGCGGACGTAAGCTGACCCTTGCCACCATCGACGATCACGAGGTCCGGCAACACGATCTTCGCCCGGCCTTCCTTCGCCAGGCGGCGCTGGATCTCGACCACGTCCTCCTGGGAATCACTCAACTCCGGTGCCCCCTCCGCATTCTCCTTGAGGATCCGCGAGTAGCGGCGGCGGATCACCTCGGCCATCGAGGCGAAGTCGTCCTGACCCGCCACCGTGCGGATGCGGTAGCGGCGGTAGTTCTGGTTGTCCGGCCGGCCTCCGGTGAAGCGCACCATCGAGGCGACGATGTGGTTCGACGACACATTCGAGATGTCGAAGCACTCCATCACCCGTGGCGGCCCGGCGAGACCGAGCTCCTCGCCGAGTTCGGCCAGATCCTCGGTCGGCTTCACGGTCGTCGGCACGCCGCGACCGCGCGCAAACCGCCGGGTCGGATTCAGGGTCTTGCGCAGGTTGCCGAGCACGTCGCGCAGCAGCGCCGCCTTCTCGAAGTCCATCTTGCCGGCCGCCTTCTCCATGTCGGCCTCCAGCTCGTCGAAGATCTCGCGCCGGCCCTTTCCCGCGAGCACCTCGCAGGCCTCGTCGACCTTCGCCATGTAGTCCTCGCGGGAAATGCGATCCACGCAGGGCGCCGAGCAGTTGCGGATCACGTCGGCGTTGCAGTGCTTGTAGGCGACCTCGTCCGGCACCCGCGGGCGGCACACCCGCAGGCCGAAGCGGCGGTTGATCCATGACAGGGTGGCCCGCAGCGCCCCCGAATGGGCGAAGGGTCCGAAGTAGCGCGAGCCGTCGTCCTTTTTCAGCCGGGTGAGCACGAAGCGAGGCCACGGCTCGGCCGGATCGATCTTCACCAGCAGGAAGCGCTTGTCGTCGCGGAACGAGACGTTGTAGCGCGGCCGGTAGTCCTTGATCAGCTTGCCCTCGAGCAGCAGCGCCTCGGCCTCGTTGCGCACCTCGTGGATCTCGAAGTCGGCGATGGTGTCGATGAGCGCGCGCGTCTTCAGGTCCGCGCGGGTCTTGCGCGAGGCCATGAAGTACGACGAAAGCCGTTTCCGCAGGTCCCGCGCCTTGCCGACATAGATGATCGAGCCGAGGCGGTCCTTCATCAGATAGACCCCCGGCTTGTGCGGCACCTCCCGCAGTCTGGCTTTGAAATCCTGCGCCACTCTCGTGCAAGCCAAGCCCCGCACCGCTCATTCGGCAACCTGCAACTTACCGTCCACGCAGCCGCTGCCGGTGATATTCGGCCCGGAGTTCCCGCAGGTCGCGGCGGGCCGATGCGAGACCTTCGCGGTCCAGACCGATCCGGGGCTCCGACAGTTCGGTGAAGATGGACCATCCCCCTTCGTAGAGCCTCGCCGCCTCCTCGTGGGGCAGGCCGCCATAGAGAAAAATCCGGCGAAGCCGGCGCTTGGCCTCCTCGTATCGGTCTCCCTCCGGATCCGCCAAGGCCGCCATGTAGTAGCCGACGGCTTCCTCGCGCATGTCCACCTCCATCCCCTCGAGCTCGCCGGCGACGTCGAAGAGCAGCTCTCCGATCCGGCTCTTCGGGATGCGGGTCGCCGCCCCTTGCAGGCTGGCTTCGGAGAGCCCCCGGCGGGCGTTCCCGGCAGCGGTGTCGCCGGGAATGACACGACCGACGGACCGCGCGGACGATTCGTTCCGGGCCGATTGCAGGCGAATCGCCGACTGCCTGCGGCCAGACTGAAGTCGGGTGTTTTCTGGACGCTTTCCACCCTGCAGCTCCATCCTGCCTGATCGCAATCCATCGCCACCCTCCAGCCCCCGGCTCCCTTGGAGTCCCCCGGATCGCGGTTCGGCCTCCGCCGACAACATGAGTCCGAGCACCACCGCCGGAACGATGCCGCCATAAAACCCACGTTCACTTGGGAAGAAAGATAACACGCTCCTCTCAGGTTAGGCGACGCTCCCAGGGAGCCAAGGCCTTTTCGGGGTTGGTCCGGGGTTCCGCCCCCACCCTTGCCTTGAAGGCATCCTCCGCTAAACTCCGCCCCAACATGAGGCGCTTCCCAATCCCAACGGCGATCCTGCTCCTGACCGCAACGGTCGCCCGCGCCGCCGAGGAAGGCGATGCCGGCACCCCCGCGCGCGAGTTCGATTTCATGGAGATCGTCGAAAAGGGCGGCGTGATGATGTACCCGCTGGCCGTGCTCTCGGTCTCGGCGATGGTGCTCATCCTTCTCTACCTCCTGACCATCCGCCGCAACGCCGTCGTCAGCGACCGCTTCATGAACACGGCGGAGGCCATGATCCGCAAGCGCGACTACCTCGGGTTGATCAGCCACAGCCACCGCCAGAACCAATGCATGGCGCGGATCACCCAGAAGAGCCTCGAGTTCATGACAAAGAACAGCTCGGCGACCTTCGGCGAGGTCCGCGAAATCGCCGAGTCGGAGGGTTCGCGCCAGGCCGGCATGCTCAGCTCGCGCATCACCTACCTCGCCGACATCGGATCGATCGCGCCGATGGTCGGCCTGCTCGGCACCGTGATCGGCATGATCAAGTCCTTCCTCGAAATCTCCGGCGGAGCCTTCGAGGGCGTGCGGCAGATGAAACTGGCCGAAGGTGTTTCGGAGGCTCTGGTCACGACGGCAACCGGCCTGGTCGTCGGCATCCCGGCGCTCGTCTTCTACTCGATCTTCCGCGGACGAGTACAGAAATACGTGTCCGAACTCGAGGCCGCCACCACCCACCTGATGGCGATGCTCCACGCGCAGGTCCAGCGCGAGCGACCGCAGCGCGAGCCGGCCCCCGAGCAGCGCCGCTCGGATGACTACGCGATGCCCGTTCCTTCCCCGCTGGCCGACGACCGTCCCGATCTTCACGGCATCTGATGAAGTTCCAGAACCGAGAGCCGCAACCCGCGGCGATGCAGATGGCACCGATGATCGACATCGTGTTCCTGCTGCTGATCTTCTTCATCGTCACCTGGCAGTTCTCGCGCGAGGAAATGGACCTCAAGATCGCGGTGCCCAGTTCCGAGGAGGGGGCCGATCCCAAGCGGGTGCTCGGCGAGATCGTGCTCAACGTGCGCACCGACGGTTCGGTATCGGTGTGGGGCGAGACCAAGACCAAGGATCAGCTCAAGGAGACCCTCGCCGCCATCGCCACCCAGCACAAGAACCAGCCGGTGCGGGTCCGCGGCGATGCCACCACGCCCTTCCAGAAGATCGTCGAAGTCATCGACACCTGCCAGCAGGCCGGCATCTGGAACATTTCCTTCGCCACCCAGCGACCCGAGACCGGGAACTAGGAATCTCTCGTCGTGAAAAAGGGATCGATTATCGCCATCGTCTGACGCCTCCCGACACCTTATGGAGGTCGTCGACATCTGCCGAGAAGCCGGCATTCAGGAGATTTCCTTGGCAACGAGAACTCCGGAGAACGCTGAGTAGCCGGGGATCCGTCGTTCGACGACTTGCAAATCGATCCCATATCCCGACACTTCCACCATGCGCCACACGCTGCTTCTGCTGCTTTTCCCGACCCTTCTGGCTGCCCAGGAGGTGCCTCGCGCGCAGCCGGTGGACCCGACCCTGCAGCCCAACGCACCGGTCGATTCCTTCCAGCACGGCCGGAATGTCTACGAGTCGGCCAAGCGCTCGAGCGGCCCGGTCCAGCGTGACCTCTACTTCCGCTCGATCGAGATCTTCGTCCGCTACCTCAACCAGTTCCCGAACCACCCCAACGCCGAACCGGCCTGGTGGTATCTCGGCGAGTCCTACTACGCCGTCGGCCGGGTCGAGGATGCCAAGCGCTGCTTCCACTCGCTGCTCAACCGCTTCGGTCGCGGTCGCTACGCCGCCGCCGCCGCCTACAAGCTGGCCGCCGATCATTTCAACAACCGCGAATATGCCCTCGCCGCGACTCTTTTCGACAAGCTGGCCACGATCGCGACCAAGCCGGCCGAACGCCAGCGCGGGCTCTACTACGCCGGCCTGAGCTATGAACTGATGGGCCGCGGCAAGCAGGCCCAGGGCTACTTCCGCTCGGTCATCGAGGATCCCGAACAAGAGAACCCCTACATCGACAAGGCACGCATCGGCTACGGCAAGTTGCTCGCCGCCGACGGGAAGCTGGACGACGCGCTGCGCCTGCTCGATCAGGTCGCCGTGTCCCGCGCGACGCTCAAGCTGCGCGGCGAGGCCGCCCTGCACGCCGGCGCGGTCGCCGCCCGCCTCGGCGACAGCAAACGCTCCGACCTCTACTTCGACCTCATTCTCAAGACGCCCGGGATGGAGGACTACCGCCCGGATGCCCAGATCGCCATGATGGCGGCCCGCTTCGACCAGAAGCGGTACAGCGATGTCGTCTCGATCTTCCAGCGCAGCACCGATCGCAGCGAGGGCGAACGCGAGGCCCGCCGCCTGATGCTGGCGGCCCGGGCATTCATGATGCTGGACCGCAACGCCGAAGCGCTGCCGCTTTTCCGCGAGGTCGAGCGGCTGCAGGATGCGGATTCGAAGTATGCCTTCGACGCCACCTACTACCGGCTCCTTTGCTTCTACCGCATCGAGGGTCGTCACGTGCTCGACCAGGTCGAGGCCTTCCTCCAGCTCTATCGCAAAAAGCATCCGCGCGACCCGAAGATCCACACCGCCCTGCTGATGAAGGCGGAAACGCTCTACGCCGAAGGCAAACCGGCGGAGGCCGCGGATACCTACCGCGACATCGACCCGGCCGCGATCTCGGAGAAGAACCGCAAGGGGATGCTCTACCAGCGTGGACGCTGCCTCGCCGAGGCGGGCGATCCCGAGGGGGCGATCGGATCGCTCGACGCCTTCCTCACCGCCTATCCCGACGACGAGCGCGCCCCTCTGGCGCTCGCCGCCCGTGGCCGGGCCCTCGCCACCACCGGTGCCACCGGCAAGGCGCTCGAGGACTTCCGGAAGATCATCGAGCTCACCGAGGATCCCAAACTCCTGAGCCTGGCCTACCTCGAGGGCGCGGCCATCCACAAGCAACGCAACGAGCTTGAAGCCATGGTCGCGCGTTACCGCGAGTTTCTGGAAAAGGTCGGGAATGCCGACTCCGCCGCCACCGCCAAGGCCTCCTACTGGGCCGGCTGGGGCATGGTGAAGACCAACCGCGGGGGCGAAGCCATCCCGTATCTTGAAAAGGCGCGCGAGCTGGCACCCGAGCTCTATTCGAAGCACGCCGGACTGCTGCTGTGCCTGGTTCATCTCGCCGAGAAAAGCCCGACTCCGCTCATCACCGAAGTCGGCAAGGCGATCGAAGGCGACTACGCCGGCGATCTGCCCGAGCCGCTCATCCGCTGGGCCGCCGACCAGGCCTTCAACGCCGACGACTTCATCAATGCGGCGCGCTTCTACGACCTCATCGCCGATGACGAAAATCCGGAACTGGTGGTCAAGGAGGTGTGGCGCTTCCTCGGCAAGGCCCGCATCCGCGCCGGCGATCCGGCCGGGGCCCTCAGCGCCATCGAGCATGCCCTTGCCGCCGAGCAGGAACCCGCCTGGCGCGCCGACACGCTGGCCGACAAGGGCCAGGCCTTGCTCGACCTGAAGCGCTTCGACGAAGCCACCAAGGCCGTGGAGGAAGGGCTCAGCCTGCGCCCCGAAGGCCGGGTGGGTGCCGCCCTACACCTCGTCCGGGGAGACATCCTGATGGCCGAAGGAAAGCCCCCGGAGGAAGCCGTCCGCTCCTACATTCTCCCCGTCCAACTCATGGACGACAACGACCGCATCGTGAAACCCAAGGCGCTCTACAAGCTCATCGCCGCCCTGGAAAAAGCCGGCAAGTCGGAGGACGCCGAACAGTACCGCCAGCAACTCCAGAGCAAGTATCCCGACTGGGAACCGGAGGAGTAAAAGCTGAAACGCTGAAATCCTGAAAAGCTGAAAACATCCGGGGAGCGCATTCCTTTGTCGAATTTCAGCGTTTCAGAATTTCAGTTTTTCAGCTTTTACCAAAGCACCCACGCCGTCCACGCGACCGAGCAGATGATCAGCCCGAGGGCGATCCCTCCGGCCACACGGTCGAGCCCGGTCTCGGTCGGTCGCCGCGCCGACGACGAACCCGGGAACACGGCAAAGGCATAGGCCATCCCGGCCAGCACGCCTCCTCCGTGCGCGCCGTTGTCGATGAAGGCAAAGCCGACCAGGCCGATCGCCGCGGTCAGCAGCAGCCCGGCAAGCAGGCGACGCCGCGAACTCTCCGGCACCAGCGGCCGGTGCATCCACTCGAAGACGAGCAGGAAGCCGAGCATCCCGAGCAGGCCGCCCGATGCCCCGAGCGACGGTTTGTCCGGCAGAAACCAGGCCGAAGCCTCACCGCCGATCCATGCCGCCAGCACGAAGACGAGAGGCACGTGCGGCCAGCGCACCAGCACCTCCATGCGCCGGCCCAAATAAGCCAGCGCCGAGACATTGAAGAGGAAATGGATGAGGTTGCCGTGGAGAAACGGTGCCGTGGCAAGGCGCCACCAGTCGGCCGGCCGCCCGCCTTCCTTGACCAGCCCGGCCCGGGCCACCGTCTCGCCGATGCCTCCGGGAGCCAGCCACTGGATGACCCCGATCACCCCGAATAGAATGATCAGACCGCGGGTCACCGGTGCCTTCTGGCGCATCAGCCACGTTTCGAACCGCAGCCCGATGAGGTCGGGCTCGAGTTCGCCCTCGACCCAGCTCCGGGCACGGCGCAGGCGCTTCCTGCCCTGGTACCAGGGGAAAAAACCCAGCGCGAGGAACAAGAGAATCCCGAGCCCCAGGGGACCAAAACCGAGGACCGGTTTGCCGGTGGTCAGGGAATACAGGCCGAGCAGCACGAGAAATCCCCCGAAGATCATCATCTGCCGCCGCCCTTCCTCGATCTCCCACTCGGCCCAGCGGATCCTCGCCTCCTTCAGGGCCGGGTGCAGTTCCGGCAACTCCTCGGGCAACACGAGGTGCGTGTGATCCGGGGTCCACACCAGATCCACACGCGCCCCGGCATCGTCGACGATGGCCGAGGTCAGGCCCTCAAAGCTCGAGCTGGGGTGGCGCCGCCCTTTCCGGTCCATCCAGCCCCAACCTTCGCCCGCTCGGGGAAAGGCCTCGGGCCGGGCCCAGATCGGCAGGTCCGTTGGCGCGGGTTCGCTCATTTCTATCGGCCTAGCGTCTCCGGACTCCCGAACTGTTGGAATGAAAAAGGGCGCACTTCCGTGCGCCCTTCAAGAATGGTGTGGGCCACTCAGGGCTGCTCGCCGGCCTCTCCGGCTCCGGCATCGCCACTGGCTGGCGGCGTCCCGGCAGCAGGTTCTTCAACCGGAGACTCCTCCGCGGGAGCCTCTTCCGCGGCAGGCTCTTCAGCAGGAGCCTCTTCGGCGGCAGGCTCGGTGGTTTCCGTCGCCGTGCCGGCTGGATCGCCGGCCGAAGACTCGTCGGCATCCGGAGACTCGGTCGTCCCTTCCGCAGGCTCGGTGGACTCGACGGACGGATCCGTTTCCCCGGCGGAATCCGTTTCGCCTGGATCGAGCTGGCCCTCGAGCGACTCCTCAAGCGAGGGCGTCTCTGCGGGCTCTTCGACCGGTTCCTCCACCGGCGGGGTCACGACCTCCTCTTCGGCGGGCGTTTCCTCGACCACCATCGAACTGGCATTGCCCCGCTCGTTCTTGCGGGCAAAGAGGATGGCCAGCGTCAGCGTGAGAATGAAGAACAGGGATCCAAGATAGACGGTGCCCTTCTGGAGCACGTTGGTCGTCCGCGCGCCGAACATCTGGTCGGTCATGCCCGAACCAAAGGCGGCACCGAGGCCTTCCTGCTTGGGGCGCTGCATCAGGATCAGCAGGCTCATCAGCAGCGCCGTGATGACGAAGAGAATCAGCAGCAGGTTGATGCTGATCGAAAGCCAGTCGATGGACGCGAGAATCATGGGGGCGGGAAACTGTCAGAGGGTCCCGGGCTTGTAAAGCGGGCTTTTGCCCCGGAACCCGGGAGCATTCAGCGACCGGAGCGGACGATGTTGTTGTTGGCGTCGAGCACCAGCTTGACCGGCTCGATCGGTGTTTCACTGAGTGCGAAGGCCATGATGGTCAGGCGCTCGCCCTTCTTGATGCGGTTGGCGGCTCCGCCATTGACCAGAATCTTGCCGGTTCCCGGCTCGCCGGGCAGCACGTAGGTTTCGAGCCGGGCGGTGGTGTCGATCGATGCCACCAGCACCTTCTCGCCGGGCCACAGGTCGGCCTCCTTCATCAGATCCCTGGGGATCTCGATGCTGCCCTCGTAGTCGACGATCGAATCGGTGACGACCGCCTGGTAGAGCTTGGACTTGAGCACCTGACGGAGCATGGCGCCGGGACGGAACCACCCGCGCCCCCCCGGGTCAAGCGCCAAGCAGCCACTAAGGTGGTGGCGGGAACCAGCCGGACCCTCACGCGCGGGCACTTGCAAGATCCCCCGTTCCTGCTTCCCTTTCCCTGCCCATGAAACTCCTGCTGCTGCCGCTGCTGCTCCTGATGCCGGTTTTCGGGGACCAGGCGGCCTTTCTCCGCAAGGCCGAGCAGTGGATGGCATCGACCGAAGCCTCCAAGCGCCAGGCCGCCTACCGTACCTGGCTTCAGATGGGACCCGAGGCGATGCCGAAATACGAGACCTCCCTCGAACGCGCCCGGCGCTACCATCAGGACGCCATCGACAAGCTCGCCGCCGGCCCGCGCAACCGGCCGAATCCCTACGCCGGGCACGAACTCTCCGACGACGCCCTCAGGGTCGAGCGCGAGCGCATCCTTCCGCTGATCCGCACCGATTGGAAAAAGGAGCCGAAACAGATCGCGATGCTGCGCGACGAGATGGCCACCCTCGACGACCTGCACAAGGAACTCGAACGATCCGCCAAGGTCGACACCACCGACTTCGACCAGGCCGTCGAGGGGCACCTCGAGGCACTTTTCGAAATCCACCGCGAGCTCGAGCGCTTCGATCCCGAGGCCGACAGCCGCGACCTCGACGACGACGAACTCCGCGAGTACGTGCTCGAGGATCATCTTGAAGCGTCACACCTCGAGGAGTTGCGCCGCCGCTTCGAGCAAACCCGGGAGTTCCTGGCCGCCCACGAAGCCGCCAAGGAGTCGAATGCCGGCCACGGCAACTGGGCTTCGGGGACGATGAAGACCTTTGCCGAAATCCTCAATCGCGAGCGCCTCCTGCTCGGGCTGCAGCCCCTGCGCATGGACGAAAAGCTCTCCGACGCCGCCAGGGGCCATTCCGAAGACATGGCGCGCCTGGGATTCTTCGCCCACGAGTCCCCGGTGCCCGGAAAGAAAACCCCCTGGGATCGCGCGAAGAAGGCCGGGTTCGAAGGCCGCGGCACCGGCGAGAACATCTACATGGGCTCCCCCGAGGCCCAGGCCGCCTACGACGCCTGGTTTGCCTCCGACGGACACCGTTTCATCATGCACGCCGCCGGCCCCGACACCCTCGGCGTCGGCATCTCCGGCCGCCACTGGACGATGATGACGGGGAGGAAATGAATCGTTCGGAACCTCCGCGATTTCAAACCGCAAAGAACGCAGAGATCGCAAAGATCATCTTGGTGATTGGCTTCTTGCAAATTTGCGGATCTCGAATTGATAGGATCCGAAGTTGATCAGGAGCCCGTGCTCCAATTTTGCGGATTTCAGATAGCCAAGGATCTGGGCCGTGTGCTCCGGAGCGAGTTTTTTCACGGCCTTCAGTTCGAGAATCAGGATGTCCTCGACCAGGATATCTGCAAAGTAGTGGCCGATGGGCGTCCCGTCTTCGTCGAAGACATCGATCTCCCGCTGCTGCTCAGCCTTCAGCCCCAGCTTCCGCAATCTGTGCGCCAGAGCATTCTCATAGACTTTCTCCAAATGCCCGTGCCCATGATAGACGTGGATGTAGTAAGAAGTCTGCCGCACGCGGTCACACAGGTCTTTGATTTTCGGTTCCATGACCCCGAAAAGGGAATCTCCCGGTCTTGGTTCATCAAGCATCTCTGCCTCTTTTCTGCGATCTCTGCGTTCTTTGCGGTTCATCCTCCCCCCCCAACCAGCCCCCAACCCCGAATCGACATCGGCCTGATCCCTGCTTCACTCCCCCCGACCGATGACTTCCTCGAAACGCGCTGAACTCCGCCTGCAGGGCTTCGACCTGATCGATGACAAGCTGCAGTTCCTGATCGGCTGCCTCACCGACGCCCTCGGCGCCCTCGGCGAGGAGGAGCTGGTCCGTTACATGCCGTGGTCGGGAAACGCTCCCGAGGATGCGCCGCCCGAGGGACTCCAGCAGCTCTACTCGATCGGCTTCCAGCTCCTCAACATGGTCGAGGAACGGGTTGCCGCCGCGATCCGCCGGGAACGCGAGAAGGAACTCGGCGCCGAATCGATCCGCGGCCTCTGGCCGCGTGCACTGAAAGACATGGGCGAGACCGGGCTTTCCCCGGAGGAAATCATCGCCGTGCTGGCCGACGTCGATGTCCAACCGGTCCTCACCGCCCACCCGACCGAGGCCAAGCGCAGTTCCGTGCGCGAACGCCACCGCTCCCTCTACGATGACCTCGTCCGCTCGGAATACCCGAAATACACCGAGCGTGAACGCCGCCGACTGCGCGAAAAGATCGTCACCTCGCTGGAAACCCTGTGGCGCACCGGTGAGATCCACCTGGTGCGACCGGATGTGTTCCGCGAGCTGCGCGACGCGATCCACTACCTCCGCGACCTGTTCCCGTCCGCGCTTGATCGGCTCGACCTCCACTTCACCGAAGCCTGGCGCGATGCCGGCTTCCCGTTGTCGTTGCTGCGCTCGGCCGGCAACGTGCCCAACCTCTCCTTCGGCACCTGGATCGGTGGCGACCGCGACGGCCACCCGCTGGTCACCCCGGAGGTCACCCGCAAGGCGCTCGGCATGCTGCGCACCGGCGCCTTCCAGCTGCTGCACCGCGAGCTGACCCAGCTGGCCACCCAGCTCACCCTGTCGCGCCACCTCAACGAGGTCCCCGACGAACTCGAAACACGCATCGACGAGCTGGCATTCACCCTCGGTGACGAAACGACCGCCAACGAGCTGCACACCCGTTTCAACGAGGAACCGTGGCGTCATCTGGTGGCGCTGATGGCCGCCCGCATCCAGCGCCAGATCGACGGTCATCCGGGATACCCCGGTCCGGCCTCGCTGCTCGCCGACCTCGACCTGCTCTCGAAGACCATCCGCGGCACCGGCTGCACGCTCATCGAGGAACAGTATCTCCGTCCGCTGCGCCACAAGCTGGAGATCTTCGGCTTCCACCTCGCCACACTCGACGTCCGCCAGAACTCCGAGTTCCACGACCAGGCGATCTCGCAACTTCTCACCGCCGCCGGAATCGAGGACGGGGAAAACTACGCGACGTGGCCCGAGGAAAAGCGCGTCGACTTCCTCACCCGCGAGCTCGAGTCGCCGCGGCCCTTTCTTCACGACTCCGCCAGGGCGGGCGAGCAGGCCGATCTCGTGCTCGACGCCTACCGGGTCCTCGTCGCTCATCGCCAGGAACACGACAACCGGGGCCTCGGCGCGCTGATCGTCTCGATGACTCGCCAGCTCTCCGACCTGCTCGGCGTCTATCTGCTGGCCCGCGAGGCCGGGCTGACCATCGAGAAGAACGGCGGCCTGACCTGCCCCCTGGAGGTGGTTCCCTTGTTCGAAACCATGGACGACCTCGAGCGCGCGCCGGGAATCCTTTCGGCCTTCCTCGAGCATCCCGTCGTCCGTCGCCGCGAGGCCGACGGCCAGCAGGTCATGCTCGGCTACTCCGACTCGAACAAGGACTGCGGCATCCTCACCGCCGCATGGTCGCTGCATCGCGCCCAGGAAGAGCTCACCGAAGTGGGCCGCAAACACGGGGTGCCGCTTCGTTTCTTCCACGGCCGGGGCGGCACCATCTCCAGAGGCGCCGGCCCGACCCACTGGTTCATGGCCGCCCTGCCGCATGGCTCGCTGGCCGGCGGCTTCCGCATGACCGAGCAGGGCGAAACCATCGCCCAGAAGTACGCCAACCTCGCCAACGCCACCTACCACCTCGAACTGCTGCTCGCCGGGGCCGCCTGCACGACGGCCGATCACCGCCAGCCGAAGACCAAGGACGACCCCGCCGACGAACTGTTTCCCGCCCTCTCGAAGGCCAGCCAGAAGGCCTACCGGGACCTGCTCCACGCCGAGGGTTTCATCGACTTCTACCGTCAGGTCACGCCCATCGATGCGCTCGAAAACTCCCGCATCGGGTCGCGCCCCGCCCGCCGCACCGGCAAGAAGGGCCATTCCATCTCCGACCTCCGCGCCATCCCCTGGGTCTTCTCGTGGACCCAGGCCCGCTTCTACCTGCCGGGCTGGTACGGCGTCGGCACCGCCCTCCAGACCCTGAAGGACGAGAATCCGGACGAGTTCGCCCGGCTCAAGGCCGCCGTTCCCGAGTCGCCGTTCATCTCCTACATCCTGACCAACGTCGAAACCAACCTCGCCTCCGCCAATCTCGAGCTGATGGGCGAGTATGCCGCGCTGGTTGCCGACGAGGACCTGCGCAAGCGCTTCATGGACCGCATCACCACCGAATTCCACCGCACGCGCGAATACCTCGCCGAGCTCTTCGATGGCGACATGCAGAAGCGGCGCCCCCGCATGGCCAAGACGCTCGACATCCGCGAGGAGCCGCTGCAAGTCCTCCACCGTCAGCAGATCGCCCTCCTGGCCGAATGGCGCGGCCTGCTCGCCGCCGGCGAGGAAAGGCAGGCCGACGAGCTTTTCCCACGACTCCTGCTCTCGATCAACGCCATCTCCTCCGGCCTCCGGACCACGGGTTGATCAGGCGCAGGGGCGTCCACTTCGCCCTTCCAACCGGAGGATTTCCCTCCAAACTGCGCCTCCCGTGAAAGCCCTTGCCCTGCTCCTCGCCCTCGCTCTTCCCGTCGTCGCCCAGGACCCGATCGTTCCCGAAACTCCGGCACTTTCACCCGATGCCGGCGACGGTCCCGCCAAGGAAGCGCTGGCACTCTTCAATCAGGGCCGTCATCGCGACGCGGTCGAAGCCGCCCGCCCGCTGGCGGAAGAGGGAGACGCCGACGCGTTGTTCCTCCTCGGCTATGCGGCCGAAACCGGACAAGGCATCCTCGCTTCGCGGGAAGAGGCCCTCGATTTCTACCGCAAGGCGGCCGCGAAGGATCATCAGGAGGCCACCTATCGCCGGGCACTGATCCTCCTCAACTCCAAGGACAAGGCCGAGCGCGAAACCGGCCGCAAGGTGCTCGAAGCCGCCTCCGAAACCGATCCGGGCACGGCGGGCCGGATCCTCGGCGAGGCGTGGTTGCGCGGCCTCCCCGAGGGCAAGGCCGACTTCGAGAAGGCCGCCAAGTGGTGGACCAGCGCCAGCGAAGCGGGCGACACCACCGCCCTTCTCCTGCTCGCCCGGCTCTACAGCGGCAACTTCGGTTTCGCTGAAAAGGCGGATGCCGCCAAGGCCCTCGAACTCTATCAGAAAGCCGCCGACCTCGGCGAGAAGGCCGCCTACCTCCCGCTCGGCTCCCGCCTCCTGAACGGCGACGAGGCACTCCGGGATGAGGCCAAGGGCCGCGAATGGCTGGCCAAGGCCATCGAGACCGACCAGCCGGCGGCATGGCTCGCGATCGGCGACTTCGAGGAGACCGTCAAGGAAGACGACAAGGCCGCTTACCTCGCCTACCTGAAGGGGGCCGACGCCGAGCAGCAGGACTGCATGCTGCGGGTCGCCGGCATGCTCTACAACGGCCGCGGGGTGGAGGAGGACAAGGCCGCCGCCACCCGCTGGCTCGAGAAGTCCGCCGAACTCGGAAACGCCCAGGCCCACCTCGAACTCGCCAACCTCGCGTCGGCCGGAGAAAACCCCGACCTGCTCACGGCTTACCGCCATCTGGTCGCGGCCGCCGATGGAGGCCTGGCGACCGCCCAAAACGAGCTCGGACTGCTCTACGTGTCGGGAAATCTTGGCGCAGCCGACGGGCCGGCCGCGGTCGCGTGGTTCACGCGTGCGGCGAAGGCCGGCATGGCCGCCGCGCAGAACAACCTCGCCACCCTCTACGAACGGGGTGCCGGAGTTGCGCTCAACTACGGCAGTGCCGGCGAACTCTACAGCCTCGCCGCGAACCAGGGGCATGCCGAGGCCACCACCGCCCTGGCCCGGATGCACGCCCTCGGTCTCGGCACCGAGCCCGACCTCGCCAAGGCGTGGGCCCTCGCCACGATCGCCGTGGAGCGGGGAGACGAGAATGCCAAGTCCCTGCTCGGCGAGCTCTCACCCCGGCTGACACCCGAGCTGCTGACCGAAGCGAAAAAGCAACTCGAAGAGCTGAAAGCTCCGAAGACCGAGGAAGAAGAAGACGCACCCGAGGAACCCTGACCCTTCCGTCTTGAAAGTCCTCATCACCGCCGGCCCCACGCGCGAGCCGCTCGACCCGGTCCGCTACCTGACCAACCGTTCGTCCGGCAAGATGGGCTATGCCCTCGCACAGGCCTTCGCCGATGCCGGCCACCAGGTTCTGCTGGTTTCGGGACCGAGCCAACTCGACGTCCCTCCCGGCGTCGATTTCCTGCCGATCGAAACGGCCGATGAGATGCACCAGGCGGTCGCCCGCCATCTTCCCCGCATGGAGGCGGCCGTGTTCGCCGCGGCCGTGGCCGACTACCGTCCCGCGACCGTGGCCGGGCAGAAAATCAAGAAGGCAGGCGAAACGCTGACCCTCGAGCTCGTGCGCACCCCCGACATCCTCGGCGAGGCACGGGATAAAATGGGCTTCGACGGGATCCTGGTCGGCTTCGCCGCCGAAACCGAGAACCTCGAGGCCAACGCCCGCGACAAACTCGGGCGCAAGCGCTGCGATCTCATCGTCGCCAACGATGTCTCGAAGCCGGACATCGGCTTCGACTCGGACCGCAACGAACTTCTCCTGGTCTTCCCCGAACACACCGTCGCCCTTCCCGAAGACGAGAAGCACCACCTCGCCCGCCACGTGGTGAAGGAGATCGAATTGCTCGCGGCCGGCCGGAAAAGCTGAATCGCCCGCCCTTTTTCGCGCTGGTCAATTGCCGGCCCAACCCCAAGCGTCCACGCCGCCCATGCTGAAGCACGCCCCAACCGCCAAGCGCCCGCGCCTCGGCTTCATCGACCTGGCCCGGGCCGTGGCCATCCTGCTGATGCTCGAGGGGCACTTTGTCGACATCACCCTGGCCGACGAGTGGCGTCACGGCGATGGCACCTTCTTTGCGATCTGGCAGCACCTTCGCGGACTGGCGGCACCCATGTTTTTCACGGTCACCGGGCTGATCTTCGCCTTCCTGCTTCAAGGTTCCAGCGAGCCGGGATTCTGGCGGAAGCGCCGCGTCCGCCGGGGACTGCGCCGGGTCGGTGAACTCCTTTTCTGGGGATACCTGCTGCAGATCAACCTGATGTATCTGCCCAAGGTCCTCGAGTCCGGACCCACCCTGCGCATGGGTGCCTTTCACGTCCTCCAGTGCATCGCCACCGGGCTGCTGGTCATCCTCGCGCTGTATGGCCTGGCAGGACGCCTCGGAAGAAAGGCCCTCGCGCTGCTCTTTGCCGCAGGCGGATTCTCGATCTTCGCGGCTTCGATCCTGCTGGCCAACCACGACGGATTCCTCCCTGCCAACGCCCCCCTCGCGATCCAGAACGCCATCCACGGCCCCGTCGGCCCGTTTCCGATCTCGCCCTGGCTCGGTTTCACCCTCTACGGCGGAGCCATCGGCATCGCCCTGCAGGCCTACGGCAGGGTCAGCCGCCGCTTGGCCGGAGCATTCCTCGCCGCCGGCACCGGGCTCGCGTTGTTCGGCTGGAGCTTCGACCACTCCTTCGGCAACCTTTGGCTGGAGGTCACCGGGCATGCCGCGGATGGCCGCACCCTCCCCACCCTTTTTCACGGTCGGTTCGGTGAGATCCTCGTGATCCTCGGCCTCCTGATCTGGATCGAACGTCAGTTCGCCGGCGTCCCCGAATGGCTGCAGACCATCGGTCGCAACACCTTTCCGATCTACGTCGGCCACGTCATCCTCCTCTACGGCGGCATCTTCGGCATTGGTCTCGACGACTGGCTGCGCAATTCCCTCAACCCGTGGCAGGCGGCCCTGGGTGCCGTCCTGTTCTGCGCCCTCTTCGGCTACGCCGTCCAGTGGACCGGACCGATGACCCTCCGCTGGCGCGACTGGCGCCTCGCCAGCTCGGCCTCCTGAGCCGTGGCGCAAGGTTGCACCTTGCGAATGCCAGGCAAAGCTCCCGCTTTGCCGCCCCGGACCGGAAAAATTCATCGGCACCTTGCTCGATCACCTCCGCCCAGAATTCTCAATGCCGAGGCGCCCGGCCGACCATTCCATTCGACATTTAACATTTGTCATTCGTCATTGGAGGCGCAGCCTCCCCCCGTGACCGATCTCGAACTGACCATCCACGCCGCCCACGAGGCCGGGAAGCTGCTTCGCGAACACTTCGGCCGCCCGGCCGACGTCGACGAGGCCCACCACCACGACATCAAGCTCGCCCTCGACCGCCAGTCGCAGGACCTCATCGAGGGCATCCTTCTCGGCGCCCGCGAGGGCGACGCCTTCTACGGCGAGGAAGGCATCGGCGGGACCGCCGGGTCGAACCGTCAGTGGATCGTCGACCCCATCGACGGCACCGTGAACTTCTTCTACGGCATCCCGCACTTCTGCGTCTCGATCGCCCTGCGGGTCGATGACGAGGTGGTCCTCGGCGTCATCCACGATCCGATCGTCGGGGAGACCTGGACGGTCGAGAAGGGCGGCGAGCCGATGCTCGACGGGAAACCGATCCGCTGCAGCAGCCGCGACAAACTCGAGGAGAGCGTGCTCTTCATCGGCTGCGGCAAGGACGAGGAGGCGCTTCGTGTCGGGCTCGAGCGCTTCCGCAAGGCCTCGGTGCGCGCCCGCAAGATGCGCATGATGGGCTCCGCCGCGCTGGGCCTCGCCTACATCGCCACCGGGCGCCTCGACTCCTACGTCGAGTCCCGTATTTCCCTGTGGGACATCGCGGCGGGCAAACTCCTCGTCGAAGCCGCCGGCGGCAAGGTCGACCTCGGCCCCTCCGACAAGGAGGACGCCTGGTCCATCGTCGCCACCAATGGCAAAATCCCGATTGAAGAGATTCTGTAAACGGCCTGCAACCGTGATGGTCGATAGGCGACGGAGCGCCGATTATGAAATCGGCAGCCTCACCCCAACCCGTCGCCTCGTCAGGATAGAGAGCATCATCCACCACGCCAACCAACCACCATCCACCACCCACCATCCACCATCCACCATCCCATGACCGGTCTCGGCTACGACATCCACCGCTTCGCAGAGGGCCGCCCGCTGATTCTCGGCGGGGTGGAAATCCCGCACACCCAAGGACTCGACGGGCACTCGGATGCCGACGTGCTTTCCCACGCCATCGCCGACGCCGTGCTCGGCGCGCTTGGCCTGCCGGACATTGGACACTGGTTCCCGCCGGGCAATCCCGACTGCAAGGACATCTCATCGCTCAGGATCCTTGAGAAGGCGGCCGCGCTGATCCGCGAAAAGGGCCACGAGATCATCAACGTCGATGCCACCCTCATCGCCGAAGCCCCCAAGGTGCTTCCCCACCGCGAAGCGATGCAGGCGAAGATCGGAGCCGCCCTTGGCATCGCGCCGGAACGGGTCGGCATCAAGGCGACCACCAACGAGTTGCTCGGCGCCATCGGCCGCCGTGAAGGCATCGCCGCGATGGCGGTGGCCGAGGTCAAGTGAGGAGGTCAGACGCTCCTGTCTGACATATGGAACTCTCGGGTGGTGCGGGTCAGACAGGAGCGTCTGACCTCCGTTCGCACCCCTTGCCAAAACCCCTTTGGTTTTCTAAAGTAACCGCATGCCTCCTCCCGAACGCCGCCACCTCGCCCAATGGCTGCGTCGCGCCCGCAAGCAGCTCGCGCCGAGCGGTCGCCTCAGCGAGGTGGCCCTGCTCCTTTCCCGGAAGGACGGCGGCAGCCCCGAATGGCACGCCGAACGCCTCCGCGCGATCCTCGAGGGCCACGTCGTCCCGACGCTCGATGAAGTCACGGCGCTCGACTCGCTTGTGGCCCGCCCCCGGAACATCCCGGCCTCGGTTGCCGAGCCCCCCTCGCTTTTCTGAAACCCCTCAGAAAATCACCCGCGTCGAAAGCCACAGGGTGGTGCCGCGATACACGTTGGTGGAACGCGAGGTCAGCTGCTCCCACTCGACGCCACCCAGGACGCTCAGGTGCTTCGGGCACACCCACCACACCAGGCCGGTGTAGGCAGCCTGATGGAAGTCTCCCCGACCCGTTGCCAGCGAGGGAATCGCCTCGTTCTGCGGCCGACCCGCCTCCCGGGCGTAGCGCGAGCGCAGTTGGACGCCGAACGGCGCATCCGAGTTCATGAACTCGTAGCGGAAGACCAGTTGAAGACGGTCCTCCACCAGCCAGTAAACCGGCATCAGACACGCCCCGTAAAACGACCCGCCCGTGGTGGCTGCCGGACCCTCGAGTTCGCCGACGGCCGCACTGAAATGCCACTGCCAACGACCTTCGGTGATGCGGAACCAAGGGGTGAACACCCACTCCCACGGCGAATACACTTCATCGCCCGCCTTGACGTCCTGAATCCCGCCGCCGATCGACAGAAGCGCTTCCTCCAGACCCAGGGCCGTCGAGAAGTCGTGCTCCCACGAGCCGATCAGAAGTGTGCCGTCGTCCCACGTTCCGAACTCGGGAGTCGTGTCGGTGGAGAACACCCCGAGCGTCACTTCATCACGACCCCGGCCCATCGTCATCCACGCACCGGTCGTCCCGGTCGCCGCACGGAAGGGCACGACGAAACTTGAAAGTGAGGACCGCTCGACGGTCAGGATGCTGTTGATCGAGGTCTCGTCCTCCTCGTTCAGCTCGGTCAGCTTGCGCTTGCCGTAGCTCACGGAAAAAGTGTCGAGCGGGTTGTCGGGGAGCAACGCGTTCAGATCCAGCGTCGCATACGCGGTGAACAGCCCGAAGTAGTCGAACTCCACGCCGCCGCCGGTGCGCCCATCATCCTCGCTCATGTTGGCGTGCACACTCCACGAAAGGGCGTTGAGGGCCTTGCCCTTCATGGTGAGCCGTGAGCGCCGCACATCAAGGCCCCGGCCATAGGAAAAGTCCCGGCCGCCGGCTCGTCCATTCACCGCGGCGGACTGCAGGTGGATGTAGCCGCCGAACCGCAGCGACTGCAGCCACGGCGACTCGGCATCCGTCGGCACGGTCCCGATATCCCACGGGATCGCCTTGCACCAATCTCCATCATTGCCCTCGGCCGTCACCAGGACGGTCGCCATCAGCGAAAGCAGCACGCTCGGATTCACGGCTGGAACCAAGCAGACCGGAGGCCAGCCCGGAAGCGCATGGTCAGATTCCGGCAGCGAAACGCAGGATACGCCGGATCTTGTCAAACCGACCCCGCCAAGGCGTCCCGGGCCGGATCACCTCCCACCCCTTTTCCGCGGCGATCCGGGAGAGCCGCTCCGAGGGATTGACCACGGTCCCCTTGCGGCAGGCCATCATCATCGGCAGGTCGGCGGTGCTGTCGGTGTAGCCATGGCTACCCTCCCAGCCCGACCTTCCCGGCACTCCCAGCATCTCCGACAAACGTCGTACTTTCTCCTCGCCCTTGTGATTCCTCAGGTCCGGGAAAAGCGGCATCACCTGCCCGAACTCGACCTCGGTGCCGAGGGCCACGTCGAAGCCGAGGGCCCGACCCACCTCGGTCACGTAGAGGTCCGGGCTGGCCGAGGCAAGGACGGTCAGGTGGCCCGCCGCCTGGTGCTGCTCGAGCCGCTCGATCACCGCGGGATGGCAGATCGGCAGCAGCCGCTTTTCCACGAATTCCTTCGCCCACTCTTCGATCCTTCCCCTTTCGGCACGCCACAGGTAACTCAGGAAGACCCGCTTCATCCCCTCGTCGCCGAGCACCCGGTAGAAGGGCCCGAAAGCGGCGAACAAAGTGAGGTAGAGACGACGGACCGGTTCCTGGCGCAGCACGTGATCCGCGAAAATCACCTGCGTGTCCCACGGGATCAGGGTCCCGTCGAAGTCAAAAAGTGCGAGCCCCCGCTTCCGTTTCTCGTCCTGCTCCGGCGTCACCCGCGCAGGCTTTCCCCAATCGGCTGCCATGCCAAGGACGGACCTCCCTCAACCCATGAACCCGAGCGTTCCGTAGTTCTTTCCGAGGATCGGCGCCGACTTCGTGCGCAGCCATTGCTCGAGCATGGTCGAGTACACCTGACGGAAGTCGACCGTGTGCTTGAGGTCGCCCTTGTCGAGATCCGTGAGGCTCGGGTAGCGGCCGTAGAGACCGCCCTTCACCGGTGCTCCGGCCACGAACAGGCACGACGCCTTGCCGTGGTCGGTTCCGCGGCTGGCGTTCTCCGAAACCCGCCGCCCGAACTCCGAAAAGGTCATCACCGTCACCCGGTCCGCGTTGCCCTGCGTCTTGAGGTCCTCGAAGAACGCCTTCAGCGCGTCGTCGAGCTGCCCGAGCAGGCGGTCATGCGAGTTGGTCTGGCCGTTGTGGGTGTCGAAGCCGCCATGGCTCACGTAATAGACGCGCGTCGACATCCTGCCGGCGATCATCCGCGAGACCATGTTCAGGCTGCGCGCCACCGGCGTGCCCGGGTAACTCACCGTCGAGCGATGCTTCGCGGCCAGTTCGAGGATTTTCTTCGAGGAAACCCGCGCGTCCATCGCCACCCGCTCGAGGAAATCGAGGTTCGTCTCACCGACAATGCCCCCCGTCTTCGTCCCCGGCGACTCGGCGATCGAGGCGCCGTCCACCGGATCGTCGGGCGCATTGAGCGAATTGAAGAACTGCTCCGCTTCCGCCTTCTCCCCGCCGCCGTGGATCCAGCGGTAGAGCTCGGGTGAGGAAAGCGAGACGCCGGGATTCTTCATCGCACCGAAGGCCTCGGGATGCGTCTTCTTCAGCGAAATGCCCACCGTCGGATCCGCCCCCTGGCAGGCGTTGTCGAAGTAGCGACCCAGCCAGCCGGTATTCGCCCGGGCCAGTGTGTCGCCGGTCTCCCACACCGAGGTGGAGACGAAGTGCGAGCGGTTTGGATTGGGGTAGCCGACGCCCTGGACCACCGCCAGGTCCCCCTCCCGATACATCTCGCCAAGGTAGGGCATCGACGCATTCAGTCCGATCCCGTCGTCGAGCCGGATCAGATCCTTCGCATCCTTCGCCAGCTGCGGACGCGCCTTGTGGTAGGCGTCGTCCTCGAAGGGAACGACCGTATTCAAGCCGTCATTGCCGCCGGCCAGCTGGAGCACGATCATGATCGTGTCGTCCTTTCCCGTCACCGCCTGGGTCGCCAGGTCCCGCGCGCCCAGGTGCAGGTCACCAAAGGTTCGCTCGACAAATGCCGGCACCGTCCAGACCGACGATGCCCCCAGCATCGTCGACCGCAAGAACTCCCGTCTCGTTTTCATATCTTCCTCTAAATTGGAACTTGTTACTTGTTACTTGGAACTTGCTTGCCCGCCAGAGCCCGCAGGGCGACGGCGGGGAACTTCAACAGAGCTGGTAGTGCGGAGTGCTCATCATCAGGTGGCACAACTCCGCCACCTCGTGGTTGGTGAAGACCACGCCCTGCTTCGACCTCGCATAGTCGACGAAGGCCGCCTTCTGCTTGCTGCCGAGATCCGCCTGGAACAGCCGGTCCATCAGCGATGCCACCAGCTTCTCCGGATCCTTGCGCAGCTCCCTCGGCGCGATCGACTCGTAGTCCGGGCCGTCCCAGCGGTCCATCGAGCGCTTGACCATCCGCGCAAGCATCTGCTGGCCCGGCCGCCCACCGGCCGCGGCCATCTCCATCATCGAGTCGCCCTCGTCCTCGACCCCGTCAGCATTGACCGCTCCCTGGGTCACCACTCCCGCCGTGTTGTAGCGGCTGAGCAGCGTGTTGGTATTGATCCATGCCCGGCCCCAGTCCCAGCCCGCGACGTTCGGCGGGTAGAAAAGCTGCTGACCGAGCTCTCCCTGCGCGATCAGCACGAAGCCGCGCGGCAGGTCGTCGATCTCGAGTTCACGGCACATCTGCACCATGAACTGCACCGGGCTCTTGATCTGGTTCCGGATCACCGTGCCGTCGTAGAAGGCGCGCGACAGGAAAATCTCCCGAAGCACCGGCTTCAGCTGGAAACCGCCCGCCTTGAACGTGGCCGCAAGGTCCCTGACCACGGCATTCGGGGCCTCGTCTTCGACGAAGAACTGCCACAGCTTCGACGGCAGGTAGGCGGCCGCCGCATCCTGCTCGAAAATGAGATCAATGACCTGCGGGCCGTCGAACTTCCCGGTCTTCCCGAGCACCGTCTTGGTGCCATCGTCCCACTGGCGCTTGTTGTGGTCCACCGCCCCGGTCAGGCGATTCACCTGATATCCCGTGAACGCCCGGGCCGCTTCCTTGATGTCCTGCTCGGTGTAGTTGCCCTGGCCCAGGGTGAAGAGCTCCATCACCTCGCGCGCAAAATTCTCGTTCGGCTTGCCCTTCTTCGAAGTCTGGGTGTCGAGGTAGAGCATCATCGCCGGGTCCGTCGCGATCGCATGGGTCAGCGCCCGGAAGTCGCCGAAGGCATGTTCGCGGAACAGCTGGTTCTGCTGCAGCATCAGCACCGGCTGCCGGACCTTCTGCGCCGAAGTGGCGAAATGGTCGTGAAGGAAGATGACCATCTTCTCCCGCAGCGGCGCGCGCGACCGCATCATCCTCTCGAACCACCAGCCACCGGCGCTCACCAGGTTCTGCTGCTGCTCGCGGCGGATCTCCCGCTGCATCTTCTGCCGCGCTTCCAGGCGCTCCTCGGGCGTCATGTCGCGCTGCTCCAGGCGGGACTCCCGCATTTTGGCGGCGATCTCGCGGCGCTCCTCGGCGACCCGCTCCGGCTCCGCCCACTCGGGCAGCTCGACGTCGGCGAGGGACTCGTCGGGCTCCAGGAGGCTGTCCACCGCCGCCTCCCGGCCCAACTCGTGGATTTCCCGGATTTCGGACGGGGAGGCCCCGAATCCCGCCCGCCTCACCAGGTGGGCGGCTTCCTCAAGGGTCCAGTCGTTCTTGGCACGTGGGAGCATGATTTCTCGGGAGACTACGAGGAGGAGGAACCCAGGGTCACCGGGAAAGTTGCGCAAGGCCGGAAGCTTCGCGTCGATTTCTTCCGTGATTTCCCCGGCGCGCGTGGTTTCCTCCCCCAGCCGATGACACCCGAACTCCTCAGCCCCGCCGGAAACTGGGACTGCGCCCGCGCCGCGGTCGCTGCCGGGGCGGATGCCATCTACTTCGGGCTTCCGGCCTTCAACGCCCGCCTGCGGGCCGACAATTTCACCAACGAGGATCTTCCGGAGCTGATGGCCTTCCTCCACCGCCACGGCGTGAAGGGCTTCGTGACGATGAACACCCTCATCTTCACCGGCGAACTCGAGGCCGCCGAAGCCCAGCTCCGCCGCGTCGCCGAGACAGGCGTCGACGCCCTGATCATCCAGGATATCGGTCTCGCCAGGATGGCCCGCGAAATCGCTCCCGGGGTCGAAGTCCACGCCTCGACCCAGATGACCATCACCTCGCCCGAGGGCCTGCGTTTCGTCGAGTCCCTCTTCCCCATGGAGCGCGCCGTTCTCGCCCGCGAACTCTCGGTGAAGGAGATCGAGCGCTTCGGGAAAAACGAACACACCCCGCTGGAAGTCTTCGTCCATGGCGCCCTCTGCGTCGCCTACTCCGGACAGTGCCTGACCAGCGAGTCGCTCGGGCAGCGCTCGGCCAACCGCGGCGAGTGCGCCCAAGCCTGCCGCATGCCCTACGAGTTGGTCGTCGATGGCGAAACCCAACCGATGGACGAGGTCCGCTACCTGCTCAGCCCCCAGGACCTTGCCGCCGCCGACCTCATCCCCGACCTCGTTCGCGCCGGGGTCAAATCCTTCAAGATCGAAGGCCGCCTCAAGTCCCCCGAATACGTCGCCGCCGTCACCCGCGTCTACCGCAAGGCCCTCGACGCCTGCATGGAGAGAGCGGGTTTGAAACCCGCTTCAACCACCCTGCGCGAAGCGCACCAATCTTGCACTTCTCACTTCTCACTCGGCACCCGGCACTCCGGCGAAGCCGGCTCCCCCATCACCGACGCCGATCGCTACGCGCTCGAGATGACCTTTTCCCGCGGTCTCTCCTCCGGCTGGCTGGCGGGAACGAATCATCCCTACCTGACCCACGGGCGCTTCGGCAAAAAGCGTGGACCTTTCCTCGGCACCATCACCGAGGCGCAGAACGGCTGGATCCGCCTCGACACCCCGCCCTCCGGCCAGAGCCCGCCCTTGAAGCCGGGCGACGGCGTGGTGTTCGACGCCGGCGAGAACCGCGACCTCGAGCAGGGCGCGCGCATCTGGAAGATCGAGAACGACCGCATCATCTTCCACCGCACCTACAGCGGCATCAACTTCGACCGCATCCGCCCCGGCGTCACCCTCTACAAGACCTCCGACCCCGCCCTCGAGTCCGAGATCCGCAAGTTCTGGCAGAACGCCAAACTCCCCGAGAAGAAGACGCCCCTCCATCTCACCGTCGAGGGCTCCCCCGGCGAGCCCCTCACGCTCACCTGCCTGTGGCATGACCGTCCCGGTCATGAACCCACCACCGTCGCGAGTCCCACACCACTCCAAGCAGCCCAGAAACACTCCCTCACCACCGAAGTTCTCCAAAAACAGCTCGGACGCCTCGGCGACACCCCCTACGACCTCGCCTCCCTCGACAACCAACTCGACGGAGACTGCCACCTGCCCTTGTCCGACCTCAACCGCCTCCGCCGCGCCCTCGTTGCCCAACTCAACGAACCCTCCCCGGACGGACCGCGAGCTTCAGCTCGCTCTTCAATCACCCACCACAACCTCCTCCCCTCTCCCACTCCGCCCTCCACGCTCCCCGCTCCGCGCTTGTCCGTCCTCTGCCGCACCCTCCCCCAGGTCGAGGCCGCCCTCGAAGCCGCTGTCCCCACCATTTACTGCGACTTCGAGGATCCGCGCCGCTACAAGCAGGCCGTTGGCCTGAAGTTCCAAGTTCCAAGTCCCAAGTCCCAAATCCATTTGGCGACCCCGAGGATCCTGAAACCCGGCGAGACCGGCTACCTCAAGCTTATCGAAAAGGCCGGTCCCGACGGCCTCCTGCTCCGCAACCTCGCCGCCCTCGACTACTACAAAGACCGTAGCGACCTGGTCAAGACCGCCGACTTCTCGCTCAACGTCGCCAATCCGATCACCGCGAAGCTGCTCAAGGAATCCGCCCGACTCGACCGCCTGACCATTTCCTACGACCTCAACATCGGCCAGGTGCTCGACTTGCTGGCCCAGGCCCCGCCCGACTGGTTCGAGCTGACCCTGCACCAGCACATGCCGATGTTTCACATGGAGCACTGCGTCTTCTGCACCTTCATGAGCGAGGGCACGACCTACAAGGACTGCGGGCGCCCGTGCGAGAAACATGTCGTCCACCTCCGCGACCGGGTCGGCCAGCTCCACCGCCTCCAGGCCGACGTCGGCTGCCGCAACACTCTTTTCAACGGCCGCGCCCAGACCGGGGCCCGCTTCTTCGAGGCCCTCCGGCGGACCGGCCTCGGCCACTACCGGATCGAGCTGCTCGACGAGGACCGCGAAGCCGCCACCCACACGATCGAGGCTTACCAGGCGATGCTCGACGGCCGCCTCGCCCCAGCCGACCTCCTCGACCGCGTCACGGCCCTGGAGAAGCTCGGGGTCACCGAGGGGACGCTGAAGCAAACAGGCGAACCGCTGCCGCAGCCCGGAGTTTGATTCCGGTCCGTGGCTACCGCTGCCGGACCGGTGCTCCCGGCAGGCAATCGACTTCGGACCACCCTCCATTCTCCGCGATCGACCTGGGGAGGATTCGCCGTCAGCCTGTCGACATGAAATCCGAGAAGCTTGGTCCGGACCGTCTCACCGCCTCGAGTGCCGTCGGCAGCGTCTGGTGGTACTTTCTCATCCGCGGGCTCCTCATCCTCGGAGCCGGAATCTTCGTCCTGCTCAATCCGGGACAGACCGCCGTGTTCTTCGCCCAGCTTGTCGGGCTCTTGATTCTCATCGACGGGGGCCTCGCCATCGTCGCCGCGGTCATGGGGCGTGCCGAGTCACGGCTGTGGTCCCTCACGCGGGGTGCGATCATGGTTTCACTCGGTCTCTTCTTCGTCCTGAAGCCCGACCTCGTCGCCTCGCTGGCCATGAAGACGGTCTTCTTCGTCGTCGGACCCATTGTCATCCTGAGCGGGATCTTCGAGATCGTCCGCAATGTCCGGGCTCGACGCGAATCCCGCGAAGGCACCGGCAGCCTGCTCACCGGCATCCTGGCCGTGGTCTTCGGCATACTCCTGATCGTGGCCCCGATCTTCTACGGTCTGTTTGTCATTCGTCTGCTTGCCATCGGGGCGATTCTCTTCTCGCTGATTCTGCTTTTTCTCTCCCTCAGATTCAGAAAACTGAGCAAGAAGCTCAAGGAGCCGTCCGGGGTGATCGACGTCTGACAATCGGGCTTGTTGAAGATCCGTTGCCCGGCACCGGCGACGGCACCCGCCTCACGCCAGATCCGGCACCGGCTCGCCAAGGAGAAACTCCAGCACCTCGCGCGCCGTGTAGCTTGTCCGCCCGGGAGCAAGAATCCGGCGCACTCCCGACAGATCCTTGCCGCAGGTCAGGAGCGGCGGCTCGACCTTGCCCTCCCGCCACTGTCCGAGCCCGAGGTTGGCCATCAGGCTGTTGCACAGGCACTTGCGGCCCTCGGTTTGCTCAAGCGTGCCTCCGGCCTCGACGAATGTCGCCGGATCCTCCGCCGGACAGCGCCAGCCGACCGTGCCGTCCTCACGCTCGTAGGCTTCACGCAGGTAACCCAGGTCACATTGACGTTCCCGGCACTGATAAACCTCCTCCTTCGACAGCGTCTCCGGCAGCGCCAGCACCTGGAAGGGAAAGCCGGTCGGCGAGGCCACCGGATCGCGGAACACCGTCACGTCTCCCGAAATCACGGCTTGGATCGCAGCCTGTTTGAGGTCCTCACGAAGTCCCGACTCCTCACAGAAGGCAAACACGGTGCCGACCTGGACGCCCGCCGCCCCGACGCCGGGAGCCTCGCGGAGTTTCTCCGGACTGCCGTTCGAACCCGCCAGCCAGAAGGGCAGCCCAAGAGCAGCGATGGCGGCCGGGTCGACCGCGTCGCGGGTCCCGTAAACCGGCTCGCCGTGGTCATCGAGTTTCAGCGCGCCGCGTGGCGGGGCGTTGTGACCACCGGCCGTGGGATCCTCGATCACCAGCCCGTCGACTCCTCCCCCGGCTTTCCGGACCAGTACCGTGGCCAGCGCGACCGACGACACGATCGGAAAGAATGCCGGCCGCTTGAGTTCCGGTGCCCCGTCCGGAAACATCCGCGCCGGATCGAAGCGCAGCTTGTGTTCCCGGGTGGCCCCCGTGACCTGGAGCGCCATCTCCACCGGCTCACCCGCCGCAAGTCCATCGAGAATCGATGGGATTTCCAAAGGGATGCCCGCACCGACCAGCACCACATTGACGCCCGCGAGCATCGCTCCGAAAAGCGACGGCAAGGTCGGCGTCTGGATCTTGTGCAGGTAGTTGATGCCGACCATCCCCGGATGTCCTTCCTTCGCCAGCCAGACCTCGACAAAGTTCGCCACCACCAGCAACTCCTCCAAACGGGCTCCGGGTGCCTCGCCGACCAACGGCTTGCCGGCATAGGGCACGGCCTCGTCCTTCCCGTCCTCGACAAACCACCGGTCGAGAATCCGGCCGACGATTCCCGGTTCGGGAAAGGCCGCCAGGGCACGGCGCACGTGACCCTGCGGATCACCTTCCTGCAACCGCCGCGTCAGGATCAGGTCCAGCGCGGTACCGGAGACCACCCCGAGTTGCCCGGCAGTCGCCACCGCTCTCGCCAACCTCCAGTCCGAAACGCCGGCACCCATGCCCCCCTGGATGATCTTGGGAAATTTCATGAACACTGGTTCGGAGTTCCTGCATCGGTGCTGTCTGCAGCACCCGCGCGGCCATTCCTTCAAGCCGACCCTTCCGCGGCCTTCCCGTCGGGGAAAGCACAAAACCTCCGGACAGCCTATGGCGCGTGATCTTCCACAGCCCATGCGGAGGGCAATCCGCCGGTAAGCACCGAAACGCAGCCTTTCAGCCGTCGTTCGAGGCCTTGCAGGATGCCATCCATTTCTCCAGCGCCGCCTTCATCCGGGCGAGATCCTCCGGGCGGTCCGCGGCGATGTCGGTCCCTTCACCCGGGTCCGCCTTCAGGTCGTGAAGTTCAAAACCCCTGCTGCCCTTGGCCCGCACAAGCTTCAGATCGCCCTCGATCCAAGCCAGCTGGTTCTGCGATTGAAAACCGATGGGCTCCCTGCGCTCCGTGAGCCCGCCCTCGAAGACCGGCAGCAGCGAGCGACCGTCCAGCAACTCCACCGTTTCGGCTCCCACCATTTCCGCGATGGTCGGCAGGTAGTCGCTGGTCACCACGGCGAAGTCGGTGCGCCCCGGTTTCACCCGCCCCGGCCACTCGACCACTCCGGGAACCCGGATGCCGCCCTCCCACAGGCTGACCTTGAAGCCCTTGAAGGGACCCGCCGAACCGACGTGCTCCTTGTCCCCCTGCCGTGCGGGACCGTTGTCCGAACAGAAGGCGAGCAGCGTGTTCTTTTCGACGCCGAGCTCGCGCAGCTTCGCCCGAAGCCGGCCGACTTGCTCGTCCATTTCGGTCACGCAGGCGTAGTAGTGCTGATGCGCCTCCGGGTGCTGCGCGTAGCGTTTGCGGTACTCCGGGCCACCCACCACCGGACTGTGCGGCGCATGGAACCAGATCGCGGCAAAGAAGGGTTTCTCCTCCCCGGCCGCCTTCTCGATGAAGGGAATGGCCCGGTCCATCACGATGCGTCCGCTTCCCCCTTCCAGAGGTCCGGTGACGTTCTCGCCGTTGTGCCAGAACAGCCGGCGCGGGTCGAACTTGCCACCGCCGTGCTGGTTCTTCGGGTCGTAGGGATCCCAGGTCGCCACCGAATACTCGGTCGAGAACCACTCGTCGAAGCCCGCCATCGCCGGAGTCATGTGGTTCTGCTCCGGCTTGCGGCCCTTGCCCTTGCCCGACCAGTCGGGCAGCAGCGTCCCGAGGTGCCATTTCCCGAAATGACCGGTGGCATAGCCCAGCTCGCCCAGCATCTCCGGCAAGGTGCGCTCGCTTGCCTTCAGGTGTCCGGTGTTGGCGAAGAACACGCCGTAGCGGAACGGGTGCCGTCCCGTCAGGCACGAACCCCGGGTCGGCGAACACACCGGTGCCGCCGAGTAGAAACGATCGAAGACGAGTCCGTTCTCCGCCATCCGGTCCAGTTCGGGTGTCTCGATGATCTTGCCTCCATTGAACCCGACATCTCCCCAACCGAGGTCATCGGCCATCATCAGGATGATGTTCGGGCGCGGAGCGGCGAAGGACTGGCCGATCAGAAAAGCCGCAAGCAGGGCGGAACGCATGGACTTGGATACGCGGGCAGGAGTGGCTCCTTGCAGGAGCCATGCCGGGGCCGGGCGGCTTTCCAGCCGCGGATGGGCGATCCGCCTGCCTGTGACCATGCTTGCCACACTCGATGGCTCTTCGGGTGGCCGCCGGGAGTGTTTGCCTCAGCCCCATGGCGAGTCATCCCCAACAACGCGGCTGGAAAGCCGCCACGCCCCGTCATGGCGCTCGAAGAGCGCCACTCCCCCCGGCCCCATCGGAACTTCCCCGAAATTGCCGTGCCTCTTCACCGCGCCTTCATCATGCCTTGACGAAGGACCGGGAAGCTCGGGTCGATGAAACGATACCTTCTCCTGATCATGCTCATCTCGGCAGGCGCCTTCGCTGCCGAGCCAGCCGACCTCGACCATGCCGAAGTCCGGCTGCCCTACGCCGAGCTCCTCAGGTTGCTCACCGAAGCGCGAAGCGAGCCCGTGCCCGAAGCGGAGCCACCCATTCCCGCAGCACTCCTCTCGGCCCGTTACCGCATGAGCTTCGAGGACGGCATTCCCGCACTCACGGCCGACTTCCGGGCCGACCACCTCGACGGCGGCTGGCACCTGCTTCCCCTTCTGGGCGGCTCGGTTTCCCTCGAATCCGTTGAGCCCGAGAAGACCCGGGTCATCGCCCACGAGGGACAGTTGTGCCTCCTCCTGCGCGAACCGGGCTCTCAATCCCTCAGCGCTCGATTCCAACCGATCGAAGAAGATCCGCAAACCTACGGTTTCCAGACGCCTCCTTGTTCCGCGCCCGTTCTGGAGATTCCGGCTCTTCCCGTGGAGCGGGGGCTGCGCATCGAAATCAACGGGCAGTCACAAACGCTGGGCGGCCCTACCCGACTACCCCTTCCCGTTGCTGGAGCACGTGTCGTCGTCCGCCTGATCGACACCGCCGAAGCCGAGGCCGCGCTGCTCCCCCCGGAACCCTCCAACTGGTCGTGGCAGCACCAGGCCGTGGTCATGCGCCACGACGGCCAGCTTCACTACCGGATCTTCGCCCACGCCTCGGCAAGCGATGGCTCCGGCATCAAGGCCAGGCTGCGGCTTCCCGATGAAGCCCGGGAGATCCAAGTCGAAGGCGACGATCTGGTCGGGCACGGCCATCGCCGGCATGCCGACGGCAGCCGCTGGCTCGAGATCGAGTGGAAGGGCCGCGACATCCTCGACCGGGAGCTCGTCATCGACTACCGCATGCCTCTTCGCCCGCTCGACCCCGACTGGACCCTCGCCGCTCCGGCCGCACCCGACGCGGAAAAGACACGCACCCGCTTCCTCATCGCCGGCGTGGATCAACTCGCCTACACGGCGGAGACCCTCACCGGCCCCTTCGATCCGGCCACCCTGCCCGCTCGACTCGCCAAGGTGCTGGGCGGGCACCCCTGGTTCCTGATCGAGGGCCAGCACAGCAGCTCCATCCAGGTGAAGCCGCTCCCGGTCGCCGCGACCGCCGACGCCGTGATGGTCGCGACCGAGTGGATCCAACAGATGGAGCCCGACGGGGCGTCGCTGACGCGGGGATCGCTGAAAGTCGACCACCGCACCGCGATGCGCGTTCCCCTGCGTCTGCCGGAAGCGACCAAACTTCTCACCTGCACGGTTGCCAACCAGCCGGTCAGCCCCGTGCAGAGGGATGACGGCACTCTGGAAATCCCTTTGCCGCCGCCCGGCGTCGAATCCCCCACGCTCCTCGAAATTTCCTACACCAGCCGGGTCGGGGCCCTCGATCCGCTGGAGGGTGTCATCGCCGCCGAATTGCCGACCAGCCGGTTGTTCGTCCACGAACTCACCTGGACGCTCAAACTGCCGCCCGGCTATCGCGCCGAGGTCAGCGGCAACCTCACCCGACTGCCAACTCAAGACACATCCCGGCCGTCCGACATCCTGCTCGGCAAGAAGCTCCTGCGTGCCGAGACACCCGCCGCCCGCATCTTCTACACCCACAACAACATCCTCCATTGATCCATGAAACCGCTCCACCTCCTCACCACCGCCGCCATCCTCGCGGGCACCGCCCTCGCCTGGTTCATCCTCGGAGCCGCCATCGGAAAGCGAAACCACGACTTCGGTCGATCGACTACGGATGACGTCTCCCACGTCTGGGGGCCCTCGCTGGTCCAGCGGCATCCGTCCGCCTTCTTCCTGACCCCCAACGCCGTCGGCGGGCGGGCGGCCGTGCAACCCTCCGAAAGCAGTGTTCATGTCGATCTCGGCTTTGAACCCAAGAAGCGGGGCCTCCTCCAGCATCGGACCTATCAGGTTCGCTACGCCGCCGACTACGTCTTCACCAACCCAACGCGCATTCCCCAGACCCTGTATCTCAACTTTCCCCTGCCGGCTGCGGCGCAAGGACTCCACGAGTTCAGTCTCAGCGTCGATGGAGAAAGCGCCGATACGGTCTCGGGCATCAGCAGCGGCGTGATCACCCGCAGCGTCGAGGTGCCGGCGGGAGAAACCGTGCCACTGCATGTCTCGTATCTCACCCGGGGCACCGACGACTGGCGCTATGAATTTCCGGATGCCTCGAGGATCTCCGGATTCGACCTGACGATGTCCACCGACTTCAGCGAGATCGACTTTCCGGTCGGCACGGGTTCTCCGACCGACCGTCAGCAGACCCCGGACGGCTGGAGGCTCGACTGGAGCTATCCCGACGTGATCGGCGCGCACCACATCGGCATGTCGATGCCCAAGCTCCTCAACGCCGGCCCGGTGGCGGCACGGATCGCCTTCTTCGCGCCGGTATCGCTGCTGTTCTTTGTCACCGTCGTCCTGCTCATCGGAGGGCTGCGCGGGGTGCCGCTCCACCCCATGCACATGTTTTTCGTTTCGGCCGGCTTCTTCGCCTTCCACCTCCTCTTCGCCTATCTGGTCGACCTGCTTCCGGCAGCCGCGAGTTTCCTGATCGCCGCATTGGTGTCGGTGGCCCTCGTGAGCGGCTATCTCCGGGCCGTCGGAGGACGGAAACTGTTCCGCGTCGCCCTGCCCGCCCAAACCGCCTATATGGTGCTCTTCAGCGCGTCGTTCTTCTTCGACGGACTCACCGGGATCACCATCGCCATCGGAGCCGTGGTCACCCTGGGCATCCTCATGATTCTCACCGCCCGGGTCGACTGGAAAACCATCTTCGCCTCCAAGGCAGCACCACCTCCCGCCATTCCAAGCCGCACATGATGCAGGGGAGTGGCTCCTTGCAGGAGCCATGCCGGGGCGTGGCGGCTTCCAAGCCGCGTGCTGGTGATCCGCCTGCCTGTGACCATGCTCGCCACACTCGATTGCTCTTCGGGTGGCCGCAGGGGAGTGTTTGCCTCAGCCCCATGGGGAGTCATCCCCAACACCGCGGCTGGAAAGCCGCCACGCCCCGTCATGGCGCTCCAAGAGCGCCACTCCTACGGCGCGGCGATCTGCAGTCGGTAGAAGCCAGTGCCGGAGCCGATCGGGACATCGTCGAAGTTCACCGTGCCGGGACCACCGGCACCCTCGGTCGAGACCGGAGCACCGTAGTCGTCCCACGCGTTGAGATCGCTCGAGAACTCAAGCTGATAGACCCGGTCGGGCAGACTCGGGAAGCTGATGTCGAGACCACCACCGTCACGCGTCATGCCGAGGCGCGGGAACTGGTCGGCATCCTTGATCTGCGGGTTCAGGCCCACCAGCCACTCGTCGTAGTTCCTCACCCCGTCGCCATCCGGATCGCCGTCGGGACCGTTGTCTCCGGTGGCATCCCCGTCATCGAGGCCGTTCGCCTGCTCCCAGTCGTATGGCAGCCCGTCGAGGTCGCCGTCGAGCACTCCGACATCGAGCGCGAGCGAAACGGTGAAGCTCGTCGCCAGGCTCTCCACTTCGACCTGCTGGACCTGCGACTGGTTGCGCATGGCCACGGTGTCGAACGCATCGTCGTCATCGACCGCCGCCGACTGCCAGGCGACGTTGGAATCGAGTCCCACGGTCGACCGGCTCAGCAGGTCGGGCGTGGTGTTCGTCACCTCGACGCCACCTCCCGCGTTCCCGATCGAGAGCCCTTCCTGTCCACGGACGAGCAGGTCGTCGAGGTCGGGACTCAGGCCGAAGCGGACGAAGAGCTTGTCGACCGGGCCGGTGAGCGCGTAGTCGGCGACCAGGGCATCGGCTCCATTTGCCAGGGTGATCGTTTTTGAAATCGCCCCGTCGCCCGACGTGAAGGCCCAGCCATTGGTGGCCGCGACCGGCGTGTAGAGTTGGTTCACGTAGGCACTCGATCCGCCGCCGCTGCCATTGGCGAACCAGTCCTTGAAGGCCGAGGTGCGGCGGGCCAGCACCGTGCCGTCCGGATTGCGGTTGCCGGCACCTTCCTCCTCGGTCTCGAAGGACGGATGCGAAAGCGGGTTTCCGACCATCTGGACGATGTCGCCGTTCGCCGCCAGACGCCAGGCACCGACGCAGCGCCCGCCCATCGCCTCGAAGATCGCGAACACCCGGTCATTGCGCAGGATGTACTCAGGCTCACCATCGAGATCGACGTCCTCCGATGCCACCTCGGTGGTTGCCGGAGGTGCCGCCGCCCATGCCGCCACCGCCGCATAGCGCGCCGCCATCCGGGTCTGGGCCTGCGCCCGCTTCGAGAAGCCGGCGAGGAAATCGAAGGTGGTGTCCGGATAGATGAAGTCGCCGGTCGAATAGGTGCGAAGGTCGTTGTTATCCTCGTCGTGCCAGCCGGCGAGAAAGGTCGAGGCGTGATAGGTGCCGCGCGCCAATCGCCCGAGCCGGTTATCCGGAAGCCCGGAAACCGCATTCCACGAGGCATCGGCCAGACCGGATCCGCTGCCGCCAAAATCCTGAACCCCATAGAAGGCGTCACCGGGCGGATTCACGTTCACACCGGGACGGACCTCGAAGACCTTGTCGCGCAGGCTTTCCTCCTGGCCCGAGCCGAAATACCAGAAGTCGTAGTTCCCCTGCGTCGCATGATCGAGCCACAGCGGCCCCAATTTTCGTCCGAAGGTGGTGGTGCCCCGGTCGATCACCGCGAAATTGTCGCCACCACCGTCCGGCGGCAGCGAGAGATCCACCTGCCCGGAAGCCACCTGCTCGGGACCGACCAGCTCGACCCATGGCCGGCTGGCGAGCCAGGCGAGATTCCGGTCGTAGGCCGTCGCCTGCCCGGCGCTGCCGAAATCGGAGAGATCGCTGTAGAAGACGATGAGCTGGTGCTGCTCGCCGCTGCGTGCCTTGCGCGAAATCAACTGCCGCAGGTTGATGTCGAGGCCATTGTCGGTGTTGCGGAAACGGAAGGTCGAGGCCTGGTCGTTGATCACGATGGCGTCGACACCGTTGATCCGGTTGATCCGGTAGCCGTCGTCGAGCAATGCCGCCTGACGCCCGAAGCGATCGAGGATGTGACGGAACTGGTCGACGAACACGTGGGTGTAGCCCAGCGACGAAACCTTCGACAGCACATCCTCATCGATCACCCGCTCGGGGATCCAGAAGACCCGCGACGACGGCGCCACCCCGTAGATCGACTGGAGCGTGCGGTTCGAGAGCGCGACGTTGTCGACCAACCAACTGGAGTCGTAGTAGGAAAGTGGTGCGTCGGCAAAGGTCGAGGCGATCAGTTCGATCGTGCCGTCCGCCGCCATCGCCCCGATGCGCTGATTGAAGGCCGGCCCGTCGCGCCACGGCTTGTTGGCGGCCGGGTCCACACTGGCCCACTGCGCGGCGGCGGCGAGGGTCGGGGTCAGGTGCAGGCCGAGTTTCGCGCCGAAGGCGTCGTGGGCATCGAGCAGGCGCGACCACCCCCCTACCTCGCCGGATGCGATCTGGGCCGTATCGACGGCCGGATTGATCCGGTCCTGGATTTCCGATCCGGGACTGAGAGCCTGGTTGCCGTGGGCCAGCATGATGACCTTGGTCCGGCGGCCCTTGTCCGGCCCGTTGTAGCCGAACCAAGAGCGCAGCTCGCTGTTCTGGCCGATGAAGCCCTGGTCCCGCCAGTAGTCCTCGGCCAGATAGTCGTCGTAGATCGTGTCGCGGATGTCGGTGCGGCCACCGATGTCGCCGGCTCCCGTGCCGTCGTTCTGGGTGCCGTCGCGGGTCGTGAAGACCTGGAAATTGAGCGTCGAGGGGTCTTCCAGCCAACCGGCGTCCTTGAGCGCCTGACGGCTGATCGAAAACTCGACGGCATCGAGCCGGCTGTCGAAGTAGGCTTTGCCGAAGCCGTTGGCGGTATTCTGGTCACGCCGCTGGACGCCCTTGCCGGTCAGGTCCTCGTTGATGCTCGTCGTGTTGTCCGCCGGGTTGGTGTCGACGAGGACGGCCCCGGCATTCGACTGATAGACGGCCACGACCGCCTCCCAGCGCATCGTCGTGCCGGTGTCCACCTCGTCCGGCAGGGCATACTCGCCGACCGCCGGGTTGCCGGTGTCGATCACCACATACAGGTCGAGATTTCCCTCCTCGGCGAAGGGGCGCAGGTCGTGGAAGTCGACCCGGAAGTAAAACTCCCCGGTGCCACCCACCGAGGTTGCCCCTCCGTCGCGGGCATAGAAGGCGACGATGTCGCGCGAACTGTCGAAGCCATCGAAGCCGAGGTAGGTGTCGCCGCCCTGGTTGCCGGAACCGTCGCCCTCGAAGGTGTCCAGCACCACGAGGTCGTCGATCTTCCAGTCGGTGAACTCCTGCCGGTTGCTCACCGCGCCGCGGATGATCGCGTCGTCCTCGGAGACCGGCCCGATCACGACCGCCTCGCCGGGCTCCAGCACGATGCTGTTGTCCACCGTGGGATCCGTTCCGGCCGCCAACTCCTGCAGGTTGGTCAACCCGTCACCGTCCGGATCTCCACCGCCACCGTTGTCCGGATCCGGGGTGGTGCCGTCGAAGGCGTCGATGCCGTTGTCGAGGGGATTGAGTCCGAAGCGGCGCTCCCAGCCGTCCGGCAGGCCGTCGCCATCGGTGTCGCTGTTGAGCGGATCCGTTTCCGTCCAAACCTCGCCGGTCTCCCAGACCCGGTTGGCATTGGTGTCGCCGGTGATGCCGCCGTTGAAGTCGGTGTCCTCGCCGAAGCCATCCGAAAGCTCGTCGTCATCGGTGTCCGAATCGTTCGGCGAGGTCTCCAGCCAGGTCTCGCCGGCATCGATGCGGCCGTTCGGCCAGCTGCGGGCGAGCGTCGGCGACTCGGTCGTGCCAAGCGGGGCACCATCGCCATCGACCCAGCCGTTGGCGTTGGCATCCTCGATGCCGTCACGCAGCCCATCGCCGTCCGTATCCGGATTGCCGGGATTGGTCATCGAGCCGAAGAGCTGCCTCGCCCGGTCGCCGCCTTCACTGGCGCTGTTCACACCCGGCACGGATCCGAGGTTGTCGAGCGTGTTGTAGAAGGGCGGATCGAGGTCGCCGATGAAGTTCGGTCGTCCATCGCCATTGGTGTCGGACGCCGTGTTGGTGTCCGGGCCCGGCGTCCGCCAACCCACCTCGAGTCCGTCGGGCAGTCCGTCGCCATCCGTGTCGGGCATGAAGGGATTGGACTGGCCGGAGGCGAAGTGGATGTGCACATCGCCATTCACCCAATCCTCGGGATTCGGCTTGTAGCCATCTTCTCCCAAGGAAAAGCCATTCGGCAGCGGCAGCAGCGTGCCCTCGTCGAAGTCCGCAAGGCCATCGTCGTCGTCATCGAGATCCCCGTCGTCAGCCTCCACCAACTGCCGCCGGATCACCGTGGCATTCCGGATATCCTCCGCAGTGCCACCGGGCGAGGTCGCAACCGCCTGGAGGCGGTACTGACCGGGCTCGGTGATGGTCCAGATGAAGTCCCAGAAGGCGCTCGATCCCTGGATCACGGGATCGATCTCCGGCGTGTTCTCATCCGCGTCGACGGGCGTGAGCGTTCCGGATCCGAGCAGGAAACTGAGGTTGACCGAGGTCGTGTCGGCATCGGTATCGACCCGGACCGTGTAGTCGAGGGAATCCGCCCCGGGACCATCCGGCAGCACGATCTCCACGCGGCGACCATTGCTGTCGAACTCCTGCGGCTGGATGATGCTGACCCTCGGGGCGGTGCTTTCCGCCGCCTGCACGCGACGGGTTGCCACCAGGTCCGCCAGCGGATCCGGTCGATCATGGGTCACCTCGATGCGGTGCAGGAACTCGGGGATGCCGTTGTAGAGGTTCGGCAGGGAGAAGGCGAGGGCGTGGTAGTCGGAGGTCTCGTCGTAGATGATCGAGAGCCCCGCCGGGTCGAGCACCTGGGCCGACGCCGGCCACGACTCATTGCCGCCATAGCGAACCAGAAACCGGCCCTTCAAGTCCTGCTCGCTCAAGCCATCGGCGAGCGACTTCGAGAAGTAGGCCTTCACCACGTAGCTCTCGTCGATCACGGTCCCATCCGATGGCGGGAAGGCAACGAACATCCGGAGGTCGGGACCTGCCGTGTTCACCGTGCGGGTCAGGGTCGTGAAGTGGCCGTCGACATCCGAGAGCAGGTCGTCTTCGGACGAGCTCAGCTCGCGCAGCCGCACCTCGATGGTCGCGGTGCCGGTCGAGGGAATGTTGACGTAGTTGAAGCGGAACTCGCGCCGATAGGATGGATCGCTTGGCGTGATCGCGGGCGAGGGAGTGACCTCGGTCGCCTGGACCCAGGCCCCGTTGCCGTTGTCGGCCGTCGTGACCGAATCGTCGTTCGAGGCATCGCCGTCGGTGATCCGATACCAGACGCTGCTGGTCGAGGCGTCGGCCCGGACCACCACCCCGTATTCGCTGCCGCCCACCGTGTCCCCGTTGTTGGCGGGAAAGACGATCTCCCCGCCCGGCCGTTCGGCGTCGTAGTAGAAGGTCTGCTGGAAGGTGTGGTAGAGCGAGGCCTTGCCGTCGCGGCGGAGGAAGGCGCGGGCCCGCAGCATGTGAAAGCCCTCGTCGAGGCCGGTGGCGGTCGAGTTGTAGTCGTTGTGCGGCGAGTAGGTGATCGTGGAGGGATTGAAACCCTCGACCTTGAACTCGGTGAGCATCTGCTTCTTGCGGTCGACCGAGGCCTGGCTGGAAGGGTAGATGCTGCCGGCGTTCTCCTTGAAGATCCCGATCTTGTAACGCAGCTCTTCCCCGTTGGCGGGCTGCGGCAGCGTGGCGGTCATCCACCAATCGGCCCCCGACTCGTCGTGCGAGTAATTCATCTCCACCACCCCGGTGGAACCGGTGCCCCGACCCCCGGCACCCTCGGGGTTCGATCCGTCGGTGGTGTAGTAGCAGAACATCCGGAAGCCACCACCGACCGCATTCGGCTTGGCCCACAGCGAGATGGTCGAGCCATTCTCGACATACTGCAGCGGAGCCGACCCACCCGGCCAGCCGCCGCCCGGCGTGCCGCCGACCACTGCCGACGGATCGTGATAGAGAAACTGGGCGCGGTTTCCCCCGTCATCCGAGAAGTCGTTCGCACCGACCGGCCCGTTCACCACCGACACCGAGCCGGAGCCGATGGTCTTGATGTAGGTTTCCGCGCCGGGGGCCCCGAGCTGACAGCGTGTCGTGTCGACCGCCGCGAACTTCTCGACGTGCATGCGCCGGACGAAGGTCGGTTGCTCGTAGCCGAGGAAGACGTCGGTGCTGACCGCCGGAGGATTGTCGCGCAGGAAAGGATCGGCATTCCCCGGCGGCACGGTGCCGTTGAGGTCGATGCCGCCGTCGAGCTTGAAGAGGATGTTCTCCGCCGAGCCGTCGGTGCGGGCGACGAAATCCAGGTCGCTCGCGGAAGTCACCCGGGGCAACGAGATCGTGTAGCTGAAATCATCGGTGACCGGGTCCGGCAGGCCATAGGGGTTGAAGCCCGGATCACCGTCCGGTCCGTCGCGCCGCTCGACCTCCACGGTGCCCGCCGGCTCGCCGTTCTGATAGATTGTCAGCGGCGCACCACCGGCGTTCCTCCACAGGTCGGACTCCTCGGGCGTGCGGGGGGCGAAGATGAAATAGCTTCCCGGATCGACCACGACCGAGCCGAGGTTCGAGGCGTAGGTGTAGAACCCGGTCTGGCTGCCGTAGCCGCGGGCATACTGGTAAAGATACTCGTCGCCGGTGTTCGGGTCGTTGTCGCTGCCGGCCAGCGGGGTGGCGCGGAAGGAGGTCGACAGCGGCCGCGACTGACCGGCAGCGTAGTTGTCGTTGAGCATGATCAGCATCGTCACGCCGTCCGAGTCGTTCATGCCGCCGTTCTCGCGCTTGTCGATCCGCTCGTAGGCGACGAAGTCGCCATCGCTCCAGCGCCCCACCTGGTAGCCGCGGGCGAACTCCTGATGCAGGGTGGCGAGGTTCGGCAGGCGCGTGTCACCCCACTGGCCGAGAAACGAGGTGTTGGCGTGCCGGGGAAACGCCCCGCCGCTCTCGCCGAGTGTTTCGGCATGATAGTTTCCGTCGGTGTAGACGAGGCCGAGCCCCTCGCGCGTGAAGTAGAAGGCGTGCTGCAGTTCGCGCCGCGCCGCGAAGTCGTTGTCGTGGCTCTGGGCGTGCATCACCGCCACCGACACCGGAAAACCGCCGGAACCGGGTTGGTCGAAGCCATTGAGCCCGGCGGAAGGATTGCCGAGCAGGTTGTTGAAGTTCGAGCGCAGGTCGTTGTCGATCAGGCGCATGCCGGCATCAATGTAGGAGCCGTAGGCCGGCGGCTGGCCGAGGTGCTCGCCGAAGAGCATGGCGTCGTCCCGGCCCTGCTCGGTATTGAAGACCGAGTCGCGGTGGTTGTCCCAGTCGGAGAAGCCACGGGTCAGGTTGAACTGCGCCTGGATCTGGCCCATGTAGCCGTAGTTCGACGAATCCTTGTCCGCTCCGAAGGTGGCCCCGTAGAAATCCGCCGGCGTGTGCTTCACCGCGTCCAGGCGCAGACCGTCGGCCTTGGTCCGGTCCATCTTCCAGCGTGCCGAGCGATGGAGCATGTCCTCGACCAGCTCGGAGTAGAAGGAGGGGTTGTCGGCGATCGTCTGCACCGTGATGCCGTTGCCGGGACCGAAGCCGACGTAGTTGCCCTCGCCGTTCGAGTGCTTCTGCCCCGGGGCCGTCGGGATGTAGCAGTAGTACTCCGGGTTGTCGGGGTGACGCACGAAGGCGAACTTCGGAATCGTGTCCCCTTCGTAGGCCCCATGATTGTAGTTCAGGGTGCCCGGCTCGGTGGCGATGTCGATCAGGTCCGAAAGCCCGAGATTCTGGACCTGCCACGCATCGTTCCAGTCGCGGGTGTTGTCCCATTTCCGGTAGAACCCCTCCTCTGTCCGGCGCAGGTGGAAGTCCTCGGGCAGAAAGCCGGGGTAGATGTCGATCGGCGTGAAGGCATTGAAGCCGGGCACGTCGAAGGCGTTGTGGTTCATCACGTTGTCGAAATAGACGCGGATCCCGAAACGGTGGGCGACCCGGACGAGCTCCAGCAGTTCCGCCTCGGTCCCGTAGCGGGTGCGGATGCTTCCCCGCTGGTCCTTGGAGCCGAGATCGAAGCGGTCCCAGCAGTCGTAGCCGACCGACAGCCCGCCGGAAGCCTTCGTCGGCGGGGGCAGCCACAGCGATGAGTAGCCCGCCTCCGCGATCTCCGGCATCTTCGCCGCGACTTCGGCCCAGCTCGTGTTGAAATACTGGAGCATCGCCTCGCCATGCAGAGGGCCGACGAGAGAAAGGAGCCAAGCGGCAAGGAGAACGCAGCAGTTCCTGGAACGGGAAATCATGGGTTTGAAGGGTCCGCTCTGGGTTCGCGGGCCATCGGGTTGCGATGGGCACATGGCCCGGGCACCCCGCGGGTTTAGAAACAAAGCACACCCCCAAGCCCCTGCCAACCGGGGGAATCGACGAGTCCGGGTTCCCAGACCGCGCCTTCGGGACCTTTTCTTCTCCAGAAATCGGGCTAGACTGCCCGCCATGCCCGAGTCCGTCCCCGAAATCGGGCCGCTGATCACCGTCACGGTCGTGTCCGCGTGGATCATCGGCGGCGGGCTTTACTGGTGGCTCAAGCGGCGCGGGATGGCCCGCTTCGAGCGACTGGAGGAGGCGGATCCGAAGGACACCCTGCGCGAACTCAAGGACGAGTGGAAGCCACGGCCCGAGATCACCATCCGGACCCAGACCGAGTACCTGCCATTCCTCATCGAGGCGATTCGCGAAGTCGTCGATCAGGGCCTCGGCGACGACCAGGTCATCTGCCTGCAGGAACGCTTCGAGCACAGTCGCGCCCACGAGACCCGCCGGGCAACCTTCACGGTGGAAACCGGAGGCTGCACCGACACCCTTTCGCTTGAGTGGCACCGCGACGATTCCGACCGTATCGAACTCCGCGTGCGTGCCGCCCCCCGGATCATCGGTGCCCTCCGGAAGCACCGACGGAAGATCCCGGGCGCGCAGCCCTCGAAGGCGCGCGGATAAGACTGCCCCCGCAGGCTTGCCGGTCCGCGGGCACGGCCGCATGCTTCCCCCATGCCCGAGGAGACGGTCATCACCCCGACCGAAGAACTGGTCCGCGCCCTCGAGGCGGGAGACCAGAGCGCGATCCTTTCGGCCGCGACCGAGACCCACTACGCCGACCTCGCCGACCTCTATGAGGAGACCGACCAGGAAAAGCACGAGCTCTTCCTGCGATCGATCGGTCCCGAGCTGGCAGCCGACCTGATCGTCGAACTGCCCGAGCCGATGATCGAGGAGGCGCTCGACTACTTCAGCCCGTCGGAGCTCAAGATCCTCTTCCGCGAGCTGTCCGACGACGACCGGGTGGACATCCTCCAGTCCGTCGGCGACGAGGCCCGCCTCCGCTACCTCGGCCTGCTCGGTCCGGAGGACGAGGAGCTCACCCGCAGCCTGCTGCGCTACGAGCCCGAGACGGCCGGCGGACGCATGACCACCCGCTTCGGGCGGCTGTTCGCATCGATGACCGTCAAGCAGGCGCTCGACCAGCTCCGCCGCGACCAGGAGAACACCGAGACGCTTTCCCGCATCTTCGTCATCAACGCCAAGGGCCACCTGATCGGCCGGGTGCGGTTGCGTGACCTCGCCTTCAACACCTGGGACACCCCCATCCGCGACATCATGGCCGTGGTCGAGCCGGAGCAGCGCGTGCTCGCCACCGCCGACCAGGAGGAGGCCGCCAACACCCTGCTGCGCTACGACCTGATCGTCCTGCCCGTGGTGGACGAGTTCGACCACCTGCTGGGAATCATCACGCACGACGACGCGATGGAGATCCTCCAGGAGGAAAGCACCGAGGACATCGAGAAACAGGCCGGTATCGTCAGCGAGCAGAACGAGGAAACCTACCTGCAGAGCTCGGTGATGACCCACTTCAAGCGGCGCTTTGTCTGGCTTGTGGGACTGGCCTTTCTTGCGATCGCCTCGGGCTACGTGATGATGCGCTTCGAGGACACCCTCACCGGCGTCTTCCTGCTCTCGCTCTACCTGCCGATGGTCGTCGCCGCCGGCGGCAACACCGGCGGCCAGGCCTCGACCATGGTCATCCGCGCGATGTCGCTGGGGGAACTGGAGGCGGGCCAGGCCGGTCGCGTGCTGTGGAAGGAACTGCGCCTCGGCGCCCTGCTCGGGCTGCTGCTTGGCGCGACGATCGCCGCGGTCACCGTCCTCATCCTGCCCGCATTCCGGCCCGAGATTCCGGAAGGCATCAGCTTCACACGGTTCGGACTTGCCGTCGCCCTCGCACTCACCGCCCAGGTCATCACTTCCACCTGCATCGGCGCGGTGCTGCCGCTCGGGGCCCGCGCCATCAAGCTGGACCCCGCCGCCGTCGCCGCCCCCGCGATCACCACCCTGGTGGACGTCACCGGGATGGTCATTTACTTTACCATCGCCCAGGCCATGCTGGGCCTCTGAAATCGTCATGCGTGAACTCAAGGACGGCATCCGCGCGGAGGTCCGGCTCGACTGGATGGGGCGCGTGCACAAGCGCTTCCGCGGCACCGATGCGGACAAGCGCTACGCGACCGAGGTCGAGGTCCTGAAGGTCCTCGAACAACGGGGCTGCCCCTACGTCCCCCGCCTCCTTGAGGAACACCCGGAGGAGCTCTACTTCGTCAGCACCTCGTGCGGCGAGGTCGCCTCACAAATCAGCAAGGAACGCGCCACCGCTCTCTTCGACGACCTGGAAAACCACTACGGCGTCCGCCACCTCGACGCCGAGCGCCGCAACATCACCTACGACCGTCAGCGCGGACACTTCTGCATCATCGACTTCGAACTCGCGGAAATCCTCCCCGACCCCACGGGTGGCGATGGAGCGCCGGATTCATCCGGCCAGAGTCCGGACGCCTGAGTCAGCACACTCCCGCAAACTCCGCTAGCCTCGCCACCGATCCCGCCTAGGCTCCGCGCGTGGCCCGTAAGTCGTCGAAATCCACCGCCAAGGTTTCCAGCTCCCCCGTCATCGCGATTCGAGGCGCCCGGCAGCACAATCTCAAGAATCTCGATCTCGACATCCCGCTCGGGAAACTCTCGGTCGTCACCGGCCCGTCCGGCTCGGGGAAATCCTCGCTTGCCTTCCACACGCTCTACGCCGAGGGCCAGCGGCGCTACGTCGAGACCTTCTCGCCCTACGTGCGGCAGTTTTTCGACCGCATGGACAAGCCGGATGTCGACCGCATCGACGGCATCCCGCCCGCCATCGCCATCGAGCAAAAGAACAACATCCGCACCACCCGCTCGACGGTCGGCACCCTCACCGAGATCAACGACTACGTGAAGCTCCTTTTCGCCCGCGCCGCGACCGGTCACGACCCGCAAACCGGCGAGGAGATCCGCCCCGACTCCCCCGAGTCCGCCGCCGCCTGGGCCGTCGGGCATCTCGATGGTCAACAGATCCTTGTCACCTTTCCGGTCCCCATCCCCGAGGACACGAAAAGCGAGGAGCTGTTCCCCTTCCTCAACCAGCAGGGCTACCTCCGCATCCTCGCCCCGGACGGCTCCCTGCTGCGGACCGATGAACCTGCCAGTGGCATGACCGTCCCGTTCATGAAGGGCAAAGCCGGAAGCGGCTTCGCAGCCACCGTCCAAGTCATCCAGGACCGCATCAAGCTCGGCAAGTCCACCCGGACGCGCCTTCTAGAAGCCCTTGAAGCCGCCTTCACCCTCGGCAAGGGCACATCCACCGTCCACCACCTTCCATCCTCCACCTCCCGCTCGTTCACCAACGCGTGGACCAACCCCGCCACCGGCTTCACCCTCCGTCCGCCCACGCCGGCCCTCTTCTCCTTCAACAACCCCCTCGGGGCCTGCCCGAAATGCCGCGGCTTCGGACGCGTCATCGGCCTCGACCTCGAGAAGGCCGTCCCCGATCCCTCCCTCTCCATCGGCCGCGGCGCCATCAAGCCCTTCCAGGGCGAGCGCGGCGACGAATGCCAGCGCGACCTGATCCGCAACTGCCGCGAGCGGGGCATCGACACCCGCACGCGCTGGGAGGACCTCGACGAGGATGTTCGCGAGTGGATCTACTACGGCGACCGTCCCGACGCCGACATGGAGGAAATGGAGGACGTCTGGCGCGAGGGCGGCTGGTATGGCGTGAAGGGCTTCTTCGACTGGCTCGAGACCAAGGCCTACAAGATGCATGTCCGCGTGTTCCTCTCGCGCTACCGCTCCTACACCGCCTGCCCCAAGTGCCGCGGTCGCCGCCTCCAGCCCGAGGCCCTCTGCTTCAAGATCGCCGACCACACCCTCCCCGAACTCTGGCAACTCCCCATCAACCAGCTCCTCCCGCTCCTCCGCTCATTCATATCTGAGATATCGAATATGAGGCCGGTCGAACTGGTGCTGGGCGAAATCACCAGCCGACTGGGCTATCTCGAGCAGGTCGGGCTGGGCTATCTCACCCTCGACCGCCCCGCCCGCACCCTGTCCGGCGGCGAGATCGAACGCGTGAACCTTACCAGCTGCCTCGGCGCCTCCCTGTCGAACACGCTCTTCGTCCTCGACGAGCCGACGGTCGGGCTTCACGCCCGGGACATCCAGCGACTGGTCGGCGTCATGCACGAGCTCCGCGACAAGGGCAACACGCTGGTTGTCGTCGAGCACGAGGAAGCGGTGATGCGCGCCGCCGACCACCTCATCGACCTCGGCCCCGCCTCCGGCGAAAGCGGCGGCGAACTCATCTACAGTGGCTGCGCCGGCCCGGCGTCCCGCGGACGCGGGATGGAAGAGGCGGCCCGCCTCAAATCCTCCCCCGGCGACGCCGCTGACTCTCCCCTCGGCACCCTCCCCTGGCTCTCCGGCGAGAAAACCATCCCCCTGCCCAAACAACGCCGCACACCAGGTCCGGAGGGAATCGAGATCACGGGCGCCACCCGCCACAACCTTCACAAGCTCGACGCCACCATCCCGCTCGGCCTCTTCGTCTGCCTCACGGGCGTTTCCGGCTCCGGCAAGTCGACCTTCGCCCACGACATCCTCTACGCCAACCTGGCGCGGAAGCTGCGCCAGCCGCTCGGCGACGAGGAACCCGGCAGGATCAGGGAACTACGGGGCACCCAGTACCTCGACGAGGTCCGCCTCGTCGATCAGTCGCCGCTGGCCCGCACCCCGCGCTCGACGCCGGCCCTGCTGATCGGCGCCTTCGACGACATCCGCCAGCTCTTCTGCCGCACGCCCGACGCCAGCGCCCGCAGCCTCACCCCCGGCTTCTTCTCCTTCAACTCCGGCGACGGCCGCTGCGACCGCTGCTCGGGCGCCGGCTCGGAGAAGATCGAGATGCAGTTCCTCTCCGACCTCGAGGTCACCTGCCCCGACTGCTCCGGCCGGCGCTACAAGCCGTCCACGCTGGAGTTTCTCTACCGCGGAAAGTCGATTGCCGACGTCCTCGACCTCACCATCGACCAGGCGCTGGCGTTCTTCGCCGACGACCCCTCCTCCACTTCGGCCAACCGCAAGCGCCACAGCTCGATCCGCCGGGCCCTGCTGCCACTTTCCGAGGTCGGCCTCGGCTACATCCGGCTCGGCCAGCCCCTCAACACCCTCTCCGGCGGCGAAAGCCAGCGGCTCAAGCTGTGCCAGATCCTCGCCGACACCGTCGGCAGCCGCTCGAAGAAGAAGCGCAGGCACCTGCTGATCCTCGACGAGCCGACCACCGGACTCCACTTCGGCGACATCGAGCGTCTGCTCGGCGTCTTCCAGAAGCTCGTCGATCACGGCCACTCGCTGCTCGTCATCGAGCACAACCTCGACGTCATCAAGAGCGCCGACTGGATCCTCGAGCTCGGCCCGGGTGCGGGTGCCGACGGCGGCCAGCTCGTCGCACAGGGTCCGCCCGAAAAGATCGCCAGATCCAAATCCGAAACCGCCCCCTTCCTCAAGGCCGCCCTCCGTGGCTGCCCCGGCCCGGGGCAGGCCGTGGCAGCGGCGGCCCGCCGCGAATCCCCCACCCCCCGCGGCAAAGCCGCGCAAGGATCCACCATCTCCCTGCGCGGCGCCCGCGAACACAACCTCAAGAACATCGACATCGACATCCCGCGCGATGAGTTCGTCGTCGTCTCCGGCCTTTCCGGCTCGGGCAAGTCCACGCTCGCCTTCGACATCCTCTTCGCCGAAGGCCAGCGGCGTTTCCTCGACTCGATGTCCGCCTACGCCCGGCAGTTCGCCGAGCAACTCGAGAAGCCCGACCTCGATCTGCTGACCGGCCTTCCACCCACCGTCGCCATCGAGCAGCGCGTCTCGCAGGGTGGCATGAAGTCGACCGTCGCCACCGTCACCGAGCTATGGAACTTCATCCGCCTGCTCTACGCCAAGCTCGGCACCCGCTACTGCCCGGACTGCGAGGTGCCGGTCGAGTCCCAGTCGCTCGCCGCCATCGAAAAGACCATCCGTGGCCACCTGAAGAAAGGCTCCGTCACCCTGCTCGCGCCCGTCATCCGCGGCCGCAAGGGCTATCACACCGAGGTCGCCGAGTGGGCCCTCAAGCAGGGTTTCACGCGCCTGCTCGTCGACAGGCAGTTCAAGGAAGCGGAAGGCTTCGAACGGCTGACCCGCTACCAGGAGCACGACATCGACGTGGTCGTCTGGGATGAGTCTCACCAGACCAAGGATCTCCAGCCCGCGATCGAAAAGGCGCTTTCCATCGGCAAGGGCACCATCCGCCTGCTCACCGCCGGCAAGAAGCTCTTGCTGCTCTCCACCGAAGCCAGTTGCCCGTCGTGCAACCGGTCCTTCGACGAGCTCGATCCGCGACTGTTCTCCTTCAATTCACCCCACGGCTGGTGCGTCGAGTGCCGCGGCCACGGTCAGGTTCCGAAGCGCCGCCGGGCCTTCGATCCCTCGCGCCACGACTCCGTGCTCGCCGCCGAGCTCGACGCCGACCGCAAGCTCTCCCGCATGGAAGACGAGGAACTCGTCGAGTGCGGCTCCTGCCACGGCACCCGCCTCAATCCCGAGTCCCGCGCGGTGCGCTTTGGAGGCGGGCCGCCCTCGGCCCGCAACCAGCTCAGCATCGCCGAACTCTCCCGCTTCCCCATCACCGAAGCGGCCAGCTACTTCGCCAGAACCAAACTCAAGGAAAAGCGCGACCAGCTCATCGCCCGCGACATCCTTCCGGAAATCACCCAGCGGCTTTCCTTCCTCGAGCACGTCGGCCTCGGCTACCTGCAGCTCGACCGTTCCGCCAACACGCTGTCCGGCGGTGAAAGCCAACGCATCCGCCTCGCGGCGCAGCTCGGCTCCAACCTGCGCGGCGTCCTCTACGTCCTCGACGAGCCGACCATCGGCCTCCACCCACGCGACAACGCCCACCTCCTCGACACCCTCATCGGCCTCCGCGACCGCGGCAACTCGCTGATCGTCGTCGAGCACGACGAGGACACCATCGCCCGCGCCGACCACCTCATCGACCTCGGTCCGGCGGCGGGCCGGCTCGGCGGCGAGATCGTCTATCAGGGGGCTCCGCCCCGAGCGCCGGGTGATCAGTCATCAGTGATCAGTGGGAAGACCAAGAAGGCCACCTCCAAACCGAAAAGCACCGCGAAACGACCACTGATCACGGATCACCGATCACTGCTCACTTCCCCCACCTACCAAGCCCTTCTCCACCCCATCGTCCACCCCCTCCGTGGCGAACGTCGTCCGGTGCCGAAGGCCCACCCCCACCTCAAGCTCACCAACTGCGTTGCCAACAACCTCAAGGCCGTCGATGCCGCCATCCCGCTTGGCCGCCTCACCGTCCTCACCGGCATTTCCGGCTCCGGAAAATCGACACTGATGCACGAGTGCGTCGCCGTCGCGGCGCGCGTGGCCGTGGCTTCCAGCCGCGGCTCAAAAAATGGCAAACCCTACGGCCGCGCCACCGGCTTCCAGCGCCTCAAGTCGGTCTACGAAGTCGACCAGTCGCCCATCGGCAAGACCTCGCGCTCGTGCCCGGCGACCTACGTCAAGGTCTTCGACGACATCCGAAAACTCTTCGCCCAGTTGCCCGACTCCCGCATGCGTGGCTACGATGCCTCGCGCTTTTCCTTCAACACCGGCGACGGCCGCTGCCCGGTCTGCGAGGGCAATGGCCGGGTGAAGCTCGAAATGGACTTCCTACCCACCACCTGGGTCCCCTGCGAAGCCTGCGACGAGCAGCGCTACAACCCCGCCACCCTCGAGGTCCGCTTCCGTGGCAAGCACATCGGCGAGATCCTCCACATGACCATCGAGGAGGCCACCGGCTTCTTCGACTCCCAGCCGCGGATCGCCACGCCGCTCAAGCTGCTGGCCGATACCGGGCTCGGCTACCTCCAACTCGGCCAGCCCTCACCCACCCTTTCCGGCGGCGAGGCCCAGCGCATCAAGCTCGTCTCCCAGCTCATCCGCGGCCGCTCGACCAAGGCCCGCCTGCAGAACCTCAAGGCCGACAAGAAGAACCTCTACCTGATCGAGGAGCCCACGGTCGGCCTGCACCTTGAGGACGTGAAACGGCTCATCGACGTCCTGCACCGGCTTGTCGACGAGGGACACACGGTCGTCGTCATCGAGCACCACATGGCCGTCGCCGCCGAGGCCGACTGGATCCTCGACCTCGGCCCCGAGGGCGGCGACGGCGGCGGCAGGATCGTCATGCAGGGCCCGCCGGAAAAGATCGCCAAATCGAAACGCTCCCGCACCGCCCCCTTCCTCGCCGCCGAGCTCGCCCCCACGCGTTCGTAGTCCCCCCTTCAGGGGGTCCAGTGCACAACCCGGGCTCCGCAGCCCCCTAAAGGGGGAACTACGAACCCTGATCGTGTGTTCCAAAGCAACGTCCGGGGCTCCGCAGCCCCCTAAAGGGGGAACTACGAACCACACAGGCGACCCTCCCATCTTCTTCAGGAGAATCGACATTCCTGTCGATCAACCACCGTAGATAAGCCCCATGCGTCTCCCCAAATGGCTCTGGCGGATGATCCGCTCCAAGCGGGTTCATCGCTTCCTCGCGATCGCGCCCTTCGTGGCGGTGGTCGGGGTGGTGGTGTTCTACTGGGGCGTCAATCGCTGGGGGCAAGCCAAGATCGATGCGACGTGTGAGCGGTTGCAGAAATCCGGAATTCCTTTAGCTCTGAAGCAACCTACTGCCCAACCCACCATTTCCGACACAGCACTCCGCTTCTACAAAGATGCCCGTGCCACTGTCTTTCCAAGAACCGTCTTCGAGACCGGAGGACTAACGCACCCTACAGCTTGGAACGATTTCATCACAGGCACTTCGAGCCATCCCCCTGGCGACCTCCGAATCATGATCGCAAGCCCTGGCTACGATCAAACCGAGGAAATGCTCGCCGAGCAAATCCTCGACTCGCTCCGAACAACCCGGGAAGCAGCAGACTCCATCATCGAGGCGATCCGATTGCCGGAAGCAACCGTTGGCCGAGGAGTGCGGGAACAGCGCCTGGTTTTAGAGACAGCGCACTACACCGGATGGTTCTCTCTCATCCACAGCATCCTGCTCATGAAAGCAGGAGATCTCGATGGAGCAGTCCGTGACTTCCAGCTAACGATCCAGATTGGCCTCACCTGGCAGAGCCCCTATCTTCCCAATAGGTCGGTGGGTGAATGGCTCGTGCATGAGGCGAATCGAGTGACGCCGTTCCTCATCGAGGCGGCGCGCGAACGACCCAAGCACCTCCAGAAACTCGATCAATCACTTGCCTCAGTCGATTCGATCCTGCCCACGCTACGGGCGGAACAGATGAGACTACACCACCTCTGCAAAACCTGCTCGGAGCTCGATGGCATCACCAACGATACTTTGCGGTATTCCTTCGAAGACCTCCCTTGGGCTGGCAACAGCTCGGATTGGCGCCAGCTCGTTCGCGAGTATTGGTGGCAGACCCAACCCATCGGGTATCGGAAGGCCAATCTGGCCAAGGACATTGATTCCTTGATTCCCATCATCCAAGGACTGCCTGAGGTCGCGACGCCAAACACCACCACTTTCGCTGATTTGGATTCCTACGAGTTTCATTCAGACCCACGCACCAACTCCTTCGCTGCTTCGGCGGGCGCCTGGCAATGGATCCCGGACAGCGTCGGCCACAAAATGGTGACACTCCTCAACCTCCGCTTCCACCGCCTCTCCATCGCCGCCGAACTCCATCGCCACCGGACAGGTTCCTATCCTGAAACCATCCATCAACTCATGCCGAAGCCCTTGATCTCGCCTTTCGACGGCGAGCCGATCCGACTCGCCCCACTGCCGGATGGACGGCTTCGGTTCGAAGCGGCAGGTGCCACGCTTCTCCCGGATGGCACCCTCCATTTCGACCCAACGACCCCCATCACCTTCGACTACCCGCCCAAACCCTGAACGTGGCGCAAAGCTGTGCTTTGCGCCACCCTCAGCCGGCGCCTGAATCCCGTTGCCGGATCACGAAACGAGCGGCAGCCTTTCCCCATGAAAGTCGAAAAGGTGAAGTATGCCCTGTGGGCGGCCGACTGGCAGCGCTGCCTCAAGTTCTACCACGAGCTCTTCGGAGGTGAGGTCACGATGCAGTCCGAAGTCTGGAGCGAGATCGTCATCGAGAATGCCATCATCGGCATCCACGGCGGCGGCGAAGGCAAGCGCACCTGGACCGGCCTATCCTTCCAGCTCGACGACCTCCGCGAGGGCATCCGCCGCCTGAATGAATGCGGCGGCGAACTCACGCGCGAACCGACCGATACCGCCGAGGACCCCCTGCACCTCGCCATGTGCATCGACCCCGACGGCAACGAGTTCATGATGACCCAGAAGCGGGGCTGAGCTTCTCCCGGATGGCACCCTCCTTTTCGCCCCAACGACCCCTACACCTTCGATTACCCAGCCAAGACCTGACCGTGGCGCAAAGCTTGGCTTTGCGAGAGATCGGCAGGGCTCCTGTCGTGCCGGCGGGACGCCGACAGAGCCACTCGCAAAGCAGAGCCTTGCGCCACCCTCACCATTGACATGGTTCGTTTCTCACCGTAATGGTGAACCGTGAAATCGATCACCATCCACAAGCTCGACGATGCGACCGAGGAGCGGCTCGTCGCCCGCGCCCGGAGCGAGGGGGTGAGCTTGAACCAGTTGGTGAAGCGTCTGCTGCGCGAGTCTCTGGGCGTCCACAACGCCGCGCCGGACCACCGCCGGGATTTTGCCGCATTCTGTGGTCGCTGGTCGGAGCAGGAGGCCGAGGAATTCGACCGGGCCGTCGCTGGCTTCGATGAGATCGACGAGGAAGTATGGCGATGAACGAGACGGTCGTCCTCGACACCAATGCCTACTCGCACCTGTTCCGGGGCGACGAGGCGGTGCTGGATGTGATCTCCCGGGCGAAGCGCGTGCTTCTTCCGGTCACCGTGCTGGGCGAACTGTTCGCAGGATTCAGGATCGGCAACCGGGAAGGCAGGAATCGGCGGGATCTGGAGGACTTCCTGTCGCGGCCCTCGGTCCGCGTGCTGACCACCACCCCCGAGGTTGCCGACCTCTACGGAGTCATCGTCAGTGACCTGCGGGCAGCGGGCGACAAGATCCCCACCAACGACCTCTGGATCGCTGCCCACACTCTTTCCGTCGGAGGAGTGCTGGTGACCTACGACCGGCACTTCGAAAAGGTCCCCGGGCTGAGACGGTGGCCGGGGCCGGGGGATACATGATCCCAGATGGAGCGCGGACTTCAGTCCGCACCTGGTGACGCTCTCCCCCATCATGCGGACTGAAGTCCGCGCCACCCTCAGTCCCCTGACTTCAGCATCCCGCCCCGGCGGGACCCCGCGAACGCGGGGCCAGGTCTTGAAATCAGTCCCCTGATTTCAAGACCTTGATGAACGCCTCCTGCGGGATGCTGACCTTGCCGAACTGCTTCATCTTCTCCTTCCCCTTCTTCTGCTTCTCCAGCAGCTTGCGCTTTCGGGTGATGTCGCCACCGTAGCACTTGGCGGTGACGTTCTTGCGCATCGCCGAGATGCGCTCGGAGGCGATGATCTTGCCGCCGATGCAGGCCTGGATCGCCACCACGAAGAGCTGCTGCGGAATCACATCCTTGAGCCGCACCGCGAGCGACCGCCCGTAGCTCTCGGCCTTTTCGCGGTGGACGATGGTCGAAAACGCCTCCACCGGCTCGCCGGCGATGAGCATGTCCATCTTGACCATCTTCGCCGCGCGGTATCCGGCGTGCTCGTAGTCCATCGAGCCATAGCCGCGGGTCATCGACTTCAGGCGGTCGTTGAAATCGACCAGGATCTCGGAAAGCGGCAGCTCGCAGGTGAGCATGACCCGCGTCTCGTCCATCGTCTCGGTGTGGGTCAACTCGCCGCGCTTTTCCATCACCAGCGCCATCACGTCGCCGATGTAGTCGCCCGGGACCATGATGAAGACCCTCACCATCGGCTCGCGGATTTCCTCGATCTCCTGCTGCTCGGGAAGGAACGACGGGTTGTCGACGATCATCTCCTGGCCATCCGTCTTGGTCACCTTGTAGATCACCGACGGGTAGGTCGAGATCACGTCCATGTTGAACTCCCGCCGCAGGCGCTCCTGGATGATCTCCATGTGCAGCAGGCCGAGGAAGCCGCAGCGGAAGCCGAAGCCGAGGGCGGTCGAGCTTTCCTGCATGAAGGTGAAGGCCGCGTCGTTGATCTGCAGCTTGCCCATCGCCATCTTCAATCCTTCGTAGTCGGAGCTGTCGACCGGGTAGATGCCCGAAAAGACCATCGGCTGGATCTCCTTGTAGCCCGGCAGCGGCTTCGGCGCCGAGTGGGTGGCGTCGGTCACGGTGTCGCCGATCTTCGCCTCGTCGGCCGACTTCATGTTGGCGATGAGGTAGCCGACGTCGCCGGCGATCAGCTTGTCGCGCTGCTCCATCTTCGGGGTGAAGACGCCGCACTCCTTGACCTCGTAGGTCTTGCCGGCGGCGAAGAGCTTGATCTTCTGCCGCTTGTGGATCTCGCCGCTGAACACCCGGACGTACGAGATGACGCCGCGGAAGGCATCGTAGATCGAGTCGAAGACCGAGGCGCGCAGCAGTTCGTCCTCCATCTTCTTCGGCGGCGGCACGCGCTCGACCACCGCCTCGAGGATGTCCTCGATGCCGATGCCGTTCTTGGCCGAGGCCGGAATGGCATCCTCCGCCGGAATGGCGAGGATGTCCTCGAGCTGGTGCTTGCACTTGTCGATGTCCGCCGCCGGCAGGTCGATCTTGTTGAGCACCGGGATGATGACCAGGTTCTGGTCCATCGCGAGATGGAGATTGGCGAGCGTCTGCGCCTCGACGCCCTGCGCGGCGTCGATCATCAGGATCGCGCCCTCGCAGGCGGCGAGCGAGCGGGCGACCTCGTAGGAGAAGTCGACGTGTCCCGGGGTGTCGAGCAGGTTCAGGCTGTAGGTTTTCCCGTCCTTCGCCTTGTACTTCATCGCCACCGGATGGCTCTTGATGGTGATCCCTTTTTCGCGCTCGAGATCCATCGCATCGAGAAGCTGATCCTGCTTCTGGCGATCGGTGATCGTCTGCGTGAACTCGAGCAGGCGGTCCGACAGGGTCGTCTTGCCGTGGTCAATGTGCGCGATGATCGAAAAATTGCGTGTGAGCTCGGTGGCCATGGGTGGTCGGAGCGCCCCGGGAGGGCGCGGCGGATGAGAACCACGGAATACACCGAACGCACGGAAAAAGAAAGGGACTCGCGGATTCCGGGCGGGCGGACCTGCGGATACAAAACGACCGCCGGGCGCATCGCGCCGGCGGTCGTGGGGAACAAAGGTCGTGGAAATCAGTCGCGCAGCTCCTCATTGAGCTCCCTCGCCAATTCGGCGGCTTCCTCAAAGAGCTTCTCGCGCTCGCGGGTGCTGAGCCCGCCGGCCTTGGCCTTTTCCTCAAGCGCATTGAGCTTGGCCAGATCGCGCTTCAGTCGGCTGGCCTCGCCGGACGAGAGCCGACCGGAGCGCTCGCCGAATTCGATCTTCTCCTCGAACCGGTGCTGGGCGTGGTTGAGGATCGGCGTCCGCTGGCTGGCCTTCTCCGACTCTTCGAGAGCGGCATTGATCTCGTCGTTCAGATCGTCGAGAGCGCCACGCAGTTCGGCCCTTTCCTCTTCGGTGAGCTCGCCGTCGGCACGCATCTGCTTGCCGTTCTGGGTGATGGTGGTGTGCTTCACCTTGAAGATCTGTCCATTCTCCTCGGTGATCGAACCGTGGTGGAGAAGCCGGACGATGCGCTTGTAGGTGTGGTTGTGGTACTCGACGAGATTGGACGGGCGCTTGTCGGTCGCCTCGGGATCCTTCTTCCACTTGTGGGTGTCCAGATGGTCGAGGAGTTGTTCCTCCCTCATCGCACCCCTTTCGCCGGCATCGCGTTGATTCCAGGCAGCGCGGTGGTTGGGCTTGCGGCCTTTCCCGGGCTTCTGGGCAAAGGCAGGCGGGATCAGGAGGGCGGAGAGCAGTAGAATGGGAATGATCTTCATGGCAGATTGGAACAGGTTCAGGCAGGAGAACCCCGGCTCACGCGGAAGGTTGCGCATCACCCGAAGAATTTGATACCCGTTTGGGCCGTGAGCGACCGCTATGAGATCCTCGACATCCTGACTCAGGATGCGGACGGCGTCGCCTTTCACGCAGAAGACCGAGAAACCGGCACCGAGGTGGTGCTGCGCCGGTTCTTTCCATTCGGGGCCAATGGCGGTGGGCTCGTTGATGAAGAACGGTCCGCCTACGAGATCGCCGTGCGCCGCCTGATGGGGGTTTCGCACCCGGCACTGCGCAACGTGCTCGACGGCGGCACCGACCCGGTGGATGGCATGCCCTTTCTGGTAACCGAATGGCTCGGTGGCCGCCCGCTGGCCCACCGGCTGCAGGACAAACCCCTGAGCCCTCACTCGGCCAAGGCACTGATCGATCTCGCTCTGGAAACCTGCCAGGTCCTTTCCGAGGCATTCCAGGAAGAGTGCGTCTGGATCGAAACGGCGACCAGCTCCATCCTGCTGAACGGCAACGATGAGAACCGTCAGGTCACTTTCCGGATCTCACCACTGCGCTGGCTCGGTGAGGATGAATCGCGCAAGGGTCTGCGCTCGCTGCTCCGGCTTTGCGAAGAAGTGACCGGCTGGAGCCGCCGAATGCTCTCCGATGGCTCGGGTGATGGCCTCGGGGGCTGGATCCGGGCACTGCGAAAGGATCCTGACCAATGGAGTCTCGAGCAGGCACGCTATGCCCTTCATTATGGCCCTGCGGCCCTTGAAAACGCATCCAGTGGAGTCGTTCAGAATTCCTCCCCGATCTCGCCACCCGACGCCACCATCCCTGCCCAGGCATCGGCACCGGCGCTGCGGTCCACGAGTTCCACCAACTGGTGGCCTTGGATCATCGCCGCGTCGCTGACCGTTCTCGCGATTGGATTCATCTTCTGGCAGGCCTATCGTCACCGCGACCCGGCCGCGCCACCGATGGCGGCGGCCACCGAGGAGGCGCAGATGACCGATGTCGAACGCGCCTCGGCCCGGGTCGCCGAGCTGATGGCGGAGAGAGAAGCCGCCAACGCCGCCGCCAATCCGAATCCCGCGCCCGCCGTCGATCCAACGGAAGACAAGCGTCTTGTCGCCCGGGGGAAGGCACTCCACAACAAGCTCGGCGAAGTGGATCATGTCGAAGGTCAACTCCGGCAGGTCCGGGCCAGCAGGAGTGGCGACACGATCTACCTCGAGCTGGGATCCTTGAGAGGACCCAACGCCATCTGTGGTCGATACAAGACCAAGCTCAAAGTCTTCACCGAGAAAGAGCTGAGAGATCTTGTAGGCAAACGCCTGCGCCTGCGTGGAAAGGTTGTGAAGGATCCGGGCAACCGGATTGCGATCGACCTGACAGCGAAAGATACCATCGAGGTGATCGCAGACTGAAGGAGCGCGCGACGCTGTCGCGCATCGCCCAAGCTGAAGACTCAGCGTTCCCTTTCCCGATCCGCAAGATGTGACAATCGCTGATTGGCAAATGCAGACACGATGAACACACCATGCGCGACAGCGTCGCGCGCTCCTTCTCACCTCCGCACTTGGTCTTCGCCCGGATACCCTCTTCACTGCTCAAGTGATTCCGGCCGATTCGGACCTCGCCCGCGTCGACTTCCTTGCCCCCAAGGAAGTGCTCGCGCTGGCCTCGGCGGGACTCAGGACCGCGAGGCAGCTCCTCGACCACCTGCCGCGCCGCTACGAGGACCGGCGGCGGTTCGACTCCTTCCCCGCCGAAGCCGGCGGCGCGCCGGTCTGCATCCGCGGCACGGTCATCGACACCCGCAACCGCTTCGGCCCGCGGGTGCGTTTCTACGAGGCCGTCGTCGCCGACGCCTCCGGCTCGGGGGTCGGACCCGCCACCCTGACCTGCCGCTGGTTCAACATGCCCTTCCTTTCGAAGGTGCTCGCCGCCGGCCAGGAGATCATCCTCCACGGCAAGCCGAAGGAATTCCAGGGGCGCATCGTCATCGACCACCCCGATTTCGAGGTCATCAAGGACGATGCCGGCCCGTCCATCCACCTCGAGCGCATCGTGCCGGTCTACCGCAACGTCTCCGGCATCGCCCAGCGGAGACTACGGGAGATCCAGTACTCGACACTCGACGCCGTCGATCCCGCCACGCTGGCCACCGCCTTCGACGTCGATCCGACCTACCCGCGACATGAGGCCTGCCGCGAGGCCCACTTCCCCGAGGCCATGGAACAGGCCGAGGCGGCCCGCCGTCGCTTCGCCCTCGAGGAGTTCTTCGCCGTGCAACTCAACGTCGTCTGGCGGCGTCGCCGCATCCACGACTGCAGCGGGAGGGTGCTCGGGAGGAAGACCGAGTTGCTCACCGCATTTTATGAAAGCCTGCCCTTCGACCTGACCGGCGCCCAGAAGCGCTCGATCAAGGAGGTCGTCGCCGACATGCGCCAGCCGCGCCCGATGAACCGGCTGCTGCAGGGCGACGTCGGCTCGGGAAAAACCTTCGTCGCCATGGCATCCATGCTTCTGGCGGTGGACTCCGGAGCCCAGGCCGCGCTGATGGCGCCGACCCAGATCCTCGCCGAGCAGCACTTCCTCACCTTCCGCCAATGGCTGGAGCCGCTGGGGGTTCGCGTCGCCCTGCGCACCGCCGACCGGCAGGAGAGCACGCACGTCGAGCTCGAGGGCGACGCCCAGATCATCATCGGCACCCATGCGCTGCTCTATGATGAGGCGCTGTTCTCCGACCTCGGGCTGATCGTCATCGACGAGCAGCACAAGTTCGGCGTGATGCAGCGCGGTCGACTCATCGACCGGGGTACCCGCCCCGACGTGCTGGTCATGACCGCCACGCCGATCCCGCGGACGCTGACCATGACCATTTACGGCGACCTCGATGTCTCCATTCTCGATGAACGGCCCGCCGGCCGCGGAAAAATGGTCACCGCCCTGCGGGTGAAGCCGAGGCAGAGCGACCTCAACAAGTTCGTCAAAACCCAGCTCGAAGAAGGCCGCCAGGCCTACCTCGTCTATCCACTGGTCGAGGAAAGCACCAAGCTGAAGGCCGAGTCCGCCACCGCCGCCCATGAGAAGTGGCTCAAGCGCCTAACAAAATTCGAAGTCGGCCTGCTCCACGGCAAGATCGACGCCGAGGAGAAGGAAAGCGTGATGCGCCGCTTCCGCGACCATGAGATCGATGCGCTGGTGGCGACCACCGTGATCGAGGTCGGCGTCGACGTGCCGAATGCCAACCTCATGATCATCCACCACGCCGAGCGCTTCGGCCTCGCGCAGCTCCACCAACTCCGGGGCCGGATCGGACGAGGTGAGCACAAGAGCTACTGCATTCTCCTCACCGACGGCAAATCACCCGACGCCATGGAGAAGCTGCAGGTCATGGAAAAGACCTCCGACGGCTTCGTCATCGCCGAGGAGGACCTGCGGCTGCGCGGGCCCGGCGACGTGCTGGGCACCCTGCAGAGCGGCCTCGGCGACTTCCGCTTCCCGGATTTCCTCGCCGACACCGCCCTGCTCCGCGAAGCCCGCGCCCTCGCCGACCAGGTCATCGGGGAAGACCCGAAACTCGACGGCCCGCACTCGGCGCTGCGGAGTTGGATCTCGGACGAGGAAAAGCCCGCACCGACGTCATAGTTGTCTTCACCGGGTAGAACGGATTCCCGACCCTCCAAGTCGGTGCGCCCTGTACGGACCACAAGAACGCCCGCCTCCTCGCGGAAGCGGGCGTCGGGAAAAGCAGGGGAAATCCCCTATTCGCCGGCGAACTCCTTCTGCACCTTCGCCGGGCGCTTGAGGAGGTCGCGGATCTCCTTCGGGTTCATCTTGGAGACCTCCTCTTCGGAGACGCCGAGGGCGATGAGACGCCGCCGGTGCTCGAGTTGGCGGCGGCGCTTGGGACCCGGTGCCTTGGTCGGGCGGGTCATGTTGGTTTTGGAGTACTTGCGGTTTCTGGCCATGGCGTCTGGGGAGCGGGAGATAGGCGCTCCGCATCCCGGGGTCAAGTCGAGAAGAAACCCGGCATGGAACCCTGACCGCCGGGGCCGGATCAGAGCTTGTAGAACTCCTCCCAGCCTTTCCGCGGGGCGGGGTCGAGGAGAGCCTGGGCCGCGTCGTTGCCGACGATGGTGTTCGTCTTCGGGTCGAAGGTCAGCTCACCACCCAGTCGCTGGGCGATGATTCCGAGGTTGAAGACCTGGCACAGCTCGCCGGAGACCTTGAAGGGTGAGCGGGCCTCTTCCTCCCCTTTGCAGGCGAGGATGAAGTTGGCGTAGTGGCTCGAGGCCTTGGCGTTCACCTTGGGCAGTTCGCCGCGCATCTCCATGAACTTCTCGCGTGGCAGGATCTGCAGGGTCGAGGCGTGGCTGCCTCCCTGGAAGGTGAGGTCCTTGCCGTAGATGATCTTGCCGGGCGCGCCGAGCTTCACCTCGCCGAGTTCCTCGGGCACCGGCGGTTGGTTGCCCTTGCCGTCGAACCAGGTCACGTCGCAGGCCGGCATGTCGCCGCGCTCGGGGAACGCGAAGTTGATGGTCGAGGCCTGGGGGAAGACCAGGTCGTTCGGCCCCTCGCGCTTGACCGCCGTGATCGAGGTCGGCAGGCCGAGCTTCAGGAAACGGTGGGCGGTGTCGAGAATGTGCGGACCCCAGTCGCCAAAGGCGCCGGACCCGTAATCGAACCAGCTGCGCCACTCCTGCGGGTGCAGCCGCTTGCTGAAGGGATGCACCGGCGCCGGACCGCACCACACCGGCCAGTCCATGCCCTCGGGCATCGGATCCTCCGGATACTCGCTCACCGTCGCCCCCCAGCCGTGCCAACGGCGCGGCTTGTTCATGTAGGCATGGATCTTGGTGACGTCCTTGATGATCCCGGCCTTCGTCCACGCGTCGAACTGGAAATAGTTGGCGCCCGAGTGGCCCTGATTCCCCATCTGGGTCACCACGCCGCTCTTTTCCGCCATCGCGATCAGGCGGGCGCACTGGCCGAAGGTGTGGGCCAGGGGCTTCTCGACGAAGACGTGCTTGCCCAGCGACATCGCCAGCATCGCCATGCAGAAGTGGGCATGGTCCGGCGTGGCGATCATCACCGCGTCGATATCGTCGGCCATCTCGTCGAACATCTTGCGGAAGTCGGTGTACTTCTTCGCCTGCGGATGCGCCTTCTGGGAACCCTGGGTGTGCCCGCCCTTGAGGTCCACGTCGCACAGCGCGACCACCTCGCAGTGGCCGGAGGCGACCATGTTCTTGAGGTCGCCCCCACCTTGGTTGCCGATCCCGATCGCCGCGAGCCGGACCTTTTCATTGGGCGAAACCGTCGCCGCGCGCGAGCGGGTGCCCATGACCACGGAGGCCGGAACAATGGTGAACGCGCCGAAGGCGGCGGAACGCTTGAGGAAATCGCGGCGGGAGGCGGTGGTCGGTTGCTTCATGGTGAAATGCTAGGTTCGGCCGATTTCTACGACCAGCCCCGATTCGATCATTCATCGTCCCGGCGAAGCGGCCGGCGGCACCCCGTCCCCGACCGGTCCCGGAGGCTCCCGGTTCCTCACCCCAGCCACCGCCAGACGGCGGCGACCGCGGCACACAGGACCACCCCGATGACCAGCGGCATGAAGGCGGCAACCACCGTCCACTTCCATGACTTCGTCTCCCGGTAGATCGTGTAGAGCGTCGTCGAGCAGGGGTTGTGGCAGAGTGAAAAAAGCATCAGGCAGACCGCGGTCAGCAGGGTCCAGCCACCCGCTTCGAGGATGCCGCGGGTGGCGTTCTCCCCGGCCTCGAACATCACGCCCGATCCCTCGCCCAGGCCGTGCTGACCGGTGACCAGCACGGTGAGCATGAGCACCGTCGGGATCACGATCTCGTTGGCTGGAATCGCGACGATGTAGGCCAGCACAATGACGCCGGTGAGCCCCATCCACCAGGCCAGAGGGTCGAGCGCCCCGATGGCCCATTCGGCCAAGCTCGCATCCCCGGCGGGAATGTTCGACACCAGCCAAATCACGGCACCGGCGGGCAGGGCGAACACCACGGCCCGCCACAAGACGATCAGGGTGCGATCGATGAGCGAGGTGTAGAGGGTGCGGAGGAAGGCCGGCGGACGGTAGGGCGGCAACTCGAGGGAAAACGAGGTCGCCTCGCCGCGCAGCATCGTGCGCGCCAGCAGCCACGAGGTTGCGAAGGTGAAGCCGAAGCCAAGCAGCGCGACCAGCAGCACCGAGCCGGCGGCCACGGTGCCCGACCAGGCGGCCGGCACCGCCGCGCCAAGGAAGATGGTCGCGAGCAGGATCTGTGTCGGCCAGCGGCCGTTGCACAGCGAGAAGTTGTTGGTGAGAATCGCGATCAGGCGCTCGCGCGGCGAGTCGATGACCCGCGTGGCCACCACGCCGGCGGCATTGCAACCGAGACCCATCGCCATCGTCAGGGCCTGCTTGCCGTGGGCGCCGACCTTCTGGAACAGGCGATCGAGGTTGAAGGCGACCCGCGGCAGGAATCCGAAGTCCTCCAGCAGGGTGAAGAGCGGGAAGAAAATCGCCATCGGCGGCAGCATCACGCTGATCACCCAGGCCGTGGCCAGATACATGCCGTCGGCCAGCAGTCCGGTGAGCCACCACGGCGAGCCGATCGACTCGAGCAGCCCGCGCAGGGCCGGGTGACCCGCTTCGACCAACAGACCGGAAAGCAGCTTGGATGGGTAATTCGCGCCGGTGATGGTGATCCACAGCACCGCTCCCAGGACCAGCACCATCGTGAGGAAACCGAACACCGGATGGGTGAGCAGCTGATCCACCCGCTGCTGCCAGACCAGGCGCCGGGACTCGCCCTCACGCGTCACGCTGCGGCCCGAAATCCGCGCCGCCTCCGCATAGACCGACTCCGTCAGTTGGTCGTGCAGGTTCTGGGGAAGTTGCCAGCGGAGTTCCGCGGCCTTCGCCAGCACGGGCTCCAGCACCTCCCCGGGCGGGGCCGCCCCGGGGTCCACCGGGGCGAGTTCGGCCAACTCCCCGCTGCGGACAGCCTCGATGATCTGGCGATCGCCTTCGAGCAGCCGCAGCGCGACCCAGCCGGTCTGGGGCAGGGCCGGAAAGGCCCGCGCGAGACCCTCCTCCACCTGATCGATCGCGCCGCGCAGCCGGGGCAGGTCGAGCGGCAGCCGCCGCGGCGGTGGCTCGTCGGGCATGGCCGCGACGGTCGCAAGCTCCCGGATGAGTTCCGGGATTCCCTCGCCCGAGCGCGCCGCGCACGGCACCACCGGGACCCCCAGGTCACGGGCCAGCGTGCGCGCATCGATCTCGATCCCGTGGGCGCGCGCCTCGTCCATCAGGTTCAGGCAGACCACCGTGCGGCGGGTGATTTGCAGGATCTGGAGGGTCAGGTTGAGGTTGCGCTCGAGGCAGGTCGCATCGACCACCACCAGCGTCACATCCGGCCGGCCGAAGAGCAGAAAACCGCGGGCCACCTCCTCGTCCGGCGAGGCCGACATCAGCGAGTAGGTGCCGGGAAGGTCGACCAGCTTGTAGCGCTTCTCCTGGTAGGAAAACGCCCCCTCGGCGCGGGCAATCGTCTTGCCGGGCCAGTTGCCGGTGTGCATCCGCAGTCCGGTCAGGGCATTGAACACGGTCGTCTTGCCGGTGTTCGGATTGCCGGCCAGGGCGACCACGAAATCCGAGTCGCCGACCTTCAGCCCCAGCTTCTGCATCGTGCCGAATCGCGACGGACAGCGGACGCAGGCCTCGCCCGGCTCGTGCGAAGTCGGCGGGCCGCTCACGACCCGCCTCCTTTCCCCGGCAGGACCAGCACCCGCTCGGCCTGCTCGCGTCGCAGCCCGACCATGGAGCCGCGGATGAGGTAGGAACGCGGCGAGCCGAAGGGACTGGCAAACTCGCAGCGAATCCCCGTGCCCGGCACGATGCCGAGGTCGAGCAGCCGGCGCCGCTCCGCGCCGACACAGGCCGGCGAAAGCCCGACCACCCGGCACGCCGCACCGACCGGCAGGTCGCTCAAGCGACGGATCGCCGCATCGGCGCGCTGCTCGTCGGCAAGCTCCGCCAGATGGATCAGCCCGGTCCAGCTGCCCGGCACCTCGAGCTTCCGTCCTTCGCCCACCATCTCCATCGACCCATCCGGCCGCCGGGTGATCCCGCTGAGGACCATCCCGGGGTGCAGGCCGATTCGGACCATTTCCCGGTAGAGCGACTGGGGTTCGTCCTCAAGGTGCTCGATCACGGCCTCGCCGCCCTCGGCCCACTCGGCCAGGGAAACCCGCTGCGCCCCGGGCAGCTCGCCCTCACGGGTCGGGATCGGGTCGCCGTGGGGATCAAAGCGCGGATTGCCCAGGCGGTCGGCCAGCTCGTCGGTCTCGGCCGTCCCGAGCCGGTGCTCGGCGACGTGAGCAGCCCGGTGCCAGTCCTTGGCCGGCACGCCGGTTTCACGCGCCAGCCACGTCTCCATCAGGCGGTGGCGACGCACCACCTCCACGGCCGCCTTGCGGCCTTCCGCCGAAAGCGTCCAGCCGTCACCGCGCGGCCCGGCCAGCCCGCTCGCGGCAAGCGACGCGAGCGTCTTCGCCGCCCGTGGGCGACGCAGGTCGAGGGCGCCGGCGACGCTGTCGACGCTCGCCACCACCCCACCCTCTTCACAATCGAGGAGGTGCTTGAGCACATCCTCTTCACGCTTGTCGACGTGTTCCGGCAATCGATCGGAACTCACGGTGAAACCATGACTCCTCTTCGTCAGAATTCAAAGCACGGACCTTGGCCAAAGCCCGGACCTTGGCCAGAGAGACGCCGTACGAAAGCCCGATCGCCCCGGCCATGTTCTCCGCGCCAATAAGCCGATAAACGACGAAGCCGGAGTCGGCGTGACCGTCAGGGTGGCGATTGCGCCGATCGGATCGCTCCCTGATCCTGAGAGCCCGGTGACCCGACCGTTTCAACCTCCAGGCCAACACTCTCCCCGGCGCGTTGGGGCTCAAGGCGGATGAAGCCGCGGGGCCTGCCCAGCACCGGAATCCTTGCCTCCATCGTGTCGATCCCCTCCTCGGACGAAAGCACGCGCTGCTCAAGCCCTGGATGATCCCAATCGGACAGGTCCTCGCTGGCGCGACAGACCAAATCCATCCCTGACTCGGGCTGGGACAAACGGGTGTATCTGAAGAAAAAGTAGCCTCCTCCCATCCCGCTTCCCAAGACTCCGGTCGAGTCCGGATCGTGGGGATCCGATCCACGCAAATACTCTTCCCAGTTCCTCACCCCGTCACGGTCGGGATCCTCGTTGTCACCCGACACCGACAGGGGTTCCCCGGGGAAATGCTCGGCCCGCCAAGCTTCAAGCGGGAGCATGAAGGTCGCTGTCACGACCTTCGGGCCATCCATCAGGATGGTCGTGGCAGGGGTGGTTTCCGTCGAAGCGCCCGACCATCCGGCGAAGGTCCAGCCCGGAACCGCGGTTGCGGAGAGTGACGCGGTCTCGCCCAGAGGATAGCTGCCGGAATCCGGCACGCCGGACACCGACCCGGCACCGCGGACCAGCACCTGCAGGCCGGCACGAGCCTCGAAATGGGCCTCCACCGATTTGTTCGAATCCATCAGCACCGTGATCTGACTTTCCTGTCCGAGCGCATCGCCACCCCACCCGGCGAAAGTGGCACCCTTGCCCGAGTTGGCAGCGAGTGAGACGGTGGCTCCGGCCGGATAGACACGCTCGGCAAAGTCCCGGTCGACGGATCCTTCGCCGAAAACCTCCAATCGAAGCTCGAAGCCCGCGACCGAAACATCGGGAACCTCGCCGACCCAGATGTTGTTCGAGCGGGTGGTCTCGCGGAGGGCGCGGTCGGGATCCAGTTGCACGACCAAGCGGCTCTCTCCCACGGGTATTCGCCGCGGCAGGCGAAACGCCGTCGTGATCGTGGCCGAGCCGCCGGGGGGCAGCTCCGGCAGGACGACTCGGGACCTCCCCACCGCCCTGTCGTTGCCGTCACCGAAAAAGCGGTCGGTGCTCAACCATCCGGCGACCTCGGTCTCGACCGCGGACTGGGTGACATCCCCCCGGTTCGAAACGTGCAGGACGACCGGAACCACCGTGCCCACGATTGCCGGGATTCCACCCAGCGGATCCACCTCGAGGGCGAGATCCACCTCGGGCCATTCCCTGATCCAGTTCCTTCCGATGAGGAAGAGGCGTCCGCCGACCCGTTCCGCATTGATGAAGTCGGGCTGCAGCGGCTCGATCCTATACCATTCCAGCCCGTCATGCGGTAGGAACCATGTCCCGTCGTTCTGGTTGAACGAGGGGCTGCTCGCAAACGCCATGTAGCCGCCCGCCACTCCGACCACATCGTTGTAGCGATCACTTGAGGTCGAGCCGATCCACCCTTCACCCAGGGATTGCCATTGAAGCCCGTCGCTGGAGTAGAGCGGGGCCTCCCAGGAATCCGTGCCAATGATCAATCTCCCGTGCGCCACCCGGTAGTAGGGATCCCTGGGCAATGAGGAGCCGGGAATCGGGTTCAACTCGCCGCCAACGCCCGCGCTCAGCCAATTCTCCACGTCGGCGGAACTGAACACCGTCCCGAGCGTGGGATCCGCGGCTTGGCCGAAGACGATCCAACGGTCCGCGAAGCGCGTGATGCCCCTCCCGGCGACCAGCGGCGACCCCGGAACCAGCGCCCACTCCACTCCCCCATCGATCGATTGATGGAGCAGGCCGGTTTCGCCGACTGCCAGCCACGTCGTTCCATCGGTCGCCAGATCCACGATCGCCTCGTCTGCAAGAGCCGCAACCTCTTCCCATGAGCGGCCATCCGCACTGCGGAACACCGCGTAGGTATTCAGGTAACCCGACTGCACATAATTCACGGCCGCGAAGAGGGAGGTGCCATCCGACTCGAGACGGTGCACCCAATCATCCGCGTCGAGCCCGGCGATGCCGAAGTCCACCTGCGTCCAATCAGGAAGACCCTCGGCCTCGCCGATCAGGATGCCGCCACGGCCGGCAGCAAAAAAGTTTCCGTCGTGTTCAATCATCGCCATCACGACATCCACTTCCGGCGGGTCGCTCGGCGCCGGCCTCCAGAGCACTCCGTCGGTGGAAGTGAAGTGCTCGGCCGTGGTCGGACTGATGTATCGCAAGGGACCTCCTTCGCCGCCAATCACCGCTGGCTGCCACACGACACCGTCGAGACTGTAGACCAGGCCCACGGAAGAATTGCCGTGGGCAACGTAGCCGTCGCCCGCCCTTGCCACGTTGGCCGCAGGAGCATTCCCCGAGATTTCCTCCCACGAATCGGAATCGAGCGAGGTGAAAAGCCGCCAATCGACGGACAATCCATCGCGCCAGATCCAGTAGCGACCTGCTTCGTAATCCAGATAGAGCGGCTGGTTCTGAAGATACCATGGAATGGGCACGGTCGCCGCAAGGCTCCACGTCGGCTCAATCTCCGAGCGACGAAACAGCTTGCCGTTTCCAAAGCACGCAAGCAGTCCTCGATCGGTTGCCAGCACATCGAACGCCCTGTAATACTCCGTCTCGCTTCCAATCGCCTCGATCGCGCCCCACGCACCGTCCACACCACGAATCGAACACACGGGATGACTGGACCCTCCAGTGGTGTCCTGCCCACACACCACCGGCCGTCCTTCCCACCAAAGGGCTTTCGACCCCGCAGAAAGTCCCTCGACCGTGGCGGTCGACCAACTGACGCCACGATTGGGCGAGCTCCAGATCGTCCCATCGCCTGCCACCGCCACCGCCTCCCAGGCATCGCAGGCCACATCGGCGATGCCGGCCGTGTTCAACTCCGGAATGAGCTGCCAGTTGATCCCGTCAGTCGAACGCGAGACCTCACTGGGCGCTCCATACGCGGATGAGCGGGAAAGCATGATCACAAAGCCGTTGCCTTGGGAAATGGTGTGATTCTTCCGTGCGTCGAAGGCGCGTCCGGAGAGATTCGCCGCGTGCCACGTCACTCCACCGTCCCGGCTGAAGGTCGGCACGTTGCCCTCGGCTCCCGCAAGCAGCAGATTGCGAAACTCGATGACCGGCGCTCCCAAAGTGCGCTGGACCGGATCCACCACCAGCGGTGCCGCCTCGATCGCGGTCGTCCAGACGATTCCCCTGGATGAGCGCCAAATCCCGCCCTGGGGGTCGGCGGCCAGCACGATGCTCCCGATCGAGGTAAGCGTCTCGGGCATGACATACGAGGCCCCGATGCTCTTCCACCAACGGATCCCATCCCGGCTCCACAATGGTTCGGCGTAGCCTGCCGCGAGGAACTGCCCCGCAAACTGAATGATGCGGCCCACCAGCACCGGCTCTCCGGCCAAGGGCGTCCACGAAACGCCGTCTTCCGAAGTGTAGAGCCACTCGCCCCTCGCACCGAGGTAGAACCTTCCGGATTCGTGGCGGAGTGCGAGTGGCGTGTAGGCGTTGACCCACTCGTCCGGTATTGGAGGAATGCTCCCTGCCTCGCTCCACGTGAGCCCGCCGTCCAAGGAACTGAACACGCGCCCGTCCTTCAGGGCAGCCAGGCATCGCTCCGGGGAAGCCTCGATGGCGATCTCATGAGCGACTCCGGTCTCGATTCCGTCGCCGGGGAACCAGTTGTTCCCACCATCCACCGAGTACTCGACCGTGCGGCCGTTCCGGAGCCCGACCCAATGGCCCTCCGCCGTGACTACCATTGAGCTGAGGCTGGATTTGCCATTGGCAACACCCACCTGCCACACGGACCCGTCGGACGAAGCGAAGGCCTGCGCACGGGCACTGGAGTCGCCGCCTGAATTGGAACTGATCAACCATCCATTCGAATCGTGGATCGGGGTCGAAATGGTGCCGAACTGCCAGTTCTGGAACTGCGTCCAGCCGGCTCCATCGCGCGTGACCGCCAGCGCCCCCCCTTCAAACTGCACCACAAGCGCCCGGTCGTTGGCCGCCATGCCGTGAATCCCACGACCGGTCGATGGGATCTCGATCTCGGTCCAGGTCCTGCCATCGACCGACCGGGTCACTTGATTTTCCGTCGCCGCGTAGGCAACCCCACCGAACTCGGTGAGTGCAACCACTGGGGACGGAGTGCCGCCAGTCATCTGATTCGGCAACTCGGGCTCGGTAGCGCTCACCGAAATCTCGTCCGAACCCCACAGCCCATGCTCATCCACGGCCCGCACCACCACGACATGGCCTTCGCTCAGGTGGACCGGGAACTTGAAAAGATAATCCCCTTCCGAAGCACTCCCGATGGAAACCCCGTCCACCAGACACTCCACCTGCAGGGCCGAGCCCTCCGGATCGACCGCCCGACCACTCACCTTCACCGTGCTCCCCTGGAGGTGAATGCTGCGGTCGGGAGGGTAGCTGATCCGCACATCGGGAGCCGAAGTGCCCGGATGCTGGGACCCGGCCTGCACGATCCCGCCGTCCGAGGTGAGGCCCACCAGTTGATCGGCCCCGGTCGCAATGTCGATGAGCATGCCCGGAGTGCGGGCCACGTACCAACCGGCCCCGTCTCCGGAAAAAAGGAGGTGCGTTTTGGTGCCCCAGTTGTTGCTGAGCAGGATGAAGATGGCATCCCCGAACACCTCGGCGTCCTTCACATACCAGGAACCGCTCAGGCCTTCCAGCGTCAGCGGCAGCAATACCGGCAGGGCGCTCCAGTTGGCCCCGTCGATGCTGCTTGAGACCTCAAGGCCTGTGCCGAGGGAGCCATACATGTCGATGGCGTAAAGCGTGCCGTCCTTCACGCAGAGCTTCTGGGCCTTTGCGCCGGAAACTTCCGTCCAATTCACGCCGTCCTCGGATCGGGCGAAGTCCACCTGATACCAACTCGACGATCCTCCCGCGACAAACCAGTGATTTCCAAAACGATGAAGCTTCGAATAGGCCCCGACGTTGGTCGGGAACGGGCCGGTCGTCAGTTCGGCCACCGACCACGGAGAATCCGTGACCTGATAAAAGCCGTAATCCGCCCCTGCTCCAGACTGGCCCAACACCAGCGTTCCTCCGGTCGAGGAGCCCGTCGATACGATGACCTCGGGCAGATCCCCGTCGGGGTGGTCTTCCCGGAAATGCACCGGCGACCAGCCGCGGATCGGCGAATCGGAGCCTTTGCCGAACGCAAAGTAACGGCCATCCAGAAAAGCAGTGGGGCGGAAGGGGTTGACTCCAAGCGAACTCCGTTCGCGCCATGTCACGCCGTCGCCCGAAATCAGCACCGGCACTTCATCGTCGTTCCTGACAAGGTCATCGACACCGGTCGCGATGAACTCGCCGTTCAGGAAGGCAAGACTGACCAGCGGCCTCGTACTGCCGGTGGAGGTCGCAAGCTCCCTGGGGTGGCCCACCCGATGGATCTCTCCATTTCGCGTTCCGTAAACCACCTGGTCTCCGAAGACGATCCCGGCGGTGAAATTCCGGTCACCTTCGGGCAGGAGCACACCCGTTTCGATATCATCCAGTGCAGGACCCCAGCCGTAGCCCTGGGAATCGATCTGCAGCTGAAGCACACCACCGGGAAGCCCGAAGGTCATCGTATTCAAGGGCCACCAACTCGCCGGGGGCCGCTCCTCGAAGGGAAACTCACTCCAGTTGATACCGTCGGGGCTCTGCCAGACAAACCGGGTGTCGCTCACGTAGTACTGGCCACCGAGAAAACAGCCGTTGGACAGGTCGGAGGAGCCCACATCCGGGATATCGGTCACCACCCAACTACCGGAAGAAGCAAGCAGGCAGGTCTGCTCCCACATGCAGACCAGCAAACGGTCGGGCCCGACCGTCATGCGCGTGGCGGTCCTCAGCTCGAAGCCGGTGGGCAGCATGATCCGCGACCAATGGATGCCATCCGTCGATTCAACCACCCAGCCGAGCCCGTATCCTGCTCCGTATTGGACACCGTCCCGCGCCCACCCATAGAGCTTGCCATCGAAGGCGACCATCTGTCGCAGGGCCGCCGGATCGGAGACGTAGTAGCGGGTCACTCCCGTCGTGTCCTGCGGTGCCGTCCAGACAACCCCGTCGCTCGAGGTCGTCATCTTCGCCTCGCCACCCACCGTGCCACTGCAGAACCAGACGCCGCCCAGCCTGGCGAGGCTCGTTCCGCGGAACCCGACCGGCAGCAACCACGGCTGCCAGTTGACCGCGTCGTCGGACACCAGGATCTTCTCGCCGGACACCGCGTAGAGCCTGCCGTCGAATTCGCGGATGTCGGTGATCGAGTCGTTCCGGAAGCCCTCGCGCCGCCACTCCCACCCATCGAGCGGCGACTCGACCACCGAGACCCTCATGTCGGTCGAGGCGCTGCCCGCCGCATTGACCGCCGTGCAGCGGTAGACTCCGGCATCTCCAAGTTCCGCCGAGGAGATGGAAAAACCCGGCGAACCTTCGCCGGCCAGCGGCGACCCATCCTTCTCCCATGAAAACGAAATCGGCAGGGATCCGGAAACCACCGTCGAGAGCCGCACGGGATCCCCGACCAGCACCGCTTGGTTTCCCGAGGTCCGCTCGAACACCGGCGGGGTCAGGATCTCCCGCAATTCCGCCGGTTCGCTTCGGATTTCAGCAACCTGGTTGCTGACCACGACCTCATAGGTGCCGAAGTCGTCGTTGCCCACCGGATCGATCACCAGTGTTCCGGAATTCCCGCCAGGCACCGGCTCGTCGTCCAGCAACCATTGGTAGCGGACATCGCCCCCTGCCAGAGCCACCACGTTGAAGACCACCCGTTCACCCAGCTCGGCTTCGGCATCCTGCGGCTGGCGGGTGATGGAAAGCGTCCCCAACCCGAAACCGTTGAGCACGATCGGGCCCGCAGCGTCACTGCGATAGCTGTCCACCGCGATGTAGTAGTCCGTCCCCCCGACCGCCTCGAACTCCACCTGGCTGGTCCAGTCGAAGGGACTCCGGTCGTCATTGGAGGCGATCTCGGTCAAACCCGAGGCGGGATCGCCCTCGTAGACGGCCAGAACGGAATCGAACGCGCTGCCCAGCGTGCTGATGACGAAGTCGCTGGTCGCGGGAGCGTTCCAGACCCACCAAACCGACATTCCCTGGCCCACGCCGGCGTGCGGAGAGGCCACCTCGAACGGTTCGGCGGTGGCTCCCCGGTTGGTGCCCTCCGTCGCGAACGCATCGCCACTCAGGCGGATCGCTCCAAGCACGTTGTCGTTGCCCGGCATCAACCGGAGCGACACCTTCAGGCGCTGCCCGGCAGGATCACTGCTGTCCACCAGGAAGCGATACTCGACTCCTTGCTCAGTATGGAAACGGATGCTTTGGCGGCTGGCATCGGACCCCGAGTCCCCGCGCACCTCAAGGCCCTCCTTTTCCGCCCCTTCGAATGCGACCAAGCGCAGCGAGCCACGGTCCGCCTCGGCCTCGAAACCGACAAACCCCTCGGCGGGCGCCGTCCAGGCGAACCACAGGCTGCGGTCCCCGGTGCCGGGCAGGGAAAAGTCATCCTCGCCGGGTTCCCGGGTCGCGCCTCCATTGCTGCCGCTCCAGTAGCCGAAGCCGCCGTCGAATCGATAGGCTCCGTCGAAGGCATCGAAGGTGGCACTGCTGCTCGATGCGCCGAGCAGACGATGAAGATTGAGGCGCCCGCCGGTGGCCACCTTTCCATCGAGAACCGGCACGGAATCGACCGACGAATAGAGCCGGTTGATGAGTTCCTCGACGCCCTCACCGGGAAAGTGGGCCTTCGCCAGGGCCAGGGCACCCGCCACGTGCGGTGTGGCCATGGATGTGCCGTTCAGGCTCCGGTAGCTACTGTCGGATCCGATGTAGGATGACCAGATCCCGCTTCCGGGAGCGGCAAGGTCGACCGAGTAGCGCCCGAAACAGGAGAAGTGGGACAACTCGTCGTAGGCGGTCGTAGAAGCGACCGCCACCACGTTCGTCAGGTCGTAGCTCGACGGATAGTGCGGCCGGGAATCGTTGTCTGAAGCGCTGTTGCCGGCGGCCGCGACGAAGGGGATGCCGGCTTCGCCGCAGGCCTCGATCGCGTTGGCGAGGGACTGGCTGTAGCCACCGCCCCCCCAGCTCGCACTGATGATGTCCGCGCCGTTGAGCCGGGCATAGTTGACCACGCGGATCGCATCCGACGTGGTGCCTCCACCTTGCCCGAGGAAGCGAAGCGCCATCAGTTGGATGTTCCATGCGACACCGGCGCTTCCGATGCCATTGTTGCCGCGGGCTCCAATCGTTCCGGCGCAGTGCGTCCCGTGCCCCCCGAAGTCCATCGGGTCGTCATCGTCATCATAGGCATCGAAGCCATACACGCCCCCCGGACCGGTCCACATGTTGGGAGCCAGATCCTCATGATGATACTGGATGCCGGTGTCCGTCACCGCGACCACCACTGAGGAGGCATCGTGGCGCAGGTCCCATGCCTCAGGTGCATCGATGTCGGCATCAATCACCGATCCAGCCTCTGAACCCGGATTGTTCAGGCCCCACAACTGGCCCGAAGCGAAGAGCGGATCGTTCGGCTGGAGACAGGGAAAGACAAGGTAGTCCGGTTCGGCGAAATCGATGAACTCTTCGAGGGCCTCCAGGGCCAGAAGCGCCTCGGGCAGACTCTCGATTCGGGTGAAATCAGAAACCTCAAGAATCACCGGACCATCCGTCAACTTATCACGAAGCCCGAACCCGGCACCCCGGAGGACTGCCTGAAACCGCTCCTGGTTCACTCCCGGATCCGGTTCAACGATCAAGTGATCGGCGACCGACGCCTTCACCAACCGGACACTTCGTTCCCCACTCTGAGGGTCGATCACTTCCTCCTCTTCGAGCCGGAGCATCGGATACTTGAAGTCGGCCTCAACGATCCGGGTCCGTCGCCTCGACGGCTTGCCTTCAACATCCCTCCAAGCCACCGCGATCTCCCCACGAATGACATCTGCCAGCGGGTGGCCCACGAGAGGGAGGACCATCCCGTCCGTCGGGCCGGAGTCCGGGAGGGGCTGCCTGCGCAACCCGGCGACATCCTCCGCTCGATCAGGATTCTCTGCTTTCATCCGCGTCTTCTCCACGGATACGGGAAGAGCTGCCGGTGACGTCGCCTCGAGGTTGGCGACCTCCACTCGATGTTGAATCAACAGGCCGACCAGCAGCCCCAATATGAGAACTACAGAGGCGGCAGTGAGGAGCTTCCTTTTCATGGATTCCGGCAATGGTGGAGATTAAGGAAGACCCTACGGTGACAACCACGGAACCCTACGCGTTTCCTGCCAATTCCTGTGCAACGGGGGCCCTACCTCGGACCGGATGTGAAAGCAAGCAGGAGGCTCCATCGTCTCAACAAAGGCCCGAAGCCTCTTGGCAATGCCCGGACATCACACCAAGATCCACCCCAAGCCCATGATCCGCACCTTGCTCTTTCTTCTCATCTTCGTCGCGCCACTCCGCGCCGAGAAGCCGATGAACGTCGTCCTGCTCTTTGCCGACGACTGGCGCCACGACACGCTCGGCGTCGCCGGCAACCCCGTCGTCCGGACGCCCCACCTCGACCGGCTCGCCGGCCAGGGGATCCGCTTCACCTCGAACTGCGTGACCACCTCGATCTGCGGGGTCAGCCGCGCCAGCCTCTACACCGGCCAGTGGATGGCGCGCCACGGATGCCGCGGTTTCACGATGTTCAAGACACCGTGGGAGGAGACCTACCCGGCCATCTTCCGGAAGAACGGCTACCACATCGGCCACGTCGGCAAGTGGCACAACAAGCCATTCCCCAAGAACGCCTACGACTTCGCCACCGTCTACCACGGCAGGCACTGGTACAAGCTCGAGGACGGACGCCGCGTCCACGTGACCCAGCGCAACGAGGAGGACGCGCTCGAGTTCCTGCGCACCCGCCCCAAGGACAAGCCCTTCCTGCTCAACGTCTGCTTCTTCGCCACCCATGCCGAGGACGGCCACAAGGATCAGTTCCTCCCCCAGCCGCAGAGCATGAAACTCTATCAGGACGTCACCGTTCCCGTGCCGCCGAACGCGACGCAGGAATCGTGGGAGCGCCTGCCGGATTTCTTCGACGAGGAAAACGAGGGCCGCAACCGCTGGCATTGGCGCTTCGACACGCCGGAGAAATACCAGCGGATGATGAAGAACTACTACCGCCTCGCGACCGAGGTCGACGCCACCTGCGGCAAGGTGATCGCCGAACTTGAGAAGCAGGGCGTGCTCGACAACACGCTGGTCGTCTTCACCACCGACAACGGCTACTACCACGCCGAGCACGGGCTGGCCGACAAGTGGTACCCGCACCAGGAAAGCATCCGCGTGCCGCTCATCATCCGCGACCCCCGCATGCCGAAAGCGAAGCACGGCACGACGAACGACGCGTTCACCCTCAACGTCGACCTCGCCCCGACCTTCCTCGCCGCCGTCGGCCTGCCGGTGCCGAAGGGCATGCAGGGGAAAAACCTCGCCCCGCTCTACCTCGCGGAGAAGGCCCCCGAATGGCGCGACGAGTTCTTCTACGAGCACCCGACCCTGCGCGACGCCGACTTCATCCCCGCCTCCGAGGCACTGGTCCGCAAGGACTGGAAATACTTCTACTGGCCCGAGGCCGACCTCGAACAGCTCTTCAACCTCACGGCCGATCCGCGCGAGGAAAACGACCTCGCCGACGATCCGCAGCACGCCGACCAGCTCACGGAGATGAGGGAGCGCTTCCGCGAGCTGAAGGCGGCGGCGAAGTGAGTGCGTGACCGGGCCTTCCAGGCCCGTTGTCCCAAATCGATGGGTGTGGCCCCGGGCCTGGAAGACCCGGCCACGGCTCCCGCAGGCCGTCGCGCAAAAGGAACCGATGGAGCCGGCAGGCGATCCACCCTGCCGACCCGTTCATCAACCCATCTCGATCGGATGCCGCAGGGGCACGCGGACCTCGAATTCCTTGAGATACTCGCCGCTGTCGTGCTGACGGCGCCTGGCCACGATCTCTCGGGACCCTTCCGTGAACTCCAGAACGTAAGACTGGCTCGCCTTGGTGTTGTAGGCGTGGCTCACCGAGGCGATGTTGATGTAGGTGGTGCCGTCCTTCCGCGCGATCCGGGTCTTGTTGTAGGGGCTGTGGTGCTCGTGGCCGCACATCCACAGATCGATCTTCGACTTGCCAATGATCTCCGCCAGACGCTCGCTCGGCCGGATGTGGCGTTGCGGATGGTCCGACTTGTGGATCGTATCCCGGACGAGTTGATGCGAACACACGATCACCGTTTTGTCCGCATGGGCGGCGAGTTCCGCCTCCAGCCAGTCGCAGGTTTCCTTCGATAGATCGCCGGGGACCCCGGGCTTCTCATCGGAGAGCATGAACCAGGCGACATTGCCGTCGATCACCCGGTAGGGGTCACGGCTGCGGATCAGCTCGTCGTAGGCCTCGGCCTTGCCGCGATGATACTCGTGATTGCCGGCCAGCTCGTGCCACGCCCCGACCCCGCTGTCCTTGCGGGCGGCAAGGAAGCTCTTCAGTTCCTCCTCGGTGCCGTTCTGGGTCAGGTCGCCGAGGAAGAACGCGTGGTCGACCGGAGTGCCCTGCATGTCCTGGCACGCCTTGGCCAGCCATTCGGCACCATCCAACCCGTCCTCGACCCGCCCGGCGTGGGCGTCGGAAAGCACCCACGCCAAGCGGACCTTGCCCCTTCCGTCGGCTGCCGCCTCCAGCCGGCGGGTGCCGATGCCGGCTCCTGCCAGACCTGCGACAGTCTGCTTGAGAAATGAACGACGGGTTCTCATCGTAAATCGGGAATCGGCAGGGCTGTTTCTGGAATCTGGCATGGTCTGTATTCGTTGAATGGCTGGGTTCAATCGGTGAGTTCCTGCAACTCGCGATGCTTGGTGCGCATCGCCTCACGGATGCGGATGGCTGGCGAAAGGGACGACCAGGCACGCTCCGCTTCTTCAATGGCGTGGCGGGCGCGGACTTCGTCGTGTCCTAGCCACAATCGCGCCTCGTCGACATATGTTGTGAAGGCCAGTCCCGGCACCTTGTCGCGCAGCTCGGCATAGAGCCTCGCCGCACCGGGACGGTCGCCGACTTTCGCCAACCAGACCGCCTGTCGCTGGAGCAATACCGGAAAGTCCCCGACCGCTCCTCTGGCAGCGGAGAAGGCGGCCGCGACATCCGCCGCTTCGCCATGGGTTTCGAGCAACTGGATGAGGCGAAGGTGATCCCGCAGCGAGGGTTCGGGAGCCTGCTTGAGCACCTCCCGGGCATCCCTGATGGCCTCGGCATTCCGGCCGAGAGCCTCAAGGATCTGTCCACGCAACGAGAGCCCGGCGAGCGACTGCGGCTCCTTGACGAGAAGCTGTTCGATCGCCTCGAGTGCGGACTCCGGCTTCTCCAGGGCGAGCTGGATACGGGCTTCGAGCAACCAACGATCACCACAACCGGGGTCGATTCTGCCGACGGCATGCAGGTCCTCCAGAGCCTTGTCATGATCACCGTGCTCGTGATGCAAGCGCGCGCGCTGGAGGAGAAGCGATACGTCCTGAGGCGACTTCGCGAGCCCCTCCTCCACCGCCGCAAGCCGCTCATGCACGCTGCCGTGTCCCGAAACAGATGTGGGCCACAAAGCCACAAGAAGCAGGACGAGGAAATGGCAGGGACGGAGCATGGTGGGTTCCAAACTGGCCCCCGGCTTCAATTCTGCGTGCCCCTCAGTCGACCAAACAACCTGCCATCGACGGCGTTGCCCGCCGGGATGGTCGCGGTGATATCGTCTGGCGCGCTGCCGTTCTCCTCGATGGTGTAGGTCACCCCTCCGACCGTGTCGCTGGCCGCCGGGACGGTGGACGTGTGATTGTCCGTATCAAACAGGTCGTTGCTGAAGTCCACTGCGAGGGCAGCCTCGCCTTCCGAGTCATCTTCGCGGGTGAAGGTGAAGGTCAGCCCGGTAGTGGAATCGCCGGTGAAACCGAGCAGGTCGGCAAGGGAGTCGAAGCCGAGAGGGTCGCCACCGAGAATCCACTCGAGGCCGTTTCCGAAAGGATCGCCGTCCGGATTCCCGTCAAAAGTCGCGTCGGCCCCGGCATCAATGTTGGTGATGTTGGTGGTGGCCCATTCATCAAACGGCGGAGACGTCACCGAGCTGAGCGGACTTCCGGGGTTGCTGTAGAGGTAGGCAACGTCATCCGTCGAAAGAGCCTCATCGTAGACCTGCACGTCGTCCAGGGCACCGGTTGCGGATCCGGGACCGCTCTTGGTCGGAGTCCAGACCTGGGCCACGACCGCGAGATTCGACAACCTGGCGATCGTCCCGCCCCCACCGGCACCCACGGGGCCAGGGGAGTGACGGACCATGAGCTCATGGAGTCAGGGTCGCCGTTTCCGCTCCACGGACACCGTAATAGAGCCAGAGACACCCCTGGAAGGCATGCATTTTGTTCCGCGGAACAAGCCGCCCACTCCCCGGTTTTTGGGTTTTCCGGGGGTGGGCGGCGCATCCACCCAAGCGAATGGAATGCCCCTCCGCGCCTCCACTCCCTCGCCACTGCCCCGCTCCATCATTTCGGCTAATCCACGTTTTTTTATTGGATTGGCATATTCAAGTCCTATGCTTGACGGCCCATGAAGATTGAGCGGGATCTGGCCCGAGAGTTGACGGAGGCTGCGGCGCGCCTGCCGATCGTCACGGTGGTGGGTCCGCGCCAGGCCGGGAAGACGACTCTGGTGAAGGCGGTTTTTCCGGACCGGACCTACCGCACGCTGGAGGATCCGGACGTGCGTGCGTTTGCGGTGGAGGATCCCCGGGGGTTTCTCAAGGAGGTCGAGGATGGAGCGGTGCTGGACGAGATCCAACGCGTGCCGGAGCTGATGTCCTATCTGCAGGGGATGGTCGATGCCGACCCGACGCCGGGCCGGTTCATCCTGACCGGCTCGCAGCATTTCCTGATGATGGAAAAGGTGAGCCAATCGCTCGCGGGCCGCACCGGGATCCTGACGCTGCTGCCGCTGAGCGTGCGCGAGCTGGCCCGGTCGGGCGTCCGGGACCCGGGCACCGATGAACTCATGCAGCGCGGCTTCTATCCCCGGCTCCACGAACGCCCGCTGGATCCCTATCCGGTGTTGCGCGACTACTTTGCGACCTACGTCGATCGCGACGTGCGACAGTTGCTGAAGGTCCACGACCTGATGGCCTTCGAGCGTTTCATGCGCCTGTGTGCCGGTCGCGTCGGCCAACTTCTCAACCTCAGCTCGCTGGCCGTCGATGCGGGGATTTCCGCCACCACCGCCCGCGAGTGGATCGGGCTGCTCGAGACCAGCTTCGTGCTCTTCCGCTTGCCGCCGTGGCACGCCAACATCGGCAAGCGGCTGATCAAGACACCCAAGCTCTACTTTCACGACGTGGGCCTGGCCACCTGGCTGTGCGGCATCGAGGAGGCGGGTCAGCTTGCAAGCCACCCGCTGCGCGGCGCGTTTTTCGAAAACATGGCGATCGGCGAGTTGCTCAAGTCGCGCACCAACCGCGGGCGCGACCACCGCCTGCTCTTCTTCCGTGATCGGGCCGGGCACGAGGTGGACGCATTGCTGCCGTCCGGCCCCCGGCTGCTGCCGGTCGAGATCAAGTCGGGCCGCACCCTTCGCGGCGAGTGGTTCGCGGGCTGCGCCGGCCTGGACGCGCTTGCGGGCGATTTCCTGCCCACCGGCGTGGTGATCTACGGGGGCGATGAGATCCAGCGCCGCAGCTCCGGAACGGCCTGCGGACTCTGGCAGCTCGACGAAGTCCTCCACGAAACTCTCGGTGCCTGAATGCGTAATCACACTCTGAAACCGTGGCGGCACAATCGCAAAGCCATGAAACCGATCCCATGAAAGCCATCATCATCCCATCCCTCATCGCCGCCCTCGCACTCCCGCCGCTCGCGGCCGAACCCATTCAGGTCTTCATCCTCGCCGGTGACGAATGCGTGTTGGAAGAGGGCGTGGTCGCGGCCGACGACAAGCCGGGGACGCTCGAAAAGGTCGTCGCTTCGAATCCGGATTACGCCTTCCTGAAGAAGGATGGCGAGTGGATCACGCGCGACGACGTGTTCGTTTACGACGCCCATCCGATCCACAACAACACCGAGGCCCCCGCCCGGCCGCTGCGGGTCGTGACCGATTTCCAAAAGGGCGGCGAGAAGGGCCCGCGGATGGGAGTCGACCTGATGCTGGGTCACACGCTCGGTGAGGCCATCGAGGAGCCGGTGATGATCTTGCGCTTCGCGACGCGGCACCCCACTTGGTTCAAGCGCGGCTCGCGCGACCTTTCCCACGACTTCCGTCCGCCCTCCAGCGGCGGTGGCAATGATCTCGACGGAAGCTGGGACGTGATCCACTTCAACTTCGGCGTCTGGGACGCGACCTACCGCGAGGCCTCGTCGAAGTATTTCTCCGGCGTCAACACGACCTCGCCCGAGGACTTCGAAAAGAACCTGCGCACGCTGGTGGCGAAGATGAAGAAGACCGGAGCGACGCTCATCTGGGGCAGTGTCACCCCGGTCTGGGAAGGTGAGGAGGGCAAGCCCAACGGCGACGAGGATGCCTACAACCGGGTGGCGGAGAAGGTGATGAAGGAGAACGGGGTCATCATCAACGACCTCAACGCCGAGACGCGGCGCCAGGGCAAGGGAACCGGAAAGAACGTCCACAACGTCGGCAATCTCGCGCCAAAGGTGACCGAGACCGTGCTCGCCGCGCTCGAGGCGCGCGAGAACCCGACCCAGCCGCTGCCGCGCGTCCTCTTCATCGGCGACTCGATCACCGGCACCTACTGGAAGGCGGTCGAGCAGAACCTCGACGGCAAGGCGGTCGTCTTCAAGAACCCCGGCAACGGGGAGGACACCTGGAACGGGCTCGACCGGATGGACGAATGGCTCGAACTCGATCGCTACCTGCTCAACGGCCAGGCCTACCTCGAACTGGTCGATGCGGTGAAGAAGGCCCTCGGCGAGGAGCTGGAGCGGGTCTTCCCGGGAGACGTCAGCCAGGGTGCCGAGCTGGCCGGGCTGGTGTGGTTCCAAGGCATGGAAGACGGCGGATGGGAATCCAAAGCCACCGAATACGAGACCCACCTTGCCAACCTCATCCGCGACCTGCGCAAGGATCTCGACGCCCCGGAACTCCCGGTCGTCGTCGGCGCCCTGGCCCGCAGCGACGGCAACATGACCCCCAACCAGCAGAAGGTCTTCGACGCCCAGATGGCGGTCGGCGACCCGGAAAAACATCCGGAGTTCAAGGGCACGGTGCAAAGCATCGACACCCGCCCGATGTGCCGTCCGGCCAAGGAGTCTCCCGGCGGCCGCGACCGCTACAAGGGCCACGCCGCATCCTACCTGGAGATCGGAAAAGCGATGGGCGAGGCGATGGTGGAGTTGCTCAAGCAAGAGCGTTGAGCCCCTGACGCAGAGTGATCAGGCTAGGGGAAGAGGTTGCTTGATGGGGAGGATTAAAAGGATCGAGAGGATGAAATTCGATGTCTGAACCTCCCATAGCCACGGGTTTCACTGACAACAGAGAGAAAAAGAGTCCAAAGCATCCCATTCATCCTGACCATCAAGTCCATCATGCACCCGAATTCCCAGCGCTCCGCTCGATTCACTCCCTGGGTTGATCGCCCTGGTCCTTGACGCCGGCATCCATGGCGCTATTGTTGGTCAACAGACCAACATTTATGGAAACCATCTCCCTGCACGAAGCCAAAGCGAGGCTGTCGAGCCTCGTTTCCGAAGTGGAAAAGAGCGGAGCTAAGATCGTCATTTCCCGCTATGGGAAACCGGTTGCCGAAATCTCCCCGATCCGGAAGCGGAAGCGGACCCAGATCGACTCGAAGCTTTCAAAGGTCACGGTAAGCGGCGACCTTACCGCGCCAACGAGCGACGAGTGGGACGATGTCTGACAACCTGCTGCTCGACACCTGCGCATTGATCTGGCTCGCCACCGGCAGCCGCAAACTGAGCGCGGACGCCAAGAAGCGCATCAATGCCGCTCCTCAGGTATTCGTGTCCGCAATCACCGCTTGGGAGATCAGCCTGAAAAGCGAGCGCGGCGACCTCACACTTCCCGAAGAGATGGAGCAATGGTTCCCGAAGGTTCTGCTTCAGCACGATCTGGTTCTCGCCGACCTCACTCCTGAAATCCTCATCGCCGCCAACCGTCTCCCCTGGCATCATCGCGACCCAGCCGACCGCTTCATCCTCGCCACCGCCCAGCTACGAAGGCTGACCATCGTGACCGGAGACAAACGCTTCAAAGCCTACGCCATCCCCGTGGTCGGGTGATGCTCCAACCATTCGTGCGAATTCGTGTCCATTCGTGGTTCATATCTTTCCAAACATGTGAGCATGATCCGCCACTCCATCATCGCCCTCACGCTGGCCGCGGCCGTTCATGCCACGCCGCCGAACATCATCCTCATCATGGCCGACGACCTCGGCTACGGAGACCTGGGCTGCTACGGCCAGAAGGCGATCGAGACGCCGCGCCTCGACCGGATGGCGGCGGAGGGGAGAAAGTTCACCCAGTTCTACGCCGGCTCGACCGTCTGCGCCCCCTCGCGCAGCGTGCTGATGACCGGACTTCACACCGGCCACACGACCGTGCGCGGCAACGCCTCGAAGCACGCCGGCGTGAAGGGCCTCGGTGGCGCCACGGGACGTGTGCCCTTGAACGACGAGGACGTCACCATCGCCGAGGTCCTCAAGCAGGCCGGCTACGTCACCGGCATGACCGGCAAGTGGGGCCTCGGTGAACCGGGGACCAGCGGCGAGCCGAATGCCCAGGGCTTCGACGAGTGGTTCGGCTTCCTCAACCAGCGCCGCGCCCACAACCACTACCCGGACTACCTGTGGAAAAACCGCGAACGCGTCCCGATGCCGGAAAACGAAAAAGCCGAGAAGAACTACAGCCACGACCGCTTCACCGACTTCGCCCTCGACTTCGTGCGCCGCCATCGGGACCAACCGTTTTTCCTCTACCTCCCCTACTGCGTGCCGCACGACCACTACCAGCTGCCTCCCGACGACCTCCGCTACATGGACCGGGATTGGACGAAGGACGAGAAATCCCATGCCGAGATGGTCACGCGCCTCGACCGCGATGTCGGGCGCCTTCTCGATCTGCTGGACGAGCTCAAGCTCAGCGAAAGGACGGTCGTCTTCTTCTGCTCGGACAACGGCGCGGCCCGCCGCTGGGAGGGCCGCTTCGACAGTTCGGGCGAATTGCGCGGCCGCAAGCGCGACCTCACCGAAGGCGGGTTGCGCAGCCCGATGATCGTGCGCTGGCCGGGCACCGTGCCCGCAGCGACGGTCAGCACCGCTCCTTGGTGGGCCGCCGACATCCTGCCGACCTGTGCCACCCTGGCCGACGTGGATTCCCCCGCCGGCCTGGATGGCGCAAGTGTGGTCCCCCTCCTCACCTGCGGTGGCAATGCATTGGGAGAGCGCTCATTCTACTGGGAATTCCACGAGCGCGGTTTCCAGCAGGCCGCCCGCATCGGTGACTGGAAGGCCATCGTTCACGGCCCCGGCAAGCCGCTCGAACTCTACCACCTCGCCGAAGACCCCGGCGAAACCAAAAACCTCGCCGCCACACACCCCGCCGAGGGCGGGCGCTTGCGGGACTTCATCGAGGGCGCCCGCACCGAATCCAAGGCATGGCCACAGAAGCCCGGCTCCCGATAGCGGGCCTCCGATGACGGAAGCCCTCCAGCATGGAGCGCCGGACAACGCCGGTCCCGTTCATGCGGGACCGACTTTCGAAACCGTGGGGCCACCCCCCGCCGTCCACCTGCCTTGACCCGAAGCCCCGGTCTGCGAGGATTGCAGGCGTGCTGAAAATTCTTCCCTGCCTCCTCGCCGCCCTTGTCGCTGTCGCCGTCCCGGCATTGGGAAAGCCGCCCCAGCCACAGGACCAACCCCAGGTCTACCTCCTCATCGGTCAGTCGAACATGGCCGGGCGGGCGAAAATGGAGCAGGCGGACACCGAGCCGATCGAGCGCTGCTTCCTGCTCAACGCTGACGACGCGTGGGAGCCGGCGGCCAACCCCCTGAACCGCCATTCGACCATCCGCAAGGGCCTCGGGATGCAGAAGATCGGCCCGGGCGCCAGTTTCGCCCAAGCCATGGCCGAGAAAAACCCCGAGATCACGATCGGCCTCGTGGTCAACGCCAAGGGCGGCACCAAGATCGGGCAGTGGAAGCGCGGGACGAAATTCTACACCGAGGCGGTCCGGCGCACCCAGGCCGCCCGAAAAAACGGGACACTCAAGGGCATCGTCTGGCATCAGGGTGAAAGTGACGGAGGCGCTCCGGAAGGCTACCTCGACGCGCTCGCCCAACTGATCGCCGACCTGCGCGAGGATCTCGGCGTCGCGGACCTGCCCTTCGTCGCCGGACAGGTGAAGGACCTACCGGCCATCAACGACCAGATCGCCAAGCTCCCCGACACGGTCGAGCACACCGCCTTCATTTCATCCGAAGGGCTGAAGACCACCGACCGCTGGCACTTCGATGCCCCGAGCGTCCGCCTGATGGGTGAGCGCTACGCCGAGGCGATGATCCGATTGCAGAAGGCCAAACGGTGAATCCGATGGAGACGGAAAAGCGTTTCGCTGGGGGGGGCGCGAAAGCTTGAAGGGGCGTCCGGCAGGATGCCGAACGCTGCCGGCGAGACGCCGGCGCTCCCCGCTTTCCGACAGCCCTGTCACCCCCCGTTCGCCGCCTTGTCGCGGGCCACGGCCTTCTCCCGGATCGCCTTCTTGATGTTCTCAAGGCGCTTCGGCCATTTGAAGGTGGGCGCCTTGGAAGGATCGTAGCCCTCGAGATGTCCGTGCAACCGGGTCACCGGCTTGGTGTAGCTGAACTCGGTGTCCCGGAAAACCTCGCGACAGATCGCCGCCAGAGCGGGGTCGTATTCGAGCAACTCCTTGCGGGTGTTCACATGGTTATGGTCGTGATCGTTCTCGCGATTGTCGTCGAACCACGACTGCACGCCCTCGGCAAAATACTCGAAGTGGTTCACCGCCGCATACTTCCCCTTCCACAGGCCCGCCTTCATCGCCTTGTCGTAGGTTTCCTTGAGCCGACGGTCGAAGGTCGGATCGACGTTGACCAGGCCACGCAGGTGGATGTTGTGGGCAAACTCGTGGATGAGAATGTTTTCCGCGGCGTAGGGATCGCCCTCGTAGCCGAGCAGGTTCTCCTCACCACAGGTGCAGTAGGGATCGGTCCGACTGCCGCCGGTGCCCCGGGCCCGGGCATCCCAGAAATCCTTTCCGGAAAAGTCCTCGAAGCCGTGCATCGGCTCCGCCCCCATCCGCACGAACTCGGGGAGGTCGGTGGTGTATTCATCATGGGCCATGATGCACAGCCGCGCACCACTCAGGATCATGGCCTCCAGCACGTCGGGGCGCTTGGCCAGCATCAGGTCGGCAAGGTAGGCCGCCTCTTTCAACGCGTAGGGGTTCACCTTTTCCGAGGCCACGATCGGGAAGCCGCGCATCCGGACCACCTGCGTGTAGAACTCCGGGATGCCCTCGGTGCCGGGCGGATCGAAGCGGAAACCCTGAACGGGGACCTTGGCCGCAACCCGCATCTCCTTGCCGCCGGCCCCGCGAACCACGAACTCGTGACCGAGGGTCGTCCCGATGATCCGGCTCTCCCCGGCCGGAACGAGACCGTTGGAGACCCGCTTCCCTTCCGACTCGAGCCAGAAGATCTCCATCTCCCGGTCGCTGCCGTTGAGGAACTGCAGCTGCGGACGTCCGGCTGCTGGACAGGCTGCCGAGAGAATCCAGATCGCAAGCAATACACGAAGCATGCTCCCGCTACTCGACTGACCACGCCAACCTTGCAGACGAGCGGCATTGTCAAGCCCCGGAACCTCCCGCCCCCCCGGTCCGCACCGGATTCGGACCGATGCAGATCGCCATCAACGGGGGTGACCGTGCCGGGCCTGGGAATCCTACGGGCTCGTCAGGTCCAGCGCCCAGCGGTCGCCTACCCTGATGAAAAACCAGCTCCGTCCGTCGTGCATGACGCGGATTACTGTAGGCGACTCAAGGATCGCCACCGCCGGAGTTGGCTCGGATCTGGTGGGAAAGCTGATGCTTTCCACCAAGCCGTCCAGACTCAATCGGGCGGGTCGGAACCCTCCGCGGTTCTCCTTCCAGTCGAAGATCACCTCCTCGGCCTCCGGGGGGATCTGGTGGTCCACCAGAAGCTCGGGCCGCAGGTAAAACTGGCGACTGCACCAAATGGTGTAGCCCAGCACTCCGGCCATCAGGATTCCGAAGACAATCGCATGCTTGCGCTTCATAGGGGCGGGCTCCTTTCGGGGTGCCCAAGATCAGCGGTGCCTCGAAATGAAGTCGATGGCGGCAAGCAGCTCGTCGGTCGACATCTCCCCGTGCTGGTAAAGGGCCCGGGCCATGGATATCAGCTCAATTTCCAAAGGTGCATTCCGTTTCCGCAGCTCGTCCTTGGAAATCGCCTTGACCCCGTATCTGGCAAAGTTGGCCGCGATCCGAACCTTGAGCAGATCCACCATGCTGGCGGCTCCCTCCTTCATGCGCTGCTCCGCCACTTCGACGACCGCGTCCAGTTCACCGGCGATCGTCTTGTCCGCCGATCGCGCCGGACCGGTGAGGACGAGGCTGAGGCAGGAAAAACCCAGAAGGGCGAAACGGTGGCTGGTGGGGATGGAGTTCATTGGATGGGCTTGGATTTCGCGGGCGACGGGTGCGGTTTGGAGGGCGGAATTTCTGCATCGGTCGCGCTGGCGTCGACCGACCCGACAGGGCGAAGGCCGGCGGCGACAGCAGGGTTAAGACTAGCCGGCCATCGACCGGGAGTGCCAGCCCGGTTTTCGTCCCCTGAGCCGGCTGTTTCTGGACAACCGGCGCTTCCGGGAGACCATGTGCCCTCCATGAAACCGATGCTCCTGCTCGCGTTCGGACTGATGGCCGCCACGGCTTCGGCCCGCTCGTGGAATGACGAGGTGATCTACTTCGTGATGACGGATCGCTTCCACGACGGGGATCCGGCCAACAACACCCCCGAAGGCTGCGATCCATCGCTGGACGACCCGGCGCAGGACGACATCGACCGTTACCATGGAGGAGACCTGCGCGGGCTGGAGCTGGCGCTGAAGTCCGGCTACTTCAACGAGCTGGGCGTGACGGCGATCTGGATCACCCCGCCGGTGCGCAACGTCTGGCGCTCGGGCTACGACCTCGGTGGCTGGAAAAGCGGCTACCACGGCTACTGGACGCAGGACTTCCTGGACATCGATCCGCACCTCACCAGCGCCACCGCCCTTTCCGGCGAAGCCTATCCGCCGGGGGCGGAGGGCCGCATGCGGCACTACCGCGACTTCGTGCAGCTGGCCCGCGCGAAGGGGATCCGCATCATCCACGACGCGGTGCTCAATCATGCCGGGCCGGTCTTCTACTACGACTCGGACAGCGACGGGGTCTTCGACGTCGAGGAGAAGAACGAATGGGTGCTGCCGTTCCGGCGGTCCGGTTTTTATGACAACGCCAAGTGGGGCGACATCGCGAAATGGAGCCTGCACCGGACCGGGCCGTCCGGGCCGGTGACCCTGCTGGGGCGGGAGATCAAAACCACGGGGGTTCTTGCGGACATCGAGTCTTACGGGCGAAAGGGCTTTTCCTGGGACAGCCTCGGAAAACGGGACGGGGAGGAGGTGATGGCCGACTTCTTCTCGCTGCGCGACCTGTGGACGGATCCCGGCAGCGACCACTTCGACCGTTTGGTCGACGAGTTCGTCGAGATCTACCATTTCTACATGACCGAGGTCGGGGTGGACGGGCTGCGCCTGGACACGGTGAAGCACGTGCACCACGAGTTCTGGGATGCCTTCACCCGGCGCCTGCGGGCGCGTCTCGGCGACCAGGCGAAGGACAAGATCCTCTTCGGCGAGGTCTTCGACGGTGATCCGGCGAAGCTGGGGCAGTACACCTGGCGGGCGGACGCGGCGACCGACCCGGCCCCGTCGCTCGACTCGGTGCTGGCCTTCCAGCTGTGCTTCATGCTGCGGGACTACCTGTGGCGACCGGGCGGGGAATTCGGCACCGCCCACCAGGCCGAGGAGGCGCTCAAGAACCTCTTCGAGGGCAGGTTCGACGACGGGCGCCACTACCTCAATCGTACTCCGGGGCCGGACGGGCTGAATGCGCTGCAGAAGTCGATCACCTTCATCGAGAACCACGACAGCATCAATCGCTTCCGCGTGCGTGGCATCACCGAGCGCCGCAACCAACTGGCGCAGGGTCTGGTGATGACCTTGCCGGGCATCCCGTGCCTTTACTACGGCACCGAGGTCGCGCTGCAGGACACCCGCAGCAACATCGGCGACGACAGCGAGAACGGCCGCATGACCTTGTGGGAGCGCGGGTCGGCACCGACACTCGCGAGCCTGCGCGAGAACGAGAATTTCCGCGCGATCCAGCGGCTGTCGAAGGCGCGGGGCCGGGTGCCCGCGCTCCGTGATGGTGGTTTCAAGGCGTTGTGGTGCGACAGTGGCGACAGCTCCGAAGACGACGGACTGTTCGTCTTTGCACGCCCGATGGAGGATCCGACGAAGACGGTGGTGGTGGTGTGCAACCTCTCGGCGAAGGAATCAACGACCGGCCCCGTGAACCTCGCGGGCCTGGTGCCGGAGGGAGCGTCCCTCACCGGGCACCCGGTGATCGGGGAACCGGGGGAGCGGGTGGCCGCAAACCGCTTCTCGGCGCCGGCCGAATCGCTGGTGATCTACCGGGTCGCGGCGGCGGAGTGAGGCGGCCGGGCCTTTTGACTTTCGACCACCCTGCTCTGCCGAAGCTGCTCGGCCTGAGAGTCCGCGCAATCCGGCGAAGTGGGGGTTGAAGCCGGGGGGCGTCGCGGTATGGTCTGCCCAGCCGAGCATGACCGACTCCGACACCTCATTTCCCAATCCTCCCGCGCCGTCCAGACCCTCGTCGTTGCCGCGGCGGGATTTCCTGCGGGGCCTCGGGGTGGCCTCGGCCGGGGTGGCCTTCGGGGGCGGCCGGCTTTTCGGCCAGGAGACCCTTTCCCCCGAAGCCCTGTATGCCAGGTATGTGCCGGCGGACAAGAGCCTCGATCCGAAGTGGGTGGCGTCGCTCTACAAGCGCGGCCATGAACTCGATGCCGCGATCGCGCATGCCCGCGACGAGGCCGACCTGGAGGTGATCGGGATGCCCGTGGGCGGCATCGGCTGCGGCACGGTCTATCTTTCGGGCGACGGGCGGCTGTGGATCTGGGATATTTTCAACCAGCACCACGAGGGGGTGGTGGCGAACAAGACGGCGAAGAACCCCGAAGGCACCGAGGGCATCCACAAGAACCCGCCGCGGGAGCGCGATGGAGCCAACTTCCTCGAGCCGCCGCGGGTGAAGGATCATCTCAACGGTGTCGACGCCCGCTTCAGCCTCGAGCATGCCGGAAAGGACCGCCCGCTCGACCTTTCGGGTTGGGACGAGGTGAGGTTCACCGGCCGGTGGCCGGTCGGTGTGGTCGACTACGCCGCCGACAAGTCGCCCCTGAAGGTCCGCCTCGAGGCATGGACGCCCTTTATTCCGCTGAACCTGAAGGACTCGTCATTGCCGGTCACGGTCCTCGAGTACACGGTCGAAAATCCGACGACAAAACCTGCCGAGGTCATCCTGCGGGGCCACCTCAACAATCCGGCAGGACGGTTTTCCGGCCTGGAGGCGATGCGCGTGACCGAAGTGATCGAAGGTGACGGCATCGGCGGGCTTCACCACCGGCTCCGCCCGGCCGACGGGGCGGCTCCATTGACCCAGCCCGATGCCGGGTCGATGGCGATCGCGGGGCTGGCGGAAAAAGTAAAGACGGTTCCGGAAGAAGGCGGGGTCACGCTGTCCGGCACGGTGCCGGCCGGGGGCAACCGCACCTTCCGCTTCGTGATCGGCTGGCACTTTCCGAACATCCACCCCAAGGTCGGCGAGAAGGACGAGAAGGGGCTCAAGCGCCACTACGTCAATGAGTTCGACGATGCGGCCGCGGTCGTCCGCCACCTGGCGAAGCGGCTCGACCACCTCTCGAAGCTCACCCGGCTGTGGGTCGAGACTTGGAACGACTCGACGCTGCCGCAGTGGTTGCTCGATCGCACGATCCTCACCGCCAACACGCTGCAGACGACCAACTGCTATCTTTTCGAGGACGGCCGCTTCTGGGCGTGGGAAGGGGTCGGTTGCTGCCCGGGAACCTGCGGCCACGTCTGGCAGTATGCGCAGGGGCACGCGCGGCTTTTCCCGGAAATCGAGCGCCGCCTGCGCGAGAAGACCGACTACGCGGTGGCGCAGAAGGACAACGGCGAGATCCGCTTCCGCGGCACGCGGAACGACATTTCCGCGATCGACGCACAGACCTCCTACATCCTCCGTACTTTGCGCGACCACCAGCTCTCGGACGACCCGGGGTACCTGCCCCGCGTGTGGGAGCCGACGAAGAAGGCGCTCCGCTACCTGATCGACTTCGACAAGGCCGACCCGCGCGGCGGCCTTGACGGCCTACTCGACGGGCGCCAGCACAACACGCTCGACGCCGAGTGGTATGGCAAGGTGCACGTGCTGTGCTCGATGTATCTCGCCTCGCTGCGGGCCGGCGAGATGCTGGCTCTGGCGATGAATGATACCGGCCTGGCGGAGGAACTTCGGGGGATCTACGAGAAGGGCCGTGGCAACATCGGGAAGCTTTACAACGGCGAGTTCTACGAGCAGATCGAGGATCCGGACCACCTCAAGGCGATCGGGGTCGGCAAGGGCTGCTACATCGACCAGGTCATGGGCCAGTACTGGGCGAACCAGGTGGGTCTCGGGCGGCTCTACGAGGCGGAGGAGCAGAAGTCGGCCCTGCGCGCGCTGTGGAAATACAACTTCGTGCCCGAGTATGGGGCCTTCCGCAAGGCCTTCCCGCGCGGGCGCCACTATGCCATCGCCGGTGATTCCGGCCTGCTGATGTGCACCTGGCCGAAGGGTGGGTTGCGCGACGACTTCACGAAGCACTGGCAGTATGCCTACTTCAACGAGTTCATGACCGGCTTCGAGTACCAGGCCGCCGCGCACATGGTCGCCGAGGGGGACAAGGACCTCGTCGAACACGGCCTCGCGATCACCCGGGCAATCCACGACCGCTACTCGGCGACGCGCGGGCGAAATCCCTACAACGAGATCGAGTGCTCCGACCACTACGCCCGCGCCGGTTCGTCGTATGCGGTCTTTCTCGCGCTGTGCGGGTTCGAGTTCGACCAGGCTCGCGGACGCCTCGCCTTCGCACCGGTGGTTCCGGAGGGTCAGAAGCACTTCCGCGCCCCCTTCACCACCAGCAAGGCCTGGGGCACGTACGAGCAGAACGGCGGCACGGCGTCGATCCGGGTCGTGCAGGGCGAGTTGGAGATCAGGGAGCTCGCGCTCGCCATCTTCGGCGACCGCAAGCCCAATGCCGAGCTCAACGGGGAGCCGGTCGAGGGCATCCTCAAGCTCAATGCCGGCGACCGCCTCGAGCTGTCGTGAAGCTCCGGGGCACCACGGCTTGAAGGGCGCGGGTCAGCGCGCGCCGGCTTTTTCGATCGCCTTGCGCTCGGCGTCGGCGTCGTATTTCGGGTTGGTTTCGCGGGGGATCGGCGCGTCGACCTCCTGCTGCCAATCGTGAAGCTTCTGAAGCAAGGCGTCCCGTTTGGCGGGCATCTTTTCGGCGAGATTGTGCTGTTCCCGGATGTCGTCCTTGAGGTTGTAGAGCTCCACGTGGCCGTCCTCGTAGTATTCCTTGAGCTTGAAGTCGCCGACCCGGATCGCGGCGACCGGTCGTGAGCGGAACAGCGGATCCCGCTGCTCGTCGTGGATGCTGTAGCTCTGCAGGTAGGCGGGAAAGTGCCAGTAGATGGGGCGCTCGCCGAAGGTCTTGGTCTTGCCGCGGAGCAAGGGCATCAGACTGCGGCCGTCGAGCGCCTGGTCGGGCGGTTCGACCCCGGCGATCTCACAGAAGGTCGGGTAGAGGTCGGTGCCGATGACCGGCTCGCCGGAGCGACTGCCCGGTTTCACCACCCCCGGCCAGTGGACGAACAGCGGCACCCGGATGCCGCCCTCGAAGTAGGTGCCCTTGTAGCCCCAGAGCGGATCCATGTCGGTGGCCGGACCGTAGCCGCCGTTGTCGGAAAAGAAGATGATCACCGTGTCGTCCTCCTCCCCGAGTTCCTCCAGTGCCTCGATCAGGCGTCCGGTGGCGTCGTCGATGGCCTGGATCATGGTCGCCATCACGACGTGGTCGTGGAGCTTGCCGGGCTTCTTGGCTTCGTATTTCGGCAGCAGGTCCTTCTTCGGATCGAGCGGGGTATGGACGCCGAAGTGGGCGAGGTAGGCGCACCACGGCTGGTCCTTGCTTTCCCGGATGAAGTCGATCGTCCGGTCGGTGAGCATGTCGGCGAGGTATTCGCCCTTGGGCCCGTAGTGGCCGTACTTCGGGGTGAGCTTCTGGTGCTCGACCGAGACGTCGAAGCCCTGGGTCTTCGGATCGGGGCCCAGGTGCCACTTGCCGAACATGCCGGTGCGGTAACCGGCCTGCTGGAGCGTCTCGGCCCAGGTCACGATCTTGTCGTCGAGCACGGTGGTGCCGGTGACGGGCACGAGGCGCCGGTGTTTGGCGTTTCCCCGGGGTCGGGTGCCGACATTGAAAATCCGGTGCCGGGGGGTGTATTGGCCGCTCAGCAGGCTGGCGCGGGCCGGAGCGCAGTTGGCGGCGTTCGAGTAGGCATCGGTGAAGACCAAGCCGTCCTTCGCCAGGGCATCGAGATGGGGCGTCTCGTAGAAGTCCGAGCCCATGTAGCCGGTGTCCTTCCAGCCGAAGTCGTCGAGGTAGATGAAGAGGATGTTGGGCGGCCCGGCGGCCCGGAGCACGGTCGGGACCAGAAGGGCGGACAGGGCCAGGGCGATGGCGGATCGATTCATGACGGAGTGCGTGTTGATTTGCAGACTCCAGCACCCGGTGCCGGCCGTCGATTCAGAAAAAGGCGTGGCGAACGGGCATGTCGCCGTTCCGCCGCCCCCCTGTGAATCACGCTCTTACCGATCTTCGAGCGATCTGCGGATCCTTTGCGGATCCCTCCGGCAGTCGAGAATGCGATAGACCACCACAACGTCGCCCTCGTGAAGGTAGTAGATCGCATACGGTAAATGCTTCGAAAGCAAGCGATGGAAACCGAAAACCTTTCGATGCATCCCACCGTAAAGAACGAGCGAATCGATGTCCGAGATCAGACAGTCCTGAAAGTAGTCACCGACCCCGGCTTCCTGCCGGTCGTAGAAGTCCTTCCCGGCTTTGAGGTCCACGATGGCGGATTCCAGGATCCGGATCCTCATGCTCTGACTCGAAGGCGGCGTTTGGCCTCGTCCCAATCCAGGCGCTGCTCTTCCCCGGCCGCGACACGGGCCTCGGTTTCGCGAAGTGCCGCCTCATGCCACGACGGGGAATCGAAGGCTTCCTCGGCAGCGGTCAGGTCCGCCCACAGGGCCTCCATCAACCTGAGTTTGTCGGGCCGAGACAACCGCATCGCCTGTTCCTGCACGTTCATGGCTTTTCCATACCCCGGATGCTTCCCGGCCTCAAGCTCCGCCTCCCCGATCACGCGTCCGCCAGGTGCCGGTCGTCGATTCAGAAAAAGGCATGCCAGGCGGCGAAGGCCATGCCGGTGATGATGCCCAGCAGCGAAACCACCGTTCCGGTGTGGTAGACGCGGTAGACCGGAACGAGTCCCCAGCACCATCGGAAGTGGCAGAACAGCCCGACGCAGGAATACACGACTCCGAGGGATTTCGCGGTCGCGCCCTTCACCTCGATGTCGCTGTTGCCCTGGCCGAACCAGATCGCCTGCTCGGTGAGCCACGCCGTCGCCCCCGCGTGGAGGATCCAAGCCGGCAGAAGGATGCCGAGCAACACCAACTTTACCCGGCCGCCGGAAGGAGGGTAGGAGAGATCCTCCATCTCCGAGGCGGTGTGGCGGTAGGGATGCTTGAGCCAGGGCATGGACGGGTCGGTTGGATTCAGTCTCCACTCTCCGGCAGCCAGCGGGTCATGCGCTCCCTCGCCAGCTCGACATGCTTTCTCTTCACATGCGCGGCCACGATGCCGAAGGCGACGGCCAGCGCGCCCAAGTCGTCCGAGAACCCGGCGAGCGGCACCAGGTCCGGGATCGCGTCGAGCGGGGCGATGAAATATCCGAGGGCCGAAAGGATCGTGCCCTTCGCCCACTTCGGGGTGTCCTCGTCCTTGAGGGTTTCGTAGAGGGTCAGCACCTTCTCGACGACCTCGATGCCGGCCTTGCGGGCAAAGCCGCCCAGCTTCTTCCGGAGTGAGTCGTCGGAGTAGTCTTTCGAATAGTCGTGGTCTTTCATGGTGGCGACGGTCGGGGGAAACTTCAGTGCCGGCGCTGCTCCGCTTCGATCTCCGCCAGGCGTCGCTGGAGCCGCTCTTTCTCCGATTCGAGGCTTTCGGCTGGACCGGGGGATTCGGCGCCGGGTTCCGCAACGACACGGTCGTTGGTCAGATAGACGCCGCTCATCATCGATGTCTTGACGTGGGCGCGATGGACGCAGCCCTGACGATCCCGATAGACGACCTGATAGATCCTCGAGTCCTTTTCGCCGAACCAGCCCGGACCGAAGGGATCCCAGCTCCGGTCGATCAGTTCGTAGCCCTGGTCTTTCAGATACCGCTCGACCCGCTCTCCATCGAACGAGCCGGCCATCAGACGGACAACGATGGCGAACGCGATGGCGAGAACGATGATGATGGCGGGTTCCATACGGGGGCGATGATGTTCCGGATCCGGGCCGGGGCGACATTACAAAACCGGCCGCGGGTTGTGCCGCCCGCCTTTCTGGCCCTCGACCCTTGCGCATTCGGTGGATGCCCCCTATGCGGCCGGGCCCTCCGCTCCCGACCGATGTTTTCCGAATTTTTCCGCAAAAAGAACGGCAACTGGAAAGACGACACGCTTTCCGGCCTGACCGTCGCCCTCGCCCTGGTGCCCGAAGCGATCGCCTTTTCCTTCCTCGCCGGGGTGAGTCCGGTGGTCGGGCTCTGGTCGGCGGTGTTCGTCGGTTTCATCACCGCCTCGCTCGGCGGACGCCCGGGGATGATCTCGGGTGCGACCGGGGCCATTGCGATCGTCGCGGCCAAGGCGGTGACGCTTGGCAACGAGGCCGGCGGCGAGGAGATGGGGATGAAATATCTGTTCGCCACCCTGATCCTTGCGGGCCTGATTCAGTTTGGTGCCGGGATCCTGAAGCTGGGTCGTTTCATCCGGCTCGTGCCGCACCCGGTGATGATCGGCTTCGTCAACGGCCTGGCGATCGTGATCGGCCTCGGCCAGCTCGGCTTCTTCAAGGAGTTCGCCGGCCTCGCGGAGGACGGGTCGCGCCTGATGGCGTGGCTGCCGATGCCGAAGATGGCGCTCATGATCGGCCTGGTCGTCGCCTCGATGGCGATCATCCACTTCCTGCCGAAGCTCACCAAGGCCGTCCCGTCCGCGCTTGCCGCGATCGTGCTGATCGGCGTGCTCGGCTACTTCGGCCTCTTCGATGCCCGCACCATCGCCGACGTGCTGAAGGACGGCGGCGGCGACGGCACCCTGAGCAACGATTTTCCGCTCCTCGCCGATCTCGGCGGGCTGCCCTGGGGCTGGGAGTTTCTCAAGACCATCCTGCCCATTGCGCTGACCATCGCGCTGGTGGGCCTGATCGAATCGTTGATGACGATGCAGCTCATCGACGAGATGACCGAGACCCGCGGTCACGGCAACCGCGAGTGTCTGGCACAGGGGGGCGCGAATGTTCTTTCCGGCCTGTTCGGCGGCATGGGCGGCTGCGCAATGATCGGCCAGTCGCTGATCAACATCCGCTCGGGTGGCCGTGGCCGGACCTCGGGCATCGTGGCCGCGCTCGCGCTGGCGGCTTTCGTGCTCTTTGCCGGCCCGGTGATCGTCCAGATCCCCATCGCCGCGCTGGTCGGAGTGATGTTCATGGTGGTGATCGGCACCTTCGAGTGGTCGTCGCTGCGCACCTTCGGAAAAGTCCCGGTTTCCGAGATTCTGGTCATTGCGGCCGTGACCCTGGTCACCGTCTTCCTGCACAACCTCGCACTGGCCGTCTTTGTGGGAGTCATTCTTTCGGCGCTGGTCTTCGCCTGGGAAAGCTCGCGCCACGTGCACGTTGAACTGGTTCACGACACGGAGGAGGAGCGCATCTACTCGCTGGAGGGGCTGCTCTACTTCGGGTCGGTGCGGGATTTTGCGGATCACTTCCAGGCCCGCTCGGATGTGCCGAGCATCGTGATCGACTTCGCCCGGGCCCGGGTCTGCGATCTTTCCGGCATCGAGGCGATCAACGCCCTCACCGAGCGCTACCGCAAGGCGGGCAAGCGGCTGCGGCTGCGCCATCTCTCGAAGGACTGCGCCCGCATGCTCAATCGCGCGGATGCGTTGATCAACATCGAGATGGCCGAGGACGATCCGGACTATCTGGTCGCGCGCATCCGTCCGCAGCAGGACTGATCGGAGCGCGGGGAGTGCAAAGGATGAGTATGCCGCCTTGTTCGGGGCCGGTCCAGAGGACCCCCGGCACTCGCAATCCGCAGGATTGCGCCACGACGGGCCGCGCGGACACGGATCGTTCTTGTTGGACACGGTCCTGCCCTGCATTCTCACCGCGGCGCCGGGTTCGTCCCGTCGCCAGCCTCCGGGAAGCCCGTGGCACGGGCAGGAAATAGATGGGGAATCCGGTGCAAATCCGGAACGGTCCCGCCACTGTGACCCGGCTTCGAAGGAAGCGGGGAAGTCAGATCGCCAGCCCGGGGTGCTTGTCACAGACGACCTGCGGATTTCAGGTCAAGGACTCGAAAAACTAGAATGCACCCGAAGAAATCGTCCGGCCCGCGCCGGACGGCCAAGTCGTGCCGCCCCTTGCTGGCGGCGCTCTCCCTCGCCTGCCCTGCGCAGGCCGAGATCGAATCGGAACTCGACCCCCTGGTCGTCTCCGCGCTGCGAACACCGGTCGAGCCCGGCCTGATCACTTCGGCGGTCACCTCGCTGGACCCGCGGGATCTCGAAAAGCGCGGGGTCCTCGACCTCCGCGATGCCCTGAACGAATCGCCCGGGGTGATCTCGACCTCCACGGCGGGCCAGACCGGGGCGGCGGGATCGCTGTTCATCCGCGGCACCACCACGGCCGATTCGCAACTGATCGTCGACGGCATCCGGCTCAGTGATGCGACCACCCCGCTGGGCAACTTCCTCGCCGGGACCCGGCTCGACGACCTCGGCCGCATCGAGGTCCTGCGAGGCCCGCAGTCGGCGATCCACGGCGGGGAATCGGTCGGCGGCGTGCTGTGGCTGGAGACGGCGAACGGCCGGGACCGGCCCGGCGGACGCCTGCGGCTCGAAGGGGGCTCTTTCGACAGCCACGACGCGCACCTGTCGTACGGCGGCAGCAACGAGGCGTTTTCGTGGTTCGCCGGCATCGGCAAGGGAGGCACCCGGAACGACGCGATCGACCAGGACTTCCGGCGCTCGCGGGCGGCGCTGCGATTCGAGTGGATGCCGGCGGAGGAGGTCACGCTCGGCGTCACCTTCCGCGCGACCGACTCCCGTTTCGACTTTCCCGGATTCTTCGGCCCGAACGTGGATGAACTCGATGCCGCCCTCGGGACGATCTATCTGGAGGCACGCCCGACGGATGCGTGGCTGGCGCGGATGACGATGGGGTATTACCGGGAAAGCTACGACAACCAGGGATTCTTCGGAAACTTCGGCACCGACCTCGACCGAACCGCGATCCACACCGACCACGTGATCGACTTTGGTCCGCACCATCGCCTGCTGGCCGGTGCGTCCTTCGAGCAGACCGACTTCTCCAACACCATCGGCACCGATGTGTCCGCCGACCGTTTCGGTGCCTACCTCGGCTGGCAGTGGCGACCGGTCGACCGCTTCGTCACCGATGCGGTGCTGCGCTGGCAGGACGACCAGAGCTACGGCGACGAGTTCACCTGGAGGGTTGGCGCGGCGTGGGAGTTCATCGAAGGCACCCGCGTGCGTGGCGGGATCGGCCGTGCGTTTCGCGCGCCGACCTTTCTCGACCTGTATGGGACCGCGTTCGGTGCCGGTGATCCGAATCTGAAGGCCCAGACCAGTCTCGGCTGGGACCTCGGGATCGAGCATCAACTCGCGGAGGATCATCAGCTCACGCTGACGTGGTTCGAGAACTCGATCGAGAACCGCATCCGCTCGCTGCCGACCCCGCCCGTGAACCTGCCGGGAGACACGCCGGCCCGGGGGCTGGAAACGGCAATCGATGGATCATGGTGCGACGGCCGCTACGGCTATCGCCTGGCCTGGACCTTTCTCGACGAGTCCCTGCAGGACCAGCCGGAGCACACGGCCACGGCCTCATTCGATTGGCGCCCGCTCGATCGGCTCTTGCTCGGCGTCGGCGCGACCTACGTCGATGAGCGGAGCTACGGCGGCGCGCCGCTGGACGACTACCTGCTGCTGCGCATCTACGGCAGTTACCGTATCAGGGACCACCTCACGGTCCATGGCCGGGTCGAGAATCTCGCCGACAGCGGCTACCAACTGTCGAACATCGGCGGCACCGTGGTCGAGGGTTCGGGGCTTGGGGCCTTCGCGGGGGTGACGGCGGAGTTCTGAGGAGGAATGGGAGGTCAGACACTCTTGTCTGACAAGCCGGGGCAGGCGGACAGCCGCCTGCGCTGAAGCTCCGGCGCGCCGGGGAAGTGTCAGCCCTCCCTCACCCCTTCGCCTCGTCGAGCTTCTCGCGGACCTTGGTCGCCAGCTCCTCGTAAAGCTCCTCGTTGTCCTTGAGCGCCTGCTTGGCGGCATCGCGGCCCTGGGCGAGCTGCTCGCCGTTGTAGGCGAACCACGAGCCGCGCTTCTGGATGAGGTCGAACTCCAGCGCCAGGTCGAGCAGCGAGCCGGTCGAGGAAATGCCCTCGTTGTACATGATGTCGAACTCGCAGGTGGTGAAGGGCGGGGCGACCTTGTTCTTCACGATCTTGATCTTGGTGCGGTTGCCCTGGACGGTCCCGTCGGTCGCCTTGATCTGACCGATGCGGCGGATGTCGACGCGGACCGAGGAGAAGAACTTGAGGGCCCGACCACCGGGGGTGGTCTCCGGGTTGCCGAACATCACGCCGATCTTCTCGCGGATCTGGTTGGTGAAGATGCAGACGGTGCGGGCCTTGGAAATCAGCGCGGTGAGCTTGCGCATCGCCGCGCTCATCAGGCGAGCCTGGGTGCCGACGGTGGAATCGCCGATCTCGCCGTCGAGCTCCTGCTTGGTCACCAGCGCGGCGACCGAGTCGAGCACGATCACGTCGATCGCATTCGAGCGGACCAGCGCCTCGCAGATCTGCAGCGCCTCCTCACCGGAACTGGGCTGCGAAATGAGCAGGTCGTCGAGATTCACGCCGAGCTTGCGGGCGTACTGCGGGTCGAGCGCGTGCTCGACGTCAATGAAGGCGGCGAGCCCTCCCCGCTTCTGGGCCTGGGCGATCGCGGTGAGGGTAAGAGTCGTCTTACCCGAGGATTCCGGACCGAAAACCTCGACGATCCGGCCGCAGGGGAAGCCGCCGACGCCGAGGGCGCGGTCGATGACCAGGTTGCCGGTCGGGATGACGTCGATGTCGATGGCGTTCTCATCGCCCATCCGCATGATGGCGGTTTCGCCGAATTCCTTCTGAATCTGGGAGATGGCGAGGTCCAGATTGCGTTTGCGGGCATCAGCGAGTTTGTCGGAGGGATCAGCGGTCTTGGCCATGCACCGGGATGTCGCAGCCCGGAGTGCTCCGGTCAACAAAAAAAGATGTTCTCTTGAACAAAAAGATGCCTCAGATCCGTTTCTCCCGCAGCGCCTTGGCCACGGCACCGGTGTTGGTGGTCACGCGCAGCTTGTCGTAGACCCGCTGCATGTGTTTCGAGACGGTGGCCAGGCTGATATGGTCAACGCATCCGCGATCTCCTTCTTCACCATGCCTGCCACGCCAAGCGACCGAACCCGGCTTCGAGTTTGCCGGGCCCCGGCCGCCGGGAAATTTTGTAACGTTCACCTACTGTGTTCTGTTACCCACTGGAAGCTGACGCTCCGGCGACCGCAACGGACATGCCATTCAGGAAGCAGAACGAGGGGAACGAATTGCAGACCTACGTCACCCTGATGACCGGCCATCAGGCCAACCTGCGTGCCTTCATCGTGTCGCTGATGCCGGGAAGCCAGGACGTCGACGATGTCCTCCAGAACACCAACGCCGTCCTCTGGCAGAAACGCGCCCGCTTCCAGCACGGCACCAACTTCACCGCCTGGGCCTTCAAGATCGCGCGCTACGAGGTGCTCGCCTACCGCAACCGGATCAAGCGCGATGGGCTGATCGTCTTCACCGACCGCCTGGTCGAGGCTCTCGCCGAGATGGGGCCCTTCGAGCAGACCAACGAAGAAGTGCTCGCCGCCCTCGATGGGTGCCTCGAAAGGCTGAGCGACAACCAGCGGAATCTCGTCAAGGCACGCTACACCCCCGGCAGATCCCTTGAACAACACGCGGCCACGGTCGATAAATCGCCTGGGAGCCTGCGGATCGCCCTGCTCCGGATCCGGGCCATCCTCAGGGATTGCGTCGAAACCAAACTCGGCACCAAGTTCGCATGAGTCCCTCCGAGTTGGAATCCACCATCCTCCGAATGCTCGATGGCGAGCTCTCGGCCGAGGAGGTCGACGCCCTCGAGGCCGAACTCTTGGAAAATGTCGCCGCCCGTGAGACCTATCGGGAACTTGCCCGGATCCATTCGATCCTCGAAACGCGCCACAAGGGGCAGGCATTCGTCCAGCAAGCGGGAATCGTGCCGATCGAACGGGTCATGGCCCGCCAGCGGAGCCGGATCGTCAGAATCGCCCTGACGGCGGCGGCCGCGATCATCCTGATCTCGGCCCTGGTCCTGTCGTTGCTGCAGGTGCCACCTTCGCCGATCGCCAGCTTCCGGGTCACCCCGGACTCCGAGTTCACCCTGGCCCACGCCCAGTCGGAGGACGGAGACCCACTCGATGGCCAGGTGCTGGCGGCGGGCTCCTCGCTGCGCATGACCCGCGGCACCCTGGAAAGCACCTTCGAATCCGGAGTGCGGGTGGTGGTGGAGGCACCCTGCAGCCTGAGGGTCATCCGCCATGACCGGGTCGCCCTCGACGAGGGGGTCGCCTGGTTCGAAGTTCCGCCCGGTGCCGAGGGATTCACGGTCGACACCCCGGGACTGAGCGTCGTCGACCTCGGGACCGCCTTCGGCATCGATGCCTCCACTGTCGGTCGGGAAGAGGTCCACGTGACGCGGGGCGCCGTCGAGGTGACTTCCCGGATCGAGGGTGGCGACGTGCAAACCCTGCAAGCAGGCGAAGCCCGGCGGGTGGACGACCAGGGGAAACTGCACCGGATCGACGCCGACGGCGACCGCTTTGCGACGGTCCTCCCCAACATTGAGGGCTTGGTAGGGCACTGGAAGTTCGAGTCCCAGTCGGACGGCCTCACGCCGGATGCCTCGGGAAACGGTCACTCGGGACGTATCGAGGGGAACGCCACCATCGTCACCGATCCGGACCGCGGCAGGGTGCTCTCCCTCTCCGGCCTCCGATCCAGCGGCGATGGGGTCGACATCGACTCCGTCCGGGAGATGCCGACGCTGCTCGCCCACCGGGGAGGCACCCTGGCCGCCTGGATCAAGCGGAACCCGGACGCCTCCGCCGGCTACGAGCACGGCTACATCGTCGCTCTCGGCGCCAGCGAGGATGCACCGGTGATGACGCTCGGGATCACCCAGTCGTCCAAGCGGGTGGTCGGCTATGTCGAGGGGGATGGAGGCTCGGACCAGGTCCAAGTGACGGGAGACACCGTAGTGGTTGACGGCGCGTGGACGCATGTGGCCATCACCTACGACCGGGTGAACGACGAAGCGATCACCTACGTCAACGGCGTCGCGCAGGGCTCGCCCACCGACATTTCCACCGTGGGCGACGGGGCCTTGGATTGGCGCCACGGAGCCATCGGCCGGAACCTGGATCACTTCGACCGCGACGACCGGTTCTTCGGCGGCCTGATCGACGACGTCCGGATTTACGACCGCCCCCTGCCCGCCGAGGACATCCGGCAGCTTCTCCGGGAATGAAATGGGCGCCCGGTCAGAACCGGACCGACGAGAAATTCCCTTTTTTGTGTAACGTTCCGCCCCTCCGTTTTGTCTCCCAATGAGTCCATCGATGACTCTCCAAGCCCCCGTGCAACCGTCTTGATCCCCAATCATTCATGAAGCCAAACATCTCAGCTCTCCTCGCCGGATTCTGTCTCTCAGTGCTGTCCGCAAGTGCCGCCACCATTACTTCTGTCACGTGGAACGACCCCGTTAATGGGAACGTTACCAGCACAGACAACACCGGCATCGAAATCCAATACGCGTCGACGCTGGTATCCTTCAATGTCGGCACGACCACCTACAGCACTTTCTCGACCGCGACTTCGACCACGGCCTCGGGGGGCACCGGCATCACTCCATATTGGGGCATCAATGCCACGAATCTGACGGCGGCGGATGACCAACTCTCCGTGACCGACAATCGAATCGACACCGGGATGGTCAACATTGGCAACGACAGCGAGTTCTTCTTTGCCGCGCCCACCAGTCTCGACCAGATCTTCTTCGTCTTTGATGCTGGTGGCGGCGATGGAAACAGAACGGTTGAATTCATCGACGGCGCTCTCGGCAACGTGGTGGGCAACTCGATCACGGTGGATTTTTCCACCACCACGATCGCACAGATGGATTTCGAGCGCGTGAATGGTGCTGGCACGGCCGTAACCAATAACACGGGTTTCCGGGGCGTCGCCCTTTCCTTCTCGGATTTCGGGATCACCAATGCAGCGACGCTCAGCTCCATCGCCGGCGTCCGCATTGATGGCGGCGACAGTCTGGACCCAACCATGCTCGGTTTCGCAGCGGTTCCGGAGCCCGGAAGCGTGGCACTGATTGCGTTGACCAGCGGTCTGTTCGTCCTTCGCCGCCGTCGGTAAGCGTTCCACCCACTTTCGGTATCCCGTTCCCCCCCGGGGTGATTCACCTTGATGAGCCGGGCGGCGTCGCTGCCCGGCCATTCTTTTGCCCATGAAACAGCATAAGCATCCCCTATCCCTTGTTCTCAAGGCGGCCAGCCTTCTGACACTCTTCTCCGGTGCCACCTTTGCCGGCACCACCGCCTACCGCGACATCATTCTCGCCGACAACCCGATCGTCTACTATCAGTTCGACGAGACCAGCGGCACGACCGCGGCGAATTCCGCCACCACCGGTTCCACCTACACTGGGACGATCAGCACCGCTGGCGGATCGGTCACGGTCGGGCAACCGAGCTTCGGGCAGGGCGGCACCGCCTACGACTTTGGTGGCGGCTTCGTCGGGTCGGCCTCGGCTCTGACGAGTTCGCTCAGCGAATGGACGGTCGAAGCATGGGTGAACTACGACCCCAACAAAACCAGTGCCTCCAATTTTCTCTCCAACGACCAAGGCGGCTGGAACGACGACGTCCTGTTCGGCATCGGAGCGGAGACCGGGGCTGTGGGCGTGGGTGCGGGTCAGGTCGGTCTGGTGCACCAGGGCAACCCCGGATCAATCCGGGAAGTGGTGGGATCCACCATCGATGCCGGTAGCTGGTATCATGTCGTCATCACCGGCAGTGAAACGGCAGGTGCGCTACAGCTCTATGTCAATGGCGTGCTGGCCGACTCGAACACGGACCTGGCCAACGGTGCCACCTTCAATGGAGCGGACGGTTTTCTTGGGGCTACGGCCCACCTGACGATTGGCGCGGCACGACCGGATTCAACCGATGGCGGCTACCGCCCCTACGACGGACTCTTGGACGAGGTCGCCATCTACGGTTCCGTGCTCGATGCCGCCACCATCCTGGCCCACTACAATGCCGGCAATTCCACCGCCGGAACACCGCCGGTCATCAGCGCCCTGAGCCCGGCCGATGGCGCCTCGGACGCCCTCCTGTCTTCCGACCTCGTGGCCACCTTGACCGAACCGCTGGTCTTAACCGGAGCAGGCAGCGTGACGATCCGCAACCTGACCCTCGGCGCAGGCTCGGACACCGTCATCAACCTCCCGGATGCCCGCGTCTCGGTGGCCGGTGCCCAGTTGACCATCAATCCGTCCACGGACCTCGACCTGAACACCCAATACGCGGTGCGGATCAGCGCCGATGCCGTGCAGGACCAAGCCGGAGACGCCTTTGCCGGCATCCTCGACGACAGCACCTGGAACTTCACGACGATTGCCGAGATCGACACCACGGCGCCGGCGCTCGCCTCGACGGTTCCCGCCGACAATTCCATCCTGCTGGACCGCACCGCCAACCTCGTGGCAACCTTCGACGAACCGGTCGCCCTGACCGGCAACGGCACCGTCACGCTTCGCAATCTGACTCTCGGATCCGGAGCGGATCTGGTGATTACCCTGCCGAATGCGCAGGTCACCGTCTCGGGTTCCGACCTCACCATCAACCCGACGGCGGATCTCAACGATGACACCGCCTACGCGGTCCGCATCAGCGCGGACGCGGTGGAGGACCTCTCGGGCAATCCCTTTGCCGGGATTCTGAACGACACCGACTGGAACTTCAGCATCCCCGCGGAGGCACCGGAAGGTGGTGTCGCTCCGGGAGCCTGGACTCTGGTGGTGCTGCCGGACACCCAGAAGTATGCGGAATTCTACCCCGGCGTCTTCAGTGCACAGACCGCCTGGATCCGGGACAACGTGCGCCTGCGCAACATCCGCTACGTCCTGCATCTGGGCGACATCGTGGACAACAACAACGATACCGAATGGACCCGGGCACGCACCTCGATCCGCGTGCTGGACGGAGCGGTGCCCTACACGCTCGTTGGGGGCAACCACGACTACGGGCCGGGCGGAGGCGCAAGCACCCGCGACACCCTGATGAACGATTACTTCTCCTACGCCAAGACGGCGGCCTGGCCGACCTTCGGCGGTGCCATGGAAGTCGGCAAGCTCGACAACACCTACCACCTTTTCGAGGCCGGAGGGACGGAGTGGATCATCTTCAACCTCGAATGGGGCCCGCGTGATTCCACCATCGCGTGGGCGCGGGGCATCTACGACCAGTATCCGACCCGCAAGGGCATCCTCATCACCCACGCCTACATGTATTCCGACAACACCCGCTACGACTGGGCCACCAAGGGCAGCAGCCAGAGCTGGAATCCGCATGACCCGGTCTACAGCACCCCGGGCGGCGTGAACGACGGGCAGGAACTCTGGGACAAGTTCGTCAAGGACTACAACTTCGCCATGACCCTCAACGGGCACGTGCTGAACGACGGCACCGGCTATCTGCTGGAAAACAACCTCGCCGGCGACCCGGTCCACCAGATGTTGATCAACTACCAGATGCGCACCCTCGGGGGCGAGGCCTACATGCGCATCCTCGAGTTCCACCCGGACGGGCAGACCGTGAAGGTCTCCTCCTATTCGCCGCTCGAAGAGAACTTCCTGACGGCCGCGGACCATCAGTTCGATTTCACCCTGCCGCTCGGGGCGGCCGACGCCGACAGCGACGGCGTGCTCGACTACTATGATCCCGACTACGACACTGACGCCGACGGGGTGAACAACTATGATGAATTCGTCATCCACGGCACGCACTCCGACAAGGCCGACAGCGACGGCGACGGCATCGGCGACGCCGAGGAGATCGCGGGCGGGACCGACCCGCTGCGCAACGATGCCGCCACGGTCTCGCTGATCCAGGGGGACCCGGTCGGATTCGACCTCTTCACCGAGCAGATGATCCTGGATCTCAGCCCGGACACCACCTTCCGCGTCGAGGGCAGCGAGGTCAGCATCGATCTCCAGATGCGCAGCAGCCCTGACCTGACGAACTGGTTCGACGAGGGCGATCCGGTCAACTGGACCACGCCGAAACCCGCCGACAAGCAGTTCTACCGGTTGCAACTCGGCCCCAATGCGCCAGCGCCTTGACCAAGCCCTTGAAACAAAAACCCGTTCGACTCCTGACCATGAACGCACAACAAAATTCAAAGCTTCTCCCTGACATCGCGGTGCTCACAGCCCTGATATTGGCGACAGGTCCATGGGCATCCGCCGGCACCACCGCATATCGCGACGTCATCCTCGCTGACAATCCGATCGTCTACTACGAGTTCGACGAGACCAGCGGCACGACCGCAGCGAACTCCGCCACCACCGGCACCACCTACACGGGAACGATCAGCACGACCGGAGGTGCCGTCACCATCAATCAGTTCAGCTTCGCCCAAGGCGGAACCGCGTATGATTTCGGCGGCGGCGCGGTCTTGTCGGCAAACGCCTTGCAGAACTCGCTGACCGCATGGACCGTCGAGGCGTGGGTGAACTACGATTCGGCCAAGACCACCGCGTCGAATTTTTTGGGCAACGACCAAGGCGGTTGGAACGATGATGTCCTGATCGGCATCGGCCCCGAGGATGGCGCCCGCGGTATCGGCCCAGGAAACGTCGGCATCATTCACCAGGACAATGCAAATACGACCCGGGATTTCGTCGGCGCCGCATTGTCCGCCGGCGAGTGGCACCATGTGGTGATCACCGGAGAGAACGGAACGGGTGCGGGGACAAGCACCCTCACCCTCTACATCAATGGCGTGCAGGTTGCCCAGAACTCGACCATTGCAGGCAACGTGACCTTCAATGGTGATGGCGGCATCGGAACGCCGAATCTGACCGTTGGTGCCGCAGGCCCTGATGCTTATGGAGGGCGGCGCCCCTACGACGGACTCCTCGACGAAGTGGCCATCTACGATTCCGTGCTGGATGCCACCACCATCCTCAACCACTACACCGTGGGCTCATCCACTGCGAGTGTCCCGCCGGTCATTGCCACACTCAGCCCCGCTGACGACTCAAGCGGAGTGCTCATTTCCTCGGATCTGGTCGCGACCTTCAGCGAGCCGGTGGTCTTGACCGGAAACGGCACGGTCACAATCCGAAACCTCACCCTCGGGTCGGGCTCGGACATCGTCATTCCCCTACCGGACCCGCAGGTCACGGTCAGCGGCAGCACCTTGACGATCAACCCCGCCACCGACCTCGCCGTCGCCACCAGTTATGCGATCCGGATCACGGGCGACGCCATCGAGGACGTGGACGGCGAGGCCTTTGACGGCTTACTCGACGACAACGCCTGGCATTTCGCGACTGCGGCCCCTCCCGGCCTGGTCGGCAAGTGGGAATTTGAATCCGAAGCGGGCGGGGTCACGCCCGACTCATCCGGCAACGGCCATGATGGCACCTTGGAAGGAAATGCAAACCTGACCATGGACGCGGAGCGCGGCAGCGTGCTGGAACTGTCGGGCCTCGGAGTCGATGCCGACGCGGTCGATATCGACGCCATTCTTGAAATCCCCACCCTTCCCTCGGGTCGCGGCGTGACGCTGGCGGCATGGATCAAGCGCAATGCGGACGCCTCGGCCGGAGACATCTACTCCTACGTGATCGGTCTTGGCGACAGCGGGGACATCCCGATCGTGACCCTCGGCATCGACGATGCCACGGGTCTGGTGAAAGGCTTCATCGAGGGTGAACTCGCGGGCAATGATCAGGTCGACGTGGATGGGGACACCGTGGTGACCGATGGCGTCTGGACACACATCGCCGTCACCTACAACCGGATCAACAACGAGGGAATCACCTACGTCAACGGGGTCGCCCAGGGAAGCCCCACCGATATCTCAGCGGCGGGTGATGGCGCCCTGGATTGGAATTTCGCGACGATCGGACGGCGGACCAATGTCAGTGGATTGGATTCCGCCCATTTCGGCGGTCTCATCGATGACGTCTGCTACTATGATGAGGTGCTCACCCCGGCCGAGATCGCAGCGCTTGCCGAAACTGGAGGGGACAGCTTCAGCGACTGGGTCGACGGCTTCTTCCCGGGTGAGACCGATCCGGCCATCATCGGCCTGGATGCGGATCCCGATGGCGACGGCATCGACAACGGCATCGAGAACTTCTTCGGCACCCGGCCGGACCAGTTCAACCAGGGCTTGCAGGCGGCTGACGTCACCGGCAATCAGTTCACCTTCACCCATCCGGTCAGCGACAACCCTGCCACGGACCTGACCGCAGGCTACCGTTGGTCGAAGGACCTGGTGACCTTCACCCCGAGCGGCGACAGCCATGACGGCACCACCGTGACGATCACCCCGGGTGCGCCGACGGGAGGATTCGTCACCGTGACGGCGGACGTCAGCGGCACCTCGACCAGCAGGCTTTTTGTCAGAGTTGAAGTCACCCAACCGTGATGCAAGCTTGGCCGAAGATCATCTGCGCCACTGCGATCGTAGGGTGCATGGCTGTATTGCAGGCGGGCACACCCTCCTATCGGGAGGTGGTCCTGGCGGACAATCCGATCGTCTACTACGAGTTCGACGAAACCAGCGGCACCACTGCCGCCAACTCCGCCGCCACGGGATCAACCTACACCGGAACCTTCAACACGGATGGTGGCCCGGTCACCGTCGGGCAACCGAGCTTCCCGCAGGGCGGCACTGCCTACGACTTCGGCGGCGGCTTTGTCGGCGCGGCCTCGGGCCTCACGAATTCCCTCAGCGAATGGACGGTCGAAGCCTGGGTGAATTACGATCCCGCCAAGACCGGTGCCTCCAATTTCCTCGGTAATGACCAGGGCGGCTGGAACGACGATGTGCTGATCGGCATCGGCGCGGAGAACAACAACATTCCTGCGGGCACGGTCGGTTTGGTGCACCAGGGAAATCCGGGGAGTGTGCGCGAGACGGTGTCGTCTCCAATCCCCGCCAGCCAGTGGCATCATGTCGTGATCACCGGCAGTGAAACCGAAGGGGCGCTGCAACTTTACATCAACGGCGTGCTTGTGAACTCGAACACCGTCCTCGCCAACGGGGCCACCTTCAACGGAGCGGACGGTTTTCTTGGGGCGACAGCCCACCTGACGATCGGCGCGGCGCGACCGGATTCGACCGACGCCGGCTACCGCCCCTACGATGGGCTCCTGGACGAGGTCGCCATCTACGATGCGGTGCTGGATGCGACCACCATCCTGACCCACTACAATGCCGGCAATTCCACCGCCGGCACGCCGCCGGTCATCGCGGCGCTGGACCCTTCGGACGATGCCACCGAGGTGCCGCTCTCGGGAGATCTGGTCGCCACCTTCAGCGAACCGGTCGTTTTGACCGGCACCGGCACGGTCACCCTCCACAACCTAACTTTGGTGCCGGCTTCGGATGTTCTCATCAACCTTCCCGACCCCCGCGTCTCGGTGTCCGGTTCCACCCTGACCATCAGCCCCGCCACCGATCTCGAACTCGACACCCGCTACGCGGTCCGGATCAGCGCCGATGCCCTCGAGGATGTGTCCGGAGATGCCTTCGCCGGGATTCTCAACGACGAGGATTGGAGTTTCACGACCGTGGCCGAGTTGGATACCACCCCTCCCCGGATCGTCTCGACGGTGCCTGCGGATGACAGCACCGAGGCCGATCCCTCCACGGATTTGGAGGCGAACTTCGACGAGCCCGTGACTCTTACCGGTGGGGGAAACGTGACTCTCAGAAACCTGACTGCCGGGACCGACACCCTCATCGCCCTGCCCGACGGGCGGGTGACGGTCGCCGGCTCCACGCTGACCATCAACCCCACTGAAAATCTTGCGGAGGGAAGCAGCTACGGCATCCGGGTAAGCTCTGATGCGATCACCGACCTTTCGGGCAACGGCTTCGCAGGCATCCTCAACGACACCGACTGGAACTTCTCCATCCCCGCAGCGAACACGCAAGGCGGCCTTGAGGTCAGCACCTACGCGCCGGATGCGACCGGGCTGCAGCTGAAATGGCCGACCCACATCGCCTTTGGTCCCGGCAGCGAAGAGATCATTACCGACCTGAGGAACAATCGCTTTCTCTATCGCGACGGGCCCGACGCCGCCTGGCTCGCGTCGCCGGTATCGGTCAGCGGGCCCCACTCGCTGGCCTACAACCCGGTCGACGGGCTTTACTACGCCAACGACACCGCGAATCACCGGATGATCGCCTTCAGCGATCTCTCAAGCGGCACCATCGCCGCCCAGACCAACTCGATCGCCGGCGTTGGCCTGAATCGTCCGCACGACACATTGTATGATCCGGATACGGGCTGGATCTATGCCCTCAATCCCAATTCGGGGCACGTGTTCCGCTTCACCGCGATCGGCCAGAATGAGACCGCGGTCCAGGCGCCCACCGGCGGTTATGCGCGGGCCATCAGCCTCGTCAACGGCAAGATCTACGTGGTCGGATCTTCCGCCGGCCGGATCGTCGAGATCACCGACTGGGACACGCCGACCTTCACGATCTACAACAGCTACGACCCGAGTGGGGGCAGCGGATCCGCGGGTTCCTGGGAACGGACCGGATTGGTCATCAACGATGCCGAGTATTTTGACGGCTACTGGTATGTCACCAGCTACTTCACCGAATCCTTTGCCGCCGGCACCGACTTCAATAAAAACAAGTTCATCCGCTTCGAGACTTTTGACCAATTCGAAACCGGCAACTGGGAAGACCTCAGCGACCTGGTTCCCAGTGGAATGAACCCCTACTTCCTCACCGTCCACGACGGCAGCCTCTATCTGGCCATCTTCAACCACGAATCGGCCGGGAACGGAGACGCCATTCTCCGCTTCACGCCCGTCGCCGACGACTTCAACTCATGGATCTCGGACCCATCCTTCGGACTCGATCCCGCCGAGCAGGGCTTTGCTCTCGATCCGGACGGCGACCGGCTCAGCAATGGCCTTGAAGCGTGGTTCGGCACCCACCCCGGCCAGTTCAATGCGGGCCTCACCGGTCTTGCCACCGACGGTGTCACCACCACTTTCGTCCATCCGCGGAGCAAGGTCCCGCCCAGCGATCTCAGCGGCTTCTACGAATGGTCCCTGGATCTTGAGCATTGGTATGTTGGTGATGGCAGCGCCGGTCCACCCGGCGGCCCCACCGTTCACCTTGCAGCCAGTCTTGCCGACTCCAGTGCCATGGTTACCGCCACCGCCAGCGAGGCGCTGGACAAGCTCTTCCTGCGGGCCGGAGTGGCGCAGGAATGAGTTGAACCCCCCCAGCCAAGCGGGGGTCGGAGAACTGCCGGATTTCTTGCGCGGGATGAAGCGCTCCGGCTCGCCACAGGACAGTCTCTTCCGTGCGTTTTCTTCGGCTCAAATGAGCTTCTCACGCAGCGCCTTGGCCACGGCGCCCGTGTTGGTGGTCACGTGCAACTTCTCATAGACCCGCTACATGTGCGTCGAAACCGTGGCCACGCTGATGTTCAAGACTTCGGCAATCTCCTTCTTCACCAGGCCATCGGCCATCAGGCGGAGAATGTCGCGCTGGCGTGGCGTCACCCCGTAGTCGTCGCCGCCCGGTGAGTCGTCCTTGTGAGCCAGGGTGTCCAGCACCTTGCGCGCCACCTCGGGCGCCATCGAGGCCCCGCCGTCGATCACCTGACGGATCGCCTCGCCGATTTCCGCGCGAGTCGACGATTTCAGCACGTAGCCCGACGCTCCGGCGCAGACCGCGCGGAAGATTTTGTCGGCATCGTCGAACACCGTCAGGATCACGACCTGCGCCCCGGGCGCCTTGGCCTTGAGATGAGACAGGGCCGTGATGCCGTCCATGCCGGGCAACTGCACGTCCAGCAGGATGACCTCCGGCGTGCCGCCGGCATCGAGCGCGGCGAAGGCCTGTTCCACCGACCCGTATCGGCCGCCGCATCGCATGCCTTCCAGGCGGTCGATCGTGCGCTGCACCCCGGTGGCGAAGATCTCATTGTCTTCCACCAGCCAGATCTCGGTTTCGGTTTTCATCGGTTGGTTCGGTGATGGGCTGTACCAGATGCTTCAATCTTGCGGGTCAGATGGAATTCACCGCAAAGACGCGAAGAACGCCAAGTCCCGACCGGTGAGACTTATACCTCTGTGCATTAGGTCTTCGGAATCCGGGCGCGCAAGGTTTCAGGCTTGTGGGGTACCGTCCCGAAAGCAAACGAGCCGGATGGCCCGCGCGGACTTCAGACCTTCAGGCCGGGGCTTTCCCGACTATCCAGCGAGCGCCACCGGTCCCGAGCTTTCGCGGATCGATGCGTGGATCGCCTTGAGATCCTCCCCTTCGGCCAGCGGCAGGCGCGGCTCCCAGCGTCCTCCGGAGCGATAGGTCACCCAGTCGAGGAAGGTGCGGATCACCTCCGAGACCAGCTGGCCTTCACCGCAACGGCCCGGATCGACGATCCCGCTGAGCTCGCTTTCCCGGCAGGAGTCGCAACGCGAAAGCATCACCCGGCAGACGTTGGGGAGGTCGTGGGTGGCATCCATCGCCGCCTGGCCGCCGAGGACCACCCCGCCGAGCGAGGCCAACCCGCGGAGCACCACCTCGATGTCGTTCCAGGTGTGGAAGCGGGGGTTGTCGAGATCGGCCCGGGTGACGATGAAGCGCCGCAGTCCGGGCTGGCCGGACAGATGGCGGATGTCTTCGAAGCCGAACCAGCCGAAGCGCGAACCCTGGAGTTCGCGCACGCGGTTCAGAGCATCGCAGGTTTCCCGCTCGAGGCGGGCGAGATCGCAGCCGCAGGTGGCACCCACGGCGAGCGAATAGGGGGGAGAGGACGCCTCAAGCCAGTTGGACAGGCGCCCGACCGTCGAGGGATAACGGTCGCTTTTTCTTTTCATGGGATCCCCTATATCGCTCCGCTCCGCAAATTTTTCCATCGAAATCTTGGGCCCGGTCGCAAATTTCTGCCCGACCCGAATCGGAGTCATGGATCAGGATTCGCCGCTCACCGCGAGGCCGGCCATCGTCCGGGTCATGAAGCGTCGGGCCGGACCGATCCGCTGCATCGCCCGGAAGAAAACCCGCCGAGCCGGGGTCAGCCATTCGCGCTCCGACTGAAACCATGGCCGCACGCGCCAACCCTGCCGGGCCAGCAGCACGGCCAGGGCGGGCCCGGCCGATCCACAGCCCGCAATCGCGACCGAGCGCTCAGCCTTCATCGCGGGAAAGTTCGGCGATCAGGTTTCTTCCTGCGAGCTGCCCCAGCATCTCCAGCTCGCCGCGCAGCGTTTTCCAGGCCGCTTCGCCCTCGTCGCACGGCATCCCGCAGGGTGTGAAGGAACCGAAGCCCGGATAGCCGGGCGCCGCCGCCGGATCGCCCTGCGGCGTCGCCAGGGTGAGAAACGGCCGCCCGTCGCGCTGCCGCAGCAGCAGCGGGTGCATCCAGCACGACACCGGCTTCCACCACCACGGGTGCCGCCCTTCATCGACGGCCAGACGTTGGAGCAGGCAGCGGTGCTGCGAGTCGAGGAAGACGCAGCGGGTTATTGGAAAGTGCGCCGGAAAATCCTCCGCCAGCTCCACCTCCGAGGCCCCGACCGTTGCGGTCTTGATTCGTCCGCCCCGGCGCTCCCGCCAGTCACTACGGTGGAAACCGTACTTGGCCAGCCGCCCCGCCACCCCGGCGATCCCGCTCTCCTGCTCGGCATCGAGGAACACCCCGTCGTGGCAGCAGGTCGCCCGGCACTTCGAGAGATCGCAGACCTTCAGCGGCATGGCGAAGGCCTCGTGATCGAGCGCCGCCTCGTGGATCTGGCGGCCGAGTTCGCGCTCCGCCCCGGGATAAGCAATGCGCTTCATCATGGTCCGTCTGTCGGCGCTCCTTCACGCCTCTTCCACCTCCTCCAGGCAGTCGACCAGTTCCGCAAACACCTCCGGTTCCCGGGCCCGGTCGGGCGAGCCCTTGAGGCAGGAGGTGAACCACTTCTGCAGGCGCGAGCGGCGCTCGGAGGAAAAGCCCCGCGCAAACCCGTCGCCGCCTTCGTCGAGCGAGGCCGGATCGCGACGCCCGTGGGCCCTCGCCAGGATGCTGCGGTAGCGCACCAGCATCGAATCCAGCAGGACCCAGGGAAAGTTCGGGTTCTTCGGCGGACCGACGACGAGCGTCTCGCCGTCGCCGGCATTCCACTTCAGGCCGCCCCCCAGCTTGATCTTCAGCTCCGGCAGCTTCCCACCCTTCAGGAAGGCCGCCGTGCCGCCCCCGATCGCCCCGATCACCGTGCCGAGCATGAAGCTGTGACCGCCGACCCCGAAGTCGATCACCCCGCCCGCCGCGCCGCCGGCGGTGGCCCCGGCCGCCACCAACTGCCAGCGATTCAGGCCCCACCGGCGCCAGGTCTCCTCGGTCGCAAGGTCGAGCCCTCGATGCGCCGCGGGGTCGACGTCGGCCTCGATGAGATGGTGGCGGTAGATCCCGAGCCAGCGGTCGAGGCAGGCCGCCTCGAGCTTGGCCAGCTTGCCGTAGTACTCGACGATCAGCGCCTCCTCCTTGCGTTCGCGGCGGGCCGGCACCCCCTTGTCGCGCTCGTCCAGGCCCTCGCGGGTGCGCAGGGTCAGCGTCTTTTCGAGAAAGTCCACCAGCGCCTCGGCCGCGTCCTCGCGACGCTGGTCCCACTCGCGCTCCATCGCCTCGATCACGTGCTCGATCCGCCCGGCGTGCCGTTCCTCGATCTGGAGCAGGGAAAGCAGCAACTTACGACGCTCGTCGTACTTCGCCCGGTGGGCGTCGAAGGTCCGCACCAGGTTGAAGGAGGTCCCGAGCCGCTCGCGCCAGGCCTCCTCATGTTCGTTCGGCTCGCCCTGGGGATTGAGCAGGGCAAGCCGCGGCCGGCCGCTCCAGCGCAGGATCTCGATCTCGGCGATGAAGGAATCGCGCAGCGGCTTGCAGGGATCGACCACGTAGAGGATCCCCGCGCCCTCGACCACCGGGCCGAGCAGCCGCACCTCGTCGGGAAAATTGTCACCGCATTCCTCGACGAAGCGCCGCACCTCGCCCGGCCCCGGCGTGCCGCCACCGGCCATCCGCTCGATCTCGCGCATCGCCTCGACCGGCTGCTGGAAGCCCGGCGAGTCGAAGAAGCGGATCCATTCCTCGTCGTCGTAGATCACCGGCAGCGGCTGCACGGCGGTCGTCTCGCCGGGCGTCGGCGAGACCCGCAGGATCGCGTCGTCGTCGACCTCCAGCAAGGTCGCCAGGGTCGCCGTCTTGCCGGCATTCACCCGACCGACCACGACGAAGGCCGGCACGTCCGCGTTCCACCATTCCTCGCTCATGGGGCTTCGTAGAAAATCAGTTCCAGTTGCCGTGGCCGGGGCTTCCAGCCCCGTCGCCGATCACTTTTCTTCATGATGGCTCGAAAAACACGAGTTCCAGTTCCTCCGCACCCCGTTCATCGACGAAACGCTCCCACTGCGCGCGCTCGTCGTCGGTCACCGCCTCGATCCCGCCCTCGACCGGATCGCCGACCAGCAGCACCCGCCGTCGTTCCCCGGCGCGGGCCGCCACCTCGGCCAGCGCCCGCTCCATCTGCCGCGGTGCGAGCGACCAGCCTTCGGCGAAAAGCACGATGCCGGCGGGCGCCTTGGCCAGCGCCTCCCGGGCCGCGTCCTCGCGGGCCTCGTCGAGCACGCCGAGGCTTTCCCAGGCGGTCGGATTCATCCGCAACCGGCGCAGCAGGAAGGGCCTCAGCGCCTCGTGATCCGGCTCGGCCCCGCCGACGGTGATTACCAGTGCGCCATCGACCGGACCCTTCGGCTCCTCGCCACGGCGGACGGCATTCAGCTCGCGCCACAGCTTGCGGTGATGCGGGGCCTGGAAGGTCAGCCGGGCGAGCGAGCGACGCTTCTGCCAGCCCGCCCAGGCGGCCAGCAGCACACGCGGCAGCACGCCCCAGACGACGAAGGCCATCAGCGAAAAGCTCCACCACCCGCCGCCCTGCTCCATCCACGCCGAGCCGATCTGCGATCCGGCCACATCCGGCACCGCCCGCCCGAGAAATCCGGCCCAGGGCGCGGACAGCACCGCCACCGCCTGCTCGAGAAACTCCCGCATCGCCGTCTCGGTGGTCGTTTCCCAGAAAAACCCGACCTGCTTGAAAAGCACCATCGCCCCGAGCCCGGCGAAGGCACCCGCGTGAAAGGCCGCGGCGACAAGCTGGGTCCGCGCGGCCAAGTGCCAGGCCAGCACCCTGGCCAGCTCGCCACTGCGGCGGATGCGGTCGAGGCCGGCGCGAAGCTCCTCACCGGCGAAGCGCAGCGACACCTTTTCCAGCAGTCCCCCCACCAGCCCGATCCCGGGCACGCAGCCGCGGAAAAGCCACGCAAGCGCTCCGAACACCAGCAGCAACCACGGCAGGACCAGCGTGGCGGAAAGCATCCAGATCACGTTCACGCCCGAGCTTTCGCGGTCGAGCGAGCCCCACACCGCCCCCGCCCCGGCGATCGCGGCGACCCCGGCCAGCAGCATCGCCGCCGCCCCGAGCCCACCGGTCCAACGTCCTCCGGGTCCCTCGGTTTCACGGGATCGAAGCCAGCGGCGCATGACCACCGCCCGGCTGCCGCCATCACGGTCGGGCTTCGCCTTCCCGTCCCACGACGCCAGCGCGCTTTCGAAGTCGATCAACTCCGCAAGCGTCCAACGCGATCCATCCTTCGCAGGCACATCCCGACTCTCCGCATCCACAAGTTGCTGGCAAGCCCTCGTCACCGCGGAATTCGGAGTGGCCGGACCGGGAGGGACGGCTATCTTGCCGGGAAAATCCAGCACCCGATGTCCAGCACCCATCCCCGGCACGCAGGCCTTCTCGCCCTGGCCGTGACCACGATTCTGATCCCGTTCGCCCGCGGGCAATCCGTCAACTTCCCGCCCGGAACCGCGCCCGCGGTCGCCGAGTTGCCGTCGGGCCGTTTCCAGCAGGAACTGCGCGCACTGCCCCCGGTGGCCCAGGCCCGTGCCCGCGCCTGGCTGAACGACATCCATTTCACCGAGAACGACGTCCACTCGATGCACGCCGACGCCTCCGGCGGCATCTGCTTCGCCTGCCGGTTCCATGCGCCGCCCGCCGAGGAACTGCCCGCCGACGAGAGTGAACCCACTCCCACCGGCGATCCGGTGCCCGAGGCGGCGGCGATCCCCATCGACCCCTTTCCCGAAAGCCTGAAATTCAGCAGCCGGCCGGGTGCGACCAACGTCATCTACATCAATTTCTCCGGCCAGACGATCGAGGGCACCGAATGGAACACGGTGGTCGGCCGCACCAGCTTCACCGCGCTGCCCTTCAGCACGGACTCCGACTACACGACCTTCAGCGATGCCGAGCAGACCGCGATCAAGAGGGTCTGGCAGCGCATGGCCGAGGACTACGCCCCCTTCGATGTCAACGTCACCACCGAGCCGCCGCAGACCCTCACCAACCGCACCGCGGTCGCCCTGGTCACGCGCAACACCGACTCCGACGGCAACCCGAATCCCTTCAGCACCGCCGGCGGGGTGGCCTACGTCAATGTCTTCGGCCGCAGCGACTTTGCGTCGCGCTACAGCCCGGCGTGGGTCTATCAGAACAACCTGAGCAACAACGAATCGTTCATCGCCGAGGCGGCCTCCCACGAGATCGGCCACAATCTCGGCCTCAGCCACGACGGCCTGACCACCGGGGCCGAGTACTACGGCGGCCACGGCAGCGGCGAGACCTCCTGGGGCACGATCATGGGCACCGGCTACAACCGCAACGTCAGCCAGTGGTCCAAGGGCGAGTATTTCAACGCCAACAACACCCAGGACGACCTCGCGGTGATCGCCGGCAAGCTCGCCTACCGCCCCGACGACCACGGCAACACCCCGGGCACCGCCACCGCCCTGGTGATCAGCGGCGGAAACCAGGTTGCTTCCACGGATTTCGAAACCGACCCGGACAACACCAGCCCGGACAACAAGGGCATCCTCGAGCGCAACACCGACCTCGACGTCTTCTCCTTCGTCCACGGCAACGGGCCGCTCAACCTCGCGGTGGCCCCGTTCTTGATGCCCGCCGGAACCCGTGGCGGCAACCTCGACGTCCGGCTCGAGTTGTACAACGAGACGGGCCAACTCGTCACCACCAGCGCCCCGTCGACCCAGACCGGGGCCACCCTTTCAACGACGCTCACGGAAGGGCAGTACTTCCTCCACGTGCGAAACGACGCCGCCGGCAGCCCGCTTTCCTCACCGCCGACGGGCTACACCTCCTACGGCAGCATCGGCACCTACCACCTGAGCGGCACCATCACCCCGGCGATCGCCTTCAATCCGCCGCCACTCGCCCAACTCCAGGCCTCCGACCTCACCGCTATCGGGCAGTCGAGCCAGACCCTCACGGTCACCTACTCCGACGATTTTGCCATCAACACCGCGACCATCGACTCGGCGGACATCCGCGTGACCGGTCCCGGTGGCTACGATCAGCTCGCCCAGTTCGTCTCCATCAACGACCCGGCGAACGGCTCGCCGCGGGTCGTCACCTATTCCCTGCCACCGCCGAGCGGCTCGGAATGGACGGCGGCGCACAACGGCACCTACATCGTGGCGGCCGAGGCGGAACAGGTCGCCGACACCCAGGGAGCCTTCGTCGCGGCCGGCCCGCTCGGCGGCTTCGAGGTCGCGCTGCCGGTGCCGGTCTTCTCCGCCAACATGGATTTCAATCCGGGATGGACCCTCCAATCCGGCTCCGGCCAGGACCCCGGCTGGGAATTCGGCCCGCCCGCCTACGGCACCACGGCCGACGCCCCAGCCTCGGCCTTCACCGGCGGCAACATCATTGCCTACAATCTTGGCGGCAACTATCCGAAGGGACTGGGCACACCGCTCTATGCCACCACGGCTCCCATCGACGTCAGTGCCGCCTCAAACCTCACCCTCCAGTTCCGGCGATGGCTGCGGCTCACCAATCAGGGCACCGGCACCGTCGAGGTCTCCACCAACGGCTCCAGTTGGACGACGATCTGGACCGGCTCCTCGATCTCGGACACCAGCTGGCAGCTCGTCCAGTATGCGCTGCCGTCGTCGGTGGAAGGCAGCTCTTCGCTGCAGATCCGGTGGGGCCTCAGCTCGGGGAATCGCCCCCAAACCGACATCGGCTGGAACATCGACGACGTCCTGATCCTCGGCGACGGCGCCCTCGACACCGATCCGCCGGCTGCCTCGCTCAACGTCGGCGGCATCACGCTCAGCGGCACGCCAAGCCACTCGTGCAGCGTGACCTTCACCGATGATACCGCCGTGCGCCTCGCCAGCCTCGACGAACTGGATCTCGTGGTCACCGGACCGAACGGTTACACCACCTTCTCCCTCGTCAACGAGGTCGAAACCAGCACCCTCGGCTTCATCGGCGCCGACCTTGGCACCGACGGCTCGCCGCTCACCGCCAGCTACGACATCCCCGCGCCCGACGGCTCCCAGTGGGCATCGGCGGACAATGGCACCTACACCATCACCCTGCGCGCCGACAGCGTCGAGGACACGCTCAACAACACGGTGGCGGAAGCCGTGCTCGGCACCTTCGAGGTGGCCATCAGCGAGGTCCAGCCCGCCGAGCTCACCATCACCCCGGAAGCCGGACTCACCACCGCGGGAGAAGTGGGCGGACCCTTTTCTCCGCCCTCGATCACCTTCACCCTCGGCAACACGGGCGGCGAGGCCCTCGCCTGGACCGCCAGCAAGACCGCGCCGTGGTTCGACCTGAGTGCCGCTTCAGGAACCATCCAACCGGCCGCCACGGTCGAGGTCACCGTCTCCCTGAACGCCCAGGCCGCCGCCCTCGAGCCTGGCGATTTCAGCGACATCATCAGCTTCGTCAACACCACCAGCGGCATCGGAAACACCAGCCGCGACGTCAGCCTGACCGTTTCCCCCGCCAGCGTGCCCACCCGCTTCTCCAGCTACGGCCTCAATGCCAACGGCGTCTTCGAGTTCGTCATCAGCGGCACCCCGGGCACCACCGTGGCCGTCGAGTGGTCCAACGATCTAAACGGCTGGAATCCGCTGGTCAGCGGCGAAATCGGTCCCGAGGGCACCGTCACGCTCGAAGACCCCACCGACCCGCTCCCCGACCGGCGCTTCTACCGCGTGACCGGTCCGTGATTCGGGCGGGCACGGAGGATCTGCCCCGACCCACCCCGGGGGCGGGATTCCGGCCCATTCTCAGCCGAACAACTCGTCCGTCCCGAAGGCGAGGTCGCAGGGTGCCGCCGGACCTTCGTGCCAGCCGCAGGGCTCGTCCTGACTCGCGCAGGCGACTTCGGGCACCGCGCCCCTCACCGCAGCCAGGGCGACCTCGGCGGTGTTGCAATCGCGGCTCAGGTGGCCGAGCACCACCCGCCTCAATCCGTCGGGAGCCAGTTCGGCGACCAGTGCGGCGGCCTGGGCATTGGAAAGATGGCCGTGGCGCGAGGCGATGCGCTGCTTGGTCGACCACGGACGCCGGGTGTCGGCCTCGAGCAGGCCGTCGTCGTAGTTCGCCTCGACGAACAGGGCCTCGACCCCGCGCAGCGCGTCGGTCACCCGCGAGGTCACGTGACCGCTGTCGCTGACCAGGCCGAAGGACCGCTCCTCCGAGCGGAACACGAAACCCACCGGCTCGACCGCATCGTGGGGCACGGCAAAGGACTCGATCGTGAGGCCGTCGAGCGAGAAACCCGCGCCGCTTTCAAAAATCTTCCAGCTCGCCGCCCCGACCTGCTCGCGGACGACCTCGCGGGTCATGGGCGTGGCGTAAATCGGCACGGCGAGGGATTTCATCAGCACCCGCAGGCCACGGACATGGTCGCCGTGCTCGTGGGTCAGGAGGATTCCGTCGAGTGATGCCGGGGAAATGCCCATCATTTCCAGCCGCCGGAGGATCTGGCGGGCGGACAGCCCGGCGTCCACCAACACCCGCGTTTTTCCGGTGTCGACCACGGCGGCGTTGCCGCCACTTCCGCTCCCGAGCACCGCAAACCGCATGGCCCGGATCATGCATCGGGGCAGCGCGGTGTTGAAAGCCGAAAGCGATCAGGCATCATCAGGAAGCAAGTGAAACGCATCCGCATCATCCATCGACTGCGCACGGCGCTGGCGCTGCTGGCCTTCTGCGGCCTGCTGGCGGCGGGCGGCACGGTGTGGTGGGCCAACCACACCGGCCTGCCGGAGTCGTGGCGAAGCGGCATCGAGCAGGCCCTCGCCGCGAGCGGACTGCATGCGGAAATCGAGAGCCTGCGCTACCTGCCGCTGCGCGGCATCGAGGCCGGCGAGGTGGTGATCTACACCGACGCCTCGCGCAAGCGGGTGCTCGGCCGGCTCGATCACCTGCTGCTCGACATCGACCGCACCAAGCTCTCGCGCGGCGACTTCCGGGTGGAGCGGCTCGAGCTGACGGGTGCGCGGGTGACCCTGGCGGTCGACCCCGACGACCCCGAGAGCAAGGCGCTGGAGATTTCGGACGCCCGCGCCCGGATCGAATTTTCCGGCGTGCGGCAGATCGAGACTTCCGGGGTCTCCGGCATGGTCGGCGGCCTGCGCCTCGAGGGGCAGGCGCTCTACAAGCTCTACCGGCCCGACACCACCGGCACGCTGGAGGACATGGAGCGCGCCCGCGCCGAACGCCGGCGCATCCTGATCGCCGTGATCGACGCGATCGACCAGTTCGACCTCGAGGCGACGGCACCCCCGCGGCTCCGGATCGATGCCCGCGGCGACCTGGAAATGTACGGGAGCCTGCGGGCCAAGCTCGACTTTCGCGCCGCCGACCTCACCAGCCGTGGCGTCGACATCCGCCGGCTCGACATCGATGGCGAAGTCCGCGGGTCGACGCTGGTGCTGCACCGGATCGATCTCGAGACGCCCTCGGGCGGCATGAACGGCAAGCTGGAGTACGAGCTGGCCGACTCGGAGGGCCGCTTCGAGCTGTCCTCGACCGCCGACCTTCCGGCCCTGATCCGGCAGGTCGCCCCGACCCTGCCGGAGAACCTGCCGACCCTGGAGGCCCCACCCACCCTGAACGCCCACGGTTCCTTCCACCGCGACGAGGGGACCCTGCGATTGAAGATCATCGGCGACATCGATCTCCCCGGCCCCGGTTTCGAGCACCTGTCCGCCGACCGGCTGGCGACCCGCTTCGCGGTCGAAGCCACCCTCCCCCGCCCCGGTGCCGACGGCGCTGCGGCGAGCCCGCCGCTGCGGGATGCCCGTCTGCTTCTGGAGGACCTCGTCATCGAGGACGGGGCCCACCAGCTCGACGGTCGTGCCTTCGTCACTTCCGGCGAGCTGCGCTACGAGTTCTCGACCGACCTCCCGGTGGACTTCTGGCAGCGCGCCATCCAGTTCCAGCCGCTGTCCCAGGTGCTCGACGATTTCTCCGCCACCGAGGCCACCGCGAGCCGGGTGGAAGCCACCGGCATGGCGGATTTCCACGACCCGCGGAACTGGCATTTCAAGGGGCGTGCGGAAAGCAGCGGCATCGCCTACCGGGGCGTGCCCAGCCACTACGCGGAGGTGGAGATGGACCTCTGCCACGCCAGCCTCGACTTCACGAAGGGCAAGGTCGACTTCGACTACGACGACTACCCGCTGCGAAAGGCCCACGGAGGCCCCGGCACCGGATCCCTGACGGTCGACCGCATCCTTTACGACAACATCGCCAAGACGGTTGAAATCAACAAGCTCCGGGGCAGCGTCTGGCCGGCCCCGGTGGTCCGCACCTTCGCCGCGGAGGTCGCCGACGAACTCGAGGCCTACCGTTTCCACCGCCCGCCCACGCTCGCGGCGGATGGCACGATCGGCATCGAGACGGGGCTGCCCCGGCAGGACCTCCGCGTGGTGTTCTCCAGCGACGCCCCGGCGTCCTACGAGTTCCTCGAAAAGGACCTCCGGCTGTCCCGGCCGAAGGGCACCGTCAGGGTCCTGCCGGACGAGGTGCGGGTCTCCGGGCTGGACGCCGGCTTGTTCGACGGGCGCCTGCGCGCCGACTTCACCAGCCGTCTCGGCCGCCGGCAGCAGCAGATCGAGGGGGAAATCGACTGGACCGCCCTGAGCGTCCCCGGGCTCGCCACCACCTACGACTTCGATAGTACTCCGAAGGGCTCGATCACCGGGCGGATGGACTTTTCCCTGACCGGCAGCGACGTCTCCGGGCTCGACGGCAGCGGCAACATCCTGCTGGAGGATGGCGAGTTGTTCGAGGTGCCGATCTTCGGCCCGCTGTCGCCGGTGATCTCGGCGGTGCTCGGGCGCCGCAAGGCCGGCTTCGAGGAAGCCAACGAGGCGTTCTGCACCTTCCGCGTCGAGAAGGGGGTCGTCTCGACCACGGACTTCTTCACCAGCACGCCGTCGATCCACTTCACCGGGGATGGCAAGGCCGACCTGCCGAAGGACCGGCTCGACATGACGATCCGGATGAACGCGCGCGGCCTGTTCGGCTTCATCACGCTGCCCCTGCGGCCGATCTACGAGGGGTTGTTCCAGTTCCGGGGCAGTGGCCCGATCGAGAAGCCCGAGTGGCGCACGGTCAGCTTCACCTCCCCGCCCGAGGACCAGAAGAGCCGGTTGCTCGAGCCGCCGAAGGCCCGGCCCGTGGACGCGCCGCCGCGGGCGAGGATCGTTTCGCCCCCCTGACGCGGCAGACATGCCTTGCACCCCCGGGCCAATGGTGGCAGCGTAAAGGAGCGAGACGAACGCAACCCCAAACACACCGGAATCATGTCAGACAACTTTGCAAAATCACCGGAACTCGAGCCGGAAAGCGGATTCTCCAATCCCTCGGTGTCGAAGGCCGCCGACGACCTGCGCCACGCCGCCAGTGACCTCGGCCACGCCGCCAGCGACAAGGCGAAGCAGTTCGCCCACGAGAAGGCCGAGGAGGCCAAGGCGGTCGGCGAACGCGCCAAGGCCAGTGCCGAGCAGTTCCGCGACCGCGCGGTGGAAAAGGCCCAGAACCTCAAGCAGGTCGCCGAGGCCAAGGCCACCCAACTGCGGACCGCGGCCGACGAGCAGTGGGTGCACACCCGCGACCGCGCCCGCGAAATCCACGTCTCGGCCGAGGACTACATCCGCCAGAACCCCACCAAGTCGGTGCTTGCCGCGCTCGGCGTGGGCTTTCTGATCGGACTGATCAGCCGCCGCTGAACCGCTCGAGAGGCCGACGGTGCCCCCGTTGCCCGAAGCGCTTCGCTCCGGGCCGCGAGCTTCCCGACCCACCATGAACGACGCCCCGGATCCCGACGCCGACGCGACGCCCGAGAACTGGAAGTCTCTCGCCGCCGAGTTCGTGCAGGCGCGGATCGACCTGATCCGGCTTGAGGCCCGGGAAGCCGGCAGGCAGGCGGCCCGCCGCGCCGCGACCGCCGTCTTCATCGTCGGCTGCGCGGTGCTTTTCTGGATGCTCACCGTCGCCGGACTGATCGGCCTCATCGCCGCGACCCGGCCCGACTGGACGTGGTGGCACATCACGCTCGCCGCCGGCGGCGTCCACCTGCTCGTCGGGCTGATCGCCCTGCTTTCCCTGCGGCGCCCGGGAGGCCCCGCATTTCCCCTCACCCGCTCCGAACTCGCGAAGGACCAGGCATGGCTCGAGACTCTGAAACGCAAACCCTGATCGACCGGATCGAGGCCTCGCGCCGGCACTTGGGGAACGAGGTGCTCGTCCTCAGGGAAAAGTTCGATGTGCCCAAGCAGCTGAAGCGCCGGATCGCCCGGAAACCCTGGCTGTGGTTCGGCGGGTCGGCGGCCGCCGGGCTGCTGGTCACGATGGTCCTGCGCCGCCCGCGGCGCTCGAAAAAGCGCAAGTCGGCGCTGCTGCGACTGCTGCTGCCCGCCGTGCTGGCCGTCCTCAAACCGTGGCTCAAGTCGCTCGCCACCCGGGAAATCCAGCGCCGGTTCCTGCCCGGGCCGGCCTCACCCGAAAAGAGGACACAATTTCCCGTGTCCACTTTCTGAATCCCGGCTGTAATTCCTCCCGGACATGGCAGAACACCAAGTGCTTGATCACGTCGACCAGTACCTCCGGCTGGGTCGCGAATACGACTGCTCCGATGTGCACCTCCCCACCGGTTTCCCGCCGGCGTGGCGCCGCTTCGGCCAGCTGCTGCCGATCTGGGATGATCACGAACCGCTGACCGCCGAGGAAACCGAGAAGCTCGTGCGCTCGTTCCTCGAGGAGCGCGAGTGGACCCGCCTCCAGGAAAAGGGCGACGTCGACTTCGCCTACGCCAATGACGAGGGCCGCTTCCGCGCTTCCGTCGTCAAGCAACGCCTCGGCTACGACATGGTCTTCCGGATCATCAACACCCAGATCCGCTCGATGGAGGAGATCAACCTCCCCATCGACAGCATCGTGCCGCTCACCCGCTACCAGAACGGCCTGATCCTCGTCACCGGGTCGGTCGGCTCGGGCAAGTCCACCACCCTCGCCGCGCTCGTCGACTTCATCAACAAGGACCGCGAAGACCACATCCTCACCCTCGAGGATCCGATCGAGTACGTCTTCGAGTCGAAGAACAGCCACGTCAACCAGCGTGAGGTGCACCTCCACACCGACTCCTTCGCCAAGGCCCTGCGGGGGGCGCTGCGGGAGGATCCCGATGTCATCATGGTCGGCGAGATGCGCGACCTGGAAACCATCCAGCTCGCCCTGACCGCCGCCGAGACCGGGCACCTCGTGCTCGGCACGCTGCACACCGGCAACGCCCCGCGGACGCTCGACCGGGTGCTCGATGTCTTCCCGGTCGATCAGCGGGGGCAGATCCGCATCATGGTCTCCGAATCGCTGCGCGGGATCCTCTCCCAGCAGCTCCTGCCCAAGGCCAGCGGCGACGGACGGGTGATGGCGCTCGAGTTGCTCGTCAACACGCCGGCGGTCGCCAACTGCATCCGCGAAGGAAAGACCTACATGCTCCCGGGGGTGATGCAGACCGGCAAGAACGTCGGCATGCTCACGATGGATGAGTCGTTGCGGAATCTCTACGTCAAAGGCCAGATCACCCAGGAGGAGGCGCTCTTCCGCGCCGAGGACAAGACCCAGATGCTCTCCTTCTTCGAATCCTGACCCTTTCCCGCGCCCATGGCTGAAATCGACCGACTCTTCCAGCATCTCGTCGAAAGCGGCGGCTCCGACCTCCACATCTCGGAGGGCCAGCCGCCGAAGATCCGCGTCCACGGCGCGGTCAATCCGATCGAAGGCGAAGCCGTGCTCGATCACGACACCATGCACCGCATGCTCTCCGAGATCTGCGAGGAGAACGCCTTCAAGATCTACATGGACACCGGAGACCTCGACTTCGCCTACGAGATGGACGAGGAGTCACGCTTCCGTTGCAACTACCTCAAGCAGAAGAACGGTCTCGCCGCCGTCTTCCGCCTGATCCCGACCGAAATCATGCAGCTCGAGGAACTCGGCGTGCCCGAGGTGGTGAAACGCTTCGGCCAAATCCGCTCCGGACTGGTGCTGGTCACCGGCCCCACTGGTTCGGGCAAGTCGACCACGCTCGCCGCCCTCCTCGACTACATCAACTCGAACTACAACCGGCACATCATCACCATCGAGGAGCCGATCGAGTTCGTGCACTCGAGCAAGAAGTCGATCATCACCCAGCGCGAGGTGCCGATCCAGACGCCCTCCTTCGCCGACGGCCTGAGGGCCGCACTGCGCGAGGACGCCGACATCGTGCTGGTCGGCGAGATGCGCGACCTCGAGACCATCTCGCTGGCGCTCACGGCCGCCGAGACCGGCCTGCTCGTCTTCGGCACCCTGCACACCAACAACGCCCGCAAGACCGTCGACCGGATCGTCGATGTCTTCCCGTCCGACCAGCAGTCGCAGGTGCGGACGATGCTTGCCGCGTCGCTACGGGGCGTGCTGGCCCAGCTCCTGTGCAAGCGCACCGACAAGCCGGGCCGGGTCGCCGTGCACGAGATCATGTTCGCCACCCCGGCGGTCTCGGCGATCATCCGCGAGGGAGCGACGCAGAAGCTTTACGACGTCATCACCGGCGGCAAGGGCGAGGGCATGCAGTTCATGGACGAGTCGATCTGGCAGAAACTCCAGTCCGGCATGATCTCTCCACAGGAGGCCTACATGAAGGCGATCGACAAGACCCGCTTCAAGAAGTTCCTTCCCAAGGAGCTCGAGCACCTCGGCGACGCCTCCGGCGAAAGCCCGCATGATCACTGAGGAGAAGGGACTTCCAGCCCCTTTGCATCGGACGCGTCGCTGGGGAAAGAGACTGGAAGTCCCTTCTCCTGATTGATCCGGCGAACCCTCGGCAGGCTCAGGCCGAAAGGCGTCGAGGTCATCCGAACCGGGTCAGGAAGGCCTTGATGATGACCGCGTTGGCGATGTCGACGAAGAATCCGCAGACCAGCGGCACGATGATGAAGGCCTTGTGGGCCGCTCCGTAGCGCTTGCTGACCGCGGTCATGTTGGCCATCGCCGTCGGCGTCGAGCCGAGTGAAATGCCGCCGAAGCCGGAGCACACGACCGCCGCTTCGTAGTCGCGGCCCATCAGGCGGAAGACGACGAAGAGCGCGAAGGCGAAGGCGATCAGGAACTGGGCACCGAGGATCGCCAGGATCGGCCCGGCGAGTTCGGCCAGCGTCCACAATTGCAGGCTCATCAGCGACATCGCGAGGAACATCCCGAGCGAAATGTCGGAGATCAGCGCGAGCGAACGGCTGCCCGCCGGCCAGGCCAGCTTCGGGAAGATCCTCGGCACGATGTTGGTCAGCAGGATGGCCCCGAACAGGCAGCAGACGAAAAGCGGAAGCTGCAGTCCCGCCTTCTCCAGCGCCTCCTGGATCGCGAGGCCCGAGGTGAGGCTGATGTTGAGCACCAGCCACGCGCTGAGGACCGAGTAGGCGTCGATCGGCGAGTGCTCCCGGTCGTGGGTCATGCCGACGTCGGGTTGGTCGACCGCCTTCGGCTCCAGCTTGTGGCGACCGATCAGGATGTTGGCGATCGGGCCGCCCATCAGCGAGGCGAGGACCAGGCCGAAGGTCGCGCAGGCGATGCCGATCTCGCTGGCATTTCCGATGCCATATTCGTCGCGGAAGGTCGGTGTCCATGCAATCGCGGTGCCGTGGCCGCCGATCAACGAGGTGGTGCCGCCGAGAATGCCGACCGCCTTTTCCAGCCCGAACAGGCTCGCCACACCCACGCCGGTGAAGTTCTGGATGAACATGTAGACCACGGTGGCGGCGAGCAGGATCACAAGCGGCAGCCCTCCGGCGAGTAGCGAGCGCAAGTCCGAGTTCAATCCGATGCCGGCGAAGAAGAACACCAGCAGGATGTCCCGGCTCCTCAGGTCGAAGGAAATTTCGGCGCCCCAAATGCCATAAATCGCCCAGGTCGCGAGGCACACCAGGAGGCCGCTGCTGACAGGTTCCGGGATGTTGTAGCGGCGGAGCAGCGGGATGCGCTGGTTGAGCCACTTGCCGAAGAACAGAACCAGGATGGCCAGGTTGAAGGTGGTGATGGCGCGGAGCTCGAATTCCATAAGGCGGGGGGGAGAAATGGAGGGGGTAGCCTGAGAGGGAGCTGCCGACGGGGCAAGCCATCCCGCCTGCGGTGGCGGGTGGGGTGCACAGGCGGGAACCCGCCGCCGGGTGGTCGGGCTTGGCGTGGAGGCCGCCCGGGCGTCAGAACTGATAGACCGCCTTGAGCCAGAAGTAGTCGCCCTGCATCCGGTTGGTGGTGTCGAGTTCGGCCAACCAGCGCGCCTCGGCGACGAAGACGTCGTCACCGACCGGCAGGATGTAGCTCAGCACCGGCCCGAGACCGTAGCTGCGGCTTTTGAAGCCGCCGGGGGGCGCTCCGCGGCCGCTGTCGTCGCGGACCTGTTCGAGGTAGAAGGCCTCGACGCCGATGCCGAGGAAGCCGGGGCCGGCGGGCAGCAGTTGCTGGGCACTGAGGTCGAGGTGGAACAGCGTGCCGTTGCGGTAGTTGGTGTCGGGGTTCTCGGTGGCGAAGGTCAATCCGGTGTGGGCCGCGAAATTGAATCCGGTTTCTTCGTTGGAGTAGGCGACGCCGACGGTCGGGTCGAAGCTCCAGTGGTTCAGGCCCGGGTTGGCGAGACGACCGACCCGGTAGTCGCCGGTCGGAGCGTAGATCGGCAGTGCGGCGTTGAACTGCCACTCGCCCGACTTCCACGCCATCATCACCGGCATCAGCGAAATGTCCCCAAGGCCGCTCTCGCTCGAACCTTGGTAGGCGGGCGGGAGGTTGCCGATCCGCACCAGGGCCTCGACGTCCATCCAGACATACGGAACGAAGGCTCCGACCGAATAATGGGCCCCCAACACTTGCTCTTCGAAGGTGCAGAAGCCACCGAGCATGAATGCATCACTGGTCGCGTCCAGCCCGAGGCTGATACGGTTGGCGATGGGGATCCGGGCCGTGGCCGAGGCATCGCCGGAATAGCGCATGTACATCGACTCGAACACCCAGCCGGGTTCGGTCGGCAAAAGGTCGATCAGCGTGCCCATGCCGCCGGGCACGTGGTGACCGGCACCGCCTTCCTCGGCGAGCGAGCAGGGGGTGGCGAGCAGGAGAACGGATAGGGCAGGCAGGATGGAAGGGTGTCGTTTCATGAAAGGAGGGCGGTGCTATGATTTTGGCAGAACGAAGTTCATTTGCAGACGGAAGCGGAGATCGTCGGCACCGTTGGTCGGCGATTCCGCCCAGTAGCCGACCCCGGCCTGGAGGCTGACGGGCAGCTTGCCAAATCGGACCAGCTTCGAGACCGCGGCGTTGACCGGAATGGACCACTGCTCGGCGCTCCAGTTGTAGTTCATCTCGCTCTGCAGCGAGAAGGTCCATGCGCTTTCCGTCGTGTAAGCGACGAAAGGCTGAACAAAGGTGTTGTTGAGGTGTCGGCTGCCGCTTCCGGCGAAGGACCAGAGGTGGTTGGCAAGGATGCCGTAGGTCCACGGGCCCTGCATCCGCAGCATGACAAGCGACGGTCCTGCCGCCCACTTGTCGGCACCCAGCAGCGAATCGGTGGCCGTCGGAAACAGGAACACCGGGCCGGCGCCCCAGACGAAGTCGTCCGACGCCGAACGGGGCGAGAAGAACAGGCTCATGTTGATGTCTCCGAGCCCAAACTGGGAGCCGGAACCCGGGAACAGGTCCTCCTGGTGGATCACCGGGATGATGGTGCGGGTGATCAGGTTCCAGTGCTCGTTGAGCTCGAACGGGATCACCGGCTGGATGTTGGTCTGGAGGCGCCAGCCGTCGCCGAGCGGACCGAAGCCGTCGTCGTAGTTCGCCTGGATCGGCAGGGTGATCAGGTCGGCCAGCGGGTTGGTGAGGTCCTGGGCAAGGTCGGCGGCGTCATCGCCCCGTGACGCGAGCGGGCAGGCAAGGGTGGTCAAAAGCAGCAGCGCCGGGAGGAATCGCATCGGTGGTCCGGCATGGGGTTTCATGGTCGTTTGGATGTGAGGATTCGTTGTGGGATCGCTTGCCGTTCCACTATTCCACGGGCTCGATGGCCGGGAAGGTCCAGGTGCCATCCAGAACCTCCTTGCGCGGCTGGTAGAGCCGGATCGTGTAGTTCCAGCCTTCGGTGATGGGCAGGTAGTTCTTGGCCTTGGGGTCGCCGCCAAAATGGATCGTGTAGGAACCATCGTCGTTCGGCGTGGCCGAGGTGTTGTTGTAGCTGTTGCGATTGAGATCGTTGGCGGCGAGAAAGCCGTCGGCGTCGTAAACGGTGATCGACCAGAAGGCGTCCACCGGCACGTCCTTGACGGTGACCACATGGGGCGTCTTGCCGTCGTTCATTTCGACGGCATCGACGATGCCTTCGGCCATCGTGGCCGGTTGTCCGGCCCAGCCGGCGATCCCAATCAGGTGGCCCAGCGGGTCGATCTCGCCGCGTCGACCGAAGGAAGTGCTGGATTCGAGACCGACCACCGCCGCAAGGTCGTTGACCGCCTTCCGCGCCTTGGCAAGGGCTTCGAGGTCCCAATTCGGCGCCTCGAACGGTCCCTTTCCGCCGCCCTCGATGACGATGCCATCCTGCACCGCATGGGCCCGCGCGGCATCGTCGGGATCGCCTGCATCGACGAAGGTGCGGAACAGCAGCATCGCGAAGCGTGTCCCGACCTCCTCCTCGGTCAGTTGATATGCTCCGGGTTTGGCATAGCCGAAGTTGTAGTGGTCCTGGCTGATGACCAGCACCGACTGGAACCGCCCGTCCCCTTTCGGCAGCTTGACCGTCACAGGCTTCGACAGATCGATGATCGCGGCGGAGTAGAATGTGTCCTGGTTGGGCCGGATCACCGTCTGGGGTTCGTTGGCGGAGGCGGCCTTGCGATCGTGGAAGAGCTCGCCGATGCCGATGTTTCTTTCCTTCATGGTCATCCGGAACATCGTGTCGGATTCGGCGCGCACGAGGTTCTGGATCGTGATGTCCTCGGCAAAGGCGAGCGTCGGGAGCAACAGTGCGCTCAGTAGTAGCTTCTTCATGATTTCTCCTTGTTGCAGGTTTTGGATGGGTCTCCGTTACTGCGCCCGTTTCAGCGGCGGTATCGTCCACGAGCCGTCAAGGGCTTCCTTCTTGGGCCAGTAAAGACGCATCACCGCGCTGAAGGGGCCCTTGGGCGCCGGCAGCCAGTTGGCTTCCTTGTCGGTGCCCGGTGAGTCATGCTGCAGGTAGAGGGTGATTCCGCCGTCATCGTCCCGCACGAAATCGTCGAGCATGGTCGAGTTGAGCAGGTAGCGATTGATGGGGTTTTCCACCATCAGGCTTTCCGGCAGTTCGTACATCGTCAGCGACCAGAAGGAGTTGACGGGCGGCAACCGTCCCGGCGCAAACCGCAAGGTGTAACGGTGGGAGCCGTCGAGCTTCTCCCCATCGGCATCCACGTAGTAGGACGGGTAGATCGCCTCTTCCTCGCTGTGTCCCCAGATGCCGAGAACGGCGGCGGCCATGCGATAGAGGTAGTTGTTCTTCAGATGTTCCCTGGTGCCGAAGATCTCGCCGGAACCGACCTCGCCCGCGTCGGCCCGCTCCTTCAGCGCCGCAAAGTCTGCCCAGGCATCGGCAATGCCCTGACCGATGGCTCTCTGGACTTCAGGAGAGAACGCATCCCAATCGAAGGTCCTTCCAGCCCCGATACCGAGTCGGGCGAGCCGGGCCATGAGCTCCTTTTCGGAGGGATGGGTGGGGCAGAACTGCAGCACGAAATTCAGCTGCTGGAATACCTCGGGTGATTTCTTGATTTCATCGCGCGTCAACGGCTCGATAAAGTTGATCGCGGGTGCGGCTTCGGGCGCCGGCTGGCCGAGAAACGCGGAGAGGGGCTGCACCTTGTAGCCGGCCTGGACGGCCTTCACGTTGTCCAGGTCGGCCGGGTTGAAGAGCTGGGTTCGGTAGACGGCGACCGCCAGTTCGGTTTCGCAATGAATCACTTTGGCAATGCCCTCGGGCACTTCGCCCTTCCACCCCGGCCCGGCGACCAGGAAATCACCGCCATCGTTGCCTGTCGTTCGGCTTCCGATGTAGTCGAAATTATGGGTGTAAAGGTCGATCAGTTGGATGTTGAAATAGCGCTCCTTTTCAACCGGCGGCACCGTCAACACAAAGGGCTCGGTGCGCAGGTCCAGGGCCAACCAACTGTAGGGCGTATCGGAATTGGCGGTCTGCACGGCCCGGTCCTCGTGCGTGTAAACCCGCGCCAGGTTCACGAGCTGGTTGATCGGCGTCTTGTAATCAGGACTCGTCTCGTCAACGAAGGCCCCATGGAAGATGCGGTAGTTGTCCACCATCGGGTTGGCGTAGATGTATGCTTCCTTGGCGATGGCACGGGCCTCTTCGGGCGAAAGGTCGGTTGCAGCGGGTCCGGAGGCCGGTTCGGAGGAGCGGTCACAGCCGCAGACGGCGAGCCCGGCGGCGATCAGGATGGGGGTGGCGAGAATGCGTGTCATGGGGTTGGTGTTGTGCTTTGAGAGTGGGAAAGCGGAAGGCGAAACAGACGGACTCATTCGATCGTCGACTCGTCGAGGTCGTCGGCGGGGACCTCGGACCAGTTGTCGTCGGGCTGATAGGCGGTGATGGCTTCGGCAGCCTTGGCGGTTCCGGGGCCGAGGTCGCGGTCGAAGACCTTGCCCTGGTGGTTGACGATGAAGCTCATGATGCCCGACTTGCCGTAGTCGGCGGGCCAGGCGAGCATCGCGTAGCCGGCGATCATGTTGCCGTTGATGACGTAGTCGTAGGCCCCACCCGGGGCGGCGTCGCCCTGGCCGCGGAGGATCTTGTAGTAGTAGCCGTAGTAGGGGTCGCCGGGTTTTCGATCCTTGAGGTATTCCGCCTTCTCGGCGACCAGCGGACCGAAGGGGCTGGGCGGTTCGCCGGGCTCGGTTTCGAAGTAGAGTCCGTCGCGCTGGCCCTTGGTGCTGACGATGAGCTGGGCGAACTCGTTGACCTCGTCGCCGTCGTGGTCGTCGGCGGCGTAGTCGCGCTGGGCCTCGACGTAGGCGCGCAGGGTTTCGATGGCGGTGATTTCGTTGCGGCCGATGCGACGCTTGTGGATCTCGTCGAGTGCGGCGGGAAGGTCGAAGGTCCACTTCGAATCCGCGGCGACCACCGGGACCGGCAGGATGTAGCCGACGTCGCCGACCTGGATGAGCCGCTGGTCGTCGCGGGTCAGGACCTCGTGGTCGAGCTCGTAGGCCTCGGCGAAGGCTTTGAGGGTCGAGGTGGTTTCGTCGGCGAGCAGACTTTCGGCGTCGGGGCCGATGATGGTGGTGAGTGCTGCTTTGTCGCCTTCGGCGCAGGCCTTGGCGACGGCGGCGAAGGCGGCCTCCGCGGAATCGAAAGACTGCTGGGCGTTGGCCAGCGGGAGGGCGAGGGCCGCGATGGCGGTGAGCGTGGAGTGTTTCATGACTGGGATGGTGTGAGGATTTCAACGGCTGCGGCGGTTGCCGCTGGCGGCCCCGCGAGAGGAGGCGCGGTTGCTGCCGCCCTGTGGCTGGAAGGAGGAGCGGTTGGTCGGTCGAGCGGACGGAGCGGGCCTGGCCTGGCCGCCGCTGCGGTTGAGGCTCGAACTCCCTCGCTGGAGGTCCTTGCGGTTGGCCGGGGCGCTCGGGCGCGTGGCGGGCCGGAAGTTCGATCCCGGTGATGCAGCCGGGGTGCCCGGTCGAGTGGTCGGCTTGGTTGGGACAGCCGGTCGGGTCGTGGGTTTGGTGGGAACCGCCGGCCGGGTCGTCGGCTTGGTCGGCACTGCCGGCCGAGTGGTCGGGGTCCCCGGGCGGTTGCCGGGAACGGCGGGGCGGGTCGCCGGCAGCGGGGTGGGCCGGGGCGGCGGGGTGGCGAGCGGAGGACGTCCGCCACCGGGGCGCTGGGGTGGCTTGACGGCGGGCGGACGCGGGGGGCGCCAGGATCCTCCGTCGGCGGGCGGCCGCGCACCGGGGCGATCGGGGCGCAGGACCGGGAAATGGCCGGGCGGCGGGATCGGCCGTGGAGGCCGGTAGCCGGGTGGTCGCTGGCCGGGCGGCCTCCAGCCGGGAGGGTGGGGCGGACGAACCGGGGGCCGGTAGGACGGCGGCCGCGGCGGCGGCTTGTGACCGTAGTACGGACGGCCGTAGTGGTGGTGATAGTGATGGTGGTGCCATGGCTGATACCAGTGGTGGTGGTGGACGCACTTGCGCTTGCCCCAGTCGAAGGCCCAGCTCAGTCCCCAGACCACGGCGACGCCGGTGGCGAAGGTGAGGAAGGGGGCGGCGCTGGCGGTGGGCTGCTTCTCGACGTAGATCACCTGCGGCTCGTATTTGGGCACGTAGATGACCTGCGGATCGGCTGGCTCGATGCGGATGATCTCGGTCTCCTTCACATAGACCTGCTGCTGGTTGTCGGTGAGCAGGCCCTTGGCGTCGGCCCGGGTGCGGACCAGCTGGATCGCGTCGTAAACGTCGGACTCCTGATAGTAGAAGGCCTGCCCGAGGGTCATCGTCCAGTTGATGTCCCCGGCCATCAGGTCGAGCACGTCCTTGAACTGGAGCAGCGAAACCACCGCCGGGTCCCAGGATTCGACCGCTTCAGCCGGTGGCTCCTCGAATTCCGGCTCGCGTTCGACGAACTGCTGCGCCGCGACGACATCGAGCGGCACGGTCGAGGCCGGCAGCATCTGCGCCAGCAGCTCGTCGGGGTAGAGGGCGACCGGCGCGACGATCGGCTCGAGCTGCTCCATGCCGAGCTTCTCGTAGCCGGCCTCTTCGGCGCTGACCCTCGGCGCGGGCTCGCCGGTATCCGCAGGGTCCGACGCTTCAGAGGCGGGAGTCACGGGAGGGGCTTGGGCGGCGGCTTCGGTCGAAGCGGCCACGGCCTGGGCGAAGCCGGGGGTGGAGACCAGCAATCCGGCGGCCATGACCGTGGCGACCATTTGCTGGAGCGGTTGGGGAAAAGGCGTGGTCTTCATCGGTGGGTAGAAGGGCTATCTGGGGGGAGTGGCGGGCGGATTTTCAGGAACGTCCGCCCCGGTCGGGGGAGCACGGTGGACGAGGGCAGGTTCCCGGCCCGCCGGCGGACGCGGGAGGCGGCAGACGAGCTCGTGTTCGAGATTCACGCGGAGTTCGCAGTATTGCTCGATCCGGTCATCGGCCCCTCCCTGTCCCCTGCGCAATTGGTCGAGCATGGCGACGCATTCGGCGTAGTCGTTGCAGAGTTCGCGGAATTCCTCATCTTCATGAAAGAGCTGACGGATCGCCGCTTCCGACCGGGGTTGAAGCATGAGCACCGGATCAGGTGGCTGGGCGGGCTCCCCGGTTCTCATGGAAGCGAACTTTTCACTTCGCCGACACCACGGCCAAGTAACGCGGGGTAACTTACGGTCATTGACCATCGCTCGGTTGCTTGCCTAGGGTCCGTGCGATGAGTGCTGGTTAAGGTCTCACCATTTTTCTCATGCCCTCAAGCAGCCGCCAGCGTCAGAATGGAAAGCCGCCCGACAGGCAGGCCGTCGAGGAGCAGTTGGATCGGGTCACGGAGAGTCCGGAGTTCGACACGAGCCAGCGCTCGGTGGATTTCCTGCGATTCGTGGTGGGCGAGGTGCTGGACGGGCGCTCGCAGATGATTTCGCAGCAAGCCATCGCCGGCAGCGTGTTCGACCGCGGGGATGAATTCGACCCGACGACCGACCCGATCGTCCGCATGCAGGCGGGGCGGGTGCGCCGCTCGATCGAGCACTACTACCTTACGGCGGGCGTTGCCGACCCGGTGTCGATCCAGCTGCCGAAGGGCTCCTATGTGCCCACCTTCGAGTGGCGGGAGTCCTCCTCCGGAGCGCTTCAGCCGATCGATCCGGGAGACGTGCCGGCCACCGACCCCTGGCCGACGCTTCTCGTTTCACCGCTCCGCAACCTGACAGGGCGGCCTGAAGTTGATTTCGTCGCCGAGGGTCTCGCTTCCGACCTCTCCGCAGAGTTCAGCCGCGACCAGGCGCTTCACGTCTTCCGTGGTCCGGTGGCCGGAGAACGGCCGGGTCGGGCCGACGAAGCGCGCTTCCGCCTCGGAGGCACGATCGTGGCACGGAATGACGGGCTGAAACTCACCCTGGATCTGATCGACGGCGAAAGCGGCCGACAGGTCTGGGCCGAGACGTTCCTGTGCCCGGAGGGGCCGGAGCAGGCTTGTCGATTGGAGAAGGTGGTTCACACCACGGTGGCGATGGTGGCGGAGGAGCAGGGGTTCCTGTCGCGACACCTCGGCGGAGAGTCGCGCCGGGATCCCGCTGCCGGCGGCAGCGCCTACCAGGCCATCCTTCGCTACCTGCACTTCGATGTGACGAACGATCCGGCGGCGTTTGTCGAAGCGTTCGCCGCCCTCCGCCAGGCGGTGGATGCGGATCCCGAGTGTGCGGTGTGCTGGTCCTATCTCGCCCGGCTCGGCGGGGCGCATTGGAGTCTCGGGCTGCCCGGAGAGGTCCTGCCGATCGAGGAATCGCTGGCGGCGGCCCGGCGCGGCGGCGGCCTCGCCCCCCGGGACGTGCGCTGCCGTTCCATTCTCTCCTATCTGTTGCTGCTCGTTGACGAGTTGGACGAGGCGCTTGGTGAGGCGGAGGCCGCGCTCGAAGTCAATGGAACGTCCATGTTCTGGCTGGATGTGATCGGATATCTGCTCACGCTGTCCGGCGACTGGGAAAAGGGGCCGGCACTGCTGAGACAGGCGCTGGAGATCAACCCGTTCCCGCGGCGGGCCTGCTACGGTGCCCTGTGGCTGGACGGCTTGATGCGGGACGATCCGGCGGCGGCCCTCACCGCCGCCCGTGAGTATGCCCCGGAGTCCTACTTCTGGAGCCCGCTGATGGAGTCGGTGGCGCTGGCCGCCGATGGGCAAACGGAGGAGGCAGCCGCCGCGGCGAAGCGCCTGCTGGAGATGAAGCCGGACTTCCCCGAGCGCGGACGCTGGTTGATCACCCGCTACGTGAAACCTCCGGAGATGGTGGAAATGATCGAGCGGTCACTGGCGGAGGCTGGCGTCAGTTTTCGCGCAGGTTGAGCAGCAGGATCCGCTTGACCTCTTGGATCGCTTCCGGGCATTTCGGCACGTTGTGGTCGGAGGGCACGATCAACTCGCTGTCCACTCCGTCGAGATGGGAGGACCAGTACGGTACGACGCCGTCGGAGCTGTCCGGGGTGTCGCTTCGGCCGCGGTCGCCGATGACCGAGTGGAGGTGGACCCCCTTTCGAAATGGCAGGTTTGGCACGATCTGGAACAGGGGTCGTCCGGGCTGCAGCGCCTCGATCCCGGTCGGCAGGCGGATGTTGCGGCCACGGAACCTCAGGCTCTCCTCCGCCGAGACCAGGTCGGGATCGGTGAGGGCGGCGGCATTGCGGACGAGCAGGTCGGGGATCTCGACGGTAAGCAGCTTGGGGAGCCGGATGAGCCTCGACGCCAGCATCGCGAGTGAGTGCTCGGCCAAGGGACTGCCGCGGTGGGGGGCGGCCAGGAAAACCGCGCGGCGGACGCAGGGCAGCGGTTCCCACAGGAACACCTCGCGGAGCAGCTCCCGTTCCTTCGGGGTCACATCGAGTTGATCCATCGGCTTCTTGATGAATGTGGAATACACGGCATCCCCCGGGTCACGCAGACTCGCCTGGGTGATCAGCGCTCCCTTGGAGTGGGCGACCACCACCGTCTTGTCCAGATGCCGGCAACCCTCCTCACGGGCGTAGGCGAGCGCGGCGCGGAAGCTCTCGCGAAAGCGTGCGGCCGCCAGGCCCCAGGGAACCCCGGTCGGATAGCTGTAGACCCACAGCTGGTAGCGGCTGCGGATGTCCCCGTCGGCGATCAACTCGTTGATCATCCGGTCAAAGACGTCGGGGCTCGACTTGAGTCCGTGGACCAGTACCAAGGGGATCCGGTCGGGGTCCGGCGGCCGGGTGAAGAAGATCCCCTCGATCCGTTGCAGGCGCTGCGGGAGGAGGACGTTCTGGATCGTGGTGCGGTCCAGTCGGCTCATCTCCCAGTACAGGGCGTGGGCGGCGGACCAGTCGCTGCGGAGCGGATGATGGACGCCGCCGACGCGGATGAGTTCGGAGTTGAAGGGTTGGCGGAACTGCCAGACCGGTGTGGGTCCGCGGTCGAAGCGCAGGATGGCGGTGGCGGTGGCGGTGATGCCGGCGGGAGGCGGAAATCTCGCCCTATCGTAGAGGGGCAACTCGTCCTCGATCCAGCCGACCAACGGCAGTCCGATGCCCGAGGCGAGCTGGCGCTCACCGAGGCGCCGGGTGTCGACCTTGGAGGCGGGAAACACGACGCCGAGCAGGGCGGGGTCGAGATCGCCGGGGCCCGGGTCGGCCAGGCGGGTGCCCGTGGTGGCGGCGGCCTTCTTCCAGTCGCTGCCGGCCCGGCGGAGGTCGTCGAAGGCGGCGGCGACGGCTTCGTTGTAAGCCTCGCCCGCGGCGGGCCAGTCGGCGTCCCGACCGGGGTCGGCGAGGATCTTCCAGGCGGACCCTGCGGCGGCGAGGGGGGCCTCGATGCGATGGTCGCCGGGGGCGGCGGGCGGGCGCATGTAGGGTGCGACCGTCGGCGCCCCGCACCCCGCCAGCAGCACGGCGGCCAGCACGCCGGGGCCGGCGGTGCGAAACCGGACAGGCAGCAGCCGGAACCCGCGCATCATTCCCGGGTCCTCACGGATTGAGCGCTCGGATCGGCGAGAACCGCCGGGTTTGGTAGGTCACGCCGTAGGACAGGCCGGAATCGGTGAGCGTGTAGGCCTTGAAGCCCTTCCCCGGGCTGGCGACCCCGCCGACCCCGGCCCCGAGGTCATCCTTCTTCACGGTGGCCTCCGCGGCGGCCCCCGAATCCCACTTGCCGGTCTTGAACTTGTCGAACACCTCGCGGTCATCGAAGACGAAGACCACCGAGTTCTCCTTCACGCCCATGCCCCAGCCCCAGTTGAGCTTCTGAACCTTCATGTAGGTCCGCGCCTCGTCCGATGGGTCAACGGCCACGCCGTAGCCGGCCCCGCCGCCCAGTCCGCCAAGCACGATCGGCAGCTTGCCCGAGGTGTAGCGGAAGGCCGCGTAACCTTCGGCGGAAGCAATCTCGCCCCCGGCTTCGGGCGAACTTTTCTGCAAATCCTGGAGGATGCGGGAGGCCTCCTTGTCGATGAAGGTCCGCTTCTCCGCGTCGGTCGATCCTTCGGGGTTCATCGACGCGCACTGGCAGGCGAGGCATGGAAGGGCGATGGCGGCAAGAAAACGCAGGCCCCGGCCCCGGAGGGTCGATGGCAGGATGTTGATGGAGATTGTGAGATGAGGCATGGGGCGTGATCGGGTCCTGGTTCCGTGACGATGGTGTTGAAAGATTTGGCACAGTCAATGCCGCCGACGGGGTTAGTGACCGTAAGTTACCTTCGTGTTACTGGCTGGGGGAGCCCGGAGCCCGGAAGATGCAAGGGCTGAGAATTCGATCCGAGGCCGCGTGACCGTGACATCGCCAACAGCTGCCGATCCCGAACGGCAGGTGCCCCATTGCCCTCTCCCGGCGACGCGAGGGATCAGGTGGGGACGAATCGTGCTCGGGATCGTGGTGCTGGCCGTGGCGGCATTGCTCTACCACCTGTTTCGGCCGCTGCCGGTGACGCCGGTCCCGGCGGTGTTTCACGAGTATGACCTCGGGGAGGGCCGCTTCGTGGCACTCGAGCCTCCATCCGAGGTATTCGGTGTGGGGCTGAGTTATGCAAAACACATCGAGGAGACCGCATCGGACTTCGATCCTCGCTCGGGACCTCCCATTTTCCGCAAGCACCCGCGTGCGGTCGTCGGTTCCGGATCGATCGTGATGCTTCCCGGAGCCGGGGCGCTGGCATCTGCAGTCGAGGGGCTCGAGCCGGGAATCACAGAGAAACTCAAGGCGGAAGACCTGCAGCTGAGCTGCCTGCTTGATTACGAAGGCGAACTCGGCTTCGTTTTGCTGGAGGATGTCGATCCGGTCGAGCTCGGCCGGCAGGATTTCGTTCCGCAGATCGGTTTCTTCATCGCCAACGACTTGTCGGCCCGCTCGATTGCCATCCTCGGCGAGGGCATGGCGAACCGCTACGACTACTGGGGACTCTCAAAGAGTTTTCCCGGCTTCATGCCGGTGGGTGGACGGGCCTGGATCCCCGACGTGCCCGTGGCCAACGGCATCCCACCGGTGATCATCGAAACGAAGGTCAATGGCGAGAATCGCCAGCGGCAGGTCGTCACCGAACTCGTCTACACGCCGCGGCAGATGCTGCGTTTCATCCATGAGACCTACCCGGACCAGCCCTTGGGGAAGGGGATGATGGTTCTCACCGGCACGCCGGGCGGGGTGGCGCTGAAGAGCCCGCGTTGGAAGGTCCGTCTCGCCAACGCGATCGGCATGAGCCGCTTCACCAAGCTTTCGATCAAGCAGGACGGCGACACCACGCAATTTCTCAAGCCCGGGGACGAGGTCACGGTGAGCGGTGGTCCGCTGGGATCGGTGACCGTGACCATCGCCGACGGAGATTGAGAATCGACAATCAACGGAAGGGCGATGTCTTCTTCAGAATCCCACAGACTCATGCACTGCCGCCATTTCCTGCTGACCTGCCTGGTGGTGCCGCTTCTCTGCCACTGTGGCTCGTCACCCGACCCCGGTCCGACGGCCGCGCAGATTTCCGAGCGGCTCGGCAAGCTAGAAACCGGCACCTTCGCCGGAGCGGATGACAAGGAGATCGCCTACGTGGTGCAGCGGCCCGCGCGCCTGAACCCGCGCCGCGCCGCGTTTCTTTATCTCCACGGCATCGAAAGCCACGGCGGGTGGTTCGACCTGGCAGCCGGGCAACTGGCCCGGCGCGGTTATCCGGTCTTCAGCATCGACCGCCGCGGCAGCGGGATCAACCGGGAGAACCGCCATTTCACATCGGGACATGTCGAAAGCGGAGTGCGCCTCGTCGATGACGTCCAACGGGCGGTCGCGGCCGTGAGGGCTTCCGGCAAGTTCGACGAGATCTACCTGATCGGCCTGTCGTGGGGAGGAAAGTATGTGATGGCCTATGACGTGGCTCATCCCAACCAGATCGACGGCATGGTGCTGGTCACGCCCGGAATGAAGCCCAAGGTTGATCTAACCGTTCCACAAAAGGCGGCGGTGTTCGTCGACATGGTCTTCGCTCCCGAGCGTCAGCATCCGGTGCCGATCGAGACCGAGATGTTCACCACCGACCCGGATCAACTCGCCTACATCCGGAACGACCCTCTCCGGTTGCACACCGTTTCCGCCGCGTTCCTCAAGGAGAGCATCCGCATGGACCGGATGGTCGAGCGCAGCGAGGATCGGGAATATCCACCTCTGCTACTCTTTCTCGCGGGCAGGGACCGCATCATCGACAACGAGGCAACGCGTGAACTGGTCACCCGCGATCCGCAGCGACCGGTGAAGATCGTCGAATACCCCGAGCAGACCCACTCGATCCAGCTCGACGCCCCCGACCGTCTCGCCCGCGACATGATCCGCTGGATCGACACGCTGCCCCGAAAGCACTGACTTCCCCTGACCACCATGCCCCGCATCGTCTCCCTTCGCCTGCACGCCGTCGACCTGCCGTTTCGCGGCAAGTTCGAGCATGCGGCATCGTCCCGTGAGTCGTCGTCGAGCCTGATGCTCGAGGCCGAACTCGACGACGGCACGGTCGGCTGGGGCGAGGCCCTGCCGCGGCCGTATGTCACCGGTGAGACGCGCGACGGGGCATGCGAGCTGCTGCGCGAGTCGGTGCTGCCGAAGCTGATCGGCCGGAAATTTTCGAGCTTCGACGAGGTCACCGCCTTCCTCGTCGATTGCGACGGCTGCGCGCCTGCCGACTGGGTGCTGCCGCAGCTTCCCCAGTCGGCCGCGTGGTGTGCGGTCGACCTCGCCCTGCTCGACGCCTTCGGAAAGCACTTCGGCAAGACGCCCTTCGGGAGTGGCCCGGAACTCCCCGAGGACTTCCGCTACAGCGGCGTGTTGTCATCGGGCATGAACCTGAAGCGCCGGGCGCAGCTGCTGGCCTACCGACTGCTCGGGTTCCGGGCGCTGAAGCTGAAGATCGATGCGTCGACCGGGCCGGCGGAAATCGCCGGGATCCGTCGGCTCGCGGGGGGCCGGGTGTCATTGAGGGCCGATGTCAACATGGGCTGGGATGCGAAGCAGGCGCTGGCCCGGATGCCGGCGCTGGCCCGCGAGGGGATCACGAGTTTCGAGCAACCGCTGCCCGCCGATGACTTCGAGGGTGCGGCGCGACTGGTCAGCGAGACCGGTCTCGACGTGATGGCCGATGAAAGTCTGAACACCCGGGCGTCCCTCGAGCGCCTGATCGAGACCGGCGCCTGCACCGCGATCAACGCCCGCATTTCGAAGTGCGGCGGGCTAATCGCCACGCTGGCGCGCTGCCGCGAGGCGGTGGCGGCGGGCCTGTGGGTCCAGATCGGCTGCCAGGTCGGCGAATCCTCGGTGCTGTCGGCCGCCCATCTCCACCTCTGTGCCGCTTTCCCCGAAGTCCGACACGCCGAGGGCTGCTTCGGCAAGCTGCTGCTGGCGGAGGATCCGGCCGTGCCACTGTTGCAGATGCGCCGTGGGGGGCGCCCTCCGCGGCTTTCCTGCGAGGCCGGACTCGGAGTCGAAGTCGATCCGGACCATCTCGCGCGCCACCGCTCTGGACACTGGGATTTCGCCGAGCCATGACCGATTCCAAGGACAAGACGATCGCGCTCGAGCGGACCATCCATCTCGGCCACCTGCTCGGCGAGGGCGGCATGGGCCGGGTGGTCGAGGGTTATGCCGTCGATCCGAGCCAGCACCTCGCCGTGAAGATGCTGCATCCCGAACATCTCGACGACGCCGAGGTCTGCGGACGCTTTGACGAGGAGATCGCGCTGATGGCGTCGATCGACCATCCGGGCAGCCTGCCGATCTACGGCGCGGGAACTTCGGCTGACGGCACCCGCTGGTATGCGATGAAAAAGGTCGAGGGCCGCACCCTGACCGAGTTGCTGGCGGGCCGGGAATCGACCCTGCGGAGTCTGCCCGAGCGCCATCACCTGCTGTCGATCCTGCTCGACGCCTGCGAGACCGTCGCCTCCGCCCATCAGGCGGGCATCGTCCACCGCGACCTCAAGCCCGACAACATCCTCATCAACCGCCACGATTCGGTCTACGTCATCGACTGGGGCATCGCGAGACGAGTCGGCTGCGGTGCTTCCGACACGACGGCGCGCACGCTGCCCGGCAAGGTGATGGGGTCTCCCGGATACCTCGCACCGGAGCAGGCCGAGGGCCAGTCCGCCAACGCCGGGCCACGGGCCGACGTCTTCGCCCTGGGGGCGATCCTCTACGAAATCCTGACCGGGCACCGCCCCTTCGGCGGGATGGGTGGACGGGAAGAGATGCTCGGTGCCATCCACCAAGACCCGCAGCCTCCGCGGCGGATCGACTGGCTGATTCCCCGGAGCATTTCCGCGGTGTGCATGAAGGCCCTCGAGAAGGATCCCGCGCGCCGCTACGCCGACGCCGGGGCGCTGGCCGCCGACCTCCAGGCACATCTCGAGGGCCGGCCCGTCGCGGCCGTCCGCCCGAACCCGTTGGAACTCGTCCGCTACGCGGCCCGCCGCCGGCCGATGCGTGCCCTTGTCGTCTCTTCCTCGGTGGTGGCTTTCGTGTTTTTAATCGCCTTCATCGGTGTCCAGCGCTGGGCCGACCACCGTTTGGCCGACAAGGCCATGGACCGGATCGAAGTCATCGATTTCGAACTCGGTGAACTTCAAATGGAGCGCGAGAACGCGGTGGCCCGGCTCGCCGATGCGGAGCTGTCGGAATCCGAGCGGGCCTCGATCGCCCGCGAGGTGACCGTCATCGATTCGCGCTGGCTGCTCGGGCAGTTCGACGCGTTGCGCATTCTCAGCAGCGTGACCGAACTCCGCTTCATCTCGACCGATTCCGAGATCGGACCGCTGATGCGGCGGCGTCTGCTCACCGTGATCGATACCGCCATCAAGAACGGCAAGCCGATGTTTGCCGAGGCGCTGATCGCCAACCTGCTCGAGCGGCACCGCGACGGCACCCTTGCCCGCCCTCTGTCCGAAGCTGACGTCGAGTTGTTCGAGCGACTGGCGGCCGAGGCGTCGCAGGCCAGGGACACTTCCGACTGACAACCGCCAACCCACCCAGCCATGAATCTCGCCACCACCATCATCGCCCTCAAGGCCAGCCTCAGTGCACGGCCCTTCCAAAAGGCCGTCGAGGACCCGGCGGGCACCCAGCAACGCCTGCTGCTCTCGATCCTCGAGCGCAACAAGGACACCGAATACGGCCGCGCCTACCAGTTCGGCTCGCTCAAGTCGCTGGCGGACTACCAGGGCAACGTTCCGATCGTCGACTACGAGAACATCCGGGAGCGGATCGACCGCATGACCCAGGGTGAGGAGAACATCCTCACCGCCGAGACTCCGGTGCTCTTCGCCCAGACCTCCGGCACCACCGGGACTCCGAAGTACATCCCGGTCACCCCGACCTGCCAGAAGGGAGGCGGCACCACCACCTGGCTGCATTTCGCGCGCAAGGACCACCCGGCCATGTTCGCCGGCAAGGTGATCACCATCGTCTCGCCCGCGGTCGAGGGCCGGACCCCGTGCGGCATCCCCTTCGGCTCGACCAGCGGCATGGTCATCCGCGAGTTGCCCGGAATCGTCCAGAGCGCCTACGCCGTGCCGTACGAGGTTTACGAGGTCGAGGACTACGACGCCAAGTACTACACGCTGCTGCGCTTCGGCGTCGCCGAAAACGTGACCATGCTCGGCACCGCGAATCCGTCCTCGGTGGTGAAGCTCGCCGAAATGGCCGATCGCCTTTGCGACTCCCTGATCCGCGACATCCGGGACGGCACCCTCGGCGACGAATTCGAAATCGAGCCGAAGCTGCGGCAGAAGCTGGAACCGAAGCTCCGGGCCGACCCGGGGCGCGCCCGGGATCTCGAGCAGATGCGCGAGCGCCGGGGCGGCCGGTTGCTCCCGGCGGACTACTGGCCCGGCATGGCGCTCATCGGTTGTTGGAAGGGGGGCACCGTCTCCTCCTATCTTGAGCGGTTCCCGGAGTGGTACGACCCCGATGGCCGGGGCATGCCCGCCAACCGCGACATGGGCTATCTCGCCTCCGAGGCGCGGATGAGCATCCCGGTCTCCGACCACGGGGCCGGCGGCGTGCTCACCGTCCACCTCAATGTCTTCGAACTCGTGCCGGCGGAAGACATCGACGGCCATCCCGGCGACCCGGACTCATGGCGCTTTCTCGGCCTCGATGAGGTCGAGGTCGGCCAGGAATACTATGTCTTCATCACCACCACCGGAGGCCTCTACCGCTATGACATGAACGACGTGATCGAGGTGGTCGGCCGGTATCGCAAGGCACCGGTGGTCGTCTTCCGCCGCAAGGGCCGGGGCATGACCAACCTCACGGGCGAGAAGCTGAGCGTGAACCAACTGATCGAGGCGGTCGCCCAGGCGTCCGCCGCCGCCGGGGTGGAAGCACCTCATTTCAAGGCCGAGCCGGACTCCGAAGCGTCACGCTACGTCTTCAAGGTCGAGTTCCGGCCAACGCCGGACGAGGCGACCGCCCGCGCCTTCCTGAAGGCGGCCGACGAGGCCCTCGACGAACTCAACATCGAGTGGAAGACCAAGCGCGCCAGCGGACGGCTGCGCGATCCGGTTCTCCAGGTCATGAAGGAAGGCTGGTACGAGCGCGGCAAGCAGAAGCTCGTCGCCGAGGGCAAGCGCCTGTTCCAGGCCAAGACCATCCTGCTCGATGCCAAGGCCGTTTACCGCCCCGAACCCGGGGAGACCGCCATGGAGATTTCCGCTGATGGATGAAATCCGCAACCATCGGTCGACCTACCGCTGGCTTTCGACCCGTCGTTTGATCTCCTTGAGAAGCCCGGAGTAGGAGCTCTTGCCCGCCAGCATCGGCTGGCGGACGGTTTCGCCATAGACCGTGCTCTCCTGTGCGATCTCGACGTCGCACATCAGGCGGACCTGATCCGCGCCCATCGGCGACCAGCTCACGGTCGGACGGATGATCACCGGATTCGGGTTGCCGACCGTCTTCCAGGCGATCTCGGCCTGGCGGCCACCCACCTTTTCGAAGGTCACCGAAGAGCTCGTTTCCGAGCGCACCGAAAATCCCTGTTCGCGAAACACGGCCACCGTCGCCGGGCGGATCGATGCCGGCGACGCCTGCTTCACCGTCACCTTGGCCAGCGAGTCGCTGCCGGGGCCACCCACCCCGACCGCCCCTCCGCAGCCGGCGAGAAGCAGACACGTCAATCCAAGCAGCTGATATCTCGTCATGGAGTGAGCATGGGCTTCCCGGGTGATGGGTCGAGTCGAATGAGCGGCATGGGAGTCCGGACCGGATTCGCCTTCGCGAGATGCGTCTTCCGCGGTAAGAACCGGCCGCCGCGAGCACTCCGCTCGATATCAAAAGCTCCTCGATCGTGACGGACCCACGCATGCCTTTCATCCTCCTCCTGTTTCTGGTGGGCGGGACACCTGTTGTCGGCGAAGAGCCCGTCTTGCCCGGGGACATTGCCCGGGAAATCGAATCGACCGGTGGGGGAGCCGGGTTGCTGCCCGTGCTCGAGGAATGGGACAAGACCCGCGACCGGATCGACAAGGAGATCGGTCTGAGCTGGTCGGTCCGCTACGATACCGTCGCGCTCGGCGCCGCGCTCGGCCATGGGGTGCCGGTGGGGGCCTCCGGCGACTTCACCTTGCAGGGGATCTGGGCACCCGCCCGGCGCTGGAGCGGCAACCCGACCGAACTGCGCTTCCGCCTGCGCGACCGCCATGCGCTGGGAGGCCGGGCGGCCTCCGAACTCGGCCCCGGCATCGGCGCGCTGTGGGGCGTGGTCGATGGCTTCAGCGGCAGCGGCTTCGAGGTGCCGGATTTCTTTTTCCGCCATGTCTTCGAGCGCAGCGGCATCGAGCTCCGCTACGGCCAGATGACCATCGATGCCCAGTTCGGCGGACACCAGTTGGCGAGTGCGAAGAACTATTTCCTCAACCAGGCCTTCGCCTCGAGTCCGGCGGTCGCCTTTCCGCGCTTCGGTGCGGGCATCACGCTGGCCAAGAGCTTCGACAACGGCTTCAGCATCGGCCTCGGATCGACGACGGTCCAGGGCACGCAGCAAGGGGCGCAGGTGGATCTCGAGTTCGGTTCCGACGACCTGTTCCACGCCCTGCAGTTCGCCTACGACTTCAAGGGCGCGGACGTTCTACCCCGGCGCATTCAACTCCTCGGGTGGCACAGCGACGCCGTCGAGGATGCCGGCCGCCCCGGGGGCCAGGGGCTTCAGCTCATCCACGAGCGCGCGCTTTCTGCCGATGGAAGCCGTATTTTCGTCAAGCTCGCATGGGCGGACGGCGGCGCGACACCGGTCGACTGCTTCCTTGCCGCCGGTTTCGGGCGGCCATGCGGAGACCATGACTTTCTCGGTCTGGCCGCCGGGATCGGCCGCGGCTCCGGACCGGCCAAGGACTGGCAGGGAGTGATCGAGGGATTCTACCGCTGGCATCCCTGGGAGAGCCTCCGCATCTCGCCGGATGTCCAGCTGCTCTTCGGCGAAGGATTCAACGGCAGTCCGGGAATCCGGGTGGTCGCGGGGTTGCGGGCCGGGCTGGTCTTCTGAGCCTGGGTGCAACTGAAAGTGGTGGGCAGAGCGGTTGGGGTGACCGCGATGCAGCGGTCCGCGGCCGGACGTTCCAGGCCCGGATGACGAGCCTCCGGGAGATCCAGAGTGCGGCGATTCATCGCCGGTGGCCCGGCTCGCATTGAAATGCTTCGCCAAAGCGGCGATGAATCGCCGCAGTCTAGAGGGGAATGGCTGCCGGCCGGCCAGTCCCGGCCATGCCCACCACTTTCAGTTACACCCTCTGAGCCCGACCGGCTTGCGTCGGGCCCGGGAATCCACAAGGCTGGCTGCATGGGCAAGCCGATCGGTTCCAGGGTGGCGGCGCGCAGCGGTGTCGGGTTCCTGATGCTGGTGCTTCTGCTTGCCCCTGCCGCGTTGGCCAAAGACGCCACCCCGCGGGTCCTGCTGCTCTTTTCCCACGACCGGCTGCTGCCGGCCAATGCCGAGCTGGAGGAGGGATTCCGCGAGGGAATCGGCAGGCACCGCGACGAGGTCGAGATCTTCGCCGAGTTTCTCGACGTCGTCCGCTTTCCCGAGCGGTCCCATGCGGAAAGCATGACCCGCTATCTCCGGGAACGCTACGCGGGCCAACCGCCGGACGTGGTTGTCGCGATAGGCCCGCAAAGCATCGGCTTTCTGGCCGGGCACCGTGAGCAGTTGTTTCCTGGAACCCCGGGGGTGATCGCCGGATTCACTAACCGTGACCTGATCGCCGCCGAACCGATCACCGAGGTCGCCGGTCGCCCGATGGTCTGGACCATCGAACCGATCCTGGACGAGATTCCGAAATGCCGATCGGACATCCGGCGGCTCCACCTGATTGCCGGGGCAGCTCCCTTCGACCAACAGAGACTTCAAGACGCGCTCAAGGTCTGCGAGGCGACCGACTCCGGTCTTGCCGTCACCACCTCGGTCGGCGAGGAACTGTCATCGCTTCACGACGCCGTAGCCCGACTCCCCAGGAACACCCTCGTCGTCTACTTGAGTTATTTCCTTACCCCCGGAGGGGCCACCACGGTGCCTCGCGAGGTGGGCAGTGAACTTGCGGCTTCCGCTTCGGTGCCGGTGATCGGCCTCTTCGACACCTACTTCGGCGACGGCATCACCGGCGTCTGCGCCGCCTCCTTTCGCGACGAAGGCATCGCGGCCGCCGACCTGGTCTCGCGCATTCTCGCTGGCGAAGCGCCCGACTCGATCGGCATCCTGCCGCCTGCGGAGCCCCGCTTTGTATTCGATGCAAGGCAGCTCAAGCGCTGGAATTGGGATCCTGACGTGCTGCCGGCCGGCAGCATCGTCCGCCATCGCACCCCCGGACTCTGGGAACAGCATCGGGGGGCGGTTCTCGGCAGTCTTGCCGTGTTGCTCGTTCAAAGTTCACTGATTGGTGGCCTGGTGGTCACCAAGCGCCGCCAGACCCGCATGGCCCAGGCCCTCCGCCGCTCGGAGGCAAGGTTCGCGGGGATTTTCGCCGGCAGTCCTTCCGCGGTCGCGATTGTCCGGCAGAGCGACGGTCGGACCGTCGAGGTCAATCCCGCATGGGAATCGACCACCGGCATCCCGCGGGCCGACTCGATCGGCCGGACTCCGCTGGAACTGGGTTTCGTGATCGAAGGGGATTCCGAGCAGCGATTCACGGAATTTCTCAAGTCAGGCAAGCCACTTCGGAACTATGAGCAGGCCTTCCGCGCACCGGATCACCGGATGCTCACACTGAGCCTCGCCACCGAACTGGTCGAGCTTCATGGAGAACCCTGCTACGTGGTCATGGCCGAGGATGTGACCGGCGTTCGCGAGGCCACCGAGGCGCGCCGCCAGTTGTCCCGCGCCTCGCGACTCGCCCAGCTCGGAGAAATGACCGCCGCGATCTCCCACGAGGTGAACCAGCCGCTGGCCGCGATACTCAGCAACACCGAGGCCGCCGAGATGCTGATGGCGCAGGACGCACCTCCCATCGACGAGGTGCGGCAGATCCTCTCCGACATCCGCCGCGACGACCTGCGTGCCAGCGAGGTGATCCAGCGGGTGCGCGCGCTGGTCACCCGCAAGGAAACCCACTTCGAACCCATCGCCATCGGCGACCTTCTCCGGCACAGCGTGGAGCTCATCGCCCACGAAGTGAAACGCCGGGGCGTCGCCGTCGAGTTCGACATCGTCCCGGGGCTCCCGCCGGTGACCGGTGACCGCGGCCAGCTTGAGCAGGCCTTCCTGAACCTGATCTTCAACGCGATGGAGGCGATGGCGGAAACGCCGGTCGCCCGCCGCCAGATCACCGTCTCCGCCGTCGTCGAATCTGCCGATCGCCTGCGGATCACGGTCGGCGACCGGGGCACCGGCATCGACGACGGGAACCTTGGGAAGATCTTCGATTCCTTCTTCAGCACGAAGGAGGGGGGCATGGGCCTGGGCCTCGCCCTGGTGCATTCGATCGCCGAACTCCACGGAGGCCGGATCGGGGCGGAAAACAACGCTTCCGGAGGCGCGGATTTTCATCTAACGCTTCCACTCCAGCGATCATGACGCTCGGCCCGACACCTGCCGTCCATCTCATCGATGACGACGATTCCCTCCGCACCGCACTGGGGCGACTCTTCACGGCTGCGGGCTTGAAGGTGCACAGCTACGCCTCGGCCACCGAGTTTCTCCTGAAGCGGGAACCGGGCATCCGCGGATGTCTGGTCGTCGACGTGCGGATGCCGGGAGGCCCGGGCGGCCTTGAACTGCAGGAAGCTCTCGTCCGGCAGGGCACGGACCTGCCGCTGATCTTCATCACCGGTCACGGCAACATCCCGATGAGCGTGGAGGCCATCAAGGCCGGTGCCTTCGATTTCCTGACCAAGCCGGTGAAAGGCGAGGAGTTGCTTGGAAAGGTCCGCGCCGCCCTCGAGCGGGAGGAAAGGCAGTGGGCCGCCACCCGTCAGCGGCGCGACCTGTTCGAGCGTTTCGAGAAACTCACGCCTTCCGAGGGCAAGGTGTTTCGGCGTGTGGTCGCCGGCCTGTTGAACAAGCAGATCGCGGACGAGCTTGGATGCTCGGAGCGCACGGTGAAGGCACACCGCTCCCAGGTGATGTCGAAGATGGAGGCCGCCTCCCTCGCCGAACTCGTCCGGATGGCGGGTGAGATGCGCGAGCCCACCGCCGAATAGCTTGCCCTGGCAAAGACGCCAATCCGCGTGGGGACGCGCCGGCATGATTCGTCCGACGTGCTTCCGCCCGATGCACACCTGAACATGGCACCAAGGGGCAGGGGATTTGCCCCAAGGTCCTATTCCATTGTGAAAGCGACGCGTCCAGTCTTCGAGGCTTGAGCAAGGCATCCAACAGGATCGTCGTCGTCGATGACGACCCCGGAATCCGGCAGGCACTGGTGCGACTGTTGAGTGCTGCCGGGCTTGAAGTGACGACCTTCGAATGCGGCGAAACCCTCCTGGCAGCCGGCGATGCGGCCCACAGCGGCGTGCTCATCCTCGACATCCAGCTTCCCGGGATGAACGGCCTCGAAGTCCATGACCGGCTCCAACTCCAAGGCATGTCGATCCCGACCATCTTCATCACCGGCCGGGCCGGAGAGCGTCAGCTGGAACAGATCCAGCGCCTCGGCACCCCCTGCTTCAGCAAACCCTTTCCCGGTGCCGCCCTGATCAACGCCGTCCGCAAACGGCTCCCCGCCGCCTGATCCACTCTCCCAACCAACCCCAACTCCCATGAAAACATCCAACAAACTCCTCGCCGAATTCTTCGGCACCTTCTGGCTCGTTTTCGGCGGCTGCGGCAGCGCCGTGCTCGCCGCCACCTTTCCCGATGTCGGCATCGGCCTCCTCGGCGTGTCCTTCGCCTTCGGCCTTACCGTGCTGACCATGGCCTACGCGATCGGCCACGTCTCCGGCTGCCACCTCAACCCGGCGGTCACCATCGGCCTCTGCGCCGGTGGGCGGCACCCGTGGTCGGAGGCCGGCGGCTACATCGTCGCCCAGGTGGTCGGCGGGCTTGCCGGTGCCGGGGTGCTCTACCTGATCGCCAGCGGCAAGGCGGACTTCACCGCAGCGGACGGCTTCGCCTCGAATGGCTACGGCGAACACTCGCCCGGTGGCTACTCGCTGCTCGCCTGCCTCGTCGCCGAGGTCGTGCTGACCTTCTTCTTCCTCATGATCATTCTCGGCGCGACCGACAAGCGGGCACCCGCCGGCTTCGCACCCATTGCGATCGGCCTCGGCCTCACGCTCATCCACCTGATCGGCATCCCGGTCACCAACCTCTCCGTCAACCCCGCCCGCAGCACCGGTCCCGCCGTCTTCGTCGGCGGCTGGGCCATCCAGCAGCTCTGGCTGTTCTGGCTCGCCCCGATCGTCGGCGCCGCGCTGGCCGGCATCGTTTACCCGAGAGTCGCGGGTTCAACCGACTCCTGAAACATCCTCCAACAACCCCAACAAGAAAGACATAGACCAATGAGAACGAAACCACCCTTGATCCGCTTCCTGCTCACCGCCGCCGTCGCCTTCGCGGGCGTGGCCTCCGCGCAGGCCAAAAAACCGAACATCCTCGTCATCTGGGGCGACGATATCGGCTGGTTCAACCCAAGCTGCTACCACCGCGGCATCATGGGCTACCAGACGCCGAACATCGACCGCATCGCCAACGAAGGCGCGCTCTTCACCGACTGGTATGGCGGCCAAAGCTGCACCGCCGGCCGCGCGGCCTTCATCACCGGACAATCACCGATCCGCACCGGCCTCACCAAGGTCGGGCTGCCCGGCGCTCCCGAGGGCATGCAGAAGGAAGACCCGACCATCGCCACCCTTCTGAAAGCACAGGGCTACATGACCGGCCAGTTCGGCAAGAACCACCTCGGCGACCGCGACGAGATGCTGCCGACCGCCCATGGTTTCGACGAGTTCTACGGCAACCTCTATCACCTCAATGCCGAAGAGGAACCGGAGAACCCCGACTACCCCAAGGACCCGGAATTCAAGAAGCAATTCGGTCCCCGCGGCGTGATCAGCTCGACCGCCGACGGCAAGATCGAGGACACCGGCCCGCTGACCAAGAAACGCATGGAGACGGTCGACGAGGAAGTCACGGCCAGGGCGATCGATTTCATGGACCGCGCCAAGAAGGCGGACAAGCCGTTCTTCATCTGGTGGAACGCCACCCGCATGCACGTCTGGACCCACCTCAAGGAGGAATCCGAGGGCAAGACCGGCCTCGGCATCTATCCGGACGGCATGGTCGAACATGACAAGCACATCGGCATGATCCTCGATCACCTCAAGGAACTCGGCCTCGAGGAAGATACCATCGTGATGTATTCGACCGACAACGGCGCCGAGATGATGACTTGGCCCGATGGCGGCACCACGGTCTTCCGCGGTGAGAAGAACACCAACTGGGAAGGCGGATACCGTGTGCCCACCGTCATCCGCTGGCCCGGCGTGATCAAGCCCGGCACCGTGATCAACGACATCGGCTCCCACGAGGACATGCTCCCGACCCTGCTCGCCGCCACCGGCGACACCACCGTGAAGGAGGATCTCAAGAAAGGCCGCAAGGTCGGCTCGATGAACTACAAGGTCCACCTCGATGGCTACAACCTCATGCCTGCCCTCAAGGGCGAAGGCGAGTGGCCGCGCAAGGAGTTCCTTTACTGGACCGATGACGGCAGCGTCGCCGCCCTTCGCTACAACAACTGGAAGATGGTATTCCTCGAACAGCGGGGACATGGTTTCGACGTCTGGCAGGAGCCCTTCGTCGAACTCCGCCTGCCGAAGTTGTTCAACCTGCGCACCGATCCCTTCGAGCGCGCCGATCACGAGGCGATGTCCTATCCCAAGTGGAGGATGGAACGTGCTTTCCTGATCGCTCCGGCCGGTGCCTACGTCGGCCAGTGGCTGCAGAGCTTCAAGGAGTTCCCGCCCCGCCAGGAACCGGGCAGCTTCAACCTGAGCAAGGTCATGGAAGCCGTCACCGCCGGCGCCAAGGGCACCGGTAACTGAGCATCCCAAAAAAACCCGAAAGCCTGACGGACTCCGCGCGCTTCAACCTGCAAGTGCGCGGAGTCTTTTTCTCTCACCTCGTTCTTCCCATGAAGCTCACACTCATCCTCTCGGGACTGCTTCTGGCAACCCTTCCCGCCGACCCCCTGCCGTCGTGGAACGGAAACCCGGCCAAGAAGGCCATCATCGAATTCGTCGGAAAGGTGACCACGCCCGGTTCGCCCGACTACGTCGATCCGGCCGCGCGCATCGCCACTTTCGACAACGACGGCTGCCTGTGGTCCGAGCAACCGATGTATTTCCAGGCCTTCTATATCTTCGACCGGATCAAGGAACTCGCACCCGACCACCCCGAGTGGAAGGACAAGGAGCCCTTCGCCTCGGTGCTGAAAGACGACATCAAGGGTGCCCTCGCGGGAGGTGAGAAAGCGTTGCTCGAAATGGCCATGGCGACCCACGCCGGCCTTACCGACGAGGAGTTCCGCAAGGCGGTCCGTGACTGGCTCGACACCGCCCGCCATCCGAAGACCGGCATGGCTTACGACAAGATGCTCTATCAGCCGATGCTCGAGCTGCTTGCCTATCTCCGCGCCGAGGGTTTCAAGACCTTCATCGTCTCCGGTGGCGGCATCGACTTCGTGCGCGTCTTCGCCGAGGAAGCGTATGGCATTCCGCCCGAGCAGGTGATCGGGTCGAGCATCAAGGCCGGCTACGAGCTGCGCGACGGCAAGCCGGTCGTCGTCAAGCTGCCCGAACTCAACTTCATCGACGACAAGGCGGGCAAGCCGGTCGGCATCCACCAGCACATCGGCCGCCGCCCGATCTTCGCCGCGGGCAACTCCGACGGCGACTTCCAGATGCTCGAATGGACCACCGCCGGCGAGGGCGCTCGCTTCGGGCTGCTCGTACACCACGACGACGCCGAACGCGAGTTCGCCTATGATCGCGAGAGCCACGTCGGGAAGCTCGACAGGGGCCTCGACGAGGGCCCGAGGCGCGGCTGGACGATCGTCAGCATGAAGGACGACTGGGCGAGGATCTATCCACAAGCTGACGACAACTGATTTATCACAAAAGGTCGCAAAGTTCGCAAAGGCCAAAGTTGACCACACCCCATCCCCTCTTTGCGTCCTTCGCGACCTTCTGTAGAAACCTGCATACCATGAGTCCCCGCGAAGCCATTCTCCGCATTTCCGAGGCTATGAACGCTTCCGTGATCGGCCAGGAGCCGGTCGTCGAGCGCATCCTCGTCGCCCTGCTCGCCAACGGCCACCTGCTGATGGAAGGCCTGCCCGGGGTCGCCAAGACGCGCTCGATCAAGACGCTTTCGAAGCTGATCGAGAGTGACTTCAGCCGTGTCCAGTTCACGCCCGACCTGCTGCCGTCCGACGTCAGCGGCTCGGACATCTACCGCGAGCAGACCGGCAGCTTCGACTTCCAGCCGGGCCCGATCTTCGGCAACCTGATCCTTGCCGATGAAATCAACCGCGCGCCCGCCAAGGTGCAGGCCGCCCTGTTGGAAGCGATGGAGGAACGCCAGATCACCGTCGCTGGAACCACCCACAAGCTGCCCGATCTGTTCCTGGTGCTCGCCACGCAGAACCCGATCGAGCAGGAGGGAACCTATCCACTGCCGGAGGCGCAGATGGATCGCTTCCTCCTCTACGTCCACGTCCCGTATCCACCGCCGGAGAACGAGGGCGCGATCCTGCGTCTGGTCCGTGGCGAGAGGTCCGGCACCGCCGCCGAGCCGCCGCCCGCCATCCCGCAGGACCTGATCTTTCAGGCGCGCAAGGAAGTGAATGACATTCATGTCTCCGAAGCCGCCGAGAAATACATCGTCGACCTCATCGTCTCGACGCGTCATCCGGAGAGGCTCGATGAGGAACTGGCCAAGTGGATCCGGCTCGGCGCCAGCCCGCGCGGCACGCTCGCCCTCGATGCCGCGTCACGGGCCCACGCGTGGCTCCACGGGCAGGACTTCGTTTCTCCCGAGAACATCCGCTCCGTCGCGCCGGCCTGCCTCGCCCACCGCATCCACCTTTCCTACCAGGCCGAGGCCGCCGGCAAGACCCGCAGCGAGGTGGTCGAGGCGTTGTTGGAGAAGGTCGTGGCGGTTTAGTTTTACAGAAGGACGCGAAGAGCGCGAAGGATTGATGGAGGATGCATTCGAAATTCCAGAGAGCGGATGAACTGAGTCACCTCGCGATTGGCGCGGCGATTGAAGCCCATAAACTCAAGGGACCGGGCTTGATCGAATCGATCTTCGAAAAGTGTCTGATGCGGGAGCTTTTCCTCCGGGACATCGAAGCGCAGCAGCAGTTGAGGGTTCCAATCGAATACAAGGGATTGGTGTTCGAAGAGCCGCTGAGGCTTGATGTTCTTCTGGAAGAGAACCTAGTCCTGGAACTCAAGGTGGTTGAGAAGTTCCTCCCCATCCACAAGGCCCAACTCCTCAGTTACATGAAGCTCCGGGACGTTCCTCTCGGTCTTATCATCAACTTCCAATCGCTGCGTCTCGTCGACGGCGTGCATCGCCTCATTCTCCCCGGTGCCGACAAACCCGAAAATCCCCCATCCATCCACTGAACAACCCGAGCCTTCGCGTCCTTCGCTGCCTTCTGTAAAAATTCTTCCCGCATGCCTGCCCGCGTCACTGTCGACCTCGACCACCTCGTCCTGCTCAAGGCCGAGGCGCACGGGTTCTCGCTTCTGTCCCGCCAACCGGTCGGGTCGCTGCTCGCCGGCCGCCATGCCTCGCGGCTTCGCGGCCGCGGCCTCGCCTTCGAGGAAATGCGCCACTACCACCCCGGCGACGACATCCGCACCATCGACTGGCGCGCCACCGCCCGCCTGCGCTCACCGCACGTCCGAGTCTACTCCGAGGAACGCGAACGACCGGTCTTTTTCGTGGTCGACCAGCGGAGCCCGATGTTCTTCGGCAGCCGCCGCGCGATGAAATCGGTCGCCGCCGCCGAGTTGGCCGCGCTCGGTGCCTGGCGCTCGCTTGGGGCAGGAGATCGCGTCGGCGGGATCGTCTTCAATGAGTCGGAGATGGTCACCCTCCGACCCAACCGCGGACCCACCCAGGCACTGAGGCTCTTCCATGAGATCGTTCGCCTCAATCAACGGCTCGCGGATGGCGATCCTCCTGCAGGCCAAGTGACGCTCAACTCCGTACTCGAGACCGCAGTGCAACAGGCGAAACACGATCACCTGGTGGTGGTCGTCACCGACCTCGACGGCGCCGATGCCACCACCGGCGAACTCGTCACCCGCCTGGGCGTGCACAACGACGTGTTGGTCGCTGCGGTCTATGATCCTCTGGGTGTCCGGCTCACCGGCAGTCCGGGAATGCGGGCCGCCGACCGTGGCCGGAGTTGGGACATCCCGGCCGGTGGCGGCTTCGAAGAAAAGTTCCGCAAGGCCTTCGAGGACGTCCTCGAGCATTGGCGGACGATCTTCCGCGACCTGCAGATCCCGCTTTTCCCTGTCTCCACCGCCACGCCGGTGATCGATCAGATTCACGAACTCCTCGGTGCCCGGCAATGACGATGGTTCTCAACAAAAGATCGCGAAGGACGCAAAGTCAGATCCACAACATCATTCCAGAAGCTTCGCGCTCTTCGCGTCCTTCTGTAAACCACCCAAGCGAATGACCGATGATCCCGCCAGCCTCGACAAGCTCCACGACATCGTCGTGCCCGAGCCGGTGTCGTTGTGGCCCATGGCGCCGGGCTGGTGGGTCCTGCTGACGCTCGTCTCCGCTTTCTTTCTGATCCTCGCGATCCGTCACTTTCGCCGCTGGCGGGCCAATGCCTACCGGCGCGCCGCGCTTCAAGAACTCGCGAAGTCGGAAAGCGCGGAGCACGTCGCGGTCATCTTGCGCCGCACGGCCCTTGCCATCGTTCCGCGGGAATCCATCGCCGCGCTCCACGACGATGCCTGGATGGCCTGGCTCGCCGGTCGGTCACCGCTGGCGGTGCCCGACTCCATCCGGGCCGCGCTCACCCGATCGCTGTATGCCGGGGAGCCCGCGGCCGACCTCGACGAGCTGCGGAATTTCGCCGAGTGCTGGATCCGCCAACACACCCGACCATGCTGAGCTTCGCCCATCTCTGGCTGCTTCTGCTGGCTCCGCTGCCCTGGCTGGTCTGGAAGCTCGCGCCTCCGAAACCGCCGTCCCGCGTGGCGGTGCGGGTGCCCTTCGGTCGCCGGCTCGAGCAGGCGCTCGGGTCCGGCTCGCCCGGCACCACCGGCGGCGACAGCCGCCTCGGACTCCTCTGGCCCACGCTTGTGTGGCTATTCGTGCTGCTCGCCCTCGCCCGCCCGCAGTGGATCGAGCCACCGATCGAGCAGATGCTCCCCACCCGCGACCTGTTGCTGCTCGTCGATCTCTCCGGTTCGATGGACCAGAAGGACTTCACCAATTTCCAAGGCAAGACGGTGAGCCGACTCGATGCGGTGAAGGAGATCCTTGGCGACTTCCTCGAAAGGCGGAAAGGCGACCGGGTCGGCCTGGTGGTGTTCGGCGATTCACCTTTCCTTCAGGCTCCCTTCTCCACGGACCTGTCCCTTTCCCGTGAACTTCTCGACGAGACTGCCGTGGGCATGGCCGGTCCGAAGACCGCGCTCGGCGATGCCATCGGCCTCGGCATCCACCTCTTCGACGAAAGCGAGGCTCCGGCCAGGACCATCATCGCACTCACCGACGGCAACGACACCAAGAGCCAGGTGCCGCCGGTCGAGGCCGCCCGCATCGCCGCCGACCGCGGGATCCGCATCCACACGGTCGCCATCGGGGACCCCACCACCGCCGGCGAGGACAAGCTCGACCGGGAGACGCTCGACCAGGTGGCGCTAAGCGCGGGCGGCAAGTCCTTCTTCGCCGCCGACCGTGACGAGCTCGTCGGGATCTACGCCGAGTTGGATCGCATCGAAACGCGCGAGGTGAAGACCATCAGCCATCGTCCCCGCCGCGACCTATTCCACCTTCCGCTGCTGGCCGCCCTCCTGACCTCGACGCTATCCCGACTCATCTCCATCCGCGGAGCGCACGGTGCGGAAACTCCACGCCGCCCCCTGCGCGTCCATCCCGTCACCGGCGAACTCGAACTCAGTTAGACTCCGATATCCGATGTTTCACAGAAGCACGCAAAGCTCGCGAAGCACGACTGATGATGTCTCTCAGTTGATCCTTTGCGCTCTTCGCGACCTTCTGTGAGTCCAACAGCATGACCGAACCCTTCCAGTTCCTCCGCCCCGCCGCGCTGCTTTTGGCACCGGTGGTGGTCGTGCTGTGGTGGCTGTGGCAGCGCCACGCCGATCCGCTTCGCGGATGGCGCGCCCAGATGGATCCGGAAATCCTCGGTGCCTTGGTCGATCGATCATCCGCCGGCCGAGGCCGCGCCTGGCCGTTTCTCGCCGCGTGGCTGTTTGGCGTGCTCGCCATCGCCGGCCCTTCGTGGCGACCCGAGCCGAGCCCATTTGCCGAGGACGCGACGCCGCTCGTGATTCTGCTCAAGGCCGACCTGAGCATGGAGACGCCCGATCCCGAGCCTTCGAGGATGGAGCGCGCCCACCTCAAGATCCGCGACCTCTCGGAGGCGCGCAAAGGCCAGCCGCTCGGGCTGATCGCCTATGCCAGCAGCGCGCACCTCGTGCTGCCGCCGACCAAGGACACCTCCGCCGTGGCCACCATGGCGGCGGAGATTTCCCCGGAGATCATGCCCGAGCCCGGCGACCGGCTCGATCTCGCCATCGCCCGGGCGGCCCGGCTTCTCGAGAATCAAACCGGCAGCCTGCTGATCATCACCGACACGGCCAGTGCCGCGACCGAGGCCCTCGCCGAAGCGTGGAAGAAGGCGGGCTCACCCGACATCCAGATTCTCGCGATCTCCCCGCCTGCAGCCTCGGTCGAACCGCTCGAGCCCATGGCGAAGTCGCTCCGCGCGCCACTCGTTCCGATGAGCACCGATGACGCCGACATCGCCGACATCGTCCGCCACGCCGCCCGGACACCGGTCGCACGCGATGCCAAGGGCAATGCCCGACGCAAGGACGACGGCTACCTCCTGGTCCCCGTCATTGCCGTTCTCGCTCTGCTTCCCTTCCGCCGGGAAACCCGAACCCTTTCCGAGTCATGAGCCTCCACGGTCCATCCGGCATCCTCGCCTCCATCGCGTTCGCGGCCACCTTCTGGTTCACCGCCGACCAGCAGGGGCAACGCTCCTTTGAGCGAGAGGATTTCACCGAAGCCGCCGAGCATTTCAACGATCCGATGTGGAAGGGCGTCGCCCTCTATCGTGACGGCGAGTTCAAGCAGGCTCAGGCGGTCTTCGCCCGTCTCGACACCGCCGAAGCGCACTACAACCGCGGCAATTGCCTGGTCTTCCTGGGCAAGTATCAGGACGCCGTCGCGAGCTACGACCGAGCGCTCACCCGCCGCCCCGGCTGGATCGAGGCCGGGGAGAACCGGGCCATCGCCGAGGCCCGCGGCGAGGCCACCAAGAACGAAGGTGGTGACATGGGTGACCAGAAGCTCGGCGCCGACAAGATCGTCTTCGACAAGAAGAAGCCCGGTGGCCAGGAGACCCAGGTGACGGGTGAGCAGTCGGCCGACCCGGCATCCATGCAGGCGCTGTGGCTGCGCCGGGTCCAGACCCGGCCCGCCGATTTCCTCAGGGCCAAGTTCGCCTATCAGAATCAGTTCGGAGAGGGGGTGGAGGAATGAGGCTTCTCTCACAGAAGTTCGCGAAGGACGCGAAGTTTTGGATGTCCTTCATCTGCTCCCTCATCCCTTCGCGATCTTTGCGAGCTTCTGTGGGCATCTTCCTGTTCCCACTCGCCGCCCTCGCCGGGCCCTCCGCCCGTCTGGAGACCCCGACCACGGAAGCCTGGACTGGCCAGCGGATCGCCTTCTTCATCGAGCTTCACGCTCCCGGCACCTTCGACGGCGCGGCGTCTTTCGACATCCCGCGCATGCCGCAGTCGGTGGTGCTCAAGACAGGCAATCCGGTGCTCGGATCGGTCACCGAGGGCGACACTGAATACTTCACCCAGCGCCACGAGTTCGCCCTCTTCTCCCAGGCCCAAGGCGAGGTCGAGCTGCCTCCCATCACCGCACGCTTTGCCCACAAGAAGGGCTACACCGGCCCCTCTTACGAGGCGGTCGAAACGATTCCCACCACGCGCTTCACCATCCGGCGTCCGCCCGGCAGTGAGCACCTTGATTTCCTCGTAACCACCGAGTCGCTGGAAATCAACGAGCGCTGGGACCCCGAGCCGGGTCCGGTGGAAACGGGCGCCGTCTTCAAGCGGATCATCATTCAGAGGGCATCGGATATCACCGGCATCGCGCTTCACCCCGCTCCCACCGACGAGATCGAGGGCATCCGCACCTATGCGGGCGATGCCGAGATCAGCGACCGCACGGATCGCGGCACGCTCAATGGCGAACGACGCGAGACCCTGACCTACCTCGTGCGAGAACCGGGCCTGCACACCCTCCCGGCGATCCGCTACGACTGGTGGAACCCGGAAACCCGGTCGCTCGAGTCGAAAACCCTGCCCGGTGTCTCCTTCACCGCGACCGCCCCGCCTCCGACTCCACCGCAGCCTTCGCGCCGACGCCATCTATGGTGGGCGATCCCGCTGGCGGTCGCGGTGCTGCTCGTCCGTTTCCGTCATCGGCTTCGAGATGCCATCCAGCGCTGCCGCGATTGCCTTGATCCACCCGACCGGCGGGCGGCCCGGCGATTTCTGCGGGCCTGCCGCCGCCACCAACCCGCCCGGGCGGCGCAGACCTGGAGCGACTATCAGGCCGTGGATCGCTGCTTTCAGGGGAGCCGGGAGTTCCACGACGAGCTGCTGGCCCTGCGACGGATTTCCCACGGTCCGGGCACCGCACCACGGTCGTGGCGCGGAGACCGGCTCGCCACCGCCTTCCGGGCTTCCAGGGTCCGGCGCCCACGACCGGATGCACGCTCTCCGCTTCCTGGGTTGAACATCTGAAGCCCGGAACTCCCTGCCTGTTCCCGACCTTGGAACTCGCCCTGCCCCCCGAATCTCACTAAGCCAATACCAGCAACACATGAACAAACCGATCCTCATCGCCGCCGCCCTCTCGGCCTCCCTTCCGCTTCACGCCGGAACCACCACCATCCCCGCAGGTCCGGAGCCGGTCATGACGACCACCACCGACAGCGGCTGGCAGCTTACCCTCGGCCTCTACGGATGGGTGGCCGGACTCAACGGCGACCTCGGGGCGGCCGGCTTCATCGTACCGGTCGACCTCTCCTTCAGCGACATCCTCGACACTCTCGACATGACGGCGATGGGCATGGTCGAGGTCAACAAGGGACCGTGGATGTTCCAGCTCGAGGGTCTCTACCTCCGGAACTCGGTCAAGGGACTGCTCGCCACCACGCCGGTCCTCAACCGCCCGCTTTCGGCCAAGCTCACGGCGGAAACGACCCGTCTCGAAGGCATCGTCGGCTACCGCCTGGTCGATCGCGACACGACCTCCCTCGACCTGTTTGCGGGTGTCGTTTACTACAACATCGAGAACTCGCTGGACTTCTATGGTCCCCTTGCCGTGCGGGGTGTCGAGGGCGGGGACGACTGGTTCGACCCGATGATCGGGTTCCGCCTCCGACAGCAACTCGGCGGACCCTGGAGCGCCCAGATCCGCGGGGATGTCGGCGGCTTCGGCGTCAATGCCGACATCGCCTGGCAGGCCGTGGCCTTGCTCGGATATCAGCTGAACCCGTCTTCGACCGCCTACGTCGGCTGGCGGCACGCGGCGGTGGATTACCGGAATGGCGGCTTCGTCTACGATGTCTACTCGACCGGACCGATACTCGGTGTCGCCTTTTCCTGGTGAGCGGAAACATGTCGTTCCTCCCGAAAGCCGTTGTTTCCAACGCGATGTCCGTCGTCCTTCTGGCAGTCGGATGCACCGGCTGTGCCAACTTCCGTCGTCTCGGCGAGGACCTGAAGTTCATCGAGAAGACCCACATCATCACCGCCACCATCGACAACGCCTCCCGCTACCCGAGGGTATACGGCGTGACGGTCGATTGGGACCGCGAGGCCGGGAAAATCGACTCGGCCGATTTTTCCGAGATCGGCGATATGGGGATCTTCGGCTTCTTTGTCGAAGGCACCGAGCGCCACTACCTGATGGCCTTCAGCGACAGCGACGACGACGGCCGCTACGACGAGGGCGAACCGGCGTGGATCCACACCGGAGCGGACGGCGAGGCTGAACCCGTCTCGATCGAACCCGGGACCGGCAGGGCCCGCCTGCGGGGCCGGCTTTCGCCGGCAACGAGCCTGCCTGCGGATTGCCTCGCGGCGGCGAGGGAGCTGCGGGGCGATCGCAATATCGAAGAGGTTGCGCGAGGCTGGCGGATCCCGGTCGAGCTCGGCACGATCGCCGAGCTCGACGATCCGAAGTTCAGCACGGAACGGGGATCCATGGGTTACTGGGAGCCGGCCTCCTATCCAATGGAGACCGGCATCGGCATCTATTTTCTCGAAGCATACGACCCGACGCGGATTCCCGTGCTCTTTGTTTACGGTGCCGCCGGCTCACCCCAGGACTGGCGGATCTTCTTCGAGCGGATCGACCGGCGCAAGTACCAGCCGTGGTTCCTTCATTACCCGACCGGCCGCCGCCTCGACGAAACGGGAACCTCACTGAACAACGGAGTGAAGATCCTCCAGAGCTACTATGGTTTCAGTAAGATCCACGTCGTCGCGCACAGCATGGGAGGACTTGTTACGCGCGATTTCATCCTCAAGAACCTTGGCGAGGGCAACCGCTACATCGGCCGTTACGTCACGATCTCCACGCCCTGGGGCGGACAGGAGTTCGCCGAGTCCGGCGTCAAGCGCGCACCCTCGGTGATTCCCTCCTGGCTCGACATGGTGCCGGGCAGCGATTTTCAGGAGCAGGTCTTCGATCACCGCCTGAGGGGCCGCGTCGATCACCTGCTGATGTACGGTCATCGCTCGAAGCGCTCGCTGGTGCTGCCGAAGGAGAACGACGGCACGGTCAGCGTGAAGAGCCAGACCGACCGGCGGGCGGCGAAGGACGCCGTCGAGGTCATCGGCTTCGACGAGGATCACGTCTCGATCCTCTCGAATGACGAAGTGCTGCGCCACGCGTTCCGCCACCTCGACGGCGGATGATTCATGCCCGGGACGCCGGCACGTCGCCACGGGGGCCTGATCCGCTTCATGGATCACTGAGGAGAAGGGACTTCCAGTCCCTTTCCCCGGCGACTCGACTGCGACCTGGGTAAAAGGGACTGGAAGTCCCTTCTCCGACGATCAGTGCTCCCGGCAGAACTGCTCGAAACGGGTCAGACCCTCGTTGAGAATGTCGAGCGTCGTGCAGTAGCTCAGGCGGATGCCGTCGTCGTAGCCGAAGGCAACGCCCGGGATGGCGGCGACCTTGTAGCGCGACAGCAGCTTGTCGCAGAGGTTCTGCGACTTCAGGCCGATGTCGCCGGTGCGGACGAAGAAGTAGAAGGCTCCCTTCGGCTCAACCACGCGGACGTTGTGGATCGCCTGCAGGCGCGCGAGCATGAACTGACGCCGTCCGTCGTATTCCTCGCGCATGTCGGTGATGAAGGTCTGGTCGCCCTCGAGCGCCGCCACGCCGCCGAACTGGGCGAAGGTCGTGGCATTGGACACCGAGTGGCTCTGGATCTTGATGATGGCTTCGGCGATCGCCGGAGGGGCGGCGGTGTAGCCGAGGCGCCAGCCGGTCATCGAGTAGGCCTTGGAGAAGCCGTTGACCGTGATCGTGAGGTCGTAGAGCTCCTGGCTCAACGAGGCGATCGAGACGTGCTTGGTTTCGCCATAGACAAGCTTCTCGTAGATCTCGTCGGAAAGGATCACGATGTCCTCGTAGAGCGCCACCTCGCCGATCGCGCGCAGCTCCTCCTCGCTGTAAACCGCGCCGGTCGGGTTCGAGGGGGAGTTGAGAATGACCATCTTGGTCGCCGGGGTCATCGCCGCCTCGAACTGCTCGGGCGTCATCTTCCAGCCGTCGGACTCCAGGGTATCGACGATCACCGGCGTGCCGCCCGCCAGGCGGACCATTTCCGGATAGCTCACCCAGTAGGGCGAGGGGATGATGACCTCGTCGCCTTCCTCGACCACCGCGAGGATGGCGTTGAAGCAGGCCATCTTGGCCCCGGCGGTCACGCAAATCTGCTTCGGCTCGTATTCGAGGTCATTGTCGGCCGCGAGCTTGGCGGCGAGACCCTCGCGAAGCTCCGGGATGCCGCCGGAAGCGGTGTACTTCGTGCGGCCTTCCTGGAGCGCGACGATCGCGGCCGCCTTGATGTGGTCCGGCGTGTCCAGCTCCGGCTCGCCACCGGCCAGTCCGTAGACTTCCTCACCCCGGGCGGCCATGGCCTTGGCCTGGTTGGTGACGGCGAGGGTGAGCGACGGGTTGACCTTCTCGATGCGGGATGAAATGGAGTCCATGGGAAACGATTGATGAAAATAAAGGAGGCCGCCGGATCGGGCGGCCTCAATGGATGAACGCCCTCCCGGCGGAACGAAGGGTTTCTGACCGCGGGCTGCCTCTCGCGCAAGTGAGATTTGCAGGAATTCCTCAGTCGCCCTCGCCCGCCACGAGATCTGCCATCCACCCCCCCCTCGCCGTCACCCATTTCCCCTTCCGGACGACTTCGGGAAATCCCAGCCCCTCGCCGGCCGCCGCCTCGAAAACCTCCCACGCCTGATCGGCCAGAATCCCTGAAAGCACCAGATCTCCACCGGGCTTCAGCACCTTGCGGATCACCGGAAAGGCCCGGATCAGCACCGTCGAGAAAAGGTTGGCCAGCACCACGTCGTGGCGCTTGCCGGGCTCCCACTTCAGAATGTCGAGCTCCTCGACCTCGATGGCCGGCGCGTCGTGGCGCGCCGCATTGCGCCGGGTCACCGTCACGGCGAAAGGATCGAAATCACAGGCGAAGACCGAGGTTGCCCCCAGCTTGACCGCCGCCACCGCGAGGAGTCCCGTGCCACAGCCGAGATCGGCGCAGGTCCAGGCATCCCGGCGCCGGCGGGCAATGTCGACGAGAAGCCGCAGGCAGGCGGAAGTGGTGGCGTGATCGCCGGTGCCGAAGGCCATTTCCGGCGGAATGCAGATCACCTCGCGATCCGGATGCCGGGCTGCCAGATCCTGCCATCCGGCCTCATCCTGCGTGATCAGGAAGCGGTCGCGGATCTTCACCGGCGGCGGCGCGGGTGGCGGCGTCTTCCAGTCGGCATCCTTGAGCGACCGGACCCGCCCCCCGAAGCGCTCGACAATCGCCTCCACCTCCTCGCGGGAATCACGGAAAACCTGGACCCGCAGCGTCCGCCCGCCCTTGAGCAAATGGACCACGAAGCCCGGGTCGCCATGGAACCGATCCTCCCAGGCATCGAGCCACTTCGCTGCGGAAAGCTTCTCCCACATCCACATGCCCGGCCTTTTAGGCGGATCGGCACCGAAAACCAAGCCCCCGGGCCGGTTGGAAAATCCACCGCGCTTTTCCAACCACTAAAGCACGAAAACATTTGCATGCATCAAAATTCGGTCAATGGTTTCCCCGTCACAGACAACCTCCAATTCGAATCAACCTCATGAAGAACATCATCTCCACCACCAGCCTGCTCTCCCTTCTCGCGGTCGGCGGACTCTCCGCCGCGACGCTCCAGCCGGATGCCGAGGCCCAGAAGGCCCTCACGCCCGACGGTGTCCTCAAGGACCTGATGGAAGGAAACGCCCGCTACGTTGAAGGAAAGCTCAGCGACGCGAACGTCACCGCCCGCATCAAGAAGGCCACCGAGGGCCAGTTCCCGAAGGCCTACATCCTCTCCTGCGTCGACTCGCGGGTTCCGGTCGAGCAGGTCTTCGACCAGGGGATCGGCGACATCTTCGTCGGCCGCGTGGCCGGAAACATCGAAGGCGTCGAGCAACTCGGCTCGATGGAATTCGCCTCCGCCGCCGCCGGCGTGAAGCTGGTCATGGTCCTCGGCCACGAAGCGTGCGGGGCCGTGAAAGGTGCCTGCGACCACGTCGAGCTGGGCAACCTGACCGAGCTCCTCGCCGAGATCAAGCCGGCCGTGGATGCCGTCAAGACCGAGGGCGACCGTTCCTCCAAGAACAAGGAATTCGTCGACAAGGTCATCGAGGCCAACGTCCGCAAGACCGTCGCCGACCTGCGCGAGCGCAGCGAAGTGCTCGCCGGACTGGAGAAGGAGGGCAAGATCAAGATCGTCGGCGCTCTCTACTCCCTGCAGGACGGCAAGGTCACCCTGGTTGACTGACCGGACTTCCCGATTCTCACATCGCCCCGCCTCTTGGCGGGGGAAGGGCCCGCTGGAGAGACCGGCGGGTCCTTTTTCTTGCCGGTGAGAGGCACCCTGATCGGCCGGCGCGGCGTCTTGGCGCCCGGCATCCGGGAAAAGACAAGGCCCCGCCGGTTTCCCGGCGGGGCCTTGATGGAGCGGGTGATGAGATTCGAACTCACGACATCAACCTTGGCAAGGTTGCGCTCTACCCCTGAGCTACACCCGCGTCGCGTGAACGCGTGCGGGTTTCTACATCTCCGCACCGTCCGGGCAAGAGAATTTTTTCGAATCCGTCGCCGTCGCATTCCACCCGACCTCCATCCGCACATCACCTCCACCCCCACGCCCGCCACTCTCCCTCCACGCTCCCTGCCACGCTCCCTGCCACGCTCCCTGCCACGCATGTCCGAACCGCCATTGCTGCTAAAAAACCAGCAGCAACACCCCGCTTCCGCCAAGGTTTGGAACTTGGAACTTCTCACTTGGAACTTCGGAGCCATAGGCTCCGCCCGTGTCCGACAAGCTTGCCGAGATCATCGCGACCAAACGCCTGGAGGTCGAAGCCCTGCTGCCCCGCGCCGCCCACATCCGGGCCGCCGCCCTCCAGCGTGACGACTTCCGCGGTTTCCGCTCGGCGCTGGACCGCGGGCCCGACCGGCTCGGGGTGATCGCCGAAATCAAGAAAGCCTCCCCCTCCGCCGGGGTGATCGATCCCCACTTCGATCCCATCCGGCAGGCCAGGCGCTACCTCGATGGCGGGGCCTCCTGTCTGTCCATCCTCACCGACGAACCCTACTTCCAGGGTTCGCTGAGCTACCTCAGCAAGATCGCCGAATTTTCCGAAGCCCCCCTGCTCCGCAAGGACTTCACGATTCACCCGGTCCAGATCCACGAGGCGGTCGTCGCCGGGGCCGATGCGATCCTGCTCATTGTCGCCGCCCTCGACGACGAGCAGCTCAAGTCGCTCTACCAAGAGGCCCGGACCTTCCAACTCGACGTGCTGGTCGAGGTCCACGACCTGCCGGAAATGGAGCGGGCGCTGGAGATCGACGCCGACCTGATCGGCATCAACAACCGCAACCTGAAGACCTTCACCACCGACCTCGGAACCACCGAGAAGCTCGCCGACGAGGTGCCTGACGGCACGCTGCTCGTTTCCGAGTCGGGCCTCAAATCCCTCGCCGACTGCCAGCAGGTCCTCGACGCCGGAGCGAATGCCGTGCTGATCGGCGAGACGCTGATGCGGGCCCACGATCCCGCCTCGGAAATCGTCAGCATCCTCGAGCTCGGTTCCGATCCCACCACCGAATCGTTGTCATGAAAACCTCGAGCGCCGTCATCCTCACCGCCGTTGTCACCTTTCTCGTCACGAGCGGGCTCTGGGTGGTCGCCTTCGTCGCCTGGCAGGCCTTCCAGACCGCCAGCACATTCAGCCTCGGCAGCGGCGGCTTCGGCTCGGGCTCGACTTTTTCCGTGATCCATCGCTGCCCGCCGGAGGTTCAGGTGGGCGACTCGATCGACCTCATCCTGGAGATCACCAACCCCGGCACCACCGACGAGGATCTCGAGAGCATCGATCTCTACTACGATTTTCTCAACGGCTTCACCATCACGTCCGTTTCCGAGGCCTACCGCGGCGAGAACATGTTCGGCGACTTCGAAACCCTGTGGATCGAGCCCGCGGTCACGATCCCGGCCGGCACGACCCACACGGTGACGATCACCCTCGAAGGCGCGAAGCCCGGCACCTGGTCCGCCGATGTCGACGTCTGCGGCGCGGGGATCGACTTCGCGACGGTGGTCCCCCGCGTCGAAGTCAAGCCGGCCGCGCCGTAAGCGTCAGTCCTGCTTGCCCTCGATCGCGCAGAAGAGCACGGCGGCCGCCAGGCCCATGCGGCGGTCGAGAAGGCCGCCGCCGTCCATCGAGAAATCGAGGTAGGTCTTGGTGACGAAGGGATTCCGGGTCTGCTGAAAGGTCAGCACCGGCCTCTGCCCGATCCGGCCGTGGTGCTGCTGCGGGGCGAACAGGTTGACGATTCCCCCGAGAAACCGGCGCAGAAACGCCAACCCGCCGGAGTCCTCCTGAATCATCCCGACCTCCTGGTCGGCGGTGTCGAGAATGAGCCACTCGTCCTTGAAGATCGACTTGATCCCCTTGCGCCGAAAAGCCCCGATGGGTGCCCCGGTCGCGCCATCCCTGACGTCGTAGGTGACCCCGAAATCGAGGATCTGCCGCGCCCGCATGGTCACAATCTCGGTCTGCTTGTCCGGTCCCAGGATGCGGATGTCCTCGCGCAGCTTGAAGGCGCGCATCTTGGTGTAGAGCAGGATATTCCCCTGCGGGTCCATGATCTGGAACCACTGGTGCCAGAAATTGAAGATGTTCTTGCGGGCGACGAGCTTCGGGGCGGTGAGGGCATCCATGATGTTGGCGCGAAGGCCACGAGAAATCTAACTGCCTCACGCCATCCAAGCGAGGCGAAACGAACATGCGGAAAACGAAGGCCTCCTGAAGCAGGGACTACGTACGCCACTGGCCCGCCTGTTCGGTTCGTGGTTCCTCCTTCAGGAGGTCCCATCTTCCCCTGCTTCGGTGCGCGACAGCGTCGCGCGTTCCTGACTTGGAGGCGGCGCACCCCTGCGCCGCAACCGACGGGCGCAGGGGCAAGCTCGAATGACCGCAGCTCAGAACGTCGCCTCGACCCCGGTGAACCAGGTCCGCGGCAGGTTGGTGCGCGGACCCTCGGGCAGGCGGGTGGTGATGCCTCGCTCGTCGAAGAGGTTCTGGATGCCACCAACCAACTTGAAGTTTTCACAAACCTGATAGTAGCCGGTCAGGTCCACCAGGAAGAGCGAGTCGATCTTCCCCTGGCGGGCGGTGGTGACCGGCACGTTGGAATTCAGCGCCGTGCCGTAGGTGTGGCTGGTGAAGTAGGCGTCCAGGTTCACACCCCAGTCGGCGGCGATGAAACCCACCCCGGTCGCGAGCTTCCACTCGGGCACGTAGGGAATGTCGGCCCCCGGCTGGCCGCCGGCGTAGATGTTGTCGGCACCGCCGGCCACCAGCGCCTCCTGCAATTCGGCACTGGTCCAGGTGGCGCTCAGATACATCGGCAGATTGAAGCCCAGGCCCCGGTCGAACACCGGGTCGTAGGTGATCATGCTCTCGACACCCCAGACCTCCGCCGCGCCGGCGTTCTGGCTGTTGCCGCCACCGCCCAGTCCGGCATCCACGCCGATCAGGTTGTCGAAGTCGGTGAAAAAGGCCGCCGTATCCACGAGCAGCCCGCCCTTGCGATACCGCCAGCCGAGTTCGTAGCCGAGGCTTTCCTCCTCGCGCACCCCGGTATTGATGTAGGCGCGCGGACCGGGCACCGAGACGCCGCGGAAGATGCCGCCGTAGGTGCTGTGGCACTCGTTGAACTCGTAGTTGAACCCGATGCCGCCGGCCCAGATGCCGTAGGCGTCGTCCATCTTCATCCCGGGGCCGAGGAACTCGGTCCACGAGATGTCGAGATGCTCGTAGCGGAAGCCCGGGCGCAGGGTCAGGTTGCCGATCCGCATCTCGTCCTCGACGTAGACGGCGGTCGCGAAGGTTTCCTGCAGGCGGTTGCTTTCCGCCCCGGGAACCCCGGAACTGAAGAGCGTGAAGTTCGAGCCGCCGTTGGCGTTGTAGACGTCGTTCCACTGCTCGCGGAATATCCGGTCGTAGTGGAAGCGGAGCCCGGCGGTCAGCTCGTGATCGACCGGCCCGGTCGTGAAGTTCCACGTGGCCTGGTTCTGCCAGCCGTAGGCGTTGTAGTAGCGGGCGTTCGCCTTGACCCCGATCGAGCCGGTCGCGTTGCCTTGAAGAACGGCCGTGAGGGCGGGATTCAGCAGGGCCGTGTGGAGGTCGGTGCGTCCGGTGCCGATCCGGCCACGGCCGTCGATCGCCGGGCTCTGGGTCAGCGAAACATCGCCGAGCTTGTACCAGTTCCGCCGGAAGTTGTTCCAGTAGAGCGTCGACTGCAGCGAGAAGTCCTCGCTCGGCTCGAGGATGTAGCGGAAGTAGGAACGGTACTGCTTGGTGTCCATCAGGTCGAACTGGGTCGCCGCGTAGCGCGTGTCGGGACTGAAGCGCGCGTCGGCCTCGGTCAGGCCCAGGTAGCCCTCGTCGGACTCGAAGTCGGTCATGCCCAGCTTGACCTCAAAGCGCTGCTTCACGGCGCCGTCGATTTCCCAGAAGGCCTTGAGCATCGGCTCGAAGAAGCGGTAGCCGCTGTCCCCCTCGGCCGGACCCGTGAAGTTGCGGAAGCCGTCGCTCCTTTCGCCGTGGAATTCGAGCAGGTAGCCCCAGCGGCCGTAGTCGGTCTCGAAGGTGTCGCCGTACCAGGTGTGGTTCTTGAAGGTGCTGTCGCTGCCACCGGTGGTGCGCGAGTAGAAATTCGGCCCGCCGTCACCGGGGATGGGCGTCGAAAGGAAGTTCAGCACGCCGCCGGTGGTCTGCGGACCGTAGCGGACCTGGCTCGACCCCTTCAGCACTTCGATCGCCGACATCCGCCCGCTCTTCGGGAAATAATAGGCCGCCGGGGCCGAGTAAGGCGCCGGGGCGGTGAGGATGCCGTCCTCCATCACCGTCACCTTCGAGGTCCGGGTGCCATCGGCACCGCGCATCGAGATGTTGGGGAAATTGCCGTAGCCGTCCTCCTGACGGAGATACACGCCCGGCACCGTGGCCAGGATCTGATTGATGTCGGTGTAGCCCCGGTCGCGGAACTGCTCGGCCTCAATGTAGGCAGCCGCCCCCGCCAGATCCCAAACCGCCTCGCTGCTGCCGACCACCGTCAGCCCTTCGAGCGTTCCGATCCCCTCCAGCGCGTCCTGCGCACCCGCCACCGTCACGCCCACCGCCAGTGCGGCAGCCGCCCGCCGGATCACCCCGGCTTCCGGCATGCTTCCGGCCTTTCGGCCCCGAAATGATTCCTTATTGAGATTGAGTCTCATGCGCGGCCCATTTGCCGCGATTGGAGTCCGCTGTCAATTCCGTTCCCAAAAAAATCCGAGAATGCCCCTGCCGGCGCCCGGGTTGTCTTCGCCGACGGGCTTTTCAGGCGGCTGGCGTCTAGTCGACTTTTTCCGTCGGGTAACGGTCCCACCACAAGGGGGCGAAAGGGGTCCGGTCCTTGGCGACGATCGCCTCGGCCACGGTTTCGTACATCGATTTTGCCCACCAGCGGGTCTGCTCCTTGGCCGTCGCCTTCTCCAGGCCGGCCGCACGAGACCCTTCGCTGGCGACGCCCGGACCGGACACCGTCAGGGCGATGCCCTCCACATCCCCCTCGTTGGGCCGATCCTCTCCAGTCAGCTTCTCGAGCGTGTCGGGACCGATGAAGGCGATGAGGTGGGCCTCGCCATCCTTGGCCCGGATGTTCTGGAACGTGATCTCACCGGTCAGCATCACGTTCTTTTTCCCACCCGGGGCCGTCTTGTCGATGGCCCGCACGATGGCGAACCAGTTGGTCCGGAGTTCCGGGATGAATTCGGTGTCGGTCAGGCTCTCGACCTCGAGTTCGGCCTCGATCTCAAGCCAGTAGCGCGGATCGAAGGGCTTGTCCTTCAGGCCGGACACCTGATAGCGCGGAGTCTGTTGAATGGTGGTGTTGATTTCCTTGATCTCGACCCGGTGAAGGTCGGCACCCGGGGCCAGGCCGATGAGGGCCGAGAAAGCGATGATCCTGATGACGTTCATGGCAACCCTCACCCTAGCAGCTCCACCGCCCGATGCACGCAGGATTCCGTCACGACCGCCGGGCCGGGCTTCCAGACGGGGCCGCTCCATCCGCCGTTCGACCCCCTCCCCCGCGCTTGCCCCGCGCCGGATCGCCCCCTAGGGTCCGCCCCCGTATGATCGTTGCGCCGAAGATCCGAGGATTCATTTGCACCACCTCGCACCCCGATGGCTGTGCCCGGCACGTCGCCGACAAGATCGACCTGGTCAAGTCCCGCGGCCCGATCGAGAACGGCCCCAAGCGGGTGCTCGTGATCGGTTCCTCCACCGGCTACGGCATCGCCTCGCGCATCGCCACCGCCTTCGGCTGCGGGGCCTCGACCATCGGCGTGTTTTTCGACAAGCCGGGCTCCGAAAAGGGCACCGGGACCGCGGGCTGGTACAACACGGTCGCCTTCGAGAAGGAAGCCAAGGCCGCCGGCCTCTACGCCCGATCCTTCAACGGCGACGCCTTTTCCCACGAGATGAAGAAGACGGTGATCGACGCCATCAAGGCCGACCTCAAGCAGATCGACTGCGTCGTCTACTCGCTCGCCTCGCCCCGCCGCCAGCACCCGGACAGCGGCGAGATCTTCAAGTCGGTGCTCAAGCCGCTGGCACGGCCCTTCACCAACAAGAACCTCAACACCACCACCAAGGTGGTCAACGAGATCACCCTCGAGCCCGCCAACCAGACCGAGATCGACCACACCGTCGCCGTGATGGGCGGCGAGGATTGGGAGATGTGGATGGACGCACTGCTCGAGGCCGGCGTGCTGGCCGACGGCGTGCAGACCGTTTCCTACTCCTACATCGGCCCCGAAGTCACCTGGCCGATCTACACCAACGGCACCATCGGCGCGGCCAAGACCGACCTCGAAGTCACCCAGCGGCGGCTCGACCGGAAGCTCGCCCCGCTCAACGGCAAGGCCTGGGTCTCGGTGAACAAGGCGCTGGTCACCCAGGCCTCCTCCGCCATCCCGGTCGTCCCGCTCTACATCTCGCTGCTTTACAAGGTGATGAAGGCCAAGGGCACCCACGAGGACACCATCGAGCAGATGGACCGCCTGTTCCGCGAACGACTCTACGGCAAATGCGAGCCGCAGCCCGATGACCAGGGCCGCATCCGGGTCGACGACTGGGAAATGGCCCCCGACGTGCAGGCGGCGGTCGATGAGGCTTGGAAGGTCGTGAACACCGAGAACCTCCAGCAATACGCCGACATCGAGGGCTACGATGCCAGCTTCCTGCGGCTTTTCGGCTTCGGGCTCGAAGGCGTCGACTACGAGGCCGACACCGACACCACCGTCGAGGTCCCCTCCCTCCAGGCCTGACATCGCTTCCCGCTTCCCGCTTCCCGCTTCCCGCTTCCCGCTTCCCGAAATCATACGCGATCCCGTAATATCCGGATCGCCAAGACGTGGCATGCTCGGCCTCGATGAAGAGCATCCTGTTCCCGACGCTCGCCGCACTGGTCCTCCAGATTGGCCCGACCCAGGCCGAAACCATTGCATCGCAGCCCTTGCGCCCCTCCCAGAAGACCGCCGTCCTCGAGCACGCGAAGGAACTTCTGTTGAGATCCGTCCGTTTCGAGGCCGACGGCACCGCCGCCAGCCACTACCTCCGCCGCGGCATCAAGACCCGCGTCGAGTGGCGCAACCTGGTCTTCCGCCAGCTCATCCTCGGCTCCGTAAGCCCGAGCGAGCGCGAGCGCGGCATTGACCGCCGCATCTACGCCCAGCTGGGCAGCGACGCCTACCGCCTGATCGATGCCACGGGCATCAGCCCGTGGCGCAGCGGCCACTGCCCCGGCTTCCCCGGATTCGTCACCATCGAGGAAATCCACGGCGAACTGTTCGTCCACGCTCCCGAGCTGGACGAATTTGTCATCAATCCCGGGCAGATTCCCGCCCAACCCAACCGACCCCAACTCGGTGACGACCGCGCGGTGGCCAAGAAATTCTGAGCCCAGAAACCAAAGCGCGTTCGTGAGCGCCCTTCCCGACCGGGAAGGGCGTTTGGCGTTCCGGGATGACAGATCGGGTTCCCGGCAGAGGTAAACAGCGGCCGAAAATGACCCGCCTGTTTCTCACCCTCCTCGCACTCGCGGTGCCTCTCGAAGGTGCCACCCCGCCGGTGTCCGGCGAACGCATCGGCCTGATCGGCAACGGCCTCGGCGAACGGATGCTCGACCACCCGTGGCTCGAGACCGAGCTGCATCTCCGCTACCCCGACAAGAAGCTCGTCGTCCGTAATTTCTGCCGCCCGGGTAACACCGCCGGCTTCCGGCCCCACCCGTCGCGCCCGTCGCAGTGGGCCTTCCCCGGCGCGGATAAATTCCATCCGGATCGCAAGGTCCACGCCGGACGCGGCCACCACCCGACCCCCGACGAGTGGCTGACCACGCTCAAGATCGACACCCTGCTCGCCTTCTTCGGCTACAACGAGTCCTTCGACGGCGAGGCCGGACTCGAGCATTTCAAGGGCGAGATCGACGCCTTCATCACCCACACCCGGGCTCAGAAATACAACGGCACCTCGGCCCCACGCCTGATCCTCGTCTCGCCCATCGCCTTCGAGGACCTGTCGGCGGAGCGCGACCTGCCCGACGGCACCGCTGAAAACGAACGCCTCGCGCTCTACACCGCCGCGATGAAGGAAGTCGCCGCCGCGCGAAAGGTCGAGTTCATCGACCTCTTCACCGCGACGGCCCGCCTCTACCCCGGGTTCGGGGGCGACTTCACCCGCAACGGCTTCCTCCCCACCGACGCCGGCTACCGGAAGCTCGGCCCGGCACTCGCCGATCTGGCCTTCGGTCAGGATCCCCGCCGCTCGCATGCCGACCCGGACAAGCTCGCCGAGGCCGTCCGCGACAAGAATTGGTTCTGGTTCAACGACTACCGGATGCTCAACGGCGTCCACGTCGACGGCCGCCGCTACAAACCCTTCGGGCCCGACAACTACCCTGCCGAAACCAGGAAGCTGCGCGCCATGACCGAAGTGCGCGACGACTACATCCACTCCGCGCTCGCCGGAAAGGCCTTCGATCTCGCCGCGGCCGACTCCCAGACCCCGGAACTGCCGGAGGTCAAAACCAATTACCGGCCGAGCAACAAGAACGGCCAGCCGGATTACGCGGACGGTGCCGAAGCCGTGAAAGACCTCACCGTTCCCGAAGGCTACAAGGTCGAACTCTTCGCCTCGGAGGCCGACTTTCCCAACCTCGCCAACCCGGTCCAGCTGTCCTTCGACGACCGCGGCCGGCTGTGGGTCGCGACCATGCCAAGCTACCCTCACTACCGCCCCGGCGACGAGCGCCCCGATGACAAGCTGCTGATCTACGAGGATACCGATGGCGACGGCCGCGCCGACAAGGAGACCGTCTTTGCCGACCGCCTGCACCTGCCGACCGGCTTCGAACTCGCGCCCGGGGGCGTTTACGTCGCCGAAAACCCCCACCTGATGCTCCTCCGCGACGAGGACGGCAACGACCAGGCCGACTCGCGGGAGATCGTGCTCACCGGATTCGACACCCACGACACCCACCACGCCGCCGGCGCGTTCTGCGCGGATCCTTCCGGTGCGATCATGATGGCCGAGGGCGTGTTCCTCCACACCGGCGTCGAGACCCCCTACGGTCCGGTCCGCGGGGTCGACGGCGGCTTCTACCGCTTCTCGCCGCAGCGCACCAAGCTCGAGCGCACCGTGCAGATGGGCATCCCGAATCCATGGGGCATCGCCTTCGACGACTGGGGCCAGTGCTTCTTCCTCCACACCTCCGGGCCGGCGATCAACTGGATGCTGCCGGTCGCCCTCAAGACCCCCTACGGCGCCAAGAACCCCGGCACACCGAATCTCGCGCCGAAGGGCAACGCCGTCCGCCCGACCTCCGGCCTCGAGTTCGTCTCCTCCTCCCATTTCCCGGATGAGGTCCAGGGCGACATGCTGGTCTGCAACACCATCGGCTTCCTCGGCATCAAGCAGCACCGGATCGAGGACGACGGCACCGGCTACAAGACCACCTTCCGCCAGGATCTGCTCAAGTCGTCCGACGGCAACTTCCGCCCGGTCGACCTCGAGTTTGCCCCCGACGGCTCGCTCTACGTCGCCGACTGGCAGAACGCGCTCATCGGCCACATGCAGCACAATGCCCGCGACCCGATGCGCGACCAGGCCCACGGCCGCATCTACCGCATCACCTACCCCTCGCGACCGCTGGTGAAGGCCCCTCCGATCGAGAGTGCCCCGCTCGCCGTGCTGCTCGAGAACCTCAAGCACCCGGACTACCGCGTCCGCTACCGCACCCGCCGCGAGATCCGTTCGCACGATCCGGAAAAGGCGCTTCCCGCCCTGTCCGCCTGGGTGCAGTCACTCGACCCGGAGGATCCCGCCCATGGACACCATCAACTCGAGGCCCTGTGGGCCACCTGGGGCCTCAACCGGATCGACACCGGTCTCCTGCGCAAACTACTAGGTTCGCCGGACTTCAGGGTCCGCTCCGCCACGGTGAAGGCCCTGCGCTACAACTTCCGCGAGTTCGACGACCACACCGCCCTGCTGATGGCGGCCGCCGGTGACGACCACGGCCGGGTAAGGCTCGAAGCCGTCGCCGCCGCCTCGTGGCTCGACAACAACGCCGCGAAGAAGATCGTCGCCGCAGCCGCGGCCCTGCCACTCGACAACTGGTCGAAGAACCCGACGCACACCGCCGCCTCCCGCCTCGCCGGCAGGGAGGAGGTCGAGGTCGAGGAATTTCCGGCTCCCAAGCCGCCCGCCCGCCTGACCGAAGCGGAGCGCGCCCGCTTTCTCGCCGGCCACGAGATCTACCACCGCGAAGGCCACTGCGTGACCTGCCACCAGCCCGACGGCGAAGGCCTCCCCTCGACCGGCTTCCCGCCCATCGCCGGAACCTTCTGGGTACAGGGCAACGAGGAGCGGCTGATCAAGCTCACCCTCCACGGCCTCATGGGGCCGCTGGAGGTCAAGGGCGTGAAGTATCCCGGCCAGGTGCCGATGACCCCCTTCGCCGGCCTGCTCGACGACGAGGAAATCGCGTCGGTCCTGACCTACGTCCGCAACCATTTCGGCAACGAGGCCTCCGCCATCACCCCGGAAAAGGTCGCCGAGGTCCGCAAGGCCACCGGAAGCCGGCTCTTTTATTCGCCGGAAGAGCTCTTGAAGGAACATCCGGCCGAAAACTGACGGCGGAGCCGCTGGCATAGGTCCCATGGGACGTATGGGTCCTATGGGAAGACCGCCCGCCACGATTCCCGAAACTGCAAGTGACAGCCCGCACCCCGTGCCGCTAAGCTCCGGCAGCCCATGTGGGAATTCATCCAACAGAATTGGCGCTACGGCGTCGAGATCCTGATCCTGAGCATCGGGATCTATCAGATCTATCGCGCCTTCAAGGCGACCCGCGGCGCCCGCATCCTGGTCGGCTTGATGGTCATCCTGCTGATGCTCACGGCGCTGCTCCAGATCTTCAAGTTCCAGGTCATCAGCTTCCTCGTCACCCGCGGCCTGCTGGTCCTGCTCATCGCCCTGCCCGTGATCTTCCAGCCGGAGATCCGCACCGCGCTGGCCCGGGTCGGCAGCAGCCGCTGGCTCGACTGGCTGCTGCGCAACGACCGCCGCCAGCTCGACTTCCTCGAAAGCCTCGAGCAGGCCGTGATGTCCTTGTCGAAGAAGCGCATCGGCGCGCTCTTCGCCATCGAGCGGAACATCTCGCTCAAGAGCCAGCAGGACACGGGTGCCACGCTCAATGCCGACTTTTCTCCGGAGCTTGCACTCTCGATCTTCTTTCCGAAGTCGCCGCTCCACGATGGCGCGGTGATCCTCGCCGATGAAAAACTGGTCGCCGCCGGCTGCGTGCTGCCGGTCAGCCAGAAGGAACTCGCCGACCGCTCGATCGGCCTGCGCCACCGCGCCGCAATCGGCCTCACCGAGGAAACGGATGCGGTCTGCGTGGTGGTCAGCGAGGAAACCGGCGGCATCTCGCTGTGCTCCGAGGGAAACATCGAGCGCAACCTGAAGAGCGAGGACTTCAGCGAACGGATGGAGGAGATCTTCCTCAACAAGAACAACGAAGATGAGAAAAGCGTTTCGGAAGAACTGGGGACCGAAGATGATGTCGCTGATTCTGGCGACGGCGATCTGGATGCTGATTCAGAAGTATCTGGAAGCGAACGGAATGTGGGAGGTTGAGGAACCGCCCCGCGCCCAGCCCGCCCCCAAGGACGACCAGATCCGGGACCTCGAGTCCCGCATCGAGGAACTCCGCGGCCAGGTGGCCAGCGCCGAGGAACTTCGCAAGCAGCTCGAGGAGGAACGTCGCGAACAGCAGCAACGCGAAGAGGAACGCCGCAAGGCCGCCGAGGCCGCCAAGGCGGCCGCCGAAGCGGCCAAGGCGGCAGCCGCCGCGGCTGAACCCGAGTCCAAGCCCCCGGAAACCCCTGAAAATCCATGAGCTGGTTCATCACCGGAACCGACACCGACGTCGGCAAGACCTACTTTTCCCGCCTCCTGATCCGCGCGCTGCGCGAGGCCCGCGTCGATGCCGTTGGCTTCAAGCCGGTCTGCTGCGGCGAGCGGACCGACGCCGAACTGCTCGCCGAAGCCTCCGGCGGACTCGACGTGGAGACCGTCAACCCGCTGTGGCTGCAGGCCCCCGTCGCGCCGCAGGTCGCCGCCATGCTGTCGAATGCCGAAATCAATCCCGCCTCGCTGGTCGCTTCCGGCAAGATGCTCGAAAAGCAGCACCAGGCGATCATCATCGAAGGTGCCGGCGGCTGGCGGGTGCCGCTGGCCAAGGGCTACGACATGGCCGACCTCGCCACGGATTTCTCGCTGCCGGTGATCGTCGTCGTCGCCAACCGCCTCGGCGCCCTCAACCACACCATCCTGACCGTCGAAGACATCCGTGCCAGCGACCTCGAAGTCGCCGGACTGGTCCTCAACAACCTGCAGGAGGAGCAGGACACCGCCGCCATCACCAACAAGGGAGTGATCGAGGAACTCACCGACGCCCCCATTCTCGCGGAACTCATCCACGGACAGGACTTCGTCGACGTGGAGGCGTTTCTTTGAGCGGGCGGCACGACTGCACCACAACACCTTCCTCGCGCCCAAAGTTCCTATGATTACCGTAGTAAATTCCTCCGAATGCATGGCACCTGGGACTAACCGACGCACGTGATCAGGCTACCGCAATCTTCAGACTCGGATCGGTTTCGCAATCGGCAATAATGCGGTTGTAGCGAACAATGAGTTCTTCAAGCGTGGCCCGCCGTTTACTTCCGTTGAAAGACGTCCATTCGAGGACATTCGCGACAAGAAATTGAGTGATATCGAGTGCTTCGACACGCTTGGAAATCTGGAGTTCATCGGCGAGGGTTTCTGCCATTTGCGCTCCGGCAGCATTCGAGATAACGAGGGGGCGGAGGCCTTTATCTAAGTTCTCCTGGCACTTCAGGAGGAGCAGTTTTGACGGAGCGGTTGTAACGTGAATGACACAGTCTCCTATTTCGAAGTCTCCCGATCTTCCCGTTGGCGCATCTGCGACCGAGTAGCCGCTATGCATAATTTCTTGGTCAGGATAGAGCGTTTCGAGCTTTGCTCCGACGAGATGCTGCATGACCGCGCCCACCACCGTTGAGCCATGATTCTCAGCTTGACGGCGTTTTGCTTCATCGAAAATGCCTGTGAGGCAGGCTTTAAGCGATGAGCCGGCATCCACCTTCAATTTGATTGGTGAGGCATCGAAAAAATCCCGGACGCGGGCTACCCACCACTTCTCGACGGCGCTCAAATTGAACCCAGAGGTCGCACTCTGCTTGTTAAGAAACGCGACGTAATCCTGCATGTTTCCGAGACTGCCTCGGCTCGTTCTACCCCCTTCGGCAGCAAGAATCTTGGTGACTTTGTGGTCGGATAAAACCTTCTGAACACCACTTTTGCCCAAGCCTAAAACCTGGCCCTTCGCCTTGGTCACCAGCTTGCCCGGATCAAGGGGAAGCCCCTGCTCAATGGCCGCCCTTGTGATCACGAGGGCAACGCATAAAGCACCTTTTTGCCCGAGGAAATTATGCGCTGAGGCGAATTCTTGCAGACTCCTTTCGAGATCTCTTGGCATAGGACTTGGAAAGCTTGGCAAGGGGAGCAAGGAGGTGTTCCGCGAGGTGTTTGACTACCGGAACTGCAACAGCATCACCCATGGCGCTGTAGGCTTCGTTGTAGTTGGCAGCAAGTTGATACGAATCAGGCGCTCCCATCAGGCGCGCGGCCTCCCGGGTGGTAATGAGACGAGCAGTCCACTTTCCTTTCTCATGTAGGATGAGAAACTGACGACTGCTACCTCCCTCCGCTGTGCGGAGGCAACCCGAAATATTGTCGAAGCGCAGCTCCAAGACTTGCTTCCCGTTGCGGGTCCGGCGGTAGCCCGGGAAGACCGCACGTTGACTCTTTGGGATACTTTTGAGACGGGACGTGTGCCTCGCCGCAATAATCGAAAGAAGTTGCTCGGTCTTGGCTTCATCGAAAACCGGTACTTCCCAATCGATAATTTCCGAAAGTTTCTTGGGACGATTTTTTGGGAAAGGCATGCTCCAAAACACGCTTCCTTCAAGGGAAGTAATCACTTGAGTCACAGAATCTGAGTGCAACCAATTTGGGCCTAAATCTTCATGGTCTGTCGCATCAAAATGCTCTTGGACGGCGACGACGAACACCCTCGGACGTGACTGTGGCAGCCAATGCCGAGCATCAATTACCATCGGGCCGATCCTGTAGGAGCGGGCGCGGAGCGCTTTGTGAAGGAGGCGATAGTCTTCTCCTCCGTTCGAGGAAAGCAGACCTGTGACATTCTCGAGCGCAATCACCTTGGGCCGTTCCGGCATCTCATCAAGTACGCGAAGCCATTCCCAGAAGAGTCCACTGCGGGAGGCTGCAAGGCCACCCATCTTACCTGCGAGCGAGAGGTCTTGACAGGGGAAGCTGGCCCAGACGATGTCACCTTGGGGAATCGTGGAGCCGTTTACGTTCTCGATGGAGTCTTGGTGAAAATGGCCCGTGCCGTGGTTTGCGGTGTAGATGGCGGCCTTCTTTGGGCAGATGTCGTTCGACCAGACAGGAGTGCAGGCATGCTGGGCTCCTTGGGTGACCAGGCCGCTCCCGGCAAAGAAATCGACAAACGTTGGAAAACCGGAAGTCATGAGTTCATGTGAACAGTTTCGACTCAGGCTGTCAACGGAAGATTAGGCATGTAATGCATCGTTGAGAAGGCGCGAGTCACTAGATTCGAATTTTGAAGCCGTTAACGACTGCGACGCCTCCGGCGGCCGGGCCAACCCATGTTCTGTCGGCTGACCAGAACCTTTAGGAACCAGCGACTTAGGAGGCCTCAATCGAGATCTTCCGGTACCAGACATTGTGCCCGTGGTCCTGGAAGCCGATGTGGCCGGTGCGCGGCAGATCCTTGAGCGCGGTCTTGAACTTGTTCTTCGACCCGTCGGGATTCTTGTTGGGCGTGTCCCAGCGGTCGAGATCGAGGTCCTGCACCTGCACGCCGTTGATCGTGACGGTGATTTTCGGACCCACGCACTCGAGCCGGAAGGTGTTCCACTGGCCGGCGGGCTTCTCGGGCATGCTCGACGCGGGTGACGCATCGTAGAGTGCGCCGGTGTTGTGGGTCGTCGGTTCCTGGCCGTGGGAGTCGAAGATCTGGATCTCGAATCCGCCCTGCACCGGGTTGTCCGGATCGGTGCGGAAGAAGACGCCGCTGTTGCAGCCCTTGCTGACCTTGTACTCCATCTCCAGTACGAAATCACCGAAGGCCTCCCGGGTCCACAGGTAGCTGCCGCCCGGCTGGCGCGCGATCATCGGCTCGCCCTGCTTGTCCTTCACCACCCGCCACACCGGCGGATGCTCGGGCTTGACCATCCAGCTGTCCATGCTCTCGGCGTCGAAGACTTTCTCGGCCGTCGCCGACCCCGCCATCATCGCCCCCGCCAGAAGGGCAATGCTCAATCGTTTCATGCTCCGAATGGAATGACTCCAACCCCCCGGTCGCCAAGGACATTCGACGGACGTTCGTCCGATGAACGGCTCATCTCAAGCCGCCAGCCCGGGCCTCTGGTGACCGGTCGACCGCCCGAGCTCCACGACGGCATCCTCGAGCCGGTGCGCGATGTCGCGCCAGGCGCCGGATCCCGCCGGGGCATCCGCGAAGCACTGCGGTCGGCCGATCCGGAGCTCCAGCTTGCCGCGCGACGGGAGCCGGTGATCGGCCGGCCATGCCTGGTGGGTCCCGCGGATGTGGCAGGGCACGACCGGGATCGGGGTGCCGGCCACCAGCATGCCGATCCCCGGCTTGAACCGTCCCATCTCCCCGTCCCGGGAACGGGTGCCCTCCGGAAACAACAGAAACAAGCCCTGCTGCTCGACAAGGGACTCCCGCAGCCGCTGGAGTGCATGCGGCTGAAGACGGTTCCGCCAAAGGGGACGCAGGTTGAGACAACGCGACGACAACCAGCTCTGGAGGGGATTCCGGAAAAAGGTGTCGCCCGCCGCAAGCGGCGAAAAGCGGGCACGCAGTCGTGCCGGCAACGACGCGCCGAGCAGCAGGGTGTCGAGGTGCGACGCATGGTTGGCGACGAGCACCGCCGGACCTTCAAGCGGCAGGTGGGACGCCCCCCGGATCGAAAGTTGGTGCCGATGGAAGACGCCGACTCGCACCAGCGACCAGGTCAGGTGATGCAGGACGTGTTCCCAGGCGGGGGGTTTCCGGTCGGGAGACACCCGGGGATGATCGACCCAGGGGGCAGGCAGGGAGGGAGAAGAGAAGATCATGGCAGCAGGGCGTGGAGGTGTTCGGGTTGGAAGCGGGTCAGGCGCTCGATCAAGGCGAGGGAAAGCGCGAGGACCGGGGCCGCGAAGACGAGGCTGTCGCAACGGTCGAGCAGGCCCCCGTGCCCCGGCAGCGACTCCGCGAGGTCCTTGAGATCGAGGTCGCGCTTGATCGACGAGAGGATGAGGTCGCCAGCCGTGCCGGTCAGGGCGAGGACCAGGCCGAGGGGAACGAGGAGCCGGACCTCGCCGACGGGTTCGCCGCCAAAGAAGAGGATGCCGGTGAGCGTGACGAAGGCCGTGGTCAGGACGAGGGAACCGATCAGGCCCCCGCGGGTCTTGCCGGGGCTGGTGTTCGGGCAGAGTGCCCGACGCCCGAGGAGTTTGCCCGAAAGGTAGGCGAAGACGTCGTTCAACTCGACCGCCAGGATCATCCACAGCAGCAGGGCGGGACTGGTCCACTGGGCCAGGAACCCGAGGTGCGCGGGCCAAACCCCGCAGATCATGAAGCCGAGATTGGCGCAGCCGATCCGCCTGAGATAGCCCGCGGGCCGGTCCTTCCACAGGCCACCGGCCATGGTCAGGGCGGCAAACAGGGGCGCGCTGAAAAGAAGGAGGGCATACTGCTGCCGGATCATCGCCGCCGCGATCACCCCGAAACCGACAAGGAGGGCAAAGCCAAGCGAGCGATCCGCCTGGATGCCGGTCGCCCGGGCAAACTCACCAAAGAGAAGAAGTCCGAGAAGGATGATGCCGACGGCGAGCGCCACCGGCCCGAGCAGGATGGGGAGCGAGACCGTCGGGATGATGACGGCCCACGTGCGCATGCGGCGGATGAGCTCGGCGTGGACGGGGGCACTCAGCTTGCCGAGGCGCGACGCGATCATGGTGATGACCCAGCCCAGCAGCAGCGCGGTGGCTGCGGTGACGACGAGCGACCAGAAACGCGGATCGGAATGGATGTCGAAGACAGGATTCATGATTCACGGACGGATTCGAGGTGACGGGAGGCGAGGACGAGGCGACGGACGGAGGTCACGGCGGTGCCGACGACCACCACGCCAAGCGCGAGGGCCATCGGCCCCATTTCCGCTGCGGACCACGAAGCCGGGCCGGCGGCCAGGGCGACCAAGGCCGCCACACAGGCGACCATCCGCGCCGGCTTGGCCATCGGCCCGGCATAGTCGGCCGGAGCACCGGCGATCTGCACCTGGACCCGCACATAGGCCGTGGCCAGCGCACCGAGGGCCGCGGCAAACCCGAGCAACGGATGGCTTCCGACGGCAAATCCCGCACCCACCAGCATGGCCACGTCGGAAACGCGGTCGGGCACCTCGTTGTAAAGAAGGCCCACTCGCGACGCCCGGCCGGTCTCCACCGCGAGCACGCCGTCGAAGATGTTGCAGGCACCGCGCAGCACCACCAGAACGATCACGGCCAGACAGGTCCCCCGCTGGAGCGGGCCGCCGGCCGGCATGCCCGCCGTCAGCGCGAGAAGCGCGCCGCCACCGAGGCCGGCGAGCATGCCGACGACGGAAACCATGTTGGGGGTCAGGCCGCTTCCGGCCAACCGCCGGCGCAGCCAGTCCCAGAGCGGGATGTCCCGTGCGGCGAGTGGCCGGCGACGTTCGGTTTGTTCCTGGATCGAGATCATGACGTTTTTCCCATCAGATAGATGCCGGAGACGAGGAGCGTCATGCCGGCGAGGTTAACCGGGCGGATCGGAGTGCCGAAGGCGAGCAGCGAAAGTCCGGCGGCGAAGATGAAGGTGGTGGCGTAGACCGGATAGAGGACGGTCAGTGCCCCACCCTTGCGGAAGGCGGCGACGAACAGGACCATCACCGCGATGTAGCAGGCGACCCCGCCGAGCAACCGGGGATTGAGCAGGAGGTCGACCGTCCGTCCCCCCGCGGCGTTGGCACCGGTCTTGTAGAGGAAGGAGCCGAGCGCTCCACAAAGCGACGCCCCGAGGATCATGAGGATGGAAAGGGGATGGGTGGCCTCTTGCATGATGGTCTTCATCTCCCTTCCTCGGGATCGGCCGGGGCGGGTTACAGGAAAGTTGGCGGGGCCGCTTCTTTTCTCCCCTCGGTACCCACGGCGTGTTAGGAATGGTGCCTCGATGGCGGATGGATCCTCGACACAGGGCACCGCGGGCTCGGGAGGATTCTTCCCCATGACCCGCTGGAGCATGGTGGTGGCCGCCCGGGACTCCCCCAGTATCGAGCGGAGCGAGGCCCTCGGGGAATTGTGCCGTCAGTACTGGCGCCCGGTGTATCTCTACGTCCGTCGCCGCGGTCATTCCGCCGAGGAAACCGAGGACCTGACCCAGGACTTCTTCTTCCGCCTCATCAAGGGTGACCTGCTGAAGTCCGTCGAAGGGCCGGAGAAGGGGCGGCTCCGCTCGTTCCTCTGCGTCGTCCTGAAGCGATTTCTGGTCGACGACTACCACCACAGGATGGCCCAGAAGCGGGGCGGAGGCCGGCACATCGTCGATATCGACGGCCCGTCGATGGAAGGGCAGATCATCGAGGGCAGGTCGGAGGATCCCGTTCAGGCTTTCGACCGGCAATGGGCGATCGATCTGTTGGAGGATGCGCTGCGTCGCCTGAAGGCGGACTACTCCCGGGCGGGCAAGGAGGAACTGTTCGAGGCCTTCCAACCGACCATCAACCCCCAGTCCGAGCGGGTGAGCCCGGCGGCCCTGGCGGGCGAACTCGGGATGAAGGAGGGAGCGGTGAAGGTGGCGGTCCACCGCTTCCGGCAGCACTACCGGGTGTGCCTCATGGCGGCTCTCAAGGACACCCTGGCGGATGGCGAGGATCCCGAGGAGGAATTGCGCTACCTGCTGTCGCTGTTCACGCGTTCGTGAACGCTCAATCGGCATCCGCCACGCGCGCCCGCACGACGATGGGAATATCGGCCTTCTCGAACTTGCGCATGTTCGTCCAGTCGATGCCGAGCTTGTCGAACTCTTCCCGCACCGCCATCAGGTCCCAGATAAACAACCGGCCATCCCGGCCCTCGGTTCCGATGAGGGTCCCGTCGCGACTGATCGCGAGTGGCCATTGCTTGTCGAAATTCGGCCGCGTCAGCGTGGTCATGGGCGTGGTCCGTGGATTGAGCACCTTGAGTTCGTCGCGCTGATGCGAGACGGCAAGGGCCGTCCCCCGGGGGCTGAACACCATCCGGCCCGGGATGTCGGCCATGTGGTTGGCAATCCGGAGATCGGGGAGCTCATCCCAGCCAGCCGACGGATCCCAGAAGCGGTAGTCGGTCGAGTTGCCGGTCGCCAGCAGCACGCGGCCATCCTCGAACACCGGGGAAAAGGCAACACTGCCGGCAGTTGGCAGCGACGCGACCTCGCGTCCGTCGCCGAGGTCGAAGATCCTCACCTGCTCGGGGGCCGTGCTGCCGACCGCGAGCCAACGACCCTCGAAGTCGACGTCGATCTTCGAGACATGAACCTCGTCGGAAAGGCGCTCGCTGGAGCCGTCCGCCGTCGAAATCCGCCAGATCCCCGTGTCACTGGCGGCGATCAGCGAGGAACCATCGGGCGTGAGGGCGAGCTGCCCGCAGGCGCCCGGCCGGCTGAACACCTCGCTCGGCCCGAAGTGGATCTCCAGCCGCCCTTCGGCATCGGGCCGCAGCGCCAGGGAACGCCGCACGATGCCTTCCCGTCCGGCGATGTAGAGCCACTCGGGAGCAAACGCGAGACCGAGGGGCCGGGTCACCTCGGTGAAGCGCGCCAGGGCCGCACCACTGCGGTTCCAGACGATCACCGAGTCGTTTCCAGCCGTCGCCAGAGTCAGGCTGAAGGACCCGCGGGGGCCTTGGTGAATGTCCCATGCCGAGGCGAGGACCCCATCGCCACCCGGATGCCCGATCGCGCGGTGGCAGACTTCGGAATGCTGGATCTCCAGCTGGAACATCCGCTCCTCCCAGATGGCGGGACCGAGCTGCCTTCCATCGGGCGAGAATGAGAAGTCGCCGGCCCGCGCCTTGTAGGTGGAGAGCAGTGACCCATGGCGGCCATCCCACAGCCGGATCTCCCAATCGGTGCTGGCGGTGGCCAGCAGGCGGCCGTCGGCGCTCCAGGCGATCTGCTGAATGGCATCGAGGTGGCCCTGAAGCCGATGGGCCGATCGCGTCATGCCCGCTTCAAATATCGAGAGCTCCCCGTCGAGGTTGCCCATCGCCAGGCGACGACCGTCGGGACTCCACTTCAACCGGGACGGCTGGAAGTTCATCGCTTCGTGGACCAGTTCTCCGGTGGCCCGGTCGATCAGGTGGAGGTGGGTGCCGCGATCCGGTCCGGTCAGGCTTTCCAGCCCGACCGCCAGCATCGTGCCGGCGGCCTGGAGACTGAGTGAAATTGGCGCCGCCGGAAGCGGCAGCGGCGCCTCAATCTCCCCCCCTTCCCAGTCGACAAAGCGGATCTGGTCGGCCTCGCCGAGCGCCAAGCCCCGGTGGTCCGGCAGAAGATCGCAGACCTGGCTCTCGATCCGGGTGGGCGGCAGCATGCAGCGGCCCTCGCGCCAGTCGACAACCTCGACCCGCCCCTCGCCGGGCGCCGCCACAATGACGAGGTAGCGTTGGTCCTCTCCACCGAACAAGAGCCGGCTGCCCTTGAGTCCAAGGCGGGTCGAAACGGTGGCGAGGACCGCCTCGTCGGGATGCGACCGGATCTCGACCCGCTCGGGTCCCCAGCCCAGCGCGCAGAGGCGGTGGCCGCCGTCGAAGGCGATCGGCAGCAGGGATTCCCCGAGCGGGCTGCCTTCGCCGTGCTTGGCCATGTCGGACCAGGCCAGGCAGGCAAGAGCCTCGTTCCGCAGGTCCTCGTCGATGGCGATCTCCGAAGCCTCGCCGATGGCCGCGAGGGAAGTACTACGCCACCCGGAGACGTGGGACAGCCGCTGCGCCTTGGCCTTGCCGATGAGGATCTCGCGGCGGGCCTCCCGCTCCGAACGATAGGCCGCGACACTCGCAAAGATCCCGATCACGAGTGCGAGAACCGTGCAGCAGGCGGCGATCACCGCGACGCGATTGCGCCGGACGAACTTGCCGACGCGGTAGGCGGTGCCGGGCGGACTGGCACTGACCGGCAAGCCGTCCATGAAGCGGCCGATGTCCATGGAGAATCCCTGGGCCGTGTCGTAGCGGCGCTGCCGGGATTTCTCGATGGACTTCAGGATGATCCAGTCGAGATCACCCCGCAGGTTCCGCTCCAGACGCGGCGGATCGGTCTGCCGGGCCGCCGCGATCTTCTTCCGCTGGTTCTCATCCAGTGAAGCAAAGTGAGCCGACGGCCTCGGGGCCTCGACCTCGCGGATGATGCGCCGCATCTCGTCGAAGCCACGGGTGACCAGCGCCTCCCGGCTGTGCGGCACGGTCCCTGCAAGAAGCTCGTGGAGAAGCACGCCAAGCGAATAGATGTCGCTTCGGGTATCGACATCGATGGCGTTGAGTTCCGCCTGCTCGGGACTCATGTACTCCGGGGTGCCCACCAGCCGACCGAACAGGGTGAAGAAGGTCTGTTCGGTGAGCTCGACCCCGATCGCCTTGGCGACACCGAAGTCGATGATCTTCGGACAGGCTTCACCGTCGTCGTCGCGATGGACCAGGACGTTGCTGGGTTTCAGGTCGCGGTGGATGACGCCCTTCTGATGGGCGTGCTGAACGCCCACGCACACCCGTGAGAAAAGCTGGAGACGTTCCGGAAGGCTCAGGCGGTTCTTGTCACAAAAGGTTGTCAGCGGAAGGCCCTCGACGAACTCCATCACGAAATACGGCCGGCCCAGAGCGGTCGTCCCCGCGTCGTAGACCTTGGCGATGTGCGGGTGGTCCATCAGGGCGAGCGCCTGGCGTTCGGCCTCGAACCGGGCCACCACCTCCCGGGAGTCCATCCCGGGCTTGATGACCTTCAGCGCGAGGGTGCGTCGCACCGGCTCCCTCTGCAGCGCACGGAAGACCACGCCGAAGCCCCCTTCCCCGATCTGCTCGAGGAGTTCGAAGCGGTCAATCACATCACCCGGCTTCTCGGCGATCGGGTCGAGACTCTCGTCCACCGGTTCGTCGATCCCGTCGAGACCGACCTTCAGAAAGCAGGCCGGGCAGTAATCGCCCCGGGGGGAGGTCACCTGCTCGGCACCACAGTCGGGGCACCTTGAAGGACGGGAACTCAAGGTTGCCAGACTAGGGCCCGGAAACGTCGAGGCAAGAAGATCCCCTTCCGGAAAAGGCGATAAGCGGCACCCGCCGCAAGCCGGACGGTTCCCGCGCCCCGGATTGGCCGGCTCCCCGGGGATTTTTCGCCTGTCCCGCCGCGCCTGCTGTGCTTTCTTTTCCGCCCATGGCGACCACCACCCTGCCAGACGCGACCGGACACTTCGGAGAGTTCGGCGGCATGTTCGTGCCCGAGACGCTGATGACGCCGCTCGAGGAGCTGTCGAAGGCCTATGATGAAGCCCGGGCGGATCCCGCGTTCCAGGCCGAGCTCGACCACCTGCTCGGCGACTACTGCGGGCGCCCGACCCCGCTCTACTTCGCCGAGCACTGGACCGAGAAGCTCGGTGGGGCGAAAATCTACCTCAAGCGCGAGGACCTGCTCCACACCGGTGCCCACAAGATCAACAACGCCATCGGCCAGATCCTGCTGGCCAAGCGGCTCGGCAAGACCCGCATCATCGCCGAAACCGGCGCCGGCCAGCACGGCGTGGCGACCGCCACCGTGTGCGCCCGCTTCGGCATGGAGTGCGTCGTTTACATGGGCGCGGTGGACATGGAGCGCCAGGCGCTGAACGTCGCCCGCATGCGGCTGATGGGCGCCGAGGTCCGCGCCGTGACCGCCGGCCAGGCGACGCTCAAGGAGGCGGTCAACGAGGCGATGCGCGACTGGGTCGCCAGCTTCGAGCACACCCACTACATCCTCGGCTCAGCCCTCGGTTCGCATCCCTTCCCGATGATGGTCCGCGACTTCCACCGGGTGATCGGCGTCGAGTCCCGCCGACAGATCCTCGAAAAGGAAGGCCGCCTGCCCGACCTGCTGGTGGCCTGCGTCGGCGGCGGATCGAATGCGATCGGACTGTTCCATCCCTTCCTCGACGACGAAAACGTCCGCATGGTCGGCGTCGAGGCTGGTGGCGACGGCATCGTGCCGGAACGCCACGCGGCCCGCTTCCAGGGCGGCAAGCTCGGCGTACTCCAGGGCACCAAGACCTGGCTGCTGGCCAACGACGACGGCCAGATCGAGCTGACCCACTCGGTTTCGGCGGGTCTCGACTACGCCGCGATCGGACCCGAGCACGCCTACCTGCAGAACATCGGCCGTGTCGAGTACACCTACGCCACCGATGCCGAAACGCTCGCCGCCTTCCGCGAGCTTGCCGAGGTCGAGGGCATCCTTCCCGCGCTCGAGAGTGCGCATGCGATGGCCTACGTCTCGAAGATCGCGCCCAGCCTGCCGAAGGATTCCATCCTCATCGCCAACCTCTCCGGTCGCGGCGACAAGGATGTCGAGCAGGCCGCGAAATACCTGCTCGGAGACGATTCTTGATTTGCCCCCCGGCGCTTAACGTGCTTCCTGATTCGATGCACAGCAACGGGAGGGCTTGGGCTTTCGTAACTTGGCGGTTTCTCCTTCTGCTGCTGGCTCCCGCCGCCGCAGCCTCCGACGGTGACCTCTTCCGTCGCATCGACACCCCCCTGCACACGATTTCCTGCACCTGTTCCAGCTGCGGGGCGGCGCAAAGTGCGGGCTCGGATTTTACCTTGGAACCAGCGGGAGGAGCCATCTCCCCTTCCGGCCTGATCGTGGAGCCCTCGAGTGGTGCCTTCGACATCATTATCAATCCCAATCAGGACCTTCTCAACAACGCACCCGCACTCGCTGCCTTCGAGCGTGCCGCGGCGACCTGGGAAAGCCTGATTTCGGATCCTATCACGGTCACCCTCGACGCGAATCTTGCCAGCCTCGGCACCGGGATCCTGGGCTCGGCCAGCTCGGTCCTGTTGACCGGAGGCTACGACACGATCCGCAACCGGATGGTGGCCGATGCTTTCTTCGAAGCGGACGACGCCGTTGTCGCCGCTCTGCCCACCTTCGCCCAGTCGAACTTCACGACACCGGCTGGATTTTCCACCTCCAGCAGCCTGACCGCCAACAAGGCCGCCCTCAAGGCGATGGGCTTCACCGGGCTCGACACCTCGTTCGGCGCCGCCGACGCCACCATCACCTTCAGCACGAACTTCGCTTTCGATTTCGACAATTCGGACGGCGTGGGTGCCGGACTGTTCGACTTCGAGACCATCGCCCTTCACGAGATCGGGCACGCCCTCGGCTTCACCTCGACCGTGGACACCGTCGATTCCCTCTCGGCCCAGAACACCCCGGGCGAGGTCACTCCCCGCGTTCTGGACCTCTTCCGTTTCGCCGCCGGCACCGAACCTGGAGACGCCACCAGCTTCACCACCGCGACGCGGATGCTCGAACCGGGGGTTGAGGCCACCTTTTCCGATACCGTCCTTGAGGGAGCCATGTCGACCGGCCGAAATACCGGCGACGGCCAGCAGGCCAGCCACTGGAAGGACAACAACCTGACGGGTCTGCCGCTCATCGGGGTCATGGATCCGACGTTGGCACCACAACAGGTGGAGGGCCTGAGCCTGCTGGACCTGCGGACACTCGACGTGATCGGCTACGACATTTCCTTCGTGCCGGAGCCCTCGTCGCTCTGGCTCGCGCTCGGCGGCCTCGTGCTTTGCCTGAGGCGTCGCCGTGGCCATGGATGCTGAGGAAAATTTCGCAAGCAGTCAGGACACAACGCCCCGCAAGCGGTCGCTTCTGGCGTTCTGGCTTCTCGGTCTCGCCACGATCGCGGTGCTGTGGGCGGTGAGCATCGGCTGGCTGCTGATTCAGTCGCCCGAGGCGCCACCTGCCGGACCACGTTCGCCGGTGGTCGAGGCACCCGCCGGGCCCGAGGCCATCGCCATGGCCGAAGCGGCATGGAATGCCTTCGTTGAGGCGGAAGACCTGCGCCAACGTCAGGCACTCGTGCTGAATCCGGAGCAGGTCGCGCCGATGATGGAGGATTATCATGAGGTGCGGGGACATCCGTGGCCGACGATGAGCACCCGCTCCCCGGGGCGTGAGATCCAGCGCAACGGGCTGCCGGTCGTCGTCCTTGAAGTCGAGGACTTCGGCGGGCGGGTTTATCCGGTGGCGATCGGCTGGGACGGCCGGCGTTACGCCGTCGATTGGGAAAGCCTCACGGCCTATGGCACGATGGACTGGGCCCAATTGCTGGAGCGCCGCCCGCAGGCCCGCCAGACCTTGCGCCTCTACCTCGGGCGGCTTCCCGAAGAACTGCAGCCTCCACCCTCCATTGCGGCCGGCCATACCTTCATCCGAATGGAACATCGCGATTCACCCACGACCGCCCCGCTCGCTGTCCCTCCCCAACTCGTTCATGGGATCCTGCCGATGATCGAAGGGCGACGCGTGCCCTGCACCATTGAAGTGGCGTGGAACCCGGATCTCCAAGCCTTCGTGCTCCAGCGGCTGGTCCGCCAGGGGTGGAGTTCGGCGTTCTGAGCGGGATTCCCCTCAGCCTCTCCACCAGTCCTCCTTGCGTTCCCACGGCTGGCGTGAGGCGCTCTCGTCAACCGGTCCGGCCTTCTCCGGTTTGCGATCCTCCTCGGCGACCTCCTTGATGAGCTTCTCCACCTCGCACTCGTCGGCCTTGCCCCGCCGGAAGACCATCACGACGATCAACAGCACGCAGCCGAAGGACAGCGCGAGCACCACCAGCATGGTGATGGCCAACGCGTCGGACTCGTTGAACGCGCCGGTCATCAGGAAAGCTCGATCACCCGCCGCATCGGGATCATGTTCGAGTATTCAAAGCCGTACTTGCGGAAGAAATTCTGCGACTCCGCCGAGATCTTGTCGGTGAGGATCGTGATCCGCCGGAAGTCCTTCTGTTTCGCAAACTCGACCACGTGCTGGAGCAGTTGGCCGCCGTAGCCCTGCCCGCGGTGGTCGGGGTGGATGACCACGTCCTCCATCTGGATCACGAAGCCACCCATGGCGGTCGAAATCGTGAACAGCAGGTTGACCATGCCGACGATCCGGTGGCCGTTTCGCAAAACAAAGATCCGCCCGCGCGAGGGCTGCTCGAGGATAAGGCCGAGCCCCCGCTCCTGGGCGGCCGGGTCCGGCTGATACTCGCCCTGGAGCCGGAAAAGCTCCATCACCAGCTCGACCAGCTCCGGAAGGTCCTCGATGGTCGCGGCTTCCACCCGCGGGGCGTCACTGACGGCGGGCGGCGGAGCCGGAGCAAAGGCGGAATCAGTCATCCCCGGAGTCTGGCACGGTGGCTCGCGGGTGGCACGCCCTTTCCGTCCCCCGCAGCGCAAAAAATTTGTAATTCCGGCCCGATTGGCGGATTGACAAGGGTCGGTCTGTCCCTAGAGTGCCCGCCCGCTCCGCTGAGGGGCGAATTCCATCTCCACTGCCATGAAACGCACCTACCAGCCCTCCAAGCGTGTCCGCAAGCGCCAGCACGGATTCCGCGCCCGCATGGCAACCAAAGCCGGCCGCGGCATCTTGCGCAACCGCCGCCGGAAAGGCCGCAAGCGGCTCCTGCCCAAGGGCGCCGAGCTCCACTACGAGCGGCACACCACCCAGCACGGCCGCTGAAGAGCCGCCGCTTCCGGGCCATGCGCCTCTCGCGGAAGCACAGCATGACGCAACGGGCCGACTTTTCGACGGTCCGCCAAAACGGTCGCGCGAAAGCCGGCCGTTTCGTCGTCTTGAGCACCCTCGAGGAGCCCGGGCTCGAACACCTGATGGTGGGCATCATCACCACCCGCAAGGTCGGCAAGGCCCACGACCGCAACCGCGTCCGGCGCCGCATCCGCGCCATCATCAGCCGGCACGGCGACCATCTCGACGGCCAACGGCGCTTTCTGGTCACCATCCCCCGCCCCGGCTGCGCCGACGCGACCTACGCCGAACTGGAAAAGGACTGGCTCAAACAGGCACGCCGGCTGTCGCTGCTGCCGCAACCCGGCGAATCGTGACCTTTCTCATCCGCGTCCTGATCCGCTTCTACCAGCGCCTGATCAGCCCGGTGCTGCACGCGCTTGGGGGGCCTCTCACCGGATGCCGCTTCGAGCCGACCTGCTCGCACTATTTTCTCCAGGCGGTGGAGGTCCACGGCCCGTGGAAAGGCTCCTGGCTGGGGATCTGCCGGATTTTCCGCTGTCATCCGTGGGGCGGCCATGGTTATGACCCCGTGCCGCCGCGCCGGGGGGAGAATGACCCGCCCGCCAAGGACTGAAGGCGACCCCCGATTTTCCTCATCATGTACGACCGCAAGACCTGGATCGTCGTCGGCATCTGTGCCGTCCTGCTCGCCCTCAATTTCCACTACGGAAACAAGCGGGCCGCCGAAGCCGCGAAGCAACGCCAAGCCGAGCAACGCCAAGCCGCCCCGCCGGCGGAGCCGGGCGAGGTCCCGGAACAGCCGGGCGTGCTCGAGGAGGTCGAGCCGACTCCGGCCGAGGTGCTCGAGGCGCAGACCTACACCCTCGAAACCGAAAAGACCGTCTTCACCCTGACCACTCTCGGCGGCGGGGTCGAAACCGCGGAATTGAAGGACCAGGCCTCGCTCAACGACCCGGACACCCGCGTCACGCTGAACGACGGCAGCAGCTCGGCGATCGGCTCGATCGCCGAGGGACCCGACCGCATGGAGCGGGTCAATTACCGCTACCTCGAAGGTGAATCGCAGCCGGGCCAGCGTGTCGTCTTCGCCGCCAAGCACCCGTCCGGCCTCGTCGTGAAGAAGACCTGGTCACTCACCGATCCCGAGTCTCCGGGGGCCGACTACCTGCTCGATTTCACCCTGGAGGTCCAGAACTCGAAGGACTCCACCCAGCGCCTGCCGCTCGAAACCTTCAGCCTCTTCCTCGGTGAAGCCGGCCCCCTGCACAAGGGCGAGGGCCGCCTGACACCCTCGGGTTTCTTCTGGCGCGACGACGGCGATTTCCACCTGACCAAGGCCAGCAAGTTCACCGGCGGGATGTTCTCCGACGACCAGGCGCTGATCGCCGAGACGGTCCCCGAAATCGAATACGCCGGCGTCTCGAACCAGTTCTTCGCCACGCTGCTCAAGCCGGCGGAAGTTTCCAACGGGGGCGTCTGGGCCAAGCCGCGGGAAATCAAGGTCGAGGGCGATGACAAGCCCGGCATCGCGGTCCGCGCCGGCATGGTCCTGCCAAGCGTCGCCCTCGAACCTGGCAGCGCCTCGGTCACGCTCAACTACCAGCTCTTCATGGGCCCCAAGGAGAACCGGATGCTCAACCGCATGGGCGAGGGCTGGGGCGACCTGATGAACTACGGCTGGGCCATCATCGGCGTCTTCTCATGGATGCTGAACTACGCGCTGGTCTACATCCACGACGTCGTCGCCAAGGTCTCCGGCCCGTGGTCGTGGGGCATCGCGATCGTCGTGGTCACGCTCGTCGTGCGCACGATGATGTGGCCGCTTTATGCGCGCTCGAACCGCACGATGAAGCGGATGGGCAAGCTCAAGCCGGAGATGGACCGGTTGAAGGAAAAGTATCCCGACGACCCGGCGAAGATGCAGCAGGAGGTCATGGGCCTCTACCGCAAGTACGGCATCAACCCGGTCGGCGGCTGCCTGCCGATGCTCGCCCAGATGCCGATCTTCTTCGGCTTCTACCGGATGCTCCAGTACGCGGTCGAGCTGCGCGGGCACGGCTTCCTGTGGGTCGACGACCTCTCGATGCCCGACACCGTCGGCACCATCGCCGGCTTCCCCATCAACGTCCTGCCCATCATCATGGGGCTCTCCAGCTTCGCGCAGATGGCGATGATGCCGAACACCTCGGGCGACAAGACCCAGATGGCGATCATGAAGATGATGCCGCTCATCTTCCTCGTCTTCTGCTACAACTTCGCCGCCGCGCTGGCGCTCTACTGGACGACCTCGAACCTGTTCTCGATCTTCCAGACCTGGCTGACCAAGCGGATGCCCGAGCCGGAACTCAAGGAGCGCAAGGGTCCGCCGAAGAAGTCGTTCATGGAGCGCATGGCCGCCGCCGCCGAGCAGCAGCAGAAGATGAAACAAGCCCGTGGGCGGGTGGTCGACGACGAGAAGTCCAAGCCGAAGAAACCGCGCGGTCCGCGCACCGGGGGCTGAGCAGCGCGGCTCCCCGAGCCGTGATTTCCTCCCCGCCTGCCGGCGGCCGCGTTGGTTGGAAAAGCGGTGCGTTCTCGGCCGTAGAGTCCTCGCAACCGCCGCCTCCCGCCATGAACCGCCGATTCCTTCTGCTGCTTTCCATCGGCCTGCCGGCCATTGCCTTCGGTCCGGCCGCAGGGGCCGCCCCCCGCCTTTCGCTCAATCCCTACGACGGGGTCGATTGGCGGCATGTCGGCCGCCACTTCGGCAGCTTCCACAGCCACACCACCGAGTCCGACGGCAAGCTGTCGCCCGCCGCCGTGATCGACCGCCACCACGCGATCGGCCACGACGTGCTCGCACTGACGGACCACAACCGAAACACCTGGCCCTGGTCGCGTTTCGACCGCGATCCGGAGCGCCTGGGCATGCTCGCCATCCCCGGCAACGAACTCTCGCGCCACGACCACACCCTGAGCCTGTTCACCGACCTCGAGACCGACACCAAGGATCACGAGACCGGCATCCGCGAAATCCAGGAGGCCGGAGGGCTGTCCGTGCTCGCCCATCCCGGGCGCTACTGGAAACCCGAGGGCGGCAAGGTGCCCGCGGACGTGCTCGACCGCTACGCGAGGCTGTTCCGGACCTATCCCAGCCTTGTCGCGCTCGAGGTGATCAACCAGGCCGACCGCTATCCCCGGGACCGCGCGCTGTGGGACGCGCTGCTCACCGAACTGATGCCGTCGCGCCCGGTGTGGGGCATGGCCAACGACGACTCGCACCAGCAGGCCCACATCGGCTTGAACACCACCGTGCTGCTGCTGCCGCAACGGGACGAGGCGCAGGTGCGCGCTGCACTGACCGACGGCCGTTTCTATTTCACCACCCTCACCAGCCATCCCGAGGCCCGGCGCGACCGCGACCGGACTCCGGTGATCCGCGAGATCGCGCACGACCGCAGCGCGGGCACCCTGATGCTGGAAGTCGACTGTGGCGGCGAGCCCTTGCCCGCCGATCGGATCCGGTGGATCAGCAGCGGAGGCGAAGAAGTGCATCGGGGACCGGTGCTCGACCTGGCCCTCGAGGGGATCGACAAGTATGTGCGTGCCGAGATCGCCGGCAGCGGCGGCACCACCTACACCCAGCCCTTCGGCATCGGGGCGGAAAACCCGTCGCACCCTCGAAATACCGCTGCCCCTACTCCAGGCCGATCACCGAGACGTTGAACGGGACGTCGGTCTTCGAGTTGGTCAGCCACTCGCAGTCCCACCACCAGTCCATGTTGACGACCACGAGGCGGTCGCCATCGACGAGCACCTCGCAGGGCTGGTCGAGCAGGCCACCGACGCCGTCGGTGTCGCCGTTGCGGTGGAGCGTTTCGACCGAGCCGTCCATGGACACCACCTGCACGGCGTTGGCCAGCATGTCGGCGACGTAGATCCGGTTGTCCGCCGCGCGCCACTCGATGCCGTCGGCTGACTTCATGACAGCGGCCTTGGCAAATAGCTCGGGTCGCCCCGCCTCGCCATCGTCGCCGAAACGTGTGCGGTAGATCAGCCCGTCCTCGAAGATCGAGCAATATAGGTTGCCCTCGCCGTCGAAGGTCAGACCATCCGCCCCGAAGCCGATCCGACCACTGGTTTCATAGCGCGCGATCAATCGCGGGTCGTGGGTCGTGGGGGTCGGCTGCGCGAGCTTCACCGCCCCCTTCTCCAGCTCCTTCATCGGAATCGCATACACCCCGCTCACCAGCTTGGTCCCCGCCTCCTCGTCGGCAGGGATCAGCACCGTGTCGCTGACGTAGACCGTGTCTCCCTTCCACGCCACGGCGTTGGCCACTCCGAATCCTTCCACCACCGGCGCGCAGGAGACCGCCTTGCCGTCCTCGACGCGGATCCGCAGCAGCCTCGACCGGTATCCTGGTCCCTGGTTGTCGGCAAGATAGAGGTGCCCGTCGGGACCGAAGGCGCAGTCCATCGGCCCGACCACGCCGGTCTCCGGATGCAGTTCGGCGGGCTTGAATCGATACCACGTCTCAAGTTTCTCCTCGCGGGAGATCCGCATCATTCGGGCGGGTGCGGGCTTCTCCAACACACCCGCCTCGACCAGGCGCTCGTTGTTGAAATTCGGCACCGAGAGGATGATCCCGCCCCTCGCATCCAGCGTGCAGCCGTCCGGCGTGTTGCATTCGACCGGCAGGTCGACAAGCACGCGGGGCGCCGGTGCGGCGATGGCAGCCACGGGCAGAAGCAGCGAAAGGATGGATCGGAACATGGTCTTGGATGGGTTCACTCCAGGCCGGGCCAGGCGATCTCGCCGCGCAACTGCGCCTCGCCGCCCTCCTTTTCATAGACGCCGTAGAAGTTCGACAGGGAGTCGAGCCACACGGTGATGCGGTGCATTTCCTCCGGGTCGAGGTCGACGTCGTAGTGCCCGTCGCGGAGCAGTTCGTAGAGACGCGATGCCTTCGCGCCGAACTTGCCGGGCGTGGTGCGGTAGCGGTCGCCGTAGCGCCAGAAACCGAACTCGTGGATCAGGCTGTCGTAGGAGCGGTAAACACGCGTCTTTCCCGGACCGAGCTTCGACTCGACAATGGTGCGGTCGAGCGGCGGTGCGCCCTGGTCCACCTTGTCGGCATGGCATTCGACGCAATGACGGTCGAGCACCGGCTGAACCAGCCTCGGGTAACTGAACGGACGGGTGCCGTCGACATCCGGCTGCGGAACCGACGGCGGACGCCGCAGCGCCATCACCGCGTGGCCGGGGGTCGCCGGGGCATGGCTCTTGTCCTCGTGGCAACCGTGGCAAAGCATCAACTCGCCCGGCTGGACCCAGGTCGAGGAGCGCATCGACTGCACCGCCAGCCCGTCCTGGTCGAGCGCCTGGAAATAGAGCTCCTTGAGCGCCGGCACGGTGAAGTGGGCGCTGCCGTCCTCCTCGACCGGCACGGTGCCGAGGATGCTGCGGGCGAGGTTCACCGAATCCCCGGCCTCGGCGATCCGGCGACCGGTTTCGTGGGGCGCCTGCCCGGAGGGCACCGAGCTCGGATGGATCTGATAGATCCGCAGCGCCTCGATCTTCGTTCCTTCGGGAAAAGCCAGCAGGCTGTTGTAGACATCCATCACCGCCATCGTGCCCTGCTTCGGCGGATCGACGAGCAGGCGGCTGCTCTTCGCGGGCACCACCGGAGGCGTCGGTCGGGGCCGCAGGGGCATCGGACTCAGGCAGGCGATCTCCGGATCGCGATAGATCAGTTCCTTGTTGCCGAAGGCGTCGACCAGGTAGATGCCGTAGTCGCCGCGCTCGTGCTTGTTTCCCTGGCCGCCTCCCTTCTTGCGCATGCCGGCATCGTAGACGCACAGGAAGTAGTTCTCCCCAAGCGGCCAGGGCGTCCCGTAAACCTGCTTGCCGCCTTGCGTTTCGGGGAACCCGACATCCGGGGTCACACGCTTGACCGGGGCCATCGCATCGTCGTCCGGGACCATCGGGTCGATCACGATGAGCGACCCGTAGGCCTGGCCGTGGTGTGGCGCGGCGGTGCCGATGAGCTTGGGTGATCCCGGAATGGCCCGCAGGTCCATCTCCATGTCGGCCCGTTCCTTGTGCCGCGAGAAGTTGCCGTGGATCGCCCGCGAGTCGCGACCGTCCGGCGTCATCACCCACGGGTGGTGCGCCACGCAGCCGTGCCGGTCGACGTAGTCCCAGCGGGTGTAGATGATCATCCCGTCGTGGTTCACGCTCGGCTGCCACTCGTTGTTCTCGTGCGGGCTGAGGATGCGGATGTCCGACCCGTCGGGCTTCATGTCGTAAACCGTGTAGGAAGGGCAGGCGCGTCCGCAGCGGAGGTAGCCGCCACGCCTTTCCGAAATGAAGGCGACCCGCCCGTTGGGCAGCACACAGGGGTCGAAGTCGTTGAAGGTGCCGTCGGTCAACTGCCGCAAGTTGCCGACCCTGCCCTCCTCGCCGACCTCCACGGAAAACAGGTGATAGCAGCGACCGCGGTCCCAGTGTCCGTGGTTCTCGTGGTCGTGGTGCGCGATGTGCCCCTTCGGGCCCTCGCACTCCGTCCAGGCGAAGTAGATCCGCCCACCGTCGAAGCTCAGCTCGGGCGAAAGGAAGCTCCCTTTTTCAAGCGTCCGGCCGTCGAGCCTGCCACCCTGCACCTCGACTCCCTCCAGAAGATCCGTCACGCGCGGCACCGCACCGAACGGATCGCTGAGCACGAAGACCCCGCCACCGGGCACCGCGTTCACCCCGTAGTACTGATCGCACATGTGGTTGAAGGTCGAGCGGTGGCGCTTGATGAACAGGAGCCGGTCGAAGTCGAGCAGCGGATTGGAGAAGGCGATCTGCCGCCGGAGCCGGCTCGCCTCGACGAAAAGGGCGAGGCGCGCTTCGGTGCGTGCCACCTCGACCGCGCCGGACCGTCTCTCGAGATCGGTCAGCCATTCTTCCAGCGCCTCCATCTCCGGTGCCTCCGGCATCCGCGCGATGTCATCCAGCAGCACCCGGGTCCGTCGCAGAACGACGTCGAGCGGATCGCGGTCGGTCGCCTCGATCAACGCGGCGGGATGCAGCGTCTCGTCCCGAAACTTCTCGAAGCGTGCCCGGTTCTCGATGTCCGCCGCCAGAACCTCGTGCCGGTTCTTGATCTCCTCGTCGAGCAGGTCGGCGGCGCGGACCGGGATGAAGGACAACACAAGCACCACCGGAAAAAGCCCGATCCGCGTTCGCGTCCTCATGAGTCAGGGTTGTCGTGTCCACCGGCCCGGGAGCCGACCACCCGCCAACGGCGGACAGCCCCGATACGTCGGGGATCGTTCGGGAATTTCAAGCGGGTGGGGACGGGCATCGTCAACGGGGCTGGACCTGCCGCACCTTCACCGGACCGATGAGTCCGCTCGGAAGCAACGGTGCCCGGGGTTGGAAGCGGTAGGGTTGGGAGACGTGGCTCAGCCGCTCCGTGGGCGGGCGCCCGGCATCCGCGACCAGGCGGTTGTTCCAGGTGTTGGTGACCCGCACCCCGAGGGTGTTCGGCCCGGGCACGACGTGGTCGGTGATGTCGATCTCCCACGGGCTGGTCCAGACGGTGCCCGCCTCCCTGCCATTGACCTCGACCGTGGCGATCACGCCGACCTTGCCGAGTTCGAGGATCACCCGCCGGTCACCGATGATCCCGGGCAGCGGAAAACTCGTTTCGTAGGTCGCGGTGCCGGCGTAGTGGCGGATCGTCTCGTCGGGATGCTTTGCCCAGTCGACGAGGGATTCGAAAGTCGTTTCCGCGGGCGCGCCCTGACCTTCGAAGCGCACCGTCCACGGGCCGGCCGGCGTGGCCTGCCCGAGCTTCCTGGGAGCGTTCGCCGTGGCGGTGCCGTCGGCGTCGGTTTGCTCCTGAAAAACGACGAAGATGCTTTCCGACGCGGCGAGGCGGAGAGGGACGGTGGTGCGCCCGTTCTTCTGCTTGAAGGCGGCCGCCTTGGTGACCGTGCCGGTGACCGCGTTCCACAGCCATGGCTGGCGGCCGCTGACGCGGAAGGTGGCCGTGAAGAACTCGAGCGACTTGTCGGAGGTATTTGACAGGAAATAGATCTCCCGCTCCGGCGTCGAGCGGTGCTTGAAGACAATGCCACCGCGCTTGCCGAGGCCGATCTTGCCGGCTCCCGCCGCGGCACAGAGCAAGCCCCCCCCGGATCCATGGGCCGTGACGTCGGGCTTGAGGCGGAGCCGGGAAGTCAGGACGGATTGGAGTTCGGCTCCTTCGTGAACCGTGCCCTTTCCGAGATTCCCCCAGGCACGATTGGCGAGGTCGACGACCTTGGCATCGCAACCGGGGTAGCCCGCCAGCGACGGACTCGAGCTTGGCTTCGGCCCGATGACCGTCGCCCCATCGGCGACCAGTCGCCGGACCGCCTCGACCACCTCGGGCCGCATCACATTCTGTTTCGGCAAAACCAGCACGGCGTAGGACGGGCCGTCCGGAACGGCAATCCGGCCGTCGACCACCTTCGCCCGGTGGATCAGCACGTCGGAGTTGATGAAGTCGAAGTCGTAGCCGTCGGGCAGAGACGGATCGAGCGGCCCCGTCATCACCGGCGTGCCCTCGCCGATGTAGTAGGCCACGTCGACGACCGGGCGGCCCGCCTTGAGCAGCACCGAACTACGACGTTGATAGTGGTTGAAGGCCTTCGACTGCTCGAACCAGGTGTTGTGCCGGTTGAAGGCGGTGCCGAACCACTGGATGATTCCCGGCTTGCGCTCGTCGGGCTGGTGGATGTTGACGTGCAGGATCAGGTGGTTGACGCCCGCGCCGTAGACCCAGTCGGTCCAGCGCTTCAGGTCGGCCGGGCTCTGCTTGAAGTTGCGGTTGGAGGTGAAGGCCTCGGAATAGACGTCGGTGCGGCCGTAGATGTGGGCGCAGCTCGACGCGGCGCGGCACTCGGTGTTGCCCAGCGCGCCGCCGCTTTCCCAGAACTCGCCGCCGACCTGGTCGGTCATCGAGCCGTAGAGCAGGAACTCCGAGGGGAAGCCCCAGTGGCCGTAGTTCTCGAGCCACAGGGTCAGGCCGTTCTCCGCACACACGTCGCGGAGCCCTCCCACGTAGTCGCGGGCGATCGACTCGGCGATCAGCCGCCGCCAGTCCCACAGGAAGCGCGACGACACCTGCGGGCTGTCGACCACGCGGCCGGTGAGGCACGGCAGGTAGCGCACCGGCGCATAGCCGAAGCGCTGCTCGAACTTCTCCGCCAGCCCGTCGGTCCAGTTCTGCGGGCCGGTCTCGTAGCTGTCGGCGATCACGTACTTCAGCGCCTCGCGCTCCTCCGGCGGGGTGCGTCGCAGGAACTCGCCGACCATGCCGTCGAACAGGCTGCGGATGTGCTCGCGGCTCATCTTGTCGACCTCGAGCCCGCGGCTTTCCGGGCTGGCCGGCGCGCACTGGGTGCCGATCGGGACCATGCCGGTGCGCATCACCACCCAGTCCCCCGGCGGGGCCTGCCAGACGAGGCGGCCGTCGGCGTCCATCTTGTCGGTGAGGTCGAGCACCTCCGCCGCGGCGACCGCGCTACCGGGTGCCAGCGGTGCCTGCTCCGGCCAGTGGTAGGTGTCCCATGGCGGGTTGGTCGACGGGCTCGTCTCGCCCAGCTGCTTGCGGATGTAGTGGGAAAGCACCGCCCGGCGGCTCAGGCGCAGGCCGGAGAAGGATGCGGGCTTGTCACTGGAAAGGATCACCCGGAGGTGCGGCGATGGCGTCGCCGGCACCGGCACCAGCACCGGCTCCTTGTGCCGAGGCCCCTGGTGCCCGCGTTGTTCGACGTACCGGGTGATTTCCCGGAAGGTCCTTCCATCATCCGATGCCTGCACTACGCAGGTCAGCGTGTAGGAGTGGCCGACCGGGTCGAGGCGCAGGCTCTGGACCGGCGAGGCGTCCTTCTCGAAGTCGATCTGCTGCGGCTCGGGTCCGATCGTCACCACGGTTTCCTCCGAATCGTCCTGCAAATCCGCGAGGTTGCGCACCGTGGGAGAGGTCAGCTTCACCTCGTTCGTGCGAAGATCGGCGCTCTCGGAAACCGGCTGGCGGAAGGCGATGACCTTCACATCCTGGAATTCCTTCTCGGTGAAGCGCGGCCCGGTCGGCTCCTGCTGCGAGCCCCCCGCCTTCGGGAAGGTCCGGATTTCCGGCACCGGCAGCAGCTGGTCGATCTTCCGGCCGCCCTCGATCACCGTCTCGCTGGCGTCGAGGAAACGCATCGACTGGCCCGGCTCGATCCACGGGCCACCGGACTGGGACCAGCCGGGCGAATTGAAGAAGCCGATCTCGACGCCGCAGCGGCCGGCCTCCTTGACCGCCCACTGCAGGGCGTCCCACCATTCGTCACTCATGAAGGTGACCCCGCCCACCGGCGTGTCCTTGGCCCCCTTGTGGTTGAAGATGTGGCCGATGTAGGCACGACCGATGCCCACCCGCGCCATCGCCTCGAGGTCGCGGGTGATGCCCTCCTTGCTGATGTTGTTGTTGATCCAGTACCAGTAGCAGCCCGGGCGGGTGTCCGGCGGCGGATCGCGGAAGGCGTCTTCGAGCCCGTCGGCGCCAAGGAGGCACGGCAAGACGGACAGCAGGGCGGCCGAAATGATGGCGGCTTTCATGGTTTGTCGAAATCGGTCAGGGCAGCGGAACGAGCCGGGCGGGACGCAGGGTGACCGGGCCGATCAGGCCGGAGGGCTGCAGCGGGTCGGCGGCGGTCCAGTGCTTCCAGGTGGTGAAGGTGACGCGCTCCTTCGACGGACGCGGCCTGCCCTCGACGAACCAATCGGGCCAGCGGGCGAGTGCCTTGCCGTCCCACTCGCAGTCGTCGGGGTGCTGCTCGTCGCCGATGAGGCGGTTGATCCAGAGGTTGGTGACCTCGACCTCGAGCGTGTTGTCACCCGACTGGAGGGCCCCGCTCACCTCCACCCGGAACGGCGGATGCCACAAAACCCCGAGTTCCTTGCCGTTGAGGCGCACCTCGGCGATGACCTCGACTTCGCCGAGATCGAGCCACACCTCGCCGTCCCCGGCCCGGAAACCATCCGGAAGCTGGAAGCGGCACTTGTAGGTGGCGGTGCCGGAGAAATGTCGGATCCCCGGGTTGGGATGCTCGTTCCAGGCGACGAGCGGATCGAAGACCGCCTCGTCGACCGCACCGCGGCCGGGCGGGAAGCGGACGGTCCACGCGCCGTCCAAGGCCAGGGGCGCGGGCAGGCCGGTGACCTCGAGCGGCACGGTCTTTCCCGAAGCACGGTGCAGGGCGTGGCGACCGTTGTGCCACGCACGCAGGCTGACCTCGCCGGTTTCGTCGCCGAAGGGGATCAAACTGTCTTTCGCCGGATCCGTGGCGCGCACGACGGGATCGGAATCCAGCGTGGCCGGATACGGCTCGCGGAACACGACGAACACCGACTTGCCGGGCGCCAGTTGAAGGGGCACCCGGACGTGGTCCTCTCCGGCGCTCCAGCCGGCGGCGGGCCGGAGGGTGGCGGTTTCGGCATCCCAGAATTCGGGCCGGCGACCCGGGGCACGGAATCCGGCTACGAGACTCATCGTAGATTCGGACGGGTTCGAGACGAAGAAACTGTCGGCCCCGTCGTGCCGGCGGTGGATCCACTCGACCGGGGTTTCCCCGGGCAACTCCAGCGCCGGGGCGATCCCCATCTCGGCCAGAGTTTCGACGACGCTGATCCCGGAGAAGACACGGCCCTTGCCGAAGCGGTTCGAGGCAACGGTCGTGCCGTCGCATTTCCCCCAAACCTCATCACCGATGGCGGCAAGCTCCTGCTCGGAAGCCGGGAAGTTCCCGTTGCTCGGCGTGTGCTGCGGCTTGGGACCGTGCACGGTCGCCCCGGCACGCACGAGCTCGCGCAACTTGCGGGCCTGGGCCGGGGTGTGGAAGGAGTGATTCGGCAGCACCAGCAGGCGGTAGCGTTTGCCGCAGGGGACCACGACGTCGCCATCGTCGACGGTGAGCCCGGCGAAAATGTCGGTGCCGCAGGAATCGTAGCCGTAGCCGGCCGCCGAGAGGTCCTCGCGGTGGGCGGCGCCGTTCGGCATCGCGTTTCCGGCGAAGACCAGCACGTCGGCCCCGAACTCGCCGTCCTGCAGCAGGAACTGGGAACGCCGGATGTAGTCGAGCCACGCCCGGCCCGGCTCCCACCAGGTCGTGGTGCGCTCGAAGTGGATGCCGTACTGGCCCATCGTCATGCCCGGCACGACGTCGTCCCACGGTTGGTGGGCGTAGCGATGAAAGACGAAGCGGTTGATGCCGGCGGCCCACGCCCGGTCGCCAACGGTCTTCATCGAGCCCGGGTGGTTCGTCCATTTGCCGATGTCCGGGCCGGCGGTGAAGGCCTCGGCGGCGGCGATGCGGCGGCCGTGGGTGTGGGCGGCGGAGGCGGCGAGCCGCATCGAGAATGAGTACTTTCCGTTCGACCAGAACTCCGCCATCGGGATGTCCGCCTTGCCGCCGATCTGCAGCCCCTCGAAGCAGGAGGTGTAGGGCTCGGTGGTGAAGAGCAGGCCGTGCTCGTGGCAGAGCTGCGCCATGTGGCCGTAGTAGTTCTCGGCAAAGAGGTCGGCAATGGTGCGGCGGAAATCCCAGTAGAAACGCTCGGTGGTGGGACCGTCGGTGATGGCCCGCCCGGTCAGCGCCAGCAGGTAGGGCGACGGATCGTAGCCGCGGCGTTTCTCGAATTCCTCCTTCATCCGCGGTGTCCAGTGGTGGAGGCCGGCCTCGTAGCTGTCGATGGTGAGGTGCTTGAAGGCCTTGCCGACATGCGGGCCGAGATGATCGAGCAACGGCTGGATGCCGTGTTTCCAGTGCACCTCGAGCCCCTCGCGGCGCAGCTTGTCGACCTCGAGACCGGTGACGTAATCGGGTGCCGGCTTGTTGGTCATGCCGGTCGGCGTGTGACCGAGGCGGATGATCTTCCACCGGCCCGCAGGCGCCCGCCAGGTGAGCGTGCCACTCCGCTCGAAGCGCCCGGTGACGTTGATGATCCGATCGGCCGGAATGGCCGCCCCTTGAGGCAGCGGATTCAGCGCGGGCTGGCGTCCAGCCGGGCCGCCGCGCTGGCCGGACTTGCTCTGCCACTTGGGCATCCGGAAGCCGGTATCGAGCTCGGCCGGAACGGCATAGACCGCGATGTCGCGGTAGTGGCCGAGGGCCACCTCCGGTTGCGGGAGCTTCTCGCTGATGGTTCGACCGCCTTCGACGACGATCTCGGACGACACCAGCTTCTGCATCGCCAGCTCGGGCGTGATCCACGGGCCGCCGGTGGTGCACCACCCGGCGCAGTTGTGCATGCCGAACTCAAGCCCGAGGCGCTGGCACTCGTCCGCCGCATGTTTCATCATCTCGAGCCATGCCGGCCCGAGGTAGTCGACCGCCCCGCGCGGCGTGTCGCAGTTGTGATGGGGTCCCGCGAGGAAGAAGATCATGGCCCCGCCGATGCCGGCCTGTTCCATCGCTTCAAGGTCGGTGGTGATGCCCTCGCGGGAAACGTTACCATTCATCCAGTGCCACCAGGTGTGCGGTCGGGCGGAGTCCGGAGGATTGCGGAAGCCGGCTTCGAGATCCGAAGCGGCAGCGGGAAACGCCAGCGCGGCGGCGAGCAGGTGGACGAGGAAAAACTTCATGGGGGAAAGCCCCCAACCCTACGCAGCGGCGACGCCGCTACTTCCACTCGCAAAGGCTGCTGACGTGATCCGCCGAGCCGTCGCGCAGCCAGCCGTCGAGCTGCGCGGGATCCTTGAGCTGCTGGCCGCGCAGGCGCGGGACGACGAAGTAGCCGGCACGCGCTTCCGGCAGCAGGCTCAGGTCGCCCCACAGCTTCTCGAACTGGGTCACCGGGAACACGTCCTCCTGGCCATGGCCCCAGCGCTTCTTCACGTCCTTGATCGTGATGTACGTCGGCAGGCGCTCGGCGAGTCCGCGCAGGCCGGCGGTGACCGCCGCTTCGTCGTCCGACAGGATCTGCTCCCGGGTCAGACCACACATCCCGAGGAAGTGGTCGAGATCGATCCAGGTCGTCAGGGAGTTGTAGTACGAAAGCGCGAATTCGCATTCCTCGTCGGGCATCGCGAGTCCCTCGACGAGGCGCGGACGACCATCGACCCGGGCCAGGCCGCCGCCGCGGTCCTCGAGCCGGCGGGTGATGACCTCGTAGGTGAGGCCGTGGCCCGACCGGCGGTGAAGCCCGAGCAGCACCGGATCGGCATCGGCCCCGAGGGTGTCGATGTTGTGAAGCAGCAACGTCCGCAACTGCGGGCGGTCCTCCAGCAGACCGCGCAGGGTGCCGTTGAGGATCAGGTTCGGGACCTCGAAAAAGTGGCCGACCGGATGCAGGCACTGGAGCGGCAGGTTGTCGGTGTAGTCCGAGGCCTCACCCGCGGACTTCGCCCAATGGATGAGTGCGGCGCGGCCCGAGTCGCGGACCTTCTGCTGCTGCTCATCGAGGACCTGCTGCGGCATTTCCTCCCAGGCGAAGCGCAGGTCGCGCTCGGTGGGCACCATCCGCAGCCCGACCGATCGACCCGGCGAGACGACCAGGGGACCTTCGTAGCCGTAGTTGCCGACGCTTTCGAGGAAGGCCTGCGTGGGTCCGGTGGTCAGGTAGGAGGTGGTGAAAAGGTGCGGAAGGGGCGCGCCGAAGCGGCGGCCGATCCGACGCGACTTGGCGAGGTGCGTCTCGATGAAAGTACGATAGGCACCGTCGATCGGCGCGAAGGGGTTGAGCGCCTTGCAGGTGCCCGCACCCCCGGTCCAGCGCGATCCGGCGCCGGCGGCGAGGCTGACCACCGCCACCTCGCCGGCCCCGAGGGCCGCCGCTCCGATGCGTTCCGCCTCCTCGAGGTCGTGCCGCGCCGCCGCCTCGGGCGATGAGACATCCATCACATCCTCCGCCCGCACGTCCTCGATCACGGTCGCGGGCGAAAGCCGGTTCTGGGCCAGACCGATGCGACCCGCCCGCAGGTCCGCGCGGATCTGCTCGTGCAGCTTGGAGTCGAAGCCGTGAGCCTCGAGCATGCCTGCCAGGCTGCCGTTCCCGCCGGACTCGCCTTTCCCCTCCTCCGAATCCCCCCCCTGCGGCGCGGTCAGCCGGTGATAGCCCGCCGGCAGCGCGGCGTGGCCGTCGTGACGGAGGTCGGCGGTGGTGCCGTCCGGATTGATCGCGAAATCGTAAACGACCGGATCCATGGCGAAGGGCAGCGCGTACTGCAGCCGCGACTTGGCCTCGCTCATGATCTCCTGCATCGCCTCCTGAGCCTCGGCCTTGCGCTGCGGCGCGAAGATGAACCCCATGCCGCCGCCGGACATCCCGCCAAGCATCCAGAAGCCCCAGAAATCGTCACCGAACCTTTCCTCGGCCCGGGCGATCAGGGTTTCGGTGAAAAGGTTGGTCGCCCACGGAATGATGGTCTGGATCGGCCCGCGGAAATTCCGCATGGTCGCCCGACCCAAGGTGCGGATGTCGCCACGCTTCAGCGCATCGATCAGCTCCTCCAACAGCTCGAGCGCCTCCTGCCGGCCGCTCCACTCCTTGCCGGAGCGGAGCAGGTATTTCTCGGTGACCATCTCGAGGATGGGGCCGACGTTCTGGGCCATGCCGCCGTGAACCAGCACCAACGAATCCTGCAGCGCGCGGCGGGCGCTGTCGGGAATCTCATTCTCGTCGAAAACATGGTGCGAGGGCATCAAGCGCCCGCGGGAAATGCCGAACTCGGGATCATCCTCGCCGGCGGTCTCGCCGGTGATCAGCTTGATCCCCGGCCACACGCCGCCCGAATCCTGCCAGCCGCCGCCCGAGCCGCCGATCCACTCGCCGAGAATCGCCCGCGCCAGCACCAGCCGGCGCTCGCTTTCCTCGAGCGGACCGGTCAGCGAGCGCGTCTGGCCGGTGGCCCGCATCAGCACCCCGATGAGCGCCGCGAGCAGGTTGGTCGAAACGGCCAGACGTGACCCCTTCGGGATGTCGTTGACCGATGACACCAGCTCGATCCCGCGGCCCTTGCCGACGAGACGCTCGAGCAGGCGCTCCAGGCGCTTGCCGCTGCCCTCGATGCCCGGCGGCACGATGCCCGCCGCGATCACCGCCGCCTTGAGCAGGCCGAGGTAGTCCTTCGCAAAGTCGAAGACCTCGCCGAGATTGTCGATCCGCGCCGTCGCCTTCAGATCGACCGAATGCAGCACGATCACCGGCTCGTCGATCACGCGCAGGTAGGCCTCGACCGGCGGCTTGGTTTCCTGATCCCGGCCATGCACGCCGAGATCGACGGAGACATTCAGCACCCGCGCCCCCTCGGGGTAGTCCATGCCGAGGAAGAAGATGTCCGACCAGCCGCTGTGGGAAAGATCCATCCGCACCGGCGTCCGCTCGCGCAGCACGGGATGCCCGCCCGCTCCCGGCTCCAGCATTTCCCTGCGCATCTTCAGCGGATGGTCCGCCGGGTGACCCATGCGGAACATCCACTGGTTGCCGCGCACCGTGCGCACCGATCGGCGCACCTGGTCGGCGAGCGTCTGGAAGGCCAGTTCGTGGTAGGCCGAAGCCAGGGCCGACGACAGCGCATCGCCCGGGCCCTCGGCGGCGACCGCCTCCAGGAAGCCGTCAATGGCCTCGGCAAACCGCCGCCTCAGGAGGTACTCGTAGGCCGCGAAGGGAATCCGCCCGACTTTTCCCGCCGGCAATTTCGGCGGCAGGTGGAAACGGTGGATGGCGTAGAGGAAGAACAAGGCCCGGACCCGCTCGTAGAGATTCTCCGCGTCGCGCCGAAAGGCATCCAGCTCGGCGCACTCGGCGAGCAGCCCCCCGGCATCGAGTTCCCGGCACACTTCGGCGAGATCGGTGTCGCGCCGCGACGGGTCGCCGGTCGTGATGATCCCGACCAGGCGCGACTTCGAAGATGATGACGATGAACTCATGCCCGCGAATTGGCCGTCGTCTCGATCAGCATGGTCAGAATCTCGTCCCGGTGCGGACCGGCGAGCGCCAGCGACAACTGCGCCCGCAGGAGTCCGTAGCGTTCGCCGATGTTGAAACGCTGGCCGTCGATCTCGACGGCGAGGTATTTCTCGGAGCGGGCGAGCTCCGCAAGCGTCGGGGTCAACCCCAGCGTCTCACCTTCCGAAAGGGCCGCCACCTGCCGGTCGAGGCGCTCCATCACCGCCGGGGTCAGCGCGTGGATGCCGAAAAAGCAGTAGTAGTTCCCCGCCCGCAGGCCGGAGACGAACAGCTCCTGCTCGGCCAGGGTGGGGGTCGGTTTCTCGACCATGTTGGCGACCTCGATGATCGAGGGCGAGGCCGGCACCCGCCGCCCGCCGATCGTGCCGTAAAGGTGCAGCTGGCTTTCATGCGTCGGCTGCACGCCGGACACACAGCCCGTGTGGGTCGCGGCGACGGCGAGAAGCTGCGCCACGCAGGAAGTCTCCCGGCGGCTTTGGAAAAGGTGGTCGCCCACCAGCAGCACGAAAGGGTCGTCCGCGGTGAAATTTCGGGCCATCCAGACGGCATGGCCATATCCCCGGGGCTCGGCCTGCTCGATCAGCGTCAGTCGCTCGCCATGGGGGCCCGCCGCCCGGAGATACGCGTCCCGGGTTCCCGGGCAGATCACCACCGCCGCTTCTTCGAGACCGGCGGCAAAAAGGTCATCCAGTAGAATTTCAAGGGCCGGACGGGACATCCCCTCCGGATCGACCAAGGTCTGGAGCGGCAGGTGCGACTCGGCCGGACTGGCCGCCGTCACCACGGCTTTGCGCAATTTCATGAGGGGATCTTTCTCATCGTCCGGGAATGTGCAATCCGCATTCCTGTCCGTGGCTGACGCTTCCAGCGGCAGGCCGTGGCTGCGGCTTCCCTTGTCTCGCCGGAGCCTCGGCGAAGGCGGCAGCCGCAGGATCGTGACCGTGGCTTCCAGCCGCGGAGTCCATTCCGGCCGTGGAGTCCTCCCCGCAGTCCATGACCGCGGCCTCCCTTCGCACGCCGAAGCCTTGGCGAAGGAAGCAGCGGCAGGATTCCTGACGAGGCGGCTGAAAGCCACCAAGACGGCCTGCGGCAAGGATGCCGCAGCCACCCGCGTTCCATGAAGGACTCTCCCGGTCCACACGTATCCCTGCCATGACCCTCCGCCGCACCCTGCTCGCCCTCGCGCTGCTTCTTCCCACAGGCCATGCCCCCGCCGCGACACCCGACGAACCCGAAACCATCAAGGCCTACTGCCTCGACTTCAACTGGGTCCCGACGAACCGCCGCGGCAAACCCTTCGCCAAACCGGGTCAATGGGCGGGCGCCGACCCCGCCGCCCACGTCGAGTGGTACAAGACCATCGGCGCCAACGTGATCCAGACCTTCTGCGTCTCCACCAATGGCTACGCCTGGTATAAGGACGGCTTCGTGCCGGAGCAACCCGGCCTGAAGCACGACTTCCTCCCCGAGGTCGTCAAGCTCGGCCACGCCGAGGGCATGCAGGTCTTCGGCTACTTCTGCATCGCCTCCAATCCCCGCTGGGCCGAGCTGCACCCCGAGCAGAGCTACGGCAGCCCGACCACCTACCACATCCCCTACACTGACGAGTATCTCGACTTCCTCTCGAAATCGATCGGCGACGCGGTCAAGCGGACCGGCATCGACGGCTTCATGATCGACTGGGTGTGGATGCCGAAACGCCAATCCACCGAAGGCAAGTGGCTCGACTGCGAAAAGAAGCTCTACCAGCAACTCATGGGCGAACCCTTTCCCGGCGAGGACAAGCTGACTCCGGCCCAGGACACCGCCTACAGCCGCAAGGCCATCGACCGCTGCTGGAAGGCCATCCGCAAGGCCGCCAAGGACGCGAACCCCGACTGCAAGATATGGCTGACCGTCAACCACATCAACCACCCGCACGTCGTCAATTCGGACATGTACCGGGAGGCCGACTGGCTGATGAACGAGGCCGGCAGCGTCGAGGCGATCCGCAAGGTCGAGCCGATGGTCGGCGAGGACACCCGGATGATCACCTGCATGGCGCTGTGGAACGGCCAGGACGCCTCGGTCGCGGTGCCCGAGGCGATGGAGGCCGGTATCGGGCTCTACGGCTTCACCGCCCCGCGCAACAACGATGGCCTCGTGCCCCTCGACAAGATCTTCTCGCGCCAGGTCTTCGAGCTCAGCGGCGACGACCGCAACATCGCCGTCCTCGCCCGTGCCTACCACGGCATGTCGGTCCACGCGCTGTGGCAGGATGGCCGCTTCGTCGAACCGGAGAATCCCCCGCCCTTCCGCATCTCGCTCAAGGGCCGCGGCCGCGGCATGCAGGACACCGCCCGGATCGACAGCGCGGCGGACGAGGCATCCGTCACCATCCGTTCCCCCTACAGCAAGGGCCGCGGCGTGCTCGTGCGGGGTGCCGCGAAGTGGCCATCGAAGCTCTCCATCCGTTTCCACAAGAAGGAAGGCGAAGCCGTCACCTCCACCCAGTTCCGCATCGCCAACGGGTCGGTCGGTCTCGGCGTCACGCTGGATGATCCGGCAATCGTGACCTCCGGCCCTGTGGAAGGCGGCCTCGATCTCGGCCGCGGCTGGGACGCGGACTTTCTCAAGGACGCGGAGGCTCCCAAAGACTCACCCAGCATCCAGCAGACCACCGAGATTCTCGAAATCGTCATTCCCGCCGCCATGACCCGCGGAAATCCGGAGGTCATTGCCTTCGAATGGGAATGATGCCACCCGGCGACACTGACACTTGCCTTGGCCCTCGTAGCCTTGGCGGAGTGGGAAGCCGCAGTTCCCCTGACCCTCACCTGGCCGACCCCGAACCACCAGCGACCTCCAACAGGCTCCAGCGCAGTCCGTGGGTCTCGTAGCGGCCGAACCCTCGATCGAAGGTCGCCAGCTCGTGCTTCGCCGCGATGGCGAAGGCCGCCAGATAGGCATCCGTCCACCAAAGACCGTGTGGCTCGGGCGATTCCCCTGCCGCCGGGAAAAGATCCCCCAATCCCGTCGGCTCCGCCTCGAACAGAATCCCCTCCTGCCGTTGCAGGTGCACCACCAAGCTCGCCGCCTCGCGGTTGCTCAGGACATCGGCTCCGAGGATCACGGGATTGGTCAGGTGCCGCAGCAGCGCCAACTGCGTCACCCGGCACAGCACCAGATCCTCCTCCCCGCCGGCCACCCAGGCCCGCGCGGCCGCCGCTGCGATGTGACCGTCCCACACCAGCGGGAGCCACACGTTAACGTCCAAAAATCTCGCCATGCCGCTGCTCGTCATCCTCCAGTTCCTTCAATTTCTCGAGGGCGATGACCGCCTCGCCCGGCCGTGCGGAGCGGACCACCGGCACGACAAAGCGGCCCGCCCGCTCGATTCCCACCCGCGCAGGCAACTCCGGGGCCGCATCGGTCCCGTTCTCGGCCAGACCCAAGTGCCGACGCAGGGCTTCATTCACCACATCCTTCAGCTTGCGCCCATCCAGCGCCGCCTGAGCCCGCACCCGCCGCAACAGGCCTTCGGGAATATCCACCGTCGTCCTCATGACAAGCATCATGATGCAAAACACATCGTAATGCAAAATGTTTAGGAGCTAAGGCGAGCACACGCTCCATGGCAACCGAAGCAGCCCACCCGCCTGAACCGCATGCCTGGCAGGTCATCGATCATCAAGACCCGACAAGGGCGCAGGCAAGGCCGGGGTCCTGATCCCCGACTGTTTGCCTGGCATTTTATTGCGAGACGCTGGCCTTCGAGTGGGAATGATGCGCGCATCGACGCAGGCGTCGCCGACGCTTCCAGCGGCAGGCCGTGGCTGTGGCTTCCCTTGGCTCGCCGGAGCCTCGGCAAAGCTGGCAGCCGCAGGCCGTGACCGGGCCTTCCAGGCCCGTTGTCAAAGCAGTCCCTCCCATGGATGCCGGAACTGGAAAGAGGCCCATCCGGATCGGCCCGCCAGCGAATCCCACTGGGACGAAGCGTCGTGAAGCTGCTCGACACCAACTTCCTCATCGATCTGCGGCGGGAGTGGAGCCGCGGCGAGGCCGGGCTTCCTCGATCGCCCGGCGAGCGGGGAATTCTGCATCCCGACGGTCACGGTCCTCAAGTTCCTCGAAGGCTACGCCCACCCGGGAGACGGTAAGCGCCTCCTCGCTCCCTTTCTCCAACTCGATGTGACGGCATCCGTCGTCCTTGCAGGCAGTCGGATTCGCCGCGAGCTTCGGCGCCGCGGCGAAATGATCGGCGACTTCGATGTGCTGATCGCCGCTACCGCAGTCGCCGGCGGCATTCCCCTCGTCAGCGACAAGCTCCGCCACTTCGAGCGCATCGAGGGCCTCACGGTCGAGGGCTACCGGTAGTATCCTGGGCGGGATGCTTGGCATCCTGTTCCGCCCGGTCCGCCTTGCCGCAATCCAACCGCATCCGCCTATTCCATCGGGGATAGCGGCCCATTTGCCGACTGTTTGCCTGGCATTTTATACGGCAAAATCTCCTACGGCTTGCGCCGCGACGACGGCTACGTGCCCCGTGGCATGGCCCTCGAGAACCTACACCGCCCGGCTGACATGGACTTCGGCGACTTCGACGGCGATGGCAGGACCGAAATCGTCGTCGCCAACTTCGGCTTCGGCACCGGCAGCGTGGACATCCACCCGCGAAAGCCCAACGGCTGGCAGTTCGAACCGGAGCCCGAAATCCAACTGACCACCGAGCCCGGTGCGGTCGACTGCCATGTCGCGGACTTCGATGACGACGGCCGCCCCGACGTCGCGGTTCTGTTCGGTGGCACCCGTGAGAACCTCAGTCTTTTCCTCAATCAGGGTGACGGCGAGTTCGAGCGGAAGACCCTTGTAGAGAAAAACGCATCCTTCGGCTACGTCCGCTTCGCCTGGGTCGACTTCGAAGGCGACGGCAACCTCGACGTCCTGACCGTCAACGGCGACAACGTCGACTCCGATCCCTACAACACCCTCAAGCGCGACCACGGCATCCGGCTCTACCTCAACGAGGGCGGCCTGAACTTCGTCGAGGCCTTCTTCTACCCGATGTACGGCGCCTACGGCGTGGCGGTCGAGGACTTCGACTTGGATGGCGATCCGGACATTGCGGCAGTCGCCTTCAATCCCGACTTCAGCAGCGAGAAACCCGAGAGCTTCGTCTATCTCCAGAACGAGGGGCAAACGCGCTTCACCCCGCGCTCCTTCGAGATTCCCCGGACCGACCGCTGGATGACGATCGAAGCGGGCGACCTCGATGGCGATGGCGACAAGGATCTCGTCCTTGGCGGCGGCTACGTTCCCGCCGGCCTCGCGATCGACCAACCGCGCCTGATGGAGGCCATGGCCGAAAAGGGCCGCGCGCTGCTGGTGCTCAAGAATCGGACGAAGTGACCCACGTTGCGAGGGCATCTCACGCCGCCCAAGCGTCCATCCCGGCCCCTCGACACTTCGCTTTTCATAAGCGCTCCAAATCCACTTGTGTAGTGAAATCCAATATGCATTCTGACGGGTGGCAATGTGAAAATTTTTATCGGACCCACCGGAGACCCCAATCGAACCCAACCAACATGAAAGCCCGATTCCCACGAATCCCCGCACTCGCTGCATTCGCTTCGCTTCTGCTCGCCATCGCATCCGGTCAGACGACCCTTGTTGACGAGGACTGGCAAACCGATCCGATCATCAGCGACGGAACCCAGGTAACCGGCACCGACTTCCCCGGCTGGAGCTTCGGCGGTGGTGCCAAGGCGAGGAATGACGTGAATCAGGGAGACGTCCCCAGCGATTCGTCCGTCACGGACTCCCACGGCCGTAACCAGGTCATCCAGCAGGAGCAGACCTCCAGCGAGCTCGACTACGACACTTCCCACAACTGGGGGGCGACCGACGTCTACTATCTGAGGGTCGAGGCAAGCCCGATGTCGTGGAGCGGGCAAAACCAGCGCTACATCCGCCCGGAACTCCGCCAGAGCAGCGACAGCACTGTAATTTGGTCAACGGCCCAGGGGCCTGAGACGGCCGTCCCGCTGTACGACAGTTACATGGGTTCACTGAGCGATTACACCTCCGAACTCATCTGGTTCTGGGAGATCGATGCCAGCACCTTCACCGCGGGAACGCCGGGTGAGCAGCTTCAACTTCGAATCGACAGCAGCGGCCAGCGCGGCCTTTACATTAACAAGGTCACCCTTGTTCAAGGGCCTCTTCCCGCGGACAACACCCCGCCGGCCACTCCGACCTGGGACATCGTGCCCACGGTCTCGAACTTCAAGGACATCAGCATGAGAGCCAACAGCGTTCGTGATCCGGGTGACCTCTATGGAGTGGAATACTACTTCGAGAACACAACCCGCGGCACCAACAGCGGCTGGCAGGACAGCCGCGAATGGGCGGAGACCGACCTCGATTTCGACACCACCTACACTTACACCGTGAAGACGCGGGACAAGTCGCCCAATCAGAACGAATCGGGCACCTCGGCCGCAGAGAGCGCGACCACCGCACCGGAAGACCTCACGCCTCCCGCAGCCCCAACTTGGAACGTCCTCCCCGAGGTTGCCGACTACCGCTCCATTCACATGAAGGCGAACACGGTCAGCGACCCATCCGGCGTGCAGTATAAATTCATCAACGTGACCAATGGAACCGACAGCGGCTGGCTGAACAGCCCCGCCTGGACGCAGAAGGATCTCGATCCGGACACCGCCTACACCTTTGAGGTGATGGCCCGCGATACGTCGCCGGCTTTGAATGAAGGTTCTGCCTCCACACAACAGAGTGCAACTACCCCAACCGAACCTGCGGGCACACTCTACATTACCCGCTTCCAGGATCCGCTATTCAGCGATAATCAAAACAACCCGGATCTGGGTGACTGGCAGCTATTCCAGTCGGCTAACGTCAAGACCCAGAAAGCGACCGGTGACGGTGTGCGTACCGACACGGACCTTGCCGTGCCCGGCGACAACTACGCGATTCAATTTGAATACACTAGCGCCGAAATCGAGATTGATATCGACCACAACTGGGCTTCGGACGATGTCTTCACACTAACCCTGAATGCGAGCCCCCAGAGCTGGAATGGTGACAAGCAGCGTTACATCCGCCCAAGTCTGCGTCAGCAGGATGGTACCATTCTTTGGGCTCCGGGCGAGAACATGACTGGACCCGAGAAGACAGCCATCCCGCTCTCTGCGGATCTTGTTGGCAGCAGTTACCAGGATGATCCCAATACCAGTTTCACCTTCACCATCCCTGCCAGCGCCTTTACCAGCGGCACGGAAGGCGAACCGATCGCGTTGCGCATCGACAGTAGTGGCCAGGAACGCGGCGTCTTCTTCGACAATGTCCATCTCAGTGTGACCACTGGTGGCGGCTCCCCCTACGACACCTGGGCCGACAGCTACCAGCCCGACGACGTGAGCGATCCGACCTTGGACTTCGACACCGATGGGCTGAGCAACCTCCTCGAGTTCGCCTTCGGCACCGACCCGACCGATTCGGGCTCTGGTGGTCCGCTGACCGTCACCCCGGGAACCCCGCCAACCTTCACCGGCGGCACCCCCACCATCTCTGATCCGGTCTATTCGGTGAACGGGGTGGAGTTCAAGGCCCGCTACGTTCAACGAAAAGACGGCGGTGCGCTCTATGCCTTGCAATTCAGCTCGCAGCTGAACGACTGGCAGTCGAGCGACACGGTTCCCGCTCCCAGCTGGGTGGCGGGCCTCAACCCCACGACGGTGGCGGAGGATGCCACCTACGAGGTGATTGAAATCGACTACCCATGGTGGCTCGATGGCACGCCCCAGAAAAAGGCCCGGTTCTTCCGTGTCGATGTGAGCCTGCCCACTCCATGAATCGAGCCACAGGAATGGCTTGTCTCCCCCGCCCCCTACTGAGTAATCCTTGGCTGTTACCCCAAACACTCCCATGAATTCCCTGCGGAACTTCTTCACCGCCCCGCTACTGGCAGCCGGTCTGCTGCTGGGGGCGGGTGGCGCCCGGGCGGCGGTAACCTGGAGCGGGGTGGTCGATATAGGCATCCCGACCAGCTTCAACGGGGTCTACCTCGACCTCGCGGCCACCAGCCCAGCGGGAAACCCCACCGAGCCGTCCAACGACGACCCCGCCGAGGTCAATTTTGACTCCTATGCGATCGGCTACGACCAGCCCACCGACTGGGACATCAATTTCTTCTTCGGCGGCATCGGCATCGCCTACAGTCCGACCTTCAATCCCTTCGTCGAAAGCCCGGGGGTGGGAGGATCCCAGATCCTCAATGTCGAGGAGGGCACGAACATCGCGTCCAACGTCTCGCAGGCCCTCGGCCTGAACAGCTACGGAGGCTCCGGAACGCCGAGCAACAGCGACCCCGACAGCCTTTTCAGCAGCGTCGATGGGAGCCTGCCGTCACAGTATTCCAGCTTCGCCACCGACGGCACTCCCGGCTACATTGCCTTCACTCTCGAAACGGCCTCCGGAACCCAATACGGCTGGATGCAGGTCACCTTGGATCCCAACGGCCCTGACATTGACGGAGCGGTCGGCAAGGTTCACCAGTGGGCCTACTCGGACGACATCAACTTCACCGTCGGCCAGATCCCCGAGCCCAGCAGCCTCGTTCTGCTTTTGCTCGGCTCAGCCGGTCTTCTCCGCCGCCGGCGTTGATTTCTGGCAAGCTCTGAAACACCGCCGGTCCCATTCAGGGGCCGGCTTTTTTTTCAGGAGGACCGCGCGGGCCCACTCGCGCAGCGCCCCGCCTGAAAATCGCGAGTGGCGGTCCGAGACTCTCGATGGCGGGCTCCCCATTCAGAGGCGCGGTGCTCGCGACAACTCTTTGACATCACAAAAGATGATGTCATTTTGTCGACATGATCCGCACGCAGATCCAACTCCCGGAGAGCTTGTATCGCGAGGCAAAGCAACTCTGTGAGGCCCGCGAATTGTCCATGGCCGAGCTGGCCCGGCGGGGCCTGGAACACATGGTGATGGTCTTGAATTCGAAGGAGAAGGCCACGCCCTGGGCTCCGCCGCAGCCGCAGGCGCTGGGCTGGGCAGGATTCTCCGAGGAGAAACTCAAGTCCGTGGCGCAGGAAGGGAGCACCGAGCAGAATGCCGTCGAGAGATGATCTCCATCGACACCAACATCCTCTTCCACGCGTTCAACATCGATTCGCCGTTTCATGGCAGGGCCTACGAATGGCTGGCATCGCAGGGCGGCTCGGAGCAGGTCGCCATTTCCGAGTTCGTGCTGGCCGAGTTGTATCGGCTCGCAGGGAACCCGGTCACCGCGCGATCGGGTCCACTCGATGCCCGGGCGGCGGCAGCCTTGGTCGATTCCTACCGCAGTCATCCCCGCTGGATGCTGGTCGGATTTCCCCAGAACAGCCGGGAACTCCACGACAGGATGTGGCGGATTGCCTCGGAAAGTGGCTTCGCCTACCGGCGCCTCTACGATCTGCGGACGGCCCTGACCCTGTTGGATCATGGCGTCACCGACTTCGCCACCACGAACACAAGAGACTTCGAGGGCTTAGGATTTGCAAAGGTCTGGAATCCTCTGGACGTCGCTTGAGGCCCACAATCAATTCTGCCGCAGATCGGGTGGCCCGATACCAATGAACAGAATCGGCTGGTAGAATGGCCGGAGCGATTTTTTGCAAGGTCAAGGCGCAAGAAGGGAGCGGTGAGCTTGAACTCCATTTGCTTTGCGTCTTTGCGGTTCCATCCAATGCAGAACCCAAGACTGCCGTTCCGACCGCAACGATCACTCCCGGATCAGCTTGATCGCCGCCTCGGCAAAGCGCTCGCCGAGGATGCGGTAGCCTTCCTTGGTGTAGTGAAGGTCGTTGCGGGTGCCCTCGCCACCCTTGGCGGGTTTGTCATTCAGGTCATCGGTATCCACCCAGGCACCGCGGGGTGACGACTCGGCCACCGCCACCTGCACGTCGCGGACCTTGGTCCAGTGCGGGTAGCGCTGGTCCTCCATGTCGAAGTCGCTGAGCCGGCCGATGACGAAGTGGATGTCGTCGCGCTTGAGGTCCTTGGAAAGCTGTCCGATCAGCCCCTTGAAGCTGTCGCCGTAGACCCCGCCATGGCCCTCCCTGGCATCCCGCTCCCCCTGCATCCAGACAAAGGTCACGGTGTCGAACTCCCGGTCGCCCGCGGCCTTTTCGACCGCCTCCATCAGCTTGTCGTAGAGATCCCCTAAATTGCCCTCGGGCACCGGACTTTCCGCCGGCTTCCATTCCTTGTACCAGCGGCGGATGGGCTGGCCTCCCTGGGCCGACTTCACGACCACCACGTTCTCCGCGCCAAAGGCCTTCTCGACCGTGGGAGTGAAGGAAATCGCCGGATCAAGCCCGGCCATGTTGGACTGGCCGGAAAGGATGAAGAGGTGGCTGTCGGCATGGGCCAAGACCGGGAACAGGAGGCAGAGCAAGAGATGTTTCATCGGGCAACGATACGCCCGCCGGTCGATCATCCCTTCGCCGGAATGTGGCTTTCTGTTTGTCCGCGGTCACAAGTCCAAAGGTCGGGATCTCCTTTCTCGCCGGGGTGCAGGTAAAAGCGGCTGGCAAGCGGATGTGGCCGGGCCTTCCAGGCCCGTCGCCGGGTTCGAACCAACAATGGGCGACGGGGCTGGAAGCCCCGGCCACATCTCCAGACGTCTGCTGGACGCGATGAAAGCTCCACCGCGTTCAGCCATGCACCCTCTCGAAGAGGCCTCCAAGCAGCCAGAGAGGGAAGGCTGCTCAGACTTTCGCCTGCCCGCCATAGCCGGGAGGCGACGGTGGGACTTTCCGACCTTGGACCTTGAGACTGCCCGCACGCGCGGCGATGCTCCCGCCACCACATGATTTCCCGGCTCGCTACTCTTCTCACACTCCTGACGGCCGCCATCGCCACGGCTGCGCCGAAGCGCCCGAACGTGCTCTTTCTCTTCACCGACGACCAGCGCCACGACACGATCCAGGCTCTGGGCAACGAACGCATCCAGACGCCCCACATCGACCGCTTGGTGAACGGCGGCCTGAGTTTCACCAACGCCTACATCATGGGTGCGAGCTCGATGGCCGTGTGCACCCCGTCGCGCGCCTGCCTTTTCAGCGGCCGCACCTTGTGGAACCTCGAGAGCCAGGGCCTGTGGGACTTCGAGATCGCTGAAACGGACACCACGCTGACCCAGGCCTTCCGGCAGCGCGGCTACACGACCTTCGCCACGGGCAAGAACGATCCGGGATTCGGCAAAAACGGCCACTTCAGCCGTTCGTTCAGCACCGGCAGCCGGCTCTACGATCGCGGCGGTCATCGCGGCCAGAACCGCACACCGCTTTTCAACCTCTCGCCCGACGGCGAAAAGATCAAGCTGGAGCCCGACGGCCGCTTCAATGCCGAGCACTTCGCGGACGCCTGCGTGGAGTTTCTCAACAGCCGCAAGGACCTCGACGAACCCTTCTTCGCCTACGTGTCGTTCATGACACCCCACGATCCCCTCAACTGCCCGGAGGAGTTCCTCGCGAAGTACGAGGCGGGGGACATGAAACTCCCCGCCAACTTCAGGCCCAGGCACCCCTTCGATGCGGGCGTCCACAACATCCGCGACGAGAAGTTGATGAAGCTCCCCCGGAGCGAGGACAAGGTCCTCGAGCGCCTGGCCCGCTACTACGCGCTGGTGACTCACACCGACGCCCAGATCGGGCGCATCCTCGAGGCCCTCGAGGAGAGCGGCCACGCGGCCAACACCCTCATCGTCTTCAGCTCGGACAATGGCCTGGCCCTCGGCAGCCACGGGCTGATGGGCAAGCAGAACGTCTACGAGCACTCGGTGAAGGTGCCCTTCATCATCAGTGGACCGGGAATCCCGGCCGGGGAAACCCGCGACCAGCTCTGCTACATCTACGACATCTTCCCGACACTCTGCGAGATGGCCGGAGTGGAGATCCCGGAAAACGTCGAATACAAGAGCCTCAAGCCGGTGATCACCGACGCCGAGGCCACCCACCGGGACCACTTGTCCTTCGCCTTCATGCAATGGCACCGGGCGGTGCGGGACGAACGCCACAAGCTCATCGAGTATGCCGTCGACGGCTCACGCCACACCCAGCTTTTCGACCTGAAGGAGGATCCGCATGAACTCGACAATCTCGCCGACGATCCCGCCCACGCCAAGACCCTCGCCCGCCTGCGCGAGCTCCTGGAAAAAGAGCGTGTGCGCCTGAATGACGGCACCTCGTCCTTCGGACGTGCGGACCAGGGGAAGGAGTTCTGGTCGACCTACGCAACCGACGAGTAAGCCGGAGGTGGAGCCTCCTTGAGCAGATTGTTGAGGATGGACGCCACTCAGGGTGAAGCGGTCAAAGGTCTGAAAGTCCAAGGTCGAAAGTCCTTTGGATCAAGCGGTTCAGAGAACTCAGAGCGCGTCGATCACTCAGACTTTCGACTTTCAGACCTTCGACCTTGAGACCGCAGCACGGGACTCAAAGGCCGTCAGGAGCCTTCCAATCCGGAATGCCTCCCGCCTGCTCCTGCTTGCGATACGCCACGTGATAGGGCCGGGTCTTCGACATCGGCACCTTCTCGTTGACCATCAGGGGCCGGGCCTCCTTCCAGAATCGCTCGTAGGCACTCAGCATGCCTTCGACAACATCGGGATGGTCCTGGATGACGTTGGTGGTCTGTCCGGGATCCTTCTCCATGTCGAAGAGCTGTTCGCGGCCAACCAACCGGAAGCGCTGGTTGCGCACCGCGAAGTTCTTCCACTGAAAGTCATTGGGCTCGGCACCCACCGGCCAGCGGGCGACGTGGGTGAAGAGATGGCGATCCGGCCACGCCCGTTTGTCGTCCTTGATGAGGGGCCAGAGGTTGCGCCCCTCGACCTGCCCCTCCGGCAGGTGGGCCCCGGCGATCGCAGCCAGGGTCGGCAGGATGTCGATGTGGGCCGCCAGCGTATCGATCTCCCGCCCGCCCGGCGCTTTCCCGGGCCAGCGAATGAAGAAGGGCACCCGCACCCCACCTTCGTCCGGACTGCCCTTGAGACCCTTCATCCCGGCATTGAACCACTCGTGTCCGGGCGCCAGCTCGCCCTTCGATTTTCCGGCGCCGTTGCCGGTCATTCCGTTGTCGGACATGAAGATCAGGATGGTGTTTTCCTCGAGATCCCACGCCTTCAGCTTGGCCATCAGCCGGCCCATGTTCTCGTCGATGTTCTCGACCATGCCGTAGAAGCCGGCGTGCGTTTTGCCGAAGCCCTTGTCGGTGAAATACTTCGCGTTCTCCGGGGGCGCGATGAAGGGGCCGTGCGGCGCATTGGTCGAGATGTAGGCAAAGAAGGGTCCTTCCTTGTGCTCTCGGATCCAACCGAGCGCGGCGGTGAAGAACACATCCGTGCAGAAGCCCTTCGTCTTCACAAACCTGCCGTTGTGGCGGACGACGGGATCGAAGTACTTGTTGTTCGGCGCATCGGCATTCGAGCAGGCATAAGCCTGGCCGATGCCGCCGGCCCCGTGGATGAAGGCCTCGTCGAAACCACGCCGGTTCGGCTGGTAGGGGTCCTCGTCGCCGAGGTGCCACTTGCCGAAGATGCCGGTGGCGTAGCCGGCCGACTTGAGCACCTGCGGCAGGATCGTGGCGTCGAGCGTCATGCGGTCGCGCTCGTTGATGGTGTGGGTAATCCCGTTCTTCATCGGATGCCGCCCGGTCATGATCGCCGCCCGGGTGGGCGAGCAGGTCGGGCTGACCAGAAAGCGGTTGAAGCGCGTGCTCTCGTCGTGCAATCGGTCGAGATGGGGCGTCCGAATCCACGGATGGCCGTGACGGGCGACCGGGCCGTAGCCCTGGTCGTCGGTCATCACGAGAATGATGTTGGGCTTTTCCGCGGCAGGCAGCGCGGAAAGGGCGGTCGCAAGAATCAGCAGCAGAGGCCGGAGCATGGAGTTTGATACGAACTCCATGCTAAGCGTCCATCATGAAATCGGCGCATCCGAAGCTCGTTTGACAAGATCGACTCCGAGACTCTGATCTGCATGGTCGTAGAACAATCCAACCATCACCCGCAGATCGGCATCGTCGGAGCCGGGGTTTCGGGGATGGCGGCTGCCTGGGAACTGTCGAGGCAGGGCGTCCCCAGCATGGTGATTGAAAAGAGCCGGGGCGTCTCGGGCCGCGCGGCGACCCGCTCCCACGGAGCCTGCCGTTTCGACCACGGCGCCAACTACTTCAAGCTCGAAGACCCGCGGGTCACCCGGCTGGTCCGCGATCAACTGCCCACCGACGAACTGGTCTCCATCCCCGGCGACGTCCGCGTCTTCGACGGCGACGGCAACATCCACCCGGGGGATCCCTCGCACAACTCCGCGACCAAGTGGAACTACCGCCACGGCATCAGCACGCTCGGCAAGCTCCTCGAGGCGGGCGCTCCGCTGGCCCGGGTCGTCCGCTCCACCAGGATTGTGAAACTCGAGGGGCACGAAGGGGCATGGGCCTGCCTCGATGAGGATGGAAAAACCTTCGGGCCCTTTGAAAAGATCCTCATCACCCTGCCCGCACCGCAGGCGGCCGAACTGCTGGACGCATCGGTGGCGACCCGCGACCTCGCCCCGCTCCTCTCCGGCTGCACCTACCATCGCCAGTTCACGTTCGTCTTCGGCTACGATCGACGGATCATGAACGAGCGCGACTACCACGCGCTGGTCAATCCGGACCGCCGTCACGCGATCTCCTGGCTCTCCTTCGAGGAGGACAAGCCGGGCCACGTCCCGGAAGACGAGTCGGTCCTCGTCGTCCAGATGTCGCCGGACTGGAGCATGGATCGATTCGAGAATGACCGGGCGTCCCTGGTTGAGGAAGCCGCGGAAGAAGCCGCCCGCCTCCTCGGCGAAACTCTGGAACCACCGGCCTGGTGGAGTTCGCAGCGCTGGAAATACGCCCACCCGCGATCTGCCCTCGATCCCGATCTTCTTGCCGAGGCCCGGCGTCGTTCCCTCGACTTCGCAGGCGACTCGCTGGTCGGGAAAGGCCGCGTCGGGAAGGCATTGCACACCGGACTAGAGGCCGCCGACCGACTCGCGCATCCCCCGGCCTGAAACCGCCCACCGCCGGCGAGACTCAGCGATCCCCGACCCAGGAAACGATCCGCTCCTCCATGTAGGGGTAGAAGGGATTGTGACGGAGGCGCAGGATCTGGCCGTCGGAGATCCGCAAGACCCCGGCCTCGCCGCGCAGCCTCAGGTCACCGAGGGGCAGGACCTTGTCGCCCCCGTCGTTGGGTCCGTAGAGCGGATCATCCTGGGTGAATGGCAGGGCCGCATGCGCCAGTGAGAAAAGCTCCCTCGGCCAGGTCAGATCCAGCTCCCGGTCGGTCCTTCCCGAAGCAGTGATCCGGCTCTCCATCAGCGACTCGGTGCCCGTCGCCCGGTTGCTGACGAGGGTGATGTCGTAGGCTCTCGAACCATCGTCCAACAGCGGCAGAAAGGCCTTTTCGTAGTCATCCCGGATCAGCCCCTCCATCCACGCCGCCCGATTGACGTCGAAGACGATCAACTCGCTCCCTGAATTCGTGATCCGCCCGTAGAGGCCGGCAATCAGGTTGCTCAGCTTCACCGTCGCATCGATCGCCGAAATGGCGGTGACGACCGGTGGAAACTCCTTCATCTTCCCACTCCGTTCGAGGCGGGCCAGCCCCTCCTCCACCTGTTGGGTCATCTTGAAGGCCTGGACACTCGCATTCATCGGCCACGAGGCATACTTGTAGGGATCGATCTCGGCATTGACCGCCGACCAGTGGGCCCGTTCGTCGCCGGAAACGCCGGCAATCCAATCGTGGTAGCGCGTGATTTCGGCCAGCGGCGTGATGCCGATCATCGGCGAGATCAACACCAGTGAATCCGGCACCGGAAGGTCGTCGTCCTCGATCGCGCTGACCGCGTAATGGACGGTGAGCGCCCCGCCATTGGAGAAGCCGGCGACCACCATCGGCGCATCATCCGGCAGGCGCTTCCGCAGATCGCGGGCGGCGACCCGCACGGCCGCGGCCCAATCCTCCCACTCGACCTGGGCCAGCGCACCGGGACAGGTCCCGTGGCCGGGAACCCGGAGCACCATCACGGTGTAACCCTCGCGATGAAAGCGCTCACTCAAGCCTCGGAACGCGTAGGGGGAGTCGCTCAGGCCATGCACCATCAGCACGCCTCCCTTCGGCCGGACCGCCTCACGCAGCAGGCTGCGGTTCCAGTTCCGGCCTCCATACACACCCGGCCGGCACACCGAATCGGGATTGAAGCGGGAGAGCTTGCCCGCCTCGGAACCCTCCCAGGGTCCCTGGATCAAGTCATCGAGTTCGCCAAAGACCTTCTCCTCGCGGGCGAGATAGTCATCGAATCCGAACTCCGGCGTCTCATCCGACGCCGTGAACTCCGACGCCGGTTGTTCCTGATGCCAGGGATCGAGGGGCGGCAGCGAGTGCGCGAACTGCGACCAACCGTAGAACACCGCCAGTACCACGAGCGCCCCGGCGATCAACACGACCCCCAGGCCGAGCAGCACGAGGCGCTTTGCCAGCGCACCGCTCAGGGACGCCCATCCGCGTGATGCTGTTTCCGCCTTCTCAGACATGTCGCCCCGCGTTTCCGGGCTGGATCAGGGCTGGGACTCGGTCGAATCCTCCGCGTCTTTGTCGTCGGGGGCCTCGTCCGCGGCGGCGGCTTGATCCCGCGCCTGAATCAATTGCCCGCGGATCCGGTCCATCCGGGCGGCGGTGTCACTCTCGGGGGCAACCGCCTTGGCCTCGTCAATCGCCTGCACCGCCTCGTCGAACTGCTCCGCCTGGGCCAGCACCATCGCCTTGAAGAAGACCACCTGCTGCTTCGTGTCGCCCTCGAAAGTGCCGGACGCGAGCGTCTCCTCGATGAGCTTCAACGCACCCTCGTGATCCTGCTTCTGGCCGAAGCTCATCAGCTTCTTTTGAAACTCCGCGAACTTCGCCTTCATCTCAAGCCCCTTCACGTAGCCCGACTCGTCTTCCGGATCGGCCGCCTTGATCTGCTCGACCAGATCCCCGTAGAAAGTGGCGATCATCTCGTCCTCGAGCGACATTGCCTTGAGCGCGTCCACCAGTACTTTCGCCTTTTCCGGCCCCTCGAGATCCTTCGCCTTGGCAAGCGCCTCGTCGCGGACCGCACGTTTCTCGAGAAGTTCGTCAAGATGGGTCACATAGGCCTCCGGACCACCCTGCTTGTAGCCGGTCCGGGCGAAGGGAGCCCCTTCTTCATCGGTCAGCAGAATCGTCGGGAAGCCGCGGATGCCATACTTGTCCTTCAGCTCTTCGTTCTGCTTCTGGACCTTTTCCGAGAGCTTCGACTTGTCCCGGGGGTAATCGAGTTCCACCAACACGAACTTGTCCTTCACTCCCTCCTTGAAGGGAGCGTGCTGGAACACCTCCTCGTTGAGCTTGATGCACCAGCCGCACCAGTCGGAGCCGGTGAAATCGATGAGCAGGCTCTTGTCCTCCTTGGCGGCCTGCTTTTTCGCGGCCTCGAAGTCAGAAGTCCAACCCTCGCCACCCGCCAGCAGCGGGGCAATCGAGAGCACGGTCGAAGTGGTGATTCCAAGCAGGGTTGCTTTCATGTCCCTCCACGCTCGGGCGCACAGCCGCAAAGTCTAGCCAGAAATTTACGGAGCCCCTCGGAACTCCCTCAGCGGCAAGATGGCTCCAACCGGCAAAAACTCTCCACTCAGCTTCCCTCAACCCGGCCACAGCAGGCCCCGCCCGGCGAGGTGATCGAGCCATGGACCGACGTCGAGATCCGGTGCCTGGTCCCGGGCCAGTGCCTTGATTTCGTCGGCCGACCGGGATCCGTCGAGCGCCTCGACCACGCCCCAGTGCGTCTCCGGAAAGCCGCAGCTCCGGTGAAACACATCGACCAGTGAATCGCGATCCTTCGCAAAACGACGATTCAGCGGCGAAAGAGCCGGCCGGACCGGCGACCGCGAATCCAACTCGATCGCATCGGTGCGCAACTCGACCCAACCGAAACGCGCGGCCCGGTAGAGCCAATCCGCGACCGTCTTCGCCCCGCGGGCGGGATCCCAGCGGGGGCCCAGGCGGTGGGCACACTCTTCCATCAGGCCGGCCACCGGCATCGCCGATGGCCAGGCCGCGTGCAGCGCGGCATGGAAATGCTCGATGATTTCCCCGTGAATCGCCTTCGACGGCAGCGGGCGCACCAGAAGGCGCGCGGCGAAATGCAGGGTCACCGAAGAACTCGTGGCCGGGTCGAGGGTCAGGCCCGAGCGACACATCAGGCTGCTGCGGTGGGTCCGACCGGAGAGCAGGTCGAGCGTCTGCTGGAAGCGCAACGGGTCCCCCGCCAGCGGCTCGAGCCGGGCCAGAGCGGCCGGGTCAACCCCGGGCGGGAGATTTCCCGACAAGGTCGATTCTCCCAGGTAGCGCAGGCCGTGCTGGCCCGCCCACTCGATCACCTGACCGAAGTGCAGCGGATCGCACACCGGCCCGAGGTCGTCGAAGGCCACGATCTCCGGTCCCTTCCGCTGCATGTCGCGATAGATCGCGGCGAGATGGGCGGCATAGGGTGTTGCCCCGCCTGCGGCGGCTTCGGCAAGTTCCCCGATGACTCCCATGGCGTCGGCCCCGAGGTCCGGCAGGGCCCTGACCATCGCCGCCGCCTCTTTCCGCAGCGACCAGCCCGGCAGCGTGTTGTAGCCGATGCAGGCAATGCCATCCGGCGCGAGGGAACCCTGCACCAGCTCGAACAACGCGGCCTTCACCCGGTCGTCGACCCACGAGAGCATCCCGTGGGCGACCACGTAGTCGAAATCCTCCGCCTCCGGCCGCCACTCGGTCACGTCCGCGTGCTCGAAGGTGACATTGGCGAGACCCGTCGCCTCGGCGTGCTGACGCCCCTTGCGGATGGCGCTGTCGGAAAAGTCGATCCCGACGAAGCGGCTCTCCGGAAAGCGGGCGGCGAGCGGCAGCAGGTTGTGGCCCGACGCGCAGCCGATCTCGAGGAGCCGGCAGGCCTCCGGCAGTGCGGGCGCCACCACCCCGCCACAGCGGGCGGTCGCCGCGATCACCCCCGGGTGCGTCTCCGGGTGGGATAGCGCCGGGTAGCGGCGCCGGGAATAGATCTCGCGGACGGCATCGGCCATGGACCGAGCAAACCACCAATCCGCCGCCTGCCAATCCCATTCGCTCCGATCCCGTTCGACAGTTTGAGGCTCAAGCCCGGCATTGACAGGAATCGCGAGGGGCCGTAACTACCCCTCCCGCGCTTCGGGCGTCACGGCGGAGTAGCCAAGTGGTAAGGCAGAGGTTTGCAAAACCTCCATTCGTGGGTTCGATTCCCACCTCCGCCTCCAGCCTGATAATCAAGCGACCAAGCCGATTTTCTGGCTGATTTCCGGGGAGTTTGTCCAAGGGTTTATCCAAAATCTCGAGGTTCATGGCGTTCATCTCGTCTCGGCGCGAAACAATCGGCATCTACTGAATCGCTCCTCACCCCTCCATGCGCGGCGACGGAGCAGACGTATCGACATCCGGGACTCCATGTGCGTGACTGGTGCTCCGGCATGACGGCGGATTTCAAGGACTACTACGAGACCCTCGGGGTGGCGCGCGACGCCGATGCCGCTGCGATCAAGAAAGCCTTCCGCAAGCTGGCGAGGAAGTTCCACCCGGACGTGGCTCAGGACAATCCCGAGGCCGAAAGCCGCTTCAAGGAGATCAACGAGGCCTACGAGGTGCTCGGCGACCCGGAGAAGCGCAAGCGCTACGACCAACTCGGGGCGGAGTGGAACCGCCAGGGGCCGCCACCGCCGCCGGCAGGTGGGTGGAGCGAGGAGACAGCCGGTTACCAGTTCGAGGGCACCGGCTTCAGCGAGTTCTTCGAGCGCTACTTCGGAGGCACGGGATTCGGCGGGGACTTCGGCGCCGCGGGTGCTTCGGGGCGGGCCCGCCGCGGTCCGAGGCGCGGACACGACATCGAGGGCGACCTCATGGTCACCCTGCGCGAGGCCATGCAGGGGGCGATGCGGACGATCGCCATGCGGCACGTGGATCCGAAAACCGGCCGGGAATCGGTCGAGGAAGTGCAGGTCCGCATCCCGGCTGGCATCCGCGACGGCCAACGCCTGCGGGTGCCCGGGCACGGCGGACGCGGCATGGATGGCGGCGGGGCCGGCGATCTCTACCTTGTCGTGAGGCTGGCCGCCGACCCCGACTTCCGGGTCCGCGGTGCCGATCTCTTCTGTGACCTCGCCTTGGCTCCGTGGGAGGCGGTGCTGGGCACCACCCTGCCCGTGCGGCTTCCGAACGGGGAGTCGGTCCAGCTGAAGGTCCCGCCCGGAACCGGGGCGGACGACCACCTCCGGCTCAAGGGCCGGGGCCTGCCAAAAAAGGGCGGTGCCGGCGACCTCTACGTGGTGATCGAAATCCACGTCCCGCCCCACGTGCCCGACGACCAGAGGGATCTGTGGAAACAACTGCGCGACCGCTCGAATTTCGACCCGAGAAAATCATGAACCCGGACGTCCACGAACCCGACCCCCACGCCCTCTACACGATCCGCGAGGTGGTGAGTCTGACCGCCTCGTCCGAGCGCAAGGTCGTCTTCTACTGCCGCAAGGGACTCCTCGACCCGGTGGCGGAGGATGGCGGGGAATGGCGCTTCGATGCCGAATCGCTCGCCCGCCTGCGGCACATCGAAATCCTCCGTCAACAGCACCGGATGAATTGGGCCGCCATCGAGACGATCCTCAGGCTCCAGCAGCAGATCGAGGCACTGCGACGGGAACTGCGCTGCCAGCGTTGAAAGGCCCGCTCGGGCTCGGAAATGGCCCGGCTTCCGAACAGGATCAGCCGCTCCATTTTATCCCTCCTGGCCCCATCACCCTCCCGATCGAATGGGATTCGTGCGCCGACAGTCTCAACAGGCATGAAGTGGATCGTTCTTTCCTCCCTGCTCGCCTGGATCCTGACGCCCACACTGTCGGCGCAGACTTGTCGCGAAGTGGTCCGTGATGCCTCCGGGCGCATCGTCCAGACCATCGAACGCCACAGGAGCCCGGGCGGGACCGATCGGGCCGTGATCCGCGACGCCTCGGGGCGAATCACCGGCACGGCGACGACCCACACCAGCAGTAGCGGGACGAGCCGCACCCAGTTCCGCGATGGCAGCGGCAGAATGACCGGCTCGGCCACCTCCTCAAGCTCGTCGGGCGGCAGCTCCCGCACCACCTATCGCGATGCCAGCGGGCGGCTTTCCGGTAGTGCCAACACCCACGCGTCCGGCAGTACCAGCCGGACGCAGTTCCGGGACGCCTCGGGCCGCCTCACCGGCAGCGAGACCGTTCATGGCACCAGGACCACGAGGTGGGACCCGTCCGGCCGCCTGACCGGAAGCAGCACGGGCGACCGTCGCTGCGGAAGTGGAACGCGCCCATTAAGGGACAGGTAATTTGAGTCGGCCACTGGAACCGCACATAAGAAAGCCGCCGGTTTCCCGGCGGCTTTTAGAGATCGGTCGGTTCAGGATGGCTCAGGCAAGGAGAGTTTCCTCATCCTTGTCTCCGTCACACTTCTTGCACTTGTCGGCAAGAAGGGTTTCCTCCTTTTCCTTGTCGCCGTCGCACTTCTCCTTGCACTTGCCGGCGAGGGCGGGATCTTCCTTGTCGCCGTCGCACTTCTCCTTGCACTTGCCGGCGAGGG
>JAKZES010000030.1 GCA_022548915.1 Verrucomicrobiaceae bacterium E54
ACGGATTACGCAGATTTTCTGGACTCTTAAAATCTGCGTAATCCCCTTAATCTGCGGTTCCAAAAACTACCAATCTGTTGGACGGGCTACACTAGTGAATCCGCGTACGGCTGCTAGGCGGGCCCGGGCACGCCGGCATGGAACGCCCGCTGATTTACCGGACCGCACCCAGCTGCCATCGTCGTTATCCTGAGTCGCCGGGGCGGCGAATCTGTCGCGGCGCATTCCGGCCCCGCGCCTGCCCGCGGTCCCGACAAGGCCGGAACATCCCGTTCAATACCTCCCCACCATCCTATGTCCACACCCCACACCGTCACCATCGAGGAGATCGAATCGCTCACGCCGGACGTCGGACGCTTCGTGACCACGAAACCCGAAAACTTCGAGTTCAAGCCCGGCCAAGCCACGGAGGTCTCGATCCCGAAGGACCACTGGAAGGACGAAAAGCGCCCGTTCACCTTCTCCTCCCTCCCGGAGGATCCGAAGCTGGAGTTCACGATCAAGATCTACCCCGAACGCGACGGAGTCACCGACCGCCTCGCCGAGCTGGAAGTCGGCGAGGAGTTGGAAATTGGAGACCCGTGGGGCGCGATCACCTACCAGGGGCCCGGGGTCTTCATCGCGGGGGGCGCGGGAGTGACGCCCTTCCTGGCCATTCTGCGCGACCTCCACCATCGCGGCGAGCTCGACGGCAACCGGCTGATCTTCTCCAACGACACGGAAAGCGACATTATCCTCGCCGGAGAACTGAAGCGCTTGCTTGGAGACCGGGCGCTTTTCCTGGTGACCGACGAGAAGAGCGCCACCTACCCGACGCGCCGGATCGACAAGGAACTGCTGGCCGAGCAGATCGACGACTTCGAACAATATTTCTACGTCTGCGGTCCTCCGGACATGGTGGAAGACGTCACCACCGCGCTCCGCGAGCTCGGCGTGGAGGAAGAGCGGATCGTCACCGAGGAATGAGCCGTCCGAAACTCCGACGCCCGCTGAGCGCCAAGCGATCCGGCTTCGACTCTGGATCGGCGGACTGTCTCAGCGCGCGCGTCCGCGGCCGCTCGTGACCCGGGCTCAGAGGAGAAACGCCTGGCTGACATGCCCGAATGGTTCACCCAACTTTCTCCATGGGTCCAAGCGCTGCTGGCAGGAGGCTTTACGTGGGTGATGACCCTGCTGGGGGCCACCCTGGTTCTTTTCAAGCGCAGCCTCCCGCCCGCCCTCGACGACGCCATGCTGGGTTTCGCTGGAGGCGTGATGATCGCCGCCAGTTTTTGGTCGTTGCTCGCTCCGGGCATCGAGATTGCGAAAAGCTCGGCGGGCCCGCCCGCATGGCTGGTGGCGGCGGGTGGATTCCTGCTGGGGGCTGCGGTGCTGCGGGGACTGGACGCTCTGGTGCCCCATCTCCATCCGGCGCTGCAGCACTCCGAGGGACCGCGAAGCAAGCTCAAGCAGAGCACGCTCCTCTTTCTGGCGATGACCATCCACAACATCCCCGAGGGACTGGCGGTGGGCGTCGCGTTCGGTGCCGCAGCCGGCGGCGCGGATTTCGCGTTGGGAGGCAACTACGCCTCGGCCATCGCGCTGGCAGCCGGCATCGGGATCCAGAACCTCCCGGAAGGGATCTCGGTGGCGATGCCCATGCGACGGGCCGGACTGTCGCGATGGAAGTGCTTTCACGTCGGGCACCTGTCGGCGATCGTCGAGCCGGTGGCGGCGCTCCTGGGGGCATGGTTGGTGACGCAGGTCGGGATCATCCTGCCTTGGGCTTTGTGTTTTGCGGCCGGCGCGATGATTTTCGTCGTGATCGAGGAGCTGATCCCCGAATCCCAAGCGAACCGACGGATCGACCTCTCCACCCTGTCCTGCATCGTCGGCTTCACCTTGATGATGATTCTCGACGTGGCGCTGGGATGATTCCCACTGACAACAGGGCCCACATCCGCCCGGACAATGGGCCCGAGTTCGTGACCCGCAGACGGGGCGACTGGCTCGGTGAGCGGGACACTCAGACCGTCTACATCGTGCCGGGCAGTCCGTGGCACAACGGGGAATGTGGGTCCCTGAAACCGAACCACTGTGAAGGGTAGCTTCTTGGGCTGATCCAGTACCGGACGATGAAGAGAAAGAGAGGGTCTCCGCGGACCCTTGGGATCCTTGTCCGACCCACTGTGATGGTGCGCACGAGAGGAATCGAACCTCCACGTCCTTGCGGACACATGAACCTGAATCATGCGCGTCTACCAATTCCGCCACGTGCGCGTTTTGGGTCGAGTAGAACGACGGGCGGCGAAAACAGCATGCCGCCCCCCGTTTGGCAATAGGAATTCTCGGATCCAAAGCGGCCACGGAACGGGATTCGGCGTTGCCAGCCCCCCGCGCCCTCGTCACCGTCCGGCCATGAGGAATCCCGCTCCCATCGTCCTGACCCTGCTGCTGGCCGTCGCCGCGCTGGTCGTCATGATCACCCGGCCGGAAACCGAACCCGGCGAACCCAAGGAATCGCCGAAGGAGACACCCTCTTCCGAAGCGGCGGCCGGCACCAGGCAGCCCAGCCTTTCGGACCCCCAGAGCGTCGCCTGGCCTCACGACGAAAGCGACCTCCCGACCGACCCGAAGGCGGTCTTCGGCAATCTGGAGAACGGCATGCGCTACATCATTCTGCCCCATGGCGAGCCACCCGAGCGGGTCAGCATCCGGCTCCACATCAAGGCGGGCTCGCTGATGGAAAGGAAGGACCAGCGCGGACTGGCGCACTTCCTCGAGCACATGGTCTTCAACGGCTCGAAGAACTTCACCCCCGAAGAGCTGATCCCCCGCATGCAGCGGCTCGGCATCGCCTTCGGCGCGCACGTCAATGCCTACACGTCCTTCGATGAGACCGTCTACATGCTCGATCTTCCCGACCTCAGTGATGAGATGCTGGGCCTCGGCTTCACGGTGATGCGCGACTTCGCCGATGGCGCGCTGCTCAAGACCGACGAGATCGACAAGGAACGCGGTGTGATTCTCGCCGAGAAGACCTCGCGGGACTCGGTGGACTACCGTCTCATGCTGAAGCAGTTCGAGACCCTGATGCCCGACTCGCTGCTGACCAAACGCTTCCCGATCGGCGTCGAGGAGGTCATCCGCGACGCGCCACGGGAGCGCTTCGTCGAATTCTACGAAAGCTACTACGCGCCGGAGCGCATGACCTTCGTGGTGGTGGGAGACATCGATCCCGGGGACGCGAAACGGCGGATTGAAGAAGCCTTCGGATCGCTGACCAATCCGGAGAGCCCCGGCACCGATCCAAAGCTGGGTGAGATTCGCGAAGCCGAGGGCGTCGAGGCCTTTGTCTTCGCCGACAAGGAGGTCTCCGCCACCGAGCTCGGACTGCTGACCATCGAGGCCTACACGCCGCTGCCGGATCGCCGGGAGACACGGGTCGAAAAGCTCCGCCTGGCACTCGCCCACTCGATGCTCGGCACCCGCTTCGACCGGCTGGCCAAGAAGGAGGGCTCGCCCATCCTCGGCGGCTCCGCCTCCCGCTCGGACCTCTTCAACTACGTCACGCTGGGGAGCATCGATGTCGCCGTGGCGGATGATCGCTGGCCCGATGCCACGGCCGTGCTCGAGCAGGAGTTCCGCCGCGCGCTTGAACACGGCTTCACCGCCGCCGAGTTCGCGGAAGCCCGCGCGAACACCCTCAACCGCTACGAGCAGGCGGTCGAATCGAAGGACAGCCGCCAGTCGGGCGATCTCGCCACCGGCATTACCCGCTCGATCAATGACGGACGCGTCCTGACCGATCCGGCGACCGACCTCGAGGTCGTCGCCACCGCGCTCGATGAACTCACCGCGGCCGATTGTCACGCCGCCTTCCGCGGATTCTGGGCCGACAAGGGCGTCTATCTCATCCTGACCACGAAAGAGGAACCCGATGGTGCCCGGGAGGCCCTTCTCGAGGCCTACCGCGCGGCCGCGGAAGTCCCCGTCGAGGCACCCGAAGAAGCCGAGGTGAAGAGCTTCGCCTACACCGATTTCGGCGACGCCGGAAAGATCGCCTCGCAGCAGGAAATCGAGGGTCTCGGGATCACCCGGCTGGTGCTGGGCAACGGGGTCACGGTGAACTTCAAGCCGACCGACTTCGAGAAGAACCGGATCCAGTTGAAGGCCCGGATCGGTTACGGGCGCCTGACCGCCCCGAGCGACAAGCCCGGGCTTGCGGACTTCGCCACGGCGGTCGTGAACGAGGCCGGGGTCGGGGTCCATTCGGCGGACGAACTCCAGCAGATCTTCGCCGGCAGGAACGTCAGCGCCGGCTTCTCGGTGCAGGAGGACCACTTCTCGATCTCGGGCGGCACGACCCCCGACGACCTCGAAGCCCAGCTTCAGTTGATGACCGCCCGGCTGCTCCACCCGGCCTACCGCGACGAAGCCATCGAGCAATTTCGGAAGGCGGTCCCGATGCTTTTCCAGCAACTCAAGCACACCCCGAGCGGTCCGATGCAGGAAATGTCCTCATGGCTTCGTGGCGGAGATCCGCGATTCTCGTTTCCGGGGGAGCCGGAAGTTTTCCTCGCCTACGAGGCGTCCGATCTCGAGCCATGGCTGGGCAGCGACTTCACGCCCGCCTCCGTCGAACTCAACGTGGTGGGCGACTTCGATCCCGACTCCCTGATCCCGGCGATCCTCGCAACCTTCGGCGCCATCGAGCAGCGTCCCGATCGTTGGCAGGCCCCGGCCCTCGACCGGAGTGTGGAGTTTCCGGAAGCGCCCCAGACGAAGACCTTCACCTTCGAAAGCAAGATTCCGCAAGGCCAGGCGGCCATCGTCTGGAAGTGCCCCGGCCCGCGGGAGGATCGCCGCCGGTTCCGCCGGCTTCAGATCCTTGCCGACATTCTCGGCGATCGCCTTCGCGAGGAGATCCGGGAAGAACTAGGAGCATCGTACAGTCCGCAGGCCGGAGCCAGCGGGTCCACCGCACTTGAGGACTTCGGTTTCCTGATGGCCCTGAGCCGCGGCACTCCGGAAAACATCCCGCAACTCACCGCCGTGAGCGTGAACCTCGCCGACGAACTCGCCACGGGCGGGGCCACCGAGGACGAGCTCGACCGCGCACGCAACCCGGCGCTGGCCGACATCGAGAAGTCGCTTCGGGACAACAGCTACTGGCTCGGAAACGTGATGTCGGGAAGCACCATCGAAGCGGAGATGTTCGAACTCGCCCGCGATCGCGAGGAGGACATCGCCTCGATCACCCTGGAGGAGATCAATCAACTGGCCACGGACTACTTCGGGAAGGACCGGGCGATCCAGGTCCTGATCCGGCCGGATGCTCCCGAGGACGCCGGGGATGACGGAAAAGAGGAAGAGGACTGAGCCCGATGCGCTGCCCCTACTGCGACACCGCCCTTGAGGAGACCAGCCCGGACTGCCCCGGCTGCCGGCTCGATCTGCGGCGGGCGGCGCAACTGCTGGGGCCGGTGCCGAGGATCGAGCCGGAAGTGTGCGACAGCAGCGGGGCGCTCACTCCCGCTGAGAGCAAGCGGCTTCGCCGGCAGGTCGATGAGATCGCCCAACGTTTTCCGCAGGTCCGGGTTCAGCTGGTCTTCCGGCATTTCACCGACGGACATCCCATCCGGCTCCATGCCTTCTGGATGTTCAACCTCGGTGCCTTCGCCACCGAGACTGAAAAACTCGGTGGCAACCGGCGCATCCTGCTGCTGGTCGATCCGGTCGCCGCGAATGCCGCCCTCACGCTCGGCTACGGCCTCGAGCCATTCATCGCCGACGATGAACTCGATGACCTCCTCGAAATGGCCGAAGACCGGTGGCGCAACAAGGAATGGCATGCCGGGGCGATGACGCTCCTCGACGGACTCGACTCCCTTCTGGAACGCGCCGCCCTGCGGACCGCCGATGCTCTCGGCCGATCCGCCCGCGAGTTGCCGGGTGCCTCGTAGCTCTCCGCCGCAGACTCGGACTTCACGATAAGAAGGAAGCGGAAAGCCCGAACCATTCCCCCGTGAACAGCTTGAGTCCGATGGGGCCAGGCTCCTTGGTCCGGAGCTCCGAACCATTCTTAAAATTCCGGAATCTCAAAGACCACTTGAAACTTGGCCCGATCCCCGGCGTAACTATTCGATTGGACCTCTTCATTTGCCCATGAAACCCGATTGCCCCGGCAACCCCCTCGAAAACTACAGCTCCCGTCGCGAGTTCCTCTACGTCGGCCTGATGGGCGGACTCGGTCTGTCGCTGCCCGGCTTCCTCCGCCAGCAGGCGATGGGTGCCCAGAAGTTCTACGAGACGAAGGAGGGGCCGGCCAAGGGGATCATCCACATCTTCCTGCCGGGCGGCATGTCGCACCAGGAATCCTTCGACCCGAAACCCCACGCGCCCAGCGAGTACCGCGGCCCCTTCGGGGCGATCGACACCGCACTGCCGGGGGTTCAGTTCGGTGCCAGGATTCCGCAACTCGCGAAGCTGGCGGACCGGTTCACGGTGATCCGCTCCATGTCCCATGGCGAGGCCGCCCACGAGCGCGGCACCCACAACATGTTCACCGGCTACCGGCCTTCTCCGGCCCTCGAATACCCGTCGATCGGCTCGGTCATCTCCCACGAACTCGGGCCGCGCAACGACCTGCCCCCGTACGTATGCGTCCCCAACGTGCCCAACGAGTTCGCCAACTCCGGCTACCTTTCCTCCGCCTACGGACCGTTCGGACTGGGATCGGATCCCTCGAACGAAAACTTCCAGGTCCGCGACCTGAACCTGCCCGGCGACGTGTCGGAGGAGCGTTTCCATCGGAGGCGATCGATGCTGGAAACCGTCGACTCGCATTTCCGGGAGTTGGAGAAGTCCGACGCCCTGGACTCGATGGACGCCTTCTACCAGCACGCCTACAAGCTGATCTCGTCACAGACCGCCCGCGAGGCCTTCAACCTCGCAGCCGAGGATGACAAGACCAAGGATCGCTACGGGCGCGGCGAGGCGGGCCAGCGGATGCTGCTTGCCCGACGCCTGATCGAGGGCGGGGTGCGCTTCGTCTCGCTGACCGCCGGCCGCTGGGACCACCACGACAACATCCGCGGCGGCATCGACGGCAATCTTCCCCCCGTGGACAAGGCCGTCGCCGCCCTGATCACCGACCTCGAAGAACGCGGAATGCTCGACGAAACGCTGGTGTGCCTGACGTCCGAGTTCGGGCGGACCCCGAAGATCAACCCGACCGGGGGCCGCGATCACTGGCCGCGCGTGTTCTCGGTGATGCTCGCCGGGGGCGGGGTGAAACGCGGCCACGTTCACGGCTCGTCCGACGCGCTCGGCGGCGAAGTCGACACCGACGGGGTGACGGTCCAGGACCTCGCGACCACGATCTACCACCAGATCGGGATCACCGCCGACAAGGAGCTGATGGCCCCCGGCAACCGCCCGATCGAGATCGTCGATGGCGGCAAGGTGCTCGACTCGATTCTCGCCTGACCTTCCGCCATGAAAAAGATCGCCTTCGCCCTGGTCCTGCTCGTTGTCGTCTATTTCGGTGCCTACTTCCTGCTCATGGAGCCGGGCACGGCGCTGAACCCGGACACCATGCTTCCTGAATACAAATCGATCTCGAAGTTCGCCGAGGGGATCCGGATCAGCGGGCCGGTCGAGATCAAGGTCACCGAGTCGCACTGGATGAACCCGGTCTTCGAGCCGCTGGATCGCCTCTTCCGATGAAAGCCTTGCCGCTCTGGCTCGTCCTCGCCGCCGCGGCTTCCGCCGCCTTCACGCCGGATCTCCGCCACGTCCAGCCCCGCGGTGCCCAGCGCGGCGGCGAACTCGTGATCCGCCTCCATGGCGAACGTCTCCGCGAGCCTCGGGAACTTCTCCTGCAGAGGCCGGGAATCGAGGTTCTCTCGCTCGAAGAACGGGTCATCACCGAGGACAAAGAGGGAGGGAAGAAGCAGGTTCGCGATGGCAGGACCGTGCTCGCCCGCATCCGCATCTCCCCCAATGCCCCGCTCGGCGAGCATCCGCTGCGACTCCGCACCGATGGCGGGGTGAGCTACCTGCGCAGTTTCTGGATCGGCCCCTTCCCCACGCTGCCGGAAGTGGAGCCGAACAACGATTTCGACGACCCCCAGGAGATCAACCGCAACGTGACGGTGCACGGCGTGATCAAGACGGAGGACGAGGACATCTTCGCGGTGGCCTTGAAGAAGGAAGAGCCTCTTTCCGTCGAGGTCGAGGCGATGCGGCTCGGGCGCGTGTTCTTCGATGCCCGGGTGGCGATCCTCGATCCGGACGGCTTCGAAATCGCGTCCTGCGACGATGCCACGCTGCTCCGTACCGACGCCTTCGTCTCGATGCTCGCACCGAAGGACGGGCTCTACCGCATTTCGGTACGGGAAGCGGCGTACCAAGGGAGTGATGCCTCCCAGTACCGGCTCCATGTCGGCAGCTTCCCCCGCCCCTCGACCGTCGTTCCTCCGGCTGCGCGGCCCGGGGAAACCATCGACTTCCGCTTCCTCGGCGACCCTTTGGGCGAGATCACCCGGACAATCACGATCCCTGCCGATGCCTCGGGGCTTTTTCCCGTCTTCGCGGAACGCGATGGGATCCCCTCCCCGTCGCCGAATTGGATCGAGGTTTCATCCCTCCCCCATCTCGCCGAGACCGAACCCAACAACGGCCCTAAGCAGGCACCCGTGCCTCTGGTTCCGCCCTGTGCCGTCCACGGCGCGATCGGCACTCCGAAGGACACCGATTGGTTCCGCTTCGAAGCGAAGAAGAATCGCAACTACGAGATCCGGGTGCTGGCCCGCCATCTGCGCTCACCGCTGGATGCCGTCATCGGCCTCCGCGGACCCGACGGCAAGGGGATCGAAAGCAACGACGACCAGGACGGGCCCGACTCCGTGATCCGCTGGAAGTGCCCGGCGGACGGCATTTACGAACTGTATCTGCGCGACAAGCTCGCCCGTTCCGGTCCCGACTACGTCTATCGGCTCGAAGTGCGCCATCGGGCTCCGGCGATTTCCGCAGGCCTTCCCGTGGCCCGGCGCAACGACTCGCAGGCCCGAAAGATGGTCGTCATTCCCCGAGGCAACCTCTGCGCCACACCGGTCAACATCACCCGCACCAACCTCGGTTGCGCGGCGGAGTTCGAGGCGGTTTCGCTCCCTGTGGGCGTCAGCATCGAAGTGCCCGAAATCCCGCGCTCACTGAACAGCTTCCCGCTGCTGTTCCGCGCCGCGGCGGACGCCCCGATCGAAGGCGGCTTTCACCGCTTCCGCATCCGCTCGACCGGTGAGGGCACCCCGGAGGTGGACGGAGCCCTCGAAGAGACCATTCATCACATCGAGATCAACAACCAGGGCCCCTATCACAGCTGGCACTCCGGGGACATCGCCGTCGCGGTGATCAAGGAAGCCCCGTTTCACGTCCGCCTGGATCCGCCCGGTGCCCCCGTCGTTCCCCGCGGAACGGTGAAGCTCGGGGTCGGCATCGATCGCCATGGTTGCGACGGCAAGGTCACCCTGCGCCTGCTCTGGCGCCCGCCCGGGATCGGCGCTCCCGAAGTGGTGCCGCTTGCCGCCAAGGAAAACGGGGCGCTGTATGAGATCAACGCAACCGAAGACGCCCCGGTCGGCGAGTGGAAGCTTGCGGTGCTCGGTGAAGCCCCGACGCCAGAGGGGCCGGTCATCGTCTCGTCGGAATTCGTCACCCTGCGGGTCGTCGAACCGTGGCTGAGCGCCTCGATCGCACTGGGAGCCACCGAGCAGGGCAGAAACACCTCGGTGCTTTGCCAGTTGGAACACGCTCGGGAATTCGTCGGCGAGGCGCGGGCCGAACTCATCGGCCTGCCACACGGTGCCACCAGCGCCCCGCTGACCTTCACTCACGAGACCTCGAGCCTCACCTTCCCGGTCACCGTTTCGAAGGATGCGGTGGTGGGAAAGCACTCCGGCCTGTTTCTCCGGATCCACATTCCGCATGGCGATGGCGAGGTCCTTCACCAATGCGCCCAGGGCGGCGTGCTCCGCATCGACAAGCCCCGTCCCCAGGTCGCCGCGAAACCCGCGACGCCTGATCCGAAACCCGGGCCCGCCAAGCCCACCGCCAAACCACTCTCCCGGCTCGAACAACTCCGCAGGCAGGCCGAGGAGCAGTAGCCCGGATGCCTCACGGGAGGTGGGATTCGATGACATGCCCGGCGGCGCATGCCCGTAGAACTTCATCATCCCGGATCCGCCACTGGTCATCGAAAACTCCGAACCCATCCCACACGTCATGTCTGAATTGCCCGCCCGCACCCCGCGCCGCGATTTTCTCGCCACCGCCGGCCTCGCCACCGCCGCCGTCTCCCTTGGCGGCACGGCACAGGCGCAGTCATCCGGCGGCGCCAAGCTGCGCGTCGGCATCATTGGCTGCGGCGGACGCTGCAACACCGTGGCGAAGATGGCGGTCAAGGACGGCCGCTTCGAAATTGCCGCCCTGGCGGATTATTTCCAGGCGGCCGTGGATGATAAGGGCGAGCAGTTCGGGGTCCCGGCCGAGCGTCGCTTCACGGGTCTCGACTGCTTCAAGCGAATGCTCGATGCCGGAGGGATCGACATCGTCGCCGTGCTTTCGCCCCCCTACTTCCATCCCGAGCAGGTCGAGGCCGCGGTCGATGCCGGCCATCACGTCTGGCTGGCGAAGCCGATCGCGGTCGATGCCCCCGGCGTGGCACGCATCGAGGCGGCGGCCCGGAAGGCGGCCGAAAACAAGCGCTGCTTCCTGATCGACTTCCAGACCCGCGCTCTCGATCACTACCACGAGGCCGCCCGGCGCGTGGCCGCCGGAGATCTCGGCACCTTGGGCTATGGCGAGATCGAGGGCACCTGTCCGGCCTTCGAGATCCGGACGCCCACGGGGCCCAAGGAGGCCAAGCTCAAGAACTGGCTCCAGTGGAAGGAACTGTGCGGCGAATCCCTCATCGAGTTCAGCATTCACGCGATCGACATGGCGAGCCTGATGGTCGGGCGCCCGCCGGTCTCGGCCACCGGCCACACCGGCCGGGTGCTTCTCGACAAGCTCCCCGAACCACGCCCCGGGGACGTCCAGGACCGCTGGGTCGCCACCTACGACTACGGCGAAGGGTTCACGGTGGAACTCCGGGCCAAGCGCTTCGAGGGCCACGGCCTGCCGCAGCACCACGGCATCTGGGTCAAGCTCCACGGCAGCCGCGGCAGCCTGAGCGCCGACTACTCGGGCGAAGTCTTCATCCGCGGTGAGAAGTCCTTCAACGGCGACAGCTTCATGAAGGAAAAGATCCGGGGCCTCTACGAACGCGGCGTCGCCAACAACTGGAAGACCTTCCATGACGACATCACCAAGGGCAACTACGCCCAGGAGACCGTCGCGCCCAGCGTGCAGAGCCACTACCTCGCCCTGCTCGCCCGCGAGGCCTGCTACCGCGGTGGCGAGACGGTGACTTGGGACGAGGTCGTGAAGTCGACCCAGGCCTACGAGTTCGACACGACCGGACTAACCGTCTGATCCACCCGGTCGCTTCCATTCAGCCGAGGACTTCCTTCCATTCCGCTTCTCGAAAGCCGTTCACCGCCACGTCCTTCCCGATGAGGAAAGGCCGCTTCACCAGGTTGCCGGTTTCGTGGAGGATCGCGAAGGCCTCCTTCTCGCTCATGCCCTCGAGCCGGTCCTTCAGGCCAGCATCGCGATAGTCCTGGCTCGAGGTGTTGAAGAGCCGTCGCAGGTCCCCGCCCCGCGCCTTCAGCATCGTTCGGAGTTCGGTCGATGTCGGCGGTGTTTCCCGAATGGGCCGCTCCTCGAATTCGATGCCGCGTTCCTCCAGCCACTTGGTCGCCTTGCGGCAAGTGCTGCACTTTTTGTAGGTGTAGATCTTGAGCACCCCCCGATCTTGCCGCGCTCGCTTTTCCACGCAAGACTCCGCCTCGCCCATGGGAGCCAAATCGAAACTGCTGGATCTCGTCCGCCAGGAGCTGCGCAAGCATCTCGAGCGCTTGAGTGAGGCCGCCCAGGAGGCCCATGCGGCGGCCACCGATCCGGACAGCCGGGCCGAGGGCAAATACGACACGCGGAGCCTCGAAGCTTCCTACCTCGCCGAGGGTCAGGCCAGGCAGGTGGAAGGTCTTGCCGAGGCGATCCGACAGTTGGGCTCGTTCGAGGCTCATGACCTCGACCTGACCGAGCCCATCGTCTGCGGAGCACTGGTCGAGACCGAGCGGGACGGCGAAACGGAGTGGTTCCTCCTCCTGCCGGCCGGTGGCGGCCACGAAGTCGAGCACGAGGGACGCACCGTCACCTTGCTCGGCCCGGAGAGCCCGCTTTATCGGAACCTGATCGGGAAAACACTCGGGGACTCCGTGGGCGAGACCGGAATGACGGTCACCGAAATTGGCTGAAAGGACTCGTTCTTTTTATTTAACTAATCCGTAATAAAAGCCGCAACCAAGTCAATCCGCGGCCCGGCAAACGACAGGCCTGTCGACCGCAGCGCATCGGTCCCTCACCGTGAATGCCCGGCAGGCCGCCGTTTCGCGCAGTCTTTATTCGGCTTTACTTCTGTCATTTCCGGAAGCGAGGGTTGTCCATGAATCCGGACGCTCAGCAGCTGCACAAGAACGCTCGCAAGTTGCCCACTCCGCCGTCACCCGCCGCCTACTTCGAGGGATGTCGGCGGCATCACGCCTGTTCCCCCGACGACGTGCTGCTCTTTTCGCGGGTCGATGCCCACGAGCTCCGGCGTCGCAGCGCGGAATCCCACCTGCACCGGCGCTTCTGCCTGGTGAACTGCCTCGAAACCGCCGGGGCGGTGTCGGTCGACGGCATTCCCTTCGCGTTGAAGCCGGGTCAGGCCCATCTTGTCTTTCCCCAATCCTACCACCACTTCCTCGATCTCGCCGACCCGAGCATTCTGTGGCTTATGCTCACCTTCGAAACCGACGAACCCGAACGGCTCGCGCCGCTGCGCCAGCACACCCTGAATCTCGACGCTGCCGATCGTCGGGACCTCGGCCGCATGGTTTCGCGTTTCACCGATGCCGCCGACCAGGGGCGCGGAGACTTCCTCTCGCTCACCCTCTCGAAGATGCTCTGCCGGCTGTGCGAACGGGTGGAAGAACACGGCCGTTCCGACCTTCCGCCGAGGCCCTTCGCGGGCCTCTGGCCAAGGCTGCAGAAGGAGTTGGAGGCGCTTCCCCCCGAGGAGTTGCGGATCGCACCGCTGGCCGAGCGACTCCGGATCTCGGACCGCCACCTGCGCGAGAAGTTCAAGGCGCAGTTCGGCGTGCAATTGGGGACCTACCTTCGCAACTACCGGATCCGCCGGGCAATCGGTCTGCTCACCTCGACGAGCCTGTCGCTCGCGGAGATTTCGGACCGCTGCGGCTACCGGTCGGCCTCGAGTTTCCACCGGGCCTTCATCCGGCACACCGGCATGAAACCCGCCGACTTTCGCCGCTAGCCCGAAGGGTGCTTCGCGGACCTTCCCGGCCCCGGGCAGTGCGTGCCTCCCGGGTCAGCGCGGGATACCCGACTCACACATCATACTCCCAACCCTTCCGCACCGGCTCCTTGATCCAGGCATCCAGCTCCGGCTGGCCCTTGACCTTCATGTTCGCGGCATCCCACTCGATGGTCTTGCCGCTGCGCTGGGCGATCGCCCCGAGCAGCACCATTTCGGTCAGCGGCGCGGCGTAGTCGAAGGGCGAGCCCGGACGACCATTGCCCTTGATCGCTTCCAACCACTCCTCGATGGGGCCACCGGGTGCGCTCGGCAGGCGCTCGATCTTCGAAAGCTCGGCCCGCAGGTCCTTGAAGCGCGACGAAGGAACGATGCTCGGACTGTTCGGCCGCATTCCGGGGTGGAAGAGGATCTCCTTGCTCCCCTTCATGTACATGCCGCCCTCTTCCGGGAGTGGCTTGTCCTTCTCCCATCCGTCCGGTTTGGGCACCTCGAAACCGCGCTCGTACCAGGTCAGCTTCACCGGGGGCTTCTCACCGCGTGCCGGGAAATAGTACGTCACTTTCGAACTCATCGGGATGTACCCGGGGTCCGGCGGATCCTCGCGCTCGACTTCGACCTTCTCGGGCATCCCCAGGCCCAGGACCCAGAAAGGGGCATCGAAGGTGTGGCAACCGATGTCTCCAAGAGATCCGCAACCGTAGTCCCACCACCCGCGCCAGAGGGTCGGGACATACTCGGGGCTGAACTCGCGCGCCTCCGCCGGACCCTGCCAAAGGTCCCAGTCGAGCTTTTCGGGAACCGGCGCGGCCTTCGGCGGGAAGGACTTCGGCGGCACGAACCACGGACCAATCGGTCGATTCGTCCAGGTCACCACCTCCGGCACCTCGCCAACGATTCCGGCATCGTACCATTCCTTGATCCGGCGCATGCCATCCATCTGGTGGCCCTGGTTGCCCATCTGCGTCACCACCTTGTACTTCTCCGCGGCCTTCTGAAGCGTCCGGCACTGCCAGATGTTGTGGGCCAGCGGTTTCTGCACGAAGACATGCTTGCCCCGCTCCATCGCCGCCATCGCGATCGGAAAGTGCGTGTGGTCGGGTGTCGAGATGGCGACCGCATCGATCTGATCGCCCATCTTGTCGAGCATCACCCGGAAGTCCTTGAAGTGCGGGATGTCCGGGTGCTTGTTCAGAGCCCGCGATGCCCGGGCGAAATCGACGTCGCAGATCGCGACGAGATTCTCCCGCGACGCGGCGGTGCGGAAGGCGTAGCCGCCCATGCCGCCGGCCCCGACCACCGCCACGTTGATCTTGCCGTTGGCCGAAGCTCCCGGCTTGCCGATCGAGAACAGCGGAAATCCACCGAGGCTTGCAGCGGCTCCGGCGGCGGAACGGGTGATGAACTTGCGGCGATCGAGTAGCTTCGTCATGCAGCCGGATACACCGGACCGGCCGGCGATCTATCGAATCGCCATCACCCGCGCGCCCGCTTCTTCGCGAACAGCTCGCGCACGTCCTCGAGTATCAGGTAAATGCACGGGACCATCAGCAGGGTGATGAAGGTCGCAAAGAGGATTCCGAAACCGAGCGAGACCGCCATCGGGATCAGGAACCGCGCCTGCATGTCGGTTTCCAAGAGCATCGGCATCAGTCCGGCAAAGGTGGTGAGCGAGGTCAGAATGATCGCCCGGAACCGCCGCCCTCCGGCAATCACCGCCGCCTGGCGGATCGGTGCCTCGTCGCGGTGGCGGTTGACGTAGTCCACCAGCACCAGCGAGTCGTTCACCACCACCCCCGCCAGCGCCACCAGCCCGCACATCGACATGATCGAGAGGTTCATCCCGAGCAGCACGTGCCCGCCGATCGCGCCGATGATGCCGAAGGGAATCACCGACATGATGATGAGCGGCTGCCAGTAGGACTTCAGCGGAATCGCGATCAGGACATACATGATCACCAGCGCACCGAGAAAGCCGATGCCGATCTCGCGCACGCTGTCGGCCTGGTCCTTCTGCTCACCCTCGAAGGCATAACTGACGCCCGGATATCGGGACGACAACTGCGAGAGCGTGTCGGCCTCCAGCGCGCTGGAAACCTGCGTGCCATTCGTTTCGCCAACGGTATCCGCCGTGATCTGGATCGACCTCCGCCGGTCGGTGCGATTGATCACCGCCGGGCCGCGACCGAAGTCATACTCGACCACCTGGGCGAAGGGCAGCTCGTCGCCGAGCCGGGTCCGGATCTTCATCTGCTCGAGCGAGTTGAGCGTCCGGCGGTCGGGCTCCGGAAAGCGGATCATCACCTTCACCTCGTCGCGCCCGCGCTGCAGGCGCTGGGCCTCGTCGCCGTAGAAGGCCGCGCGAACCTGTGCCGCGACCTCCTGGAGGGTCAGACCCGCCGCCCGCCCGGCCGGCGTCAGCCGAAGCAGCCGCAGTTCGTCCTTGCCGACCCGGTCGGAGTCCGAGATTTCCACCACTCCCTCGAACTCCCCGAGGCGTTGCTTCACCCATTCGGTCGCCTTCCGCAACTGCTCCAGGTCCTGCCCTGTCAGGTTGAGGTCGATCGCGTTGCCGCCGCCCGCCGTTTCGGTCGTCACGGACAGCACCGCCAGCCCCGGAATCTCGCCCATCTTTTCGCGCCAGAGATCGATGAACTCGTCGGAACCCACCGTCCGCTCGGCCGAAGGCGTCAGCTCGAGGGTCACTTCACCCAGGTGCGTGGCGGTGGGCGGGCCGGACGGGGCAAAGCTGGTGATGAAGGGCTGGCTGCCGGCACTGGTCAGATAGTGTCGCAGGATCTCCCTGCCCTCCTTTTCCCGGAAGTGGGCTGCCGCCGCCTCGGCCGCCGCCTCGATCCGGCGGGCCACCCGCTCGGTGTCGGAAAACGGCGCCCCCAGCCCGAGCTCGAACTTGGCCGAAACCACGTCGCCCTCGACATCCGGGAAGAACTTGAACTTCATCCGGCCGCCCGCGACATAGCCGACGGTCGCGAAGAACAGGGCGACGAACGCGGCGACGGTCACGTAGCGCCACCGCAGGCAGCGTCCCAGGAACGGCTGGTAGATCTTGTGAACGAAGCGCTCGAGTCCGTTGGCCACCGAACGCTGCAGCCTGAAGATCGGATTGCGCGGTTCCTCGGCACGATGCGGCGCGAGCAGGGCGAGGTGGGCCGGCAGCACGAACTTCGACTGCAGCAGCGAGAAGGCGAGGGTGGGAATGACGACCAGCGGGATGTTCGGCCAGATTTTTCCGCTGACACCGCTCAGGCCGAGCATCGGCGTGAAGGCCACCATGGTGGTCAGAACCCCGAACACCACCACCGTGCCGACCTCGTGCGTGCCCTTCCAACTCGCGATCTGCGGGTGCTCGCCCCGCTGGATGCGGGAATACACGTTCTCGCCGGTGACGATGGCGTCATCGACCACGATCCCGAGCACCAGAATGAAGGAGAACAGGGAGATCATGTTGATCGAAATCCCGAGCATCGGCATCAGCCAAAGCCCGCCGGCGAACGACACCGGAATGCCGAGCGCCACGAGCAAGGCCAGCGACGGGCGGAGGAACAACGCCAGCACCAGCAGCACCAGGAGAAGCCCGAAGCCGGCGTTCTTGGCCAGCAGGTTCAGGCGTCCCTCCAGATACTCGCTCTGGTCGTTCCAGATGGACAGGACCACTCCCTCCGGCAGCCGGCTCGCCGAGTCTTCGATGTATTCATCGACCAGCTTGACCAGGCGCAGGGTGTCCTCGTTGCCGACGCGGAAGACGTTGACCAACACGGCGGGACGGCTGTCGAAGCGGGTGACCAGATCCACATCCTCGAAACCGTCCACCACCGTCGCCACCTCCTCGAGCAGGATCTGCGAGCCATCCGCCCGGGTGGCGACCGGCACGGTCCGGAACTCGTCCGCGGTGAAGCGCTTCCCGAGTGCCCGCAGGATGAGTTCGCCCCCCTCCGTCCGGATCGATCCGCCGGGCAGATCCACCGAGCTGCGGCGCACCGCATCCGCCACCTGGGCAAGGCTCAGCCCGAGCTCGCGCAGCTTCACGTCGGAGACCTCGATCGACAGCTCGTAATCCCGCGTGCCCGAGACCTCGACCTGCGAAAGCCCGGGTTTTCCCGCGAACAGATTCGCCAGGAAATCGAAGACGCCTTCCGGCGGCCGTGGTTCGTACACCAGCAGGTCGTCGCGGATCTGCTCGGCCAGGCGGCTCATCGTCATCTCGTCGGCCTCCCCCTCGGTGGTGATCGCGATCTTCAGCACCGGGTTCTTGACCACGATCTCCTCGATCACCGGCTTCTCCGCCTCCTCGGGGAAGTTGTCGATCGCGTCCACCCGGCTCTTCACGTTGTCGAGCAGGTCCCTCACATCGTAGCCGGTCTCGGCCTCGATGGTGACCGTGCCGATGTTCTGGGCGGCGGTGGAGCGGATCTTCTTGATCCCGGTCAGGTCCGCCACCGCCTCCTCGACCGGCACGTTGACCCCGCGCTCGGCTTCCACCGGGGTCGCGTTCGGATAGGGAATGGTGACCAGCACCGCGTCGATCGCCAGCTCGGGGAAGATCTCCTTGCGCAGTTGGTACCACGACGAGAACCCGGCGAGCAGGACCGCCAGCATCAGGAAGTTTCCTGCGACGTGGTTCCGGCTGAACCATTGGACGGCACCCTTCATGTGATCAGTCCGTCGAGGCTTCGGCCGACCCGTCGCCGTTCGGCGGCGCCACCTCCACCTTCATGCCCACCAGCGGCGCTGCCAGCCGTGTGAGCACGAGCTGGTCCCCCTCTTGAAAGTCCCCGCGGACGACCAATCGTTCGCGTTCGGCGCGCAGGATCGTCACCCGGCGTTTGACCAACCGACCATCCGCGACCACCCACACCTCGCCGGCCCCGCGCACCGCCGAGCGCGGCAACTCGACGACATCCTCCAGCATCGTCCCGGGCACTTCGGCGTCCACAAAAAGGCCCACCGGGGGAAGCTCCCCGGAGGCTTCGGGCATCACTTTCGCGATTCCGAACCCGGACAAGGTCGAGCGCTCGACCTCGCCTTCCACCCGGTCGAGCACCGCCGTCCACCGCTGCTCGCGGCCGCCGATCGATGCCGTCAGCACAATCTCCGGGGAACCCTCCGGCTCCAGATATCCGAAATCCTCCAGAGGAAAGGGAAGCCTCACCTCCAGTTCGGAAGCCGAGAACAATTCCGCCACCGGCGTGCCGGGCGCGACCACCGCGCCTTCCTCGACATGAGCCTTGCGGACCCGTGCGGCGAATGGAGCCTTGATCGTCGTCCGCTCAAGGTCCCGGCGCGCCCGCTCCACCTCCGCCTTCGCCGAGCCGATCCGGGCCTCCGCGGCGACGATCTGCGGTTTTCTCAGCACCAGGTCCCCGGGCTCGCCCCGACCGAGCTTCTTCCAGTCGAGCGCCGCCTGCTCGGCCAGCGCCTGCTCCTGCGCGAGCGCGAGCCGGGCATCGGCGAGCCCGGCCTCGGCCCGGGCCAGCGCCGCCTCGTAGTCGGCAGGATCGATCCGCACCAGCACCTGGTCCTTCTTCACCACGCCTCCTTCGATCAGCTCGGCATCGATCGACACCACCCGGCCGCCGACCTCGGCGGCGATCGACACCTCCCGCACGCTGCTGACCACGCCCTGGGTGCGGATGCTCACCCGGTGGCTGCCGCTCGACACCGGCCGTGCCACCACGGTGGGAACCAGCTCGACCTCGGCCTTCTTCTCGGCCTCGGGTTTGGTGAGGACGAACAGGATCACCGCCACCACCCCGAGCACCAGCAGCCCGAGCGCGATCACGAATGACAGCACCGCATGAATCGCGCCGCTCCGCCGCGTCTCGTCGACCACTTCGTGTTCTGATTCTTCCATGATGTTAGATGGTGTAATCCCCGCCGAGGGCAAGGTGAAGGTTGACCCGGTTCTCCAGCCGCAACCGGCGCAGGGTCAGCCGCTGGCTCGCCAGCTCGATCCTCCGGTTTTCCGAGGCCAGCAGCGTGAGCACGTCGCCGGTGCCCAGGGTGAAATCCCGCCGTGCGGACTCCGCCCCGTCCCTCGCCATTTCAAAGGCCGAGTCGATCGCCGTCACCCGCGCCGCCAGGTAGCGATCCGCCGCCAGCGCCGTCTCCACTTCTCCGAAACCCCTGAGCACGGTCTGCTGGAGGTCCGCCAGCGCTTCGCGCTCCTCCGCGCCGCGGGCCTCGAGCTGGGACTTCAGCCGCCCGCCCTGCAGAATGGGCTGGGCCGCCTGACCCGCGATGGACCACACCCCGTAGGCGCTGTCGAAAATGTTCCGCAGTTGGTCCGTGCTCTGGCCAGCCGTCGCGGTCAGCGAGAAGCTCGGAAAGAAGGCCAGGAAGGCCTCGTCGCGCCGGCGACCCGCCGCGGCTAGGCGTCGCTCGGCGGCGAGGATGTCCGGCCGCCGGAGCAGCAGCTCCGAGGGCAGCCCCGCAGGCGGCATGGACTTCACACCGGGCAGCGTCGAACGACCGACAAGCTCCGCCGAGGGATACCGCCCGAGCAGGATCTCCAACTGGCGGACCGCCTGATCCTTCTCCCCTTTCCTCGCCTCGAGCGCGGCCTTCGCCGTCTCGACATCGGTCTCGGCAAGCCGCAGTTGCGAGCCACTTGCCTGGCCCTCACCGGCGCCGCGTTCGAAACGCCCGCGGACCAACTCGGCCGTGTCCATTCGCGTCCGGAGCGCCTCCTCGGCCAGCACGATCTGCCCGTTGATCTCGCAGACCAGCAACCAGCTTCGCACGACCTGGGCGGCGAGCGAGGCACGGCTACCGCGGTAGAGGTTTCCCTGTGCCTGAAGATCGGCCAACGCCGCCTGCTCACCCGCTCTCACGCGCCCCCAGAGATCGATCTCCCACGACAGTGCGAGCTGCGCGCCGTAGGTGTTGTTGATCACGCGCTGGACCCCCTGACCCCCACCCGCGTTGCCGATCGGAAATCCGATGAAATTCCGGGCGTCGCGATTGGCGCTCCCGCCCGCCGTCAACTGCGGCCTCGCGGCGGCACCGGCCCCCTTGGCCACCGCCGCCGCCCGCTCCACCCGGGCCGCTGCCGCCCGTAGGTCGCCGTTCGCCGCGTAGGCCTCGGCGACGAGCTTCTTTACCTCCCGGCCACCGAACCGCCCCACCCAGTCATCGTCGATGCCGGCCTTCCCCTGCTTGGTCGCCGACCACGCCCCGGGTGCCTGCCCGGCCTCGTCGATGCGCGACGCAGGTGGCATGAGCATGCAGCCGGACATCAACAGCCCGGTCGCCAACCATACGATCGGCCTCAAAACAAGAACTCCTCGTTGGGTCCCGACTTCGGCGCCGGCGCCTCGATGCCCTGCCGCATCCCGGCAGCGGCGTAGCGGACGAATCTCGACAGCGTGCTCTCCATCGAGGGCTGGCCCGAGGCCCCTTCGCTGACCCGATACAAGGCCTCGCCATGGGCCATCGTGTGAATCATCGCCCCGACCGTGAAATGAATCCTCCACACCAGCTCCTCCTGGTCCAGCTCGGGGAGCGCCTTGGCGAACGCCTTGCGGAAGCGGGTCAGCATCTCTTCGAATCCGCGCTCGACGGTCTCCGGCAGCTTGGACGCATGGGCGCCGAAAATCCGCCCCATCAATTTGTAGAAAAGCTGCTCCGACAGCTCGCTGCGCCGGACCTGGGTGGCGAATGGCCGGATGAAGGCATCGAGCAACTCCTCGAGCGGCACGGCCTTGGAGCCGGTCTTGCGTTCGAGAACGTCGAGGCGCGCCACCCGCTCCTCGTTCACGGGATTGATGTAACGCGCCATCACCTGCTCGACCAGCGCCTCGCGGCTGCCGAAGTGGTAATTCACCGCCGCCACGTTGGCCCCGGCCCGCTCGGTGACGTCCCGCACCGACACCCGCTCAAAGCCTTTTTCGGAAAAAAGCTGCTCCGCCGCTTCAATCAACTTTCGCCGGGTCGCCGATCCCGCACTCTTTCCCGCCACTCTTCCGCTCATGGCGGCCATGTTAGGCGGGTCCTCCGACCTGTCAAACGATTGATTGAAAGGTCCATTGGATTCGAGGGGGAGGAGCATCGTCGGCCGATCCGACCCGCCGACTCTGCCACGGGATCTCCCGCACGGCGAACCCGGCCCGCTGCGGGCGGGCAACGAACGCCGAGCCATGATCCTTGCCCACGACGAGCACAAAGAAGGCTCCACAAGGGAACTACCTTTGGCACGGCCACCTCATCGACAGGCCATCAGTGCGTCGTAGATCGCCCGGGCGGCGGTTTCTTGGTACCACTGGGTCGAGCAGCGCATGCGCTCGCGTGAGTTACTGATGAAGCCGCACTCGACGAGCACCGCCGGGCAGCGGGTCTGGACCAGCACGGTAAAACCGTGGCGCCGGATCCCGCGGTTGCGAACCTGGCACCTGGCCGGCAGTCGCCGCTGGATCGCCCCGGCGATCATCCGGCCGGTATTGCCCCAGTAGTAGGTCTCCGCGCCCTTGATCGCGGTGTTGGTCGAGGCGTTGAAATGAATGCTGACGAAAACCGCATGGCGGTAACGGTTGGCGATCTGCGCCCGACGCGGGAGCGAGACGAAAACATCGCTGCGGCGCGTCATCACGGTGCGGATCCCCCGGCGCTTGAGCAGCGACTCCAGCTTGGTGGCGACCTTCAGGTTCAGATGCGACTCACGCACCCCGCCCCAGTAGGCCCCCTTGTCCTTGCCTCCGTGCCCGGGATCAATGATCACCGTCGAGAACCGCGCCGCGTGGGCCGGGGCCGTCAACACGAGCCCCACCACCACGATCAGCCACAGCCGCCAAAGTACCGTTGTCCCCCTCACAATGCCGAACGTAAATGATTAGGAAACCTTGATCAAAAACTTTTTAAAAGTTTTTCACTGGATTTCCTCTCCTTCGACGTCAGGGGGATTCACTTCTTCAATTTCTTTTCGAAGTTTCTTCGAAAGGAAGGGCCGCACCAGCAGCCCGTAGACGAGGTAGGCGCTGAAAAGCACCACCGGCATGATGTAGCGGTAGCGCACGGTGGCGACGATCACCACGGCGACGATGACGATGAGCATGGGGGTCGCCCGGGTCCGCCAGTCGACCTTTTTGAAACTCGGATACCGGACATCGCTGATCATCAGGAACGAAAGCCCGAGCATCGCGCCGGCGATCACGAATTTCCAGGCGCCCAGATCGCGGTCGGTGTCCTCGAGGTAGATGATGAGGAAGGTCAGCGAGGAGATGAAGCCGGCCGCCATCGGGATGGGAATCCCGCGGAAGTCGTGGTCTTCCGGATCCCTCTGCGGCATGGCGGCCAGGCAGTTGAAGCGGGCGAGCCGGATCGCCCCGCAGAGCACGTAGATGCAGGCCAGGACCCATCCCAGGCCCTCGACCACGGAGTCGAGCGGGAACAGCACCGCCTTGGCCATCAACAGCGAAGGCGCCATGCCGAAGGAGATGACGTCGGCCAACGAGTCGAACTCCCGACCAAAGGGAGACTCCTTGCCCCCGAGTCGCGCCAGGCGGCCGTCGAGCAGGTCGAAGATGCAGGAGCCGAAGATCAACAGAATGGCCCGTTCGTAGTACGGCTTGGCGAGGGCAAAGGCGTACCCCCCATCCTGCCCGGTCGCCTCGAGAATGCCGTTGAAGATGCTGAGCACCGCAAAGAACCCACACGCCAGATTTCCCGCCGTCATCAGGTTCGGCAGCAGGTAGATCTTCGGTTCGTCGGGTGACTTGGGCTTGAGCATCGTCGGGCCGACGGTATCGCCCACCCCGCCCCGGCGACAGACGAAAATCGATCCCGGCCTTTCTCCCTCTCCCGGGGATCGACGCGGTTCTTTTCATTTTCCGCAGCGTGTCGATACTTCCCGCCATGGATCCGACCACGCTCACCCCCGACACGCCGATGGGCGCGATCCTCGAGGCCCTTCCCGGTGCCCGGCGTGCGCTGTTCGCGCGCTATCACCTCGGTGGCTGCCAGAGCTGCGGGTTCCCGCCGGAAGAAACGCTGGCCCAACTCGCCCGCCGATCGGGGGAGCTGGATCCGGACGAAATGCTCGCGCACCTGCTGGAAAGCCACCGCCACGATCAGGCGATGCTGGTCTCCGCCGTCGAGGCCGACGAAGCCCTCCGCTCAGACGAACCGCCGCTGCTGGTCGACACCCGGACCCGCGAAGAGCACGAGGCCGTGGCCATTCCCGGCTCGGAGTTCATGACCGGGGAACTGCAGCAGAAGCTTTTCGCCGGCGATCCCGGGCGCGCCATCCTGCTTTACGACCACACCGGTCGACACGTGCTTGATCACTGTTCGTGGTTTCAGGGACACGGATTGAAGAACACCCGCGCCATCGAAGGCGGGATCGATGCCTGGTCCCGGCAGGTCGACCCCTCCCTCCGCCGCTACCGACTGGAAATCGAATGAAACGCCGCCACTTCCTCAGCACCGCCTCCCTCGCTGCGCTTCCACTTTCGGCCCGTGCCGAAGACGCGCCGCCCGCCGCCCGACCGCTGCGCTCCGCGAATCCGATCGGCGTTTCCTCGTATTCCTTCTGGGGCTTCCGGCGCGACGACTTCCGCGACCTGCACGTCTGTCTCGATCACGCGGCAAGGATGGGCTTCGACGGCTTCGAGATTCTCCAGCGGCAGCTTGTCGAGACCGACAACGCCACCCTGCAGAAGCTCAAGCGCCACGCCTTTGTCAACGGCCTCGACCTGATGGGCTACTCCACCCACCAGGGCTTCCTCTCGCCGGACAAGGACAAGCGGCAAAGCAACATCGACCACACCATCGAGTGCATCGAGCAGGCCCACGCCCTCGGCATTCCCACCATGCGGGTGAATTCCGGCACCTGGGGCACCTCGAAGGACTTCAACGACCTGATGGCCAAGCGGGGGGTCGAAGAACCGCTGGAGGGCAACACCGAGGAAGAGGCCTTCGGCTGGGTGATCGACGCCTACGAGAAGATCGTGCCGGTCGCCGAGAAATGCGGGGTCGTGCTCGGCCTCGAGAACCACTGGGGGCTCGGTGTGACTCCGGAAGGGGTCCAACGGGTGGTCGACGCGGTCGATTCGCCGTGGCTCCGGGTCACCCTCGACACCGGCAATTTCCTTGAGGACCCCTACGACCGCCTCGCCATGCTGGCACCGGAAACCGTCCTGCTGCAGGCCAAGACCTACTTTGGCGGTGGCGTCTGGTACACCCTCGATCTCGATTATCCTCGGATCGCGAAGATCCTCCGCGGGGCCGGCTTCTCGGGCTACGTGTCCCTGGAATTTGAAGGCAAGGAAGACCCGCTCACGGCGATCCCGAAGAGCCTCGAGCTTCTCCGCAAAGCCTTCGCCTGAGTCCCTGACGAGCTTAGAAAAGGCGTCCGCCCGCCCAAGCCATCAGGACCAGAAGGACCACGGCGGTCAGCCACCAGTACCACCGGATCGGCACCCGGCGGTGAGGAGCCTTCCCGAATTCCCTTTTCACGAAATCATCGTAGTCGAAGTCGTCGTCGGGCAGGTCGAGGCCGTCGTGGGCGGCTTCCTGCTCCCAGGACCGCCGGACTTTCGCCGCCTTCGGCTTGCGGCGGCGGGACGGCTTGCTGCAAGTCGGGCAACCCTTCACTCCCACGCGGAGTTCGGCGCCACACCCGGGACAAATCCACTTTTCTTCGGCCATGCCCGGACCTCAGGCGGAGAGTTTGACGGCCTTGCGGTCGGGTTCGAGGAAATGGCTCCAGCTCTCGTGCGGGGTTCCGTGATAGCCCCGGAGTCCGAACACCGGCCGCCAGCGGGGAGTCGCCGGCTTTCGCAGCGGATGCATGTTGGCATCCTTCGGGAGCTTGTTGGCCTTGCGCGTGTTGCAGCGGATGCACGAGGTGACGATGTTTTCCCAGGTCATCTCACCGCCGCGGGCCCGGGGCAGCACGTGATCCAGATTCAGCTCCGGCTCGGGAAATTCCTTCGCGCAATACTGACAGGTGAACTGATCCCGGAGAAAGACGTTGCGGCGGGTCAGGCGCACTTCCAGCCGCGGGTACTTGTCGAAGACGGAGAGGATCACGATCCGTGGAACCCCGAGCGCGATGCGGACCGAGCGGATCACTTCGCCGACTGCGCCGGTGGCCGAATACTCGAGCCAACTCTGGAAATCGTGGGTCTGGAATTTGGCCTCGCCCTCGGTCTGGAGCACCTGGGCGTGGCCCAGGCAGAGAAGCTTCAGCGCCCGCTTCGCGGAGCAGGTGGAAACCGGCTGCCAGAAGCGATTGAGAACCAGAACCGAACGATTCAGCGTGCTCTCCATCTCCTTTCCCAGATTGCCCGGGAAATTAGCAGACACCCCGGGGCTGCCAAGATTGAAATTCAGCTCTTGTCTGAAGTCCGGCCGCCTTCGGCGATCGGCTACAGGTCCGGATCCTCGTCCTGGATCTCGGCAGCCCGCTTTCTGGCGTAGCGGATGTCCTCGGCCCGGTCGAGGAACACGGCGTCCTCGCCAATGTTCACCGCCAGGTCGCCGACCCTTTCCAGGGAGCGCACGACGAAGATCAGGTGCAGGTAGGCCTCCGTCGTGTCCCCGCCCTGCTCGATGCGCTCGCTCAGGGTGCCGATGACCCGCTTGTGGGCCCGGTCCAGTTCCAGGTCCCGCTCGCGCAGCGACGCGCCGAGCGAGCCGTTGCGGTCGGTGTAGGCGAGGAAGGCGTCCTTGAGAATTCCGTCGGCAATCGTGTAGACCGGTTCGATCAACTGCGTTTCGGGCACTTCCTGCTTCTGCAGCATCTTCTTCGCCCGCTTGGAAATGTTCACCGCGTGGTCGGAGATTCGCTCGAGTGCGGCCGCGACCTTCATCGAGCTGATCACCTTCCGCAGGTCGGTCGCCACCGGATGAAAGCGCACGAGGATGTCGAGGCCCGCGGCGTCGATCTTGCGCTCCGCCTCGTCGACGTCGTCATCATCGGCGATGACCGCCCGGCACAGGTCGAGGTCGCGGGTCATGAGCCCGGAGACCGCCCGCTCGAGGTTGAGACGGGTCTGACCGGCCATCACGCTGACGGTGTTCCCCAGCGAGTTGAAGGCCGCGTCGAACTCGCGGATGATGTGGGGTGATTTCGATTCCATGTTAGGGTGTGTCTTCTGGTTCAGCCGAACCGGCCGGTGATGTAGTCTTCGGTCTCGACTCGCTCCGGGTTCGAGAAAATCCGCGAGGTCTCGCCGTATTCGATCAGCTTTCCGAGGTAGAAGAACGCCGTCTGGTCGGACACCCTTCTGGCCTGCTGCATGTTGTGCGTCACGATGACGATCGTGTAGTTCTTCTTCAACTCAAGGATCAACTCCTCGACCTTGGCGGTCGCCACCGGGTCGAGGGCCGAACAGGGTTCGTCCATCAGGACGATCTCCGGCTTCACCGCGATGGTGCGGGCGATGCAAAGGCGCTGCTGCTGTCCTCCGGAAAGGCCGAAGGCGCTCTCCTCGAGCCGGTCCTTGACCTCGTCCCAGAGGGCCGAGCCGCGAAGCGCGGACTCCACGATCCCGTCCAGCTCGCCCTTGTCCTTCACGCCGGTCAGTCGCGGTCCGTAGGCGACATTCTCGTAGATCGAGCGGGGAAAGGGGTTGCTCTTCTGGAAGACCATCCCGATGCGTCGGCGAAGCTCGACCGGATCGACCTCCGGGCTGTGGATCTCGACCCCGTCGATGTGAATCGTTCCGCGGGTCACCCGGGCGCCCGGGACCAGATCGTTCATCCGGTTGAAACAGCGCAACAGCGTCGATTTGCCGCAGCCCGAGGGACCGATGAAGGCGACGATCTGGCTGCTTGGAATGTCGAAAGAGATGTCTTCCAGCGCCAGCGAGGAGCCGTAGCAAAAGTCCACGTCCCTCACCTCGACGGCGGCTTGGCTCACCCTCTCGTCAATTCTGTCGGCAGTGGTCACCATCTCATGCATCAGCTGAATCTCCCCGAAATGTAGGCCTCGGTATCCTCCTCGCTGGGATTCTCAAAGAGTTGCTTGGTGGGGCCGTATTCAACCAGGCGCCCCATGTAAAGGAATGCCGTGCGATCCGAGCAGCGGGACGCCTGCTCCATGTTGTGGGTCACGATGACGATCGTGAACTGGGACTTCAGGTCCCGGATCAGCGATTCGATCTTGAGCGTCGCGGTCGGGTCCAGCGCCGCGCACGGCTCGTCCATCAACAGGATCTCCGGCTGGTTCGCGATCGCCCGCGCGATGCAGAGCCGCTGCTGCTGCCCGCCGGACAGCCCGAAGGCGCTGTCGTGGAGCCGGTCCTTCACCTCGTCCCACAGGGCGGCGGAGCGCAGCGAACGCTCGACCACCTCGTCGAGTTCCTTCTTCTTGTTGCGGCCCGCGACCCGGAGGCTGAAGATGACGTTCTCGTAGACCGTCTTGGCGAAGGGATTGTATTTCTGGAACACCATGCCGACCCGCTTGCGCAGGGAAATCACCTCGATCCTGGGGTCGTAGAGGCTCTTCCCGTTCAGCCGGATGTCGCCCCGGTGACGCACCCCCTCGATCAGGTCGTTCATCCGGTTCATGTTTCGCAGCAGGGTCGACTTGCCGCAGCCGGACGGCCCGATCAGCGCGGTCACCTCCTGCTGGGGAATCGCCATGTCGATGTCATGCAGCGCCTGCTTCTCCCCGTAGAAGAAGCTGAACTTGTCGACGGCGATGAAATCTTCGCGGGGCATCAGAAACTACTGGTGGCGTACTTCTTGCGGAGGCGGTTGCGGATGATGATGGCCGCCAGGTTCATTACCACCACGATGGTGATCAGGAGCAGGGTGGTCGCGAAGACCATCGGCTTCGCCGCCTCCGAATCGGGCGACTGAAAGCCGAGGTCGTAGATGTGGAAGCCGAGGTGCATGAACTGCCGCTCCGGATGGATGAAGGGCGCGGTCACGTCGATCGGAAGGTCGGGCGCGCTCTTGACCACGCCGACCAGCATCAGGGGCGCCACCTCCCCCGCCCCCCGGGCCATGGCGAGAATCACACCTGTGAGAATCCCGGGCAGCGAGGCCGGGAGCACCACCCGCTGGATGGCCTGCCATTTCGAGGCCCCGCAGGCCAGGGCCGCCTCGCGGACTCCGCGCGGCACGGCGGCCAGGGCTTCCTCGGTCGCGACGATGACCACCGGCACGGTGAGCAGGGCCAGAGTCAGCGATGCCCACAGGATCCCGCCACTCTTGTAAACCGGCTCCTCCGCGTTGGGGAAGAAGACGCCGTCGACGACGCCGCCGACGAAGTAGATGAAGAACGCCAGGCCGAAGACGCCGAAGACGATGGACGGCACCCCGGCCAGGTTGTTGACCGAGATCCGGACCGCGCGGACGAACGGACCCTGCTTGGCGTATTCGCGCAGGTAGATCGCCGCGATCACCCCGAAGGGCGTAACGAAGAGGCTCATGACGATGGTCATGATCACCGTTCCGAAAATGGCCGGATAGACGCCTCCCTCGGTGTTCGCCTCGCGGGGGTCCATGGTGAGGAAATTCCAGATCCGCCGAAGCATCTCGCCAAGGCGCCCGAAGAAACCCACCTCGTTCGGCCTCAGAACGTGCAGCAGGCTTTCTCCGGAGATGACGATCTCCCTTCCATCGACCGCCTCGATGTAGAGGTGCCGGGCCTTCATGAGTTCCTCGATCTTCACCTTCTCGGCGAACAGTTCCTCGTACTCCGCCTGGAGCTTCTCCAGCTCCGCATCGATCTCCGGAATGGATCCCCCAACCTTGCCATCCGCGATCAGCCGCTTCTTAAGCTCGAGTTCCTTGATCCGCTTCGAGTTCTTGCCGATCTGGAACTTCTCCACGTCCCGCAATTCGTCGCGGCGGTCCTCGTTGACTTCGATCAGGGCTTCAAGCTCGTCCTCGAAGGACGGATCCTCCGGGCCCATCCTGCTGCCGTCGGCCAGCTCGATCGCCTTGGCCCGGCCGATCACGTTGCCGCCTGCGAGACGCTCGACGAGCAGCAGGTCATCGGCCTGCTCGCGACTCACGATGCTGGACGAGTCGAGAAACACGAACTTCTCGCCGTACAACTCCACGTTCCCGCGAAACAGCTGCACTTCGTGATGGAGGTTTCCGTCGCCATCCCGGCGATCGCGGTCCAGCACCTCGTAGCCGGCCACCTTCTCGGTTCCCGAGTCGGTCTTCACCTCGAAGACCTGCAGCCGGTCGGGCCAGAAAGTCTGGCAACCCTTGTAAACCACGAGACCGAGCAGCCACAGGGTCATCAGCACACCCAGCGTGAGGCCGAGCGCGGTAAGCCACACCAGCGGCTCCCCCTTGCGGGAGCGCCCGGTCGTCGCGAATGCTTTGGGTGGTTTCGCCATGGTTGGTTCAGACGAGCTTGTTCTTCTCCCTCAGCCGCTGGCGCAGGATCTCGGCGACGGAGTTGAGCGTGAAGGTGAGGACGAAGAGGACAAGGGCACCGAGGAACAGGGTCCGGTAGTGGGTCGAGCCGGGTGCCGCTTCGGGGAGCTCGACGGCGATGTTCGCCGCCAGCGTGCGCATGCCATTCATGATGTTCCACTCGGTCACCGGCGTGTTTCCGGTCGCCATGACCATGATCATGGTCTCCCCGACCGCGCGGCCGAACCCGATCATGAGCGCGGAGAAGATGCCCGGCGAAGCCACCGGAATGATGATCGAGCGGACCACCTGCCAACGGCTGGCCCCGAGCGCCGACGACGCCGCGGTCAGGGTCTTGGGAACATTCGAGAGGGCATCCTCCGAAATGGTGAAAATGACGGGAATCACGGCGAAGCCCATCATGAAGCCGACCACGACGCAGTTCCTCTGGTCGTAGGAAAGACCGGTCGCCTGCGGCCACCAGAGCCGGAAATCGGCGATGGCACGCCCCGTCGCGGGGTCCTCGTAAACGAAGGCGAGCCTTTCGAGGAGGGGACCCAGCGACCAGGCCGCCCACGAAACCCCGAGAACGACCGGCACCATGACCATCCACTCCCGTCCCCCCTCCAGCCAGCGCCGGACCTGCATCGGCTGGCGGCACCAGATCACACCCATCAGGAGCGCCGCGACCGGCAAGGACAGGCAGACCAGAAGGATGGAGGGGATCTTGTCCTCGATGATGGGTGCCAGCCAGATGCCGGCGAGGAATCCCAGCACCACCGAAGGAAGAGAAGCCATGATCTCCATCGCCGGCTTGACCACCTTCTTCATGTCGTGGGGAAGGAACGACGCCGAGAACACCGCGGCGAGCAGGGCCACGGGAACCGAGAACAGCAGGGCGTAGAAGGTGCCCTTCAGCGAGCCGATGATCAGCGGGACCAGGGAAAGCTTGGGCTCGAAGTCGTCGGAGCCTCCGGTCGACTGCCACTGATAGACCGGTTCCGAGCCACCCTCGTACCAGACCTTTCCGAAGAACGCGGTCCAGCCGGACTCCGGGTGGGGGTCGTCGAAGGTGTAGCGCTGGATCTGTCCTTCGGCACCGGCGATGAAGAAGTGCTCGGTTTTTCCGTCGATGGCGGCCGCCACCGGCTCGAAGGATGCCTCGCCCTCCCAGCGGGTCTCGCCGGAGGTCAGGTGGCGCAGCGAGAGCCGTCCGCCGGCACCGGTGAGGAAGCTCTTGTTGCGCAGGCTCGGCGCGAAGATCGGCAGTCCGGCCCCCACTGGAGCAAACTCCTTGATCTGGCCGAACAGGCGGTCGACCGAGCCCTCGGGGCGGAACAGGCTGAAGATCTTCTGGTCACCACTGGCATCGGTCATGGCGACCGACACGCCGCCGAAGAGGTAATCCATCTGCACCGGCGGATCGCCATCGAAGGGCTTGAAGGTCTGCTTCAGGACGGCCTCGCCGCCGTCGATCAAAAAGTAATAAACCGCCCCCGACTGCGTCGCGATCAGCGCCTCCTTGCCGTTGTTGGAAGCCACCACCGAACTCACGTCCGAGCCGAGTTGATCCCCAACCGCGGTCTCTCCGGCGCGGGTCAGCTTTTCACCACCGATGAGCCCCCGCTTCTGCCGGAGTTCGATGAGACTCGTGCCCAGATCCCGGGCGACCACCACGATGCGCCGGCTTCCGCCTTCACCGTAGGCAAGCTCCCTGACCGGTCCGGCACCCTCCTCCACCTCGAACCACGGCTCCTCCTCCACCGACGGGACCACCGTGCGCCGCCCTTCCTCATCGAACTCCGCGCCGTAGGTGACGACGAACGATCCCACCCGGCCATCCGCCGTGCCGACGGCAATGCGCCGCTTCACCGGATCGGACGAGACCGCCGTGACTTCGACGCCCTCGAGCATTGGGACCGGCAGTATCTCGCGAGCGCCGGTCTCGACATCGACAATCGTGATTGCCGACCCGCCCTGATAGAGAAAGGGCTTCTCTCCCCACTCATCCACACCCAGGGCCAGCGAGTTGCTGTTGGAGTTCTCCGGCCCCGGGGCCTCCATCAAGGCCTCAACCTCGACTTCGGCCTTCGAGAACAGCGGGATGATCTCCTTGAGAATGAAGAAGAAGATTCCGAAGACTGCCAGAATCACCGCCAGACCGCCCACCCGGATCAGGTGGGTCATCGCCCGATCGAGCAGCAGGGTGCCCTTGGACACCTCGAATCGCTGGGGATCGGGCTCTGGAGACTTGGTCGGACTCATCGCGGGTCGCGGCAATCAAGGGAAGAGCCCGCCGCGGGGCAATCCCACCCAGGTGACAACCTGGTCGCGGTCTTGCTGCCCACGGACGGGCTCGGGGTCAATCCGTGATTATTTCGAGAGGGAGGTGACGACCTCCTCGGCCAGCTCCGCCGGCATCGGGAAGTAGCCGTCCTTCTCCACGATCGCCTGGCCTTCCTTGGAAAGGACGAACTTGAGGAACTCGAGCGGGGCCTTTGGCAGCGGCTCGCCCGGCTTCTTGTTCACATACACGAGGAGGAAGCGCGCCAGCGGGTAGTCACCGGAAAGCGCGTGTTCGTAGGTCGCGTCGTAGAACTCACCGCCCTCGGTGGAAAGCGGCACGGTGCGCACCCCCGAGGTCTTGTAGCCGATGCCCGAGTAGCCGAGCGCGTAGAGGTCGCCACCCACGCCCTGGACCACCGCCGAGGATCCCGGCTGCTCCTTCACGGTCGCCTTGTAGTCGCCCTTGCCGAGCACGTGCTCCTGAAAGAATCCGTAGGTGCCGGAGGCGGAATTGCGGCCATAGAGGGAGATCGAGCGTCCCTTCCAGGCATCGAGGCCGAGCTGGCCCCACTCCTTGATGTCCTCGCCGCCCAGCTTGCGGGTGCTCGAGAAGATGCCGTCGACCTGCTTGAGGCTGAGACCCTTGATCGGGTTGTCCTTGTGGGCGAACACCGCGAGCGCGTCGATGGCGACCCTCACCTCGGTCGGCTTGTAGCCGAACTTCTTTTCGAAGGCATCGATCTCCTCCGCCTTCATCGGGCGGCTCATCGGACCGAACTGCGAGGTGCCTTCCATCAAGGCCGGGGGCGCCGTGGATGAACCCTTGCCCTCGATCGAGATCGTGACGTTCGGGTAGGCCTTTTTGAAGCCCTCGGCCCAGAAGGTCATCAGGTTGTTGAGCGTGTCAGACCCGACCGATGTCAGACTGCCGGCCACGCCCGACACGGGCTCGTAGACGGCGAGATCGGGGTCGAGATGCGACTCCGCGGCGGTGGCGGTGGCGGTGGCGAGACTTGCGGCGAGGATGCCGGTAGCAATGGATTTCATGTGCTTGTGGTAACTAGTGATGTCGTGTTTGAGGTGCGCGGGTAGGCGCGGAAGAGAGATGGGAAATGATGCTGCTCTTGCCCACCCGCGCTTGGTGACGGAGCCGTCACTCAGAGGGCGGGCGGACCCTGTCGAACCCGTCACCCGGCGGTTCCGCGCGATGCGCGGCGCGGCCGCCGGGATGGGGCTCGCAGGCGGGATCAGAAATAGCTGCGGAAGGCGAACCATGCCGTGAGAGCATCGGCCTCGCCGGTCGTACCCACTTGCGGGGCATTCAGCCAGTCATACTCAAGTCCGGCCTGGACCTTGAGATTGTGACCGCAGAGCAACCAGTTGACTCCGGCGTAGAGCGTCTGGTGCGTGTCGCCACGACCGCCGGCAACGTTGACGGTCGGTCCGTGGTTGCGGCGGAAGTAGCGGCTGTAGGTGCGGATGCCCTGCCGCTCCGAAGAACCCTGGTATTGGTAGCGGACCACGAACTGGACCTTGTCCTCGACCACCCAGTAGTAGGGCATGATGACCGCCCCCCAGAAGTTCCCCTGGCGATTCCGGTTCCCCTGGCCGTTCCGCAAGTCCCCGTTGTCGCCCAGGTAGTAGTCGGTATTGACCCCCCACCGGCCCTGTGAGTAGGCGGCGGTGAAGACGGTGGCCCAGTTGTAGGCAAACAAGCTGTCCTCCCCGCTGGTCACGTCCGCATCATTGTAGATGAAGTCCCAGTAAAAGGACCACTCATCGGTGGGCGAGTATCCAAGGCCGAGATAAAAGGCCAGGCCATCGTTCCATCCACCCAGCATCTCGACATTGCCACCGGTCACGCTGGCATCGGTGCTGTAGATCCGGGCCACCATCTCCCACGGACCGCGTGTCGCCTCGAGGCCAAGGCCGGTCACCCGGTAGCTGTTGAAGACCTTGTTGGCGATGCTGGACCGCTCGACCGTCAGCAATTTCTTGGAAGACTCCCGGGCCTCGGATCCGAGCACGAACTTGAAGCGGCCGTAGGCGATGTCGAGCGAGTCCAATCCGTCGATACCGAAGGCCTTCTTGGCATTGAAGATCAGAAGGGCCTCGTCGAAGTCCTCGTAACCCCACCCGAGCGAACCGCCCGAGGGGCGTTGGTCGCTCACCACGTTCACGTTCGCCTTCAACTGGAAATACTGCAGAAACTTCAGCGACGCTCCGAGTCGGGCACGCCGGAACTCCGTGTAGTCGTCTCCGAACTCGTAGCCATTGACATCATCACCCCAGATGTAGGCCGCCTGCCATTGAAGCCGACCGAAGACGCCGAACTCCTGGATGAACGGATTCTCCGGATTTTTGTAGAGTGTGCCGGGCTTGTTCGAAAGCCACTCGCACCAGTCCCCCTGATTGATGGATTCCAAAATCGAGGACTCGGACTGCGCGGTCTCAGCGTGAGCGGTTCCGATCATCACGACCGGAAGGGCGATCCGCAGGGCATGGGTCAGTTGTTTCATGTTGGTTTCAGGTTTGGTCCCCAAAAAGGACGAGGCGGATCTATCTGACGGTTCCGTCACCCGGAATTCCCGATATGTGACATTCCCGTCACATTCTCAGGATTCCGCCGCCTCCCCTCGAACCCATTGGTTTTGAGGGCCTCAGGCGCGGCGCGTCCCGGAGGTCCTGGGGCCATTGTGACAGAGTCTTCACACAGGCGAGCCAGTGTGCCGGAGGCGATCCGAGAAGTCGCCCAAGCCGGGAGAAACCTTGGCCTTCCCCGGCGTGCGTGTGGGCCGCGCCGAACCCACATCATGAAACGCCCCGCAGCCCTTGAATCTCCGGGAACCGAAAGAATTTGTCGGCCGACTGGAACTCGGTGGACAACTCGGGTCGATTCACAAAAGCTCCCAGCGCGTCTCATGAGTTCCTTCCGTCTCAAGCTCCGGTTCACCGCGTCCCCCGCCCTCGCCCTGCTGATGACCAGCTGCATGCTCGTCGGCCGCAACTACACCTCGCCGTCTGCCATCACGCCGGACTCCTGGAATCAGAGTCTGAGCGCGGACCTGAACTCCGGATCGTCCAGCCTGGAGAAATGGTGGACGCGCTTCAACGACCCGACCCTCAACCGCCTTATCAAGACGGCCAGGGAATCGAACCGGGATCTCGCCATCGCCTACGAGCGGATCAACCAGGCCAGGGCCGCCCGCGGAGTCGCCCGCAGCCAGCTGTTTCCCCAACTCGATTTCAATGGCGGGGTCAGCCGCAACCGGATCAGCGAGAACATCGGCAACCCGGGCGGCGGGAAGACCAGCGACTTCTGGACGACGGGCATCGATGCCGGATGGGAGCTCGACTTCTTCGGCGGGGTCCGCCGCGCCGTCGAGTCGGCCGACGCCTCGGTGGAGGGAACCGAGGAACTCTACCGCGACACCATGGTCAGCCTCTTGGCCGAGGTCGCCTTCGCCTACATCCAGATCCGGACCCTCGACGAGCGGATCCGCCTCGCGAGCCGCAACATCAAGAATCAGGCCGACTCGGTGCAGCTCACGCAGGACCGGGCCGATGCCGGCCTCGCCCCGGATCTCGACGTCTCCCAGGCCCAGACCAACCTGGCCACCACCGAGGCGGCCATTCCATCCCTTCGAAATCAACGCGACATCGCCCTCAACCGGCTCGCGGTGCTCATCGGGCGGTATCCCAGCGCCGCCGAGTCCTTCATCGGCAGCGCGAAGGGCATCCCCACGCCCAACAAGTCCGCCAGCGTCGGCATTCCGTCCGACCTCGTGCGCTCGCGCCCGGACATCCGCGCCGCCGAGCGCAACCTCGCCGCGCAGACGGCCCGGATCGGCGTCGCCGAGGCCGATCTATTCCCGCGCTTCACGCTCTCGGGAACTTTCCAGCTCCAGTCGCTCGCTTTTTCCAGCCTGCCCGAGTCCAACTCCCGAAACTACGCCTTCGGGCCGACCTTTCGCTGGAACATCTTCAACGCCGGACGCATCAAGAGCCAGATTGCCATCGAGGAGTCACTCACCAAGCAAGCCTACCTGAACTACGAAAACACGGTCCTCAAGGGCGTCGCCGAGGTCGAGGACGCCCTCTCGTCGGTCCGCAACGAGCGCGACCGCTACGACGCCCTCGACAAGGCCGTCACCGCCACGGAAAAGACCGTCGAACTGGTGAAGTCGAACTACAAGGAGGGCCTGACGGACTTCCAGAACGTGCTCGACGCCGAGCGCACGATTTTCGCCAACGAGGACGCGCTCGCCGTTTCGCAGGGCCAGATTGCGGCCGCCTACGTGTCGCTGTTCAAGGCGCTCGGCGGTGGCACCCGCATGCGATCCGCCAAGTCCGCCGAAACCCCGTAAGCCCCGGCTCCGCGTCGAAGGTCCGAAAGTCAAAGGCCTGAAAGCCCGAACTGACAAAGCGCCCTTTCCCGCAACCACCCGGCCCGAACCAAGAGACCTTCGACCTTCCGACTTTCAGACTTTCCGACCGCCTTTCCCACCATGAAACGCCTCGTCCTCATCCTTCCCCTGCTCCTGCTCGCCGGCTGCGGCAAGAAAGCCGAAGCCCCGACCCCGCAACCGCTCCCGGTCACCGTCGCCCCGCCGTCGAAGCGCGAGGTGGTCGTTTACCGCGAGTTTCCATCGACCCTCGTCGGTGCCCAGGAAATCGAGATCCGGGCCCGGGTCCGCGGGACGCTTTCGCTGGCTGCCGATGTGCCGGACTTCGCCGGCAAGCGTGTCCAGAAGGGCGCCCCGCTCTTCGTCATCGAGCCCGAGCCGTACGAGCAGCAGTCGCTCGCCGCCCAGGCTGCCGTCGACCGGGCCGTGGCGGCCCGCGACCTCGCCAGGAAACGCTACGAGAGGGTCCAGCGCGCGGCACAGACCAATGCCGTGTCGGAGATCGACGTCGAGATCGCAGCCGCTGAACTCGCCGAGACGGAGGCCGCCATTTCCCAGGCCGAGGCCTCCCTCGAGGAAGCCAAGATCAACGAAGGCTACACCGCCATCGAAGCGCCCATCTCGGGTCGCATGTCCCGACTTATGGTCGACCCGGGCAACCTGGTCGGTGCCACCGATTCGACCCTCCTCGCCACCATCATCGACGACTCCGAGATCCTCGCCTACTTCGAGGTGCCGGAGCGGGAGGCCCTCCGCTACTTCGAACTGCGGGACAGCGGGGCTGCGGAAAAGGTCTATCAGAAAGAAATCCGGCTGAAGCTCGCCGACGGCAGCATCCACGCCCAAACCGGTCGCATCGACTACATCGAGAACAAGGTCGATCCCGCGACCCGCACGGTGAAGGTCCGCGCGGTCTTTCCCAATGAATCGGGCGCCCTCAACTCGGGAATCTACGGGTTGATCGGCTATCCGGCCGGCCCTGATCCGACCAATCCCACCGCCACGGAAGCCCTGCTCGTTCCCTCCGCCGCCATTCTCCGCGATCTTGGCGGCAACTACGTCTGGGTCGTCGATGAAGACAACATCGTCCGCCGACGCCCGGTCGACGCTGGCGATGCCGTGGAGAAACCGGTGACCGACCCCAACATGCCGCGGACCCTGGAAACCGTGGTGACCAAGGGCCTCGATGGGACCGAGAAGGTCATCATCTCCGGCCTCCAACGAGCCCGAGAAGGCGCCCCGGTGACCCCGGTCCCGGCGGAACCCATCCCGAAGGCCGAACCGCCGTCCACCGATCGCTGATCACTGCTCATTTCCTCCCGATGTTCAGTCACGAAAGACTCGACGTGTATCGGAAAGCGCTGGAGTTCATCGAGTGGCTCGCCCCACTGCTTTCTCGACTCGCAGAGGCACCCACACCGACGGGCGAACTAAGGAGCCAGCTTGACCGCGCAAGCCTTTCCATCCTGCTCAACATTGCCGAGGGAAACGGAAAGCGTAAGCCAGCACTCCGGGCGAGGTTCTTCGATGATGCCCGGGGCTCCGGCACCGAGTGCGCTGCGTGTCTTGATGCCGCCGTTGCCAAAGGGCTCTGCAATCCCTCCGAAGTGCGTCCGGGAAAGTCCCATCTCGACCGAATCGTGGCAATGCTGACCAAGCTCATCGCCCTGAACGACTCCGTTTCCGCTCCTCCAAAATCCCCATCGTAATCCCCATCGTAATCCCCATCGAAATCCGATACCCGCCTCAATAGCCCGCACTTCCTTTCACCGTCTTCGATTGCGATCCCGATTGCGATTGCGAGTGAATCGCCATTTGTCACCCCATGTTCAGCCTCTTCTTCATCAAGCGACCGGTCTTTGCCGCGGTCATCTCGATCGTCATCACGGTGATCGGCGCGGTGTCCCTGCTCAACCTGCCGGTTTCCCGCTACCCGAATCTCGCGCCGCCGACGATCTCGATCTCCGCCTTCTACCCCGGTGCCGACGCCCGGACGGTTTCCGACACGGTCGCCGCGACCATCGAGAAGGAGGTCAACGGCGTCGAGGGCATGATCTACATGTCCTCGGTTTGCGGCAACGACGGCAGCATGAGCCTGACCGTCACCTTCGAACCCGGCACCGATCTCGACACCGCCAACGTGCTCGTCCAGAACCGCGTCGCCAAGGCCGAGCCACGCCTGCCGGAGGAGGTCAAGCGCACCGGCGTGACCGTGCGCAAGCGCTCGACCGACACGGTGATGTTCATCGGGCTGACCTCGCCCAGCGGCGTTTACGACGCCGCCTATCTCTCCAACTACGCCAACCTGCGAATGCGAGACGAACTGTCGCGCGTTCCCGGCGTCGGCGACGTCACCGTGTTCGGCGTCGGTGAGTTCAGCATGCGGGTGTGGCTCGACCCCGACCTCCTGCGCGCGCGGAACCTCGCCGCCACCGACGTGCTCGCGGCGATCCGCGAGCAGAACATTCAGGTCGCCGCCGGCCGCATCGGCGGTGCGCCGACCACCCCCGGCACCGCCTTCGAGTACATCCTCTCGACCCAGGGCCGGCTCTCCGAGGTCGAGGAGTTTGAGAACATCATCGTCCGCACCGGCGACGAGGGCGGCACGATCCGCCTGCGCGACGTCGCCCGCGTCGAACTCGGCTCCGACACCTACTCCTTCAGCTCCAAGCTCAACGGCGTGCCCGGCACCACCTTCGCCATCTATCAGATTCCCGGTACCAACCTGATCGACGTCGCCGCCGGCGTGCGGGAGAAGCTCGCCGAGTTGGCGAAAAGCTTCCCCGGCGACCCCGAAGCAGAGGTTCGCGATGTCGAGGCCAAGGTCGTTTACGACGCCACCGATGTGATCACGGCCTCGATCAAGGAGGTGGTGATCACCCTCTTCGCCACCCTCATCCTTGTCGTCCTCACCGTCTTCCTCTTCCTCCAGAACGCCCGCGCGACCCTGATTCCCACCATCACCATCCCGGTGGCTCTCATCGGCACCTTCGCGGTGCTGCTGGCGATGGGATTCTCGCTCAACATCCTCACCCTCTTCGGCTTGGTGCTGGTGATCGGCATCGTCGTCGACGACGCGATCATCGTCGTCGAGAACACCTTCGTGCACCTCGAAAAGGGGCTTTCCGGCAAGGAAGCCGCCGCCGCCGCGATGAAGGAGGTTTCGGGTCCGGTCGTCGCCACCACCCTGGTGCTGCTCGCCGTCTTCGTGCCGACCGCCACCATGACCGGGATCACCGGCACGATGTTCAAGCAGTTCGCCGCCACCATCGCCATCGCCACCGTCTTCAGCTCGATCAACGCGCTCACGCTCAGCCCCGCCCTGTGCGGCATTCTGCTCAAGCCGGGCAACAAGGAGCCCCGCGGCCTCTTCAAGGCCTTCAACCGCTCGATCGAGGCGTCCAACTCGGGCTACCGCAAGGTCGTCCGCCTCGCGCTGCGCTTCGCACCGATCGGTGTGGCCGCCTTCATCGCCATGACCGGTGGCTCGATCCTCGGGCTCGGCAGCCTGCCCACCGGCTTCGTCCCGCAGGAGGACGAGGGCTACTGCATGGTGGCGGTGCAGCTTCCCGACGGTGCCACGCTCGACCGGACCCTGGACGTGATGGCGAAGGTCGAGAAGATCGTCGCCGACACCGAGGGGACCGTCGACTGCCTCTCGATCGCCGGCTACTCGGTCATCGACGGCGCCGCCGGGGCCAACAACGGCTTCTGCGTGGTGACCTTCAAAAACTGGAGCGAACGCGGCGATCCCGAACTCCACCAATCCGCCATCCTCCAGAAGCTCCAGCAGAAGCTGTTCTCGATCCAGGAGGCCGGGGCCTTCGCCTTCGCCATGCCCTCGCTCCCCGGCGTCGGCGTCTCGGGTGGCTTCACCTTCATGCTCCAGGACAAGGAGGGCGCGGGTCTCGACCAGCTGCAGGCGGTCGCCGGCGAACTCATTGCCACCGGCAACGCCGACCCGGGCCTGGCCGGCGTGCGCACCACCTTCCGGGCCAGCGTGCCGCAGATCTACGTCGATATCGACCGCGAGCAGGTCAAGCGCTCCGGCGCTTCCATGACCGAGGTTTTCAACACGATGCAGGTCCACCTCGGCTCGGCCTATGTCAACGACTTCACCCTCTTCGGCCGGGTGTTCAAGGTCACCGCCCAGGCCGACGCGCCCTTCCGCGACCAGCCCGACGACATCGATGCGCTGCAGGTGCGGGGGAAAGACGGTCGCATGATCCCGCTCGGTGCCGTCGCCGAACTGAGGGACACGCTCGGTCCGCAGAGCGTGACCCGCTTCAACATGCTGCCCGCTGTGAAGATCCTCGGGGATCCCGCGCCCGGCTTCAGCTCCGGTGAGGCGATGAACCGGATGGAGACCATCGCCAACACCACCCTGCCACCCTCGATGACCTTCTCGTGGTCGGAACTCTCGTTTCAGCAAAAGCAGGCGGCGGCCGGTCTCGCAGCCATCTTCGGCTTCGCCATCCTCATGGTCTATCTGGTCCTCGCCGCGCAGTATGAGAGCTGGACGCTGCCGATCTCGGTGTGCCTTTCCGTCCCGACCGCTCTGCTGGGGGCCGTGGTCGCGATCAAGATGCGCGGCATGGAGAACAACGTCTATACCCAGATCGGGATCATTCTCTTGATCGCGATGGCGACAAAGACCGCCATCCTGCTGACCGAGTTCGCCAAGGTGAAGCGCGACGAGGGCCTCAGCATCTTCGACTCCGCCGTCGAATCGGTCCGGTTGCGCTTCCGCGCGGTCATGATGACCGCCCTCTCCTTCGTCCTCGGCGTCATTCCCCTGCTCATCGCCTCGGGTGCCGGTGCGGAGTCGCGCAAGGTGCTCGGCACCGCCGTCTTCGGCGGCATGCTCGCCGCCACCGCCGTCTCCCTCGCCGCGGTGCCGATGCTCTACTACGTCGTCCAGAGCATCAGCGAGCGCCTCGGCAGGAAGAAGGAATCGTGATGCAGCGCGTCTCCGGTCGCCCCCCGGCATGCCGGGAAGATCCGGACAGACAACCCGTCCCGGCCCCACCCGCGGCCCGGTCCCGAAGGGACCACCCATCCCAGCCGGGGCGCTTCAGCCCCCGTGAACACGGCCTCGCACCGGATTTTCGTCGCGATGCGACGACCCAACTCTGTATGCTTCTCCATGGCTTCAACCCTCACGCAGCTTCTCTATCATGGCATCTGGTCAACCAAGGACCGTGCACCTCTCATCACCCGGGCAATCGAAGAGAATGTGTGGAAGATCCTCGCATCCGTCGCCACCCACAACGAGATACATGTCATCCGCGCCGGAGGCATCGACGACCACGTCCATGTCTTGATGCGAATCCCGAAGACGATGTCCGTGGCGGACGCGATGCGCCGGATCAAGGGAGGCTCTGCAAAGTACATCAACGAAGAACGCCTGTGCCAGGGCCGGTTCGGGTGGCAGGATGGATACGGCGCGTTCAGCGTCAGCGCATCGTCGGTTCCAGCGGTGACTGCCTACATCGCCAGCCAACGCGATCACCACAGAATGCGGGGATTTCAGGACGAGTTCCTCGACTTCCTCGAGAAGCACGGCGTCGAATACGATGAACGCTACGTTTGGGGCTGAGCCGGATTGCCACGGATGTCTCGTCGGTTCCCGACGAAAATGCCTCTACCGACTCGACCGGGGGCTGAAGCGCCCCGGCTTGGATGAACGGTCCCTTCGGGACCACCTCGGCTTGGAGCGCCGAGGCACCAAGGATCCCTCAAGGCATCAGATCGCCTCGGCCCGCTCACACCCTGACGGCTCCTCCCCCACTCACGCGGGAAGGCCGATCTTGAGGTCCGGACCCACCCTGCGTTCCTCCCGACTCCCCTCCCGTGCCTCCCTCGCCAACTCCTCAATGAAGTCCTCGTAGCGAAGGAGCTCGAGGCGCCCGTCGTGGTGCTCGACGATGGCGGTGAGACTTTCGACCCAGTCGCCCGAGTTCAGGTAGCGCACCCCCTCGATCTCCTTGTCCTCGGGCGTGTGGATGTGTCCGCAGATGATCCCATCGCACTGTCGCCGCCGCGCATACTGCTGGAGCTGCTGCTCGTAGTTGTCGACGAAGCTCACCGCCGACTTCACCCGCGCCTTCACCTTCTTGCTGAGCGAGAAGTAGTCCTTCCCCATCCAGGCCCGGTAGCGATTGTAGCCCCGGTTGATCTTGAGCAGCGTGTCGTAGCCGATCGCTCCGAGCCACGCCAGCCAGCGGTGGTTGGTCGAGACGCTGTCGAAGCCATCCCCGTGGACCACCAGATAGCGTTTCCCGTCCGGTCCCTGGTGGATGTGCTCCTTGACGAACTGGATCCGCCCGAAACCCAGCGGCAAAAAGCGGTCGAGGATGTCGTCGTGATTGCCGCGGCAGTAGATCACCTGGGTCTCGTCCTTTTCCATCTTCTTCAGCACCTTACGGATGAAGCGGCTGTGGCGCTTGCGCCATTTCGACCCGCGGCGCAGGGCCCAGCCGTCGATGATGTCGCCGTTCAGGACCAGCTTGTCGCAGCGGGTGTGCTTGAGGAAATCGGTGACCTCGTGGACCTTGGAGTCGGGCGTGCCGAGGTGGATGTCCGATAGGAAGATCGTGCGGTAGTCGCGACGCTTGAAGCGACGCTTCAGCTTCCGTGTGACCGGGGATGGACCCGCCGCTTCGGAAATCTCCCGGAGCTTGCCTTCGAAGACATCGATCACCTGGTCCCAACCGAGCGACAGGACCGAGTCCCGCGCACCCGCCCGCATCTCACCCCGCCAGTGCCTCAGGGCATCCACCGCGAGCTCGGCATACTGGGTCGAATCACCCTTCACGGCCTTGAGCCCGTTGCTGCCGTGCGCGACATACTTTGCCGCTGCGGCATAGTCGTAGCTGACGGTCACGAGACCCGACGCCATGCCCTCGAGCAGGACATTTCCGAAGGTCTCGGTCTCACTCGGAAAGAGCAGGATGTCGGCCGAAGCGTAGTGCCGCGCCAGGTCCTCACCCGTGCGCACACCCGCGAAATGGACGTGCCGGTTCCGCGCCTCGAGTGCCTCGCGACTCGGGCCGTCGCCGACGCAGACGCAGCGGAGATCGGGGACCTTCGCCCGCATGCGACGGAAGCACTCCATCGCCAGCGAAAGATTCTTCTCCGGAGCCAGCCGTCCGACGACGATGGCCACCGGCGATCCCTCCCGCACACCCCATTGCGCGCGCAGGGCCGCGCAGCGTTTGGAGGGAGCATAAAGTTTGGTGTCCACTCCCCGACCGAGAAGCGTCACGTTGTTGAAACCCTCGTGGTCGAGCATTTCGACCACATCAGCGGTCGGAGCCATGGTGACCGCCGCCCGACGATGGACCCGCTTGAGGTAGCTCATGGTCGCCGGTTGGAGACCGCCGAGGCGATACTGCTCCATGTACTGGTGGAAGTTGGTGTGAAAGCCGGCGGCAACGGGAATGCCGAGCAGGTTGGCCGCCTTGATCGCCGACATTCCCAGCGGACTCTCGGTCGCCACGTAGATGGCATCCGGACGCCGCTTCAGCCACCGGCGGCGCAGCTTGAAGGGCCCCGGCAGTCCGATTCGCACCTCCTTGTATCCCGGCAGGCGAATCGACCGCGCCCGGGTCTCGCCCTGTCTGCCCTCCCCGCCGGTGCGGATGATGTGGACCAAGTGGCCCCGGCTCCGCAGCCCCTCGCAAAGCCTGCCAAGGGTCATCGCGACTCCATTGACGTCGGGAGCGAAGGTGTCCGTGACGATGTCGATTCTCATCTGATTACTTAAGATTGCTTAACCAACGGATTCGTTTATCTCCCCAAGCACCCGTGCGTCGCATCCCAAAGCGGGGGCGATTTCGTCACATCCGGAATTTCGTGCCGGCCCGGACTCCCGTCGTTTCGGGCGGCGCGGATGGAATTCGCACTTCGCAGATTCAGCACCCCGCCTACACTACGCGCCATGTCCTCCAGCTTCGGTCAGCTCTTCCGCATCCATACCTTCGGAGAATCCCACGGAGGCGGTGTGGGCGTGATCATCGACGGCTGCCCGCCCCGGGTGCCGCTCAGCGTCGAGGACATTCAGCGGGAGCTCGATCGGCGCCGGCCCGGCCAATCGGAGATCGTCACCCCGCGCGACGAGGCCGACTCGGCAACCATCCTCTCCGGCGTGCAGGACGGCATCACCCTGGGCACCCCGATCGCGGTGGTCGTGGCCAACAAGGACCAGCGCCCGGGCTCCTACGATGAGATGGCCGTCAAATACCGCCCGTCGCACGCCGACTACACCTACGACGCCAAATACGGAGTCCGCTCCATCTCCGGTGGCGGGCGCGCCTCGGCACGGGAAACGATTGGCCGCGTCGCGGCGGCGGCGGTTGCCCGCAAGGTGATCGCGAGTCTCGTGCCCGAGTTGGAAATTCTCGCCTGGGTCAGCCGGATCCACGACATCGAGGCCCGGGTCGATGCCTCGTCCGTGACCCTCGACCAGATCGAGTCGAACATCGTCCGCACCGGCGACCCCGAGGCCGCCGAACGGATGATCGAGCGGATCAAGCAAGTCCGGTCGGAGGGAAATTCGATCGGCGGTGTGGTCGAGTGCGTCGTGCGCCACTGTCCGCCGGGCCTCGGTGAACCGGTCTTCGACAAGCTCGAGGCTGAATTGGCCCGGGCGATGATGTCCCTCCCGGCGACCAAGGGTTTCGAGATCGGTTCGGGTTTCGCCGGAACCTACATGACCGGCAGCGAGCACAACGATCCGTTCCGAATCGTCGACGGCAGGGTCCGCACCACCAGCAACCGCTCCGGGGGCATCCAGGGCGGCATCTCCAACGGCGAGGACATCGTGTTCCGCGTCGGCTTCAAGCCCACCGCCACCATCATGACGCATCAGGACACCGTCACCAGCGGGGGTGAAAACACCGAACTCAAGGGCAAGGGCCGCCACGATGCCTGCGTGCTGCCCCGCGCCGTCCCGATGGTCGACAACATGGCCGCCCTCGTGATCTGCGACCACCTGCTCCGCCAGCGCGGCCAATGCGGGCTCTGACCTCTGTCTTCTCCGCGTGGACTCCATTCCGCAAATCAGCCTCGGGACCGCCGCCCTGATCATCTTCGGCGCGATCGCCAGCCTCGCCATGCTGCGCGGACTCCTGCGGATCCTGTGGGGCACCTTGGTCCTGTGTCTCGCCGGCCTCGCCGCCTTCCTGTCATGGAAGTACGCGCCGGCGATCTCGCGCGAGGTTCTCGGGCACGAGGTGTCCGCGCTTTCATGGGTGCTGCCGCTGGCGGCGTTCGTTCTGTCGGCCGTGCTCCTGCGCTTGCTGGCGCAGGGTCTCTTCGCCCCCTTGCGAAAGCCCAACAAGGAGGTCGCCGAAAAGAACCGCCGGTCCCCGATCCGCTGGGCGTTCACCCTCCTCCTCAGTCTGATCCCCACCGCCCTCCTGTGGTTTGGTGGCGCCACGATCCTGCGGCACGCGGGTTCGGTCGCCGAGATCCGCACCTTCGTCGAGTCGGGCGACATGCCGGACCACACCGCCTTTCTCGCCGAGTTGAAGAAGAGCATCGATGTCGCCGTCCCCGCCGAATGGTTCTCGCGTCTCGACCCCCTCGCCGACGAAGCCCGGCTGAACCTTGCCAAGCTGATCTCCGTCGCCGATTACCCGCCACCCAAGGCGATCCCCGTCCTTGAGGAAACCCAGATCCGTGAACTGATCCTCGCCGATCCCGACCTCCGCCAGCTCGCGAAGGATGGCCGCTATTCGGAGATCCTGCGCGACCCCCGCCTCGACCGCCTGCTCGAGAACGACAACCTCCGCCAGATCCTCTCCAACGCCGACCTCTAGCACCCACCCAATTGTCCCCTTTCCCGAATTTCAGCGTTTCAGTCTTTCAGCGTTTCAGCATTTTCTCCCCATGAGCTTCCTCGTCACCATCGGTCTCGAAGTCCACTGCCAGGTCAAGACGAACACCAAGATGTTCTGCGCCTGCCAGACCTCCTTCGCCGACGAACCGAACACCCACACCTGCCCCGTCTGCCTCGGTCTCCCCGGCGCGCTCCCCGTGCTCAACCGCCACGCGATCGAGAAAACCCTGCTCGCGGGACTCCTGCTCGACTGCGGGTCACCCGAGATCTCGAAGTGGGACCGGAAGAACTATTTCTATCCGGACATGCCGAAGAATTACCAGACCACGCAGATGGACCTGCCGCTGTGCCTTGCCGGAGAGGTCCCGGTGTATGAGTTCAACTACCCGACCGACGTGCGCAAGAAGATCGCCCGTCCCGACCTCAAGGTCCGCCTCAACCGCATCCACCTCGAGGAGGATGTCGCCAAGTCGACCCACCTCGGCAATTCATCGATCATCGACTACAACCGGGCCGGCACGCCGCTGATGGAGATCGTCACCGAGCCCGACATCGAGTCGTCGGCCGAGGCCTTCGCCTTTCTTCGGTCGTTGCAGATGATCCTCCAGCAGGGCGGCATTTCCGACGCCGACATGGAGAAGGGTCAGCTCCGCTGCGACGTGAACATCTCCATCCGCCGCAAGGAAGACGACCCGCTCGGCAACCGCATCGAACTCAAGAACCTCAACTCGATCTCGGCCGTCCGCCGTGCCATCGACTACGAGATCGACCGCCAGTGGGAGGATTTGCAGCAGGGCGTCGAACAGGTCCAATCGACCCGGCGCTGGGATGACGACCGCGGCGAATCCCAGCTGCTCCGGACCAAGGAGGATGCCCACGACTACCGCTATTTTCCCTGCCCCGACCTTCTCCCCATCCACACCGCACCGCTGCTGGAAAAGGTCCGCCCGCTTCTCACCGAGCGCCCGCATGAACGCGCCGAGCGCTACGAAAAGGACTACCAGATCACCAAATACGACGCCTCGGTGCTCGCCGCGGACGTGCCCCTCGCCAACTACTTCGAGGCGCTGGCCTCAAACGAGAAGGTTCCCGGCAAGAAGGCGGCCAATTTCCTGCTCAATGTTTTCCTCGGCCTGCTCAACGAGCGTGAGACCGCGATCGACCAATCTCCGGTGAGCGCCGGGAAAACCGGCAGCCTTCTCGAGCTGGTCGAGTCCGGCCAACTGGCCTTGAACCAGGCCAAGGAAGTTCTGCTCAAACTGCTCGAATCACCCGATGGCGAACCGGCGGCGATCGCCAGGGAAATGGGCTTCGAACCCGCCGACGCCGGCGAGCTCGAAGCCTTCTGCGACGAGGCCATCGCGGCCAATCCCCAGCAGGTCGCCGAGATCCGGGCCGGGAACGAGAAGTTGGTGAACTTCCTGACCGGCCAGGTGATGAAGCGATCGAAAGGCAAGGCCAACCCGAAGCAGGTCACCGAGATCCTGCGGAGCAAGCTGCTGTAGGCAGGCGCCGGCTTCGGGCGGCAGCGACCACCCAGTGAAGCCTCCTCCCGCGGAGCATGGGCGGGCAATCTGAGGAAGCGGGTTCCACACTTCGTTCCTGTGCCGTCCTCCCTGCCCACCCACTCCAGAGTTGGCGCGGCACCACGAGGACCTCATTCTCTCCGGGTGTCCGACGCCTATCTCAGTCGCTTCTCCGGCATCGCCCGCCTGTATGGCGAGGCGGCTCTCCACCGTTTCCGCACCGCCCATGTTGCGGTGGTGGGGCTCGGCGGGGTCGGGTCCTGGGCCGCGGAAAGCCTCGTCCGCTCGGGCATCGGCCGGCTGACGCTGATGGACGCCGACGACCTTTGCGTCACCAACACCAACCGGCAGCTCCACGCCGTCGAGGGCAATATCGGGAGACAGAAGACATCCACCCTCGCCGAGCGCCTTCGCACCATCAATCCGGGGGTCGAGCTGGAGGAAATCCACGCCTTCTACTCGCCATCAACCGCCGGCGACTTCTTCTCCACTCCTCCCGATGCGGTCGTCGATGCGATCGATGCACTTCGCGCCAAGTGCCACCTCCTCGCCGGCTGCCATGCACGCAATGTCCTGGTCGTCGCGTCGGGAGCGGCCGGTGGACGTCGCGATGCCACCTGCATCCGCATCGCCGACCTCGCGCAAACCAGCCGCGACCCGCTGCTCGCCGCGGTTCGCAAACGCCTGCGCACCGAATTTGGCTTTCCCAAGGCCCCGGAGAGGGGTGCCGTGCCCGACTTCGGCATCGACGCTGTTTTTTCCGATGAACCCCCGGTCTTTCCGACCTGCGACGGCGGGATCAGCTCCGAGCGCCCCGAGGACCTCCCGGGCAGCATCGGCTGCGATGCCGGCTATGGATCGGTCACCCACGTCACCGCCACCTTCGGCCTCGCCGCGGCCGGCCGCATCCTGGAACGGCTGGCCTCCGGCTGACCCACCGCGCCCCCCCGGGAAACCGAAAAAGCCGGCCTGCAAAACGACGAACAGCCCTGATCCTCAGCCCATGATAGCGGATGCGATTCTGCAAAGGAGCGTGCGGAATCACAGGGGCGGCAAGCCGCTTGAAGTGGTTTCACGAGTGTCCGGGGACCAAAAAAGGCTCCAAGAGATCTCTGGACGGATGCGTTGATGAAGCGTTCCTTGGTCGTGATGAAACTTCCGTTGCAATGGCTGTGGATCGCCATGGCCTCCGCCACCCTGATGGCGGAGGAGTCAACCGGGCGTGCCCCGGTGGAACCCGATCGGCTTCCGGCCCCCGACCAGGAGGTGGCGGAGGTCACTCCGGCGATCGAGAAACTCGAGGACGGGCAGATGAAGATCGGTCAGGTCACCTTCGATCCCAGGAGCCGGCGGATCCGTTTTCCCGCCGCCATCAACCAGACCGAGGGTCTGCTCGAGTTCCTGATCGTTCACCAGAACGGCAAGATCCACGAGTCGCTGCTGGTCACCGACATTTCGGCGACGAACCTGAACCTCGCCTTCAAGCTGCTCCGCTACAAGGCGTCCCGCGAGCTCTACTACAAGCTCGAGGCGGACGGCACCCACACGAGCGAGTTCCAGGAGGCGACTCCGGAGGAAAAGCGGGAATCCCGGATCCGGATCCTGGTCGAACGGGAAGTCGACGGCCGGACGGAGTCCATTCCGGTCCGGGAATGGATCAACCACGCCACAACCGAGCAGTCCATGCCCGATTCGCCGTGGGTTTATGGAGGTTCATTCCTTTACAACGGTCGATTCGTGGCCGAAAGCACTGGAGATCTGGCCGCAATTTTTCTCAGCAACACCGCATTGATCAATTTTTCCGGAAAAGACAACGAACTCGACGAAGTATGGCTTCCTCATCCAACCCGTGTTCCTCCCGAGGGAACTCCCGTCACCGTCATCATCGAACCCTACAAGTCATGAAAAGCAGAACACTCCTTCCCCTTGTGACCCTGGGCCTCGCCGGCTTGGTTCCGGCCCAGGATCTTCCGCCCAATCCCTACCTTTCGCTGCAGAACGAAATGAAGCAGGCGATCGCCCGCGGCAACGCCTACCTGGTCGGCCAGCAGCATGAGGATGGCTACTGGGGCGATCCGGAGCTTCCCGCCCTCACCGCCCTCGCGCTCACCTCGGTGGTGCGCGATCCCAGCTTCGACATCGGCAGGCCGTTCCCCGACAACATCAAGAAGGGCTTCGAATGGCTGGTGGCCCAGCAGAAGGAGGACGGTGGCATCTACAACCGCGGACTCGCCACCTACAACACCGCGACGGCCGTGACCGCCCTGGTCGCCTCCGGCCGGGACATCTACGAGCCCGCCATCGTCCGGGCCCGCAAGTTCCTGATCGGCGAGCAGTGGGACATCGGCAGCGAGGGCGAAGCCGACAACAAGAACGACGGCGGGATCGGCTACGGCTCCAAGAACGACCACACCGACCTATCCAACACCTACCTGGCCATCGAGGCCCTGGCCCTTTCCAAAAAGGTGATCGAGGACGGGAAGTTCGGCGACCAGCCCGAGCTCGACTGGGACGCGGCGATCACCTTCCTCTCGCGCTGCCAGAACCTCCCCGGAACCAACGACCAGGACTGGGCTTCGGACAATCCGGAGGATGTCGGTGGGTTCATCTACACCCCCGGCAGCTCCAAGGCGGGTGAGCGGGACCTCGGCGACGGCCGCGTCGCGCTGCGCTCCTACGGCTCGATTTCCTACGCCGGACTGCTCTCGCTCATCTATGCGGAACTCAAGCCGGACGACCCGCGTGTCGTCGCCGTGAAGAAGTGGCTCGGGAAGAACTTCACCCTCGATGAGAATCCGGGCATGGGTGCCGAGGGCCTCTATTACTACTATCAGGCCATGTCGAAGGCCCTCTCGGTCGCCGGCATCGACCGCCTCGTGCTCGAAGACGGCTCCACCGTCGACTGGCGCAGCAAGCTCGCCTCCCGCCTGCTCACGCTGCAACGCGAGAACGGTTCGTGGGTGAACGACAACGGCCGCTGGATGGAGTCGAATGCGATCCTCGTCAGCTCCTACACCATCATGGCCCTCGAGCAGGTTTACTACTCGATTCCGGGCCGCCCCTGAGAGGGCTTCCGGGCTGAGAACTCAGGCCGCCGTCGCGGGGATCGTTCACTCCTCGCCACGGCGGTCATTTTTTGATATGGGTCGGCCATGACCCTCGCCAGCAAGATCACGCTGGGCCGGATCTTCCTGGTGCCGGTGTTCGCGGTACTGGCGATCTACTACGGAATCAGCATCGAGGCGGGACACCCCGAGGAGTGGCTTCGCTGGTCGGCCCTCGCCGTGTTCATCGTCGCCTCGGCCAGCGACGGCGTCGACGGCTGGATCGCGCGGCGCTTCAATCAACGCTCCCGCTTCGGGGCGATCATCGATCCCATCGCCGACAAGTCGCTGCTGCTGACCGCGCTGATCACCCTGAGCCTGGTCGACTGGGGCCCGGATGGCTGGCGCATCCCACTGTGGTTCACCGCCGTGGTGATCGTCCGCGACATCATCATCGTCGGAGGCATTGCCTTCATTCATTTCATGAACGGCCACGCCGAGGTCCGGGCCCAGTGGAGTGGCAAGGTCTGCACCTTCGCCCAGATGTTCGCCCTCGGCTGGGTCATGCTGCGGGTCGTCCCCTTCTCGCCGATCTACCCCTGCCTGTTCGCCACCTTCTTCTGCGTCTGGTCGGGAATCGCCTACTTCCGGGCAGGCCTCCGCCAACTCGGCGATGCCCACCACGAACCGGGATCCGACTCCTGAGCACCGCTGGAATTTCGGGTTTTCGGTTTTTCAGCATTTCAGCATTTTGGTTTTTCAGCGTTTACTCCCCCATGCCAACCGTCGCCATCGTCGGACGTCCGAACGTCGGGAAGTCCGCCATCTTCAACCGCCTCGCGGGACGGAGGATTGCGATTGTCCACGATCAGCCCGGGGTCACCCGCGACCGCCTCTCCGCCCCGTGCCACGCCACCCAGCACCCCTGCACCATCATCGACACCGGCGGGATCGGCGCGACGCTGGACGACGGCTTCGCCGCGCAGGTGACGCTGGAGGCCGACATTGCCATCCAGACGGCGGACCTCATTCTTTTCGTGGTGGATGCCCATGAAGGGCTCACTCCCATCGATCAGTCCCTCGCCGAGAAACTGCGCAAGGCCGGCGTTCCGGTGGTGCTCGTGATCAACAAGGTCGACGACAAGAAGCACGAGAACGCCTTCGCCGAGATGAGCCGGCTCGGACTGGGTGACGGGATCGGCGTTTCCGCCGAGCACGGCAAGGGCTTCGGCAAGCTCACCGCCGAAATGGACCGGCGGATCGAACCGCTTGCCAGCGAAATCGAGGAAGCGGTGGAGGAAGCCGTTGAGAGCGGCATCCGCCTTGCGATCGTCGGCAAACCGAATGCCGGCAAGTCCTCGCTCGTGAACGCCATTCTCAAGGACGAGCGCACCATCGTTTCCGAAATCGCCGGCACCACCCGGGATGCCGTCGACCTTCCGTACGAAGTGGACGGGCAGCTCTTCACGCTCATCGACACCGCCGGGCTCCGGCCCCGCTCGCGCCGCGACTCATCGGTCGAGGTTTTTTCCGCCATGCGCTCCGAAAAGGCGATCCGCCGGGCCGACCTCTGCCTCCTGGTCATCGACCTCGCCTCGGGGATCAGCGCCCAGGACCGGAAAATCGCCCGGCTCATCCTCGACGCGAAGAAGCCTTGCCTGATCGTGCTCAACAAGTTCGATCTGTTTCATCCGGACGGACGGATGAACGACCGCCGGAAGGAAGCCGAGGAGCAGGTCAAGCGGGAGCTGTTCTTCCTGCACTACGCGCCCTTCGTCAGCGTCTCCGCCAAGGAGGGCACCGCCGTGGAGCAGATTTTCAAGAAGACGCTGTGGATCCAGAAGGGAGCCCGGAACGTCCCCACCACCGGAACCCTCAACCGCTTCCTCCAGCACGCCTTCGAGGCCAACCCGCCACCGACCGTCGGTCGCGGCACGCGCCGGCTCAAGCTCTACTACGCGACCTGCGCGGTGAACGAGCGCTACTCGACCATCCCGGTCCCGACCATCGTGCTTTTCGTGAATGACAAGACCCTGATGAACTCCAGCTACGAACAGTATCTGGCCAACCGTTTCCGGGAGTCCCACCCTTCTCCCGGGATCCCGGTTATCTTCTCCGTCCGCTCCCGCCGCCGCACCGAGCGCGAGCCCAACCACGGATGAACGCGGATGGACACGGATGATTCTCCAACCATGGCAGCCGACGAATCCAACCTGCTTTTTGCAGACGAGACCCGGAGCATCATTGGAGCGGCAATGGCCGTCCACAACGAGATCGGACACGGCTTTCGAGAGAAAGCCTACGAAAACGCACTGGTCGTGGCCTTCAAAGACTCTGCCATTCCGTGGAAGCAGCAAGCTCGATTCCCCATCCATTTCCGTGAAGTGAAGGTCGACGAGTTCGTACCGGACCTCATCGCCTTCGATAAAATCATCGTCGATACCAAGACCATCCAACGGATCGGATCCGTTGAAGTCGGCCAGATGCTCAACTACCTGCGTGTCACCGGACTCCAACTTGCCATCATTTTGAACGTCAAGAACCCCAAGCTCGAATTTCGCAGAGTGATGCTGTGATGCCCGAGGGCAGAAAAAATCCGTGTCCATCCACGTTCATCCGTGGTTTCCATTCCAAAGACCATGCCGCTTCTCGACGTTCAGAATCTCACCACCCGTTTCCACACCCGGAACGGAATCGTCCATGCCGTGGAAGACGTGTCGTTCCAGGTCGAGGCCGGACAGACGCTCGGCATCGTCGGCGAATCCGGCTCGGGAAAATCCGTCACCTGCTATTCGCTGCTCGGACTCATTCCCCAGCCCCCGGGGCGCATCCATGGCGGCAAGGCCATCTTCGACGGCACCGACCTCCTGTCATGCAGCGCCCGCGAGCTGCGCCGGATCCGCGGCAAGCGGATCTCGATGATCTTCCAGGACCCGATGACCTCGCTGAATCCCTACATGCGGATCCGTGACCAGCTGGTCGAACCCCTCGAAATTCATGAGGGGTTGCGGGGAGCGAAGGCCCTCGACCGGGCGGTCGAAGCCCTCGCCGAAGTCGGGATTCCGGAGCCGGAAAAGCGGATCGACGCCTACCCCCACGAGTTCTCCGGCGGCATGCGCCAGCGGGTGATGATCGCCATGGCTCTGATCACCCGGCCCGAACTGCTGATCTGCGACGAGCCGACCACCGCACTCGACGTGACGGTTCAGAAACAGGTGCTCGACCTCATCCGCGACCGCCAGCGGGATCTCGGCACGGCGGTCATCTTCATCACCCACGACCTCGAGGTCGTCTCGCAGGTCTGCGACCACGTCAACGTGATTTATGCCGGGCGCATTGTCGAAGCAGCCACGCGCTCCGAGCTCTTCCGCGAACCGCTCCATGCCTACACCCGCTCGCTCCTGCAGAGCATCCCGGCGCGGCATTCGCGGGACGAGGAACTCTACACGATCCCGGGCCTTCCGCCCGACATGTCCAAGCCGCCCGCCGGCTGTGCCTTCCAGCCGCGCAACCGCCTCGGCGATGCCGCGAGATGCGTGACCGATCGCCAGCCCGAGCTCACCGAGGTCAAGCCCGGTCATTGGGTGCAGGATTGCCCCGGGTGCCTGGCGTGATGGCAGAGCGCGGGTAGGAAACACCGCATTCACCGCGGACGGCTCCCGCCGCCATTCGTCAACTCGTCACGCGCATCGGCATGATGACGTAGAGGAAGCTGCCGTCGATCCGCACGACCCCGGGGCTCATCTCATCGATCAGGTCGAGATAGACGGTTGCTTCATCGAGATTCTGAAGCGGGGCCTTGAGGAACTCGGGATTGAAGGCGATCTGCAGGTTCTTCCCTTCGTAGGGAACCTCGAGGGTTTCCTGGGCTTCCCCGACGTCCGGACTGTTGGCGGTCACCTCCACCTTGTTGCCGCCGAAAACCAGCTTCACCGAGTTCGATTTGTCCGAAGACAGCAGCGAAACACGGCGGACCGTCTCGAGCATCGCCTCGCGCGGCAGCTCGACCCGTTCGCTGGAATCGCCGGGAATGACCTGGCGGTAGTTCGGGTAGTTGCCCTCGATCAGCTTGCTGACGAGCAGGTGGTCGCCGATCGTGAACGAAATCTGGCTGTCGCTGAGCTGCACCAGCACCTCACCCTCGGTGCCGAGCAGACGCTGCAGCTCCTGCACGGCCTTGGTCGGCACGATCACATCGACCTCCTGGCTCGCCGGAAACTCGAGGTCGTTCTCGACCATCGCCAGGCGCCGCCCGTCGGTCGCCACCAGGGTCAGCTTGCCCTCGCGGAACGAGGTGTAGATGCCGTTGAGCACGTAGCGGGTCTCGTCGGTGGAAATCGCGTAGGCCGTCTTCTTGAGACCGTCCCGCAGCATCTGCTGGGGAATCCGGTACTCCTTGGCGCCGTCGAAGTCCGGCAGCGGCGGAAAGTCGTCCTGACCGAGGCCGATGATCTTGAAAAACGAGGGGCCGCAGGAGATCGAAGCCACGTTCTTCGCGTCGACCGAGATCTCGACCTCGCTGGCGGGCAGCTCGCGGATGATGTTCACCAGCCGCTTGGCCGGGAGCGTGGTCGCCCCGTCCTTGCTCACATTCGCGTCGACCGCGCCCGTGATCCCGACATCGAGGTCGGTGGTCGTCAACTGCAGGCGGCCGTTCTCCGCCACCAGCAGCACATTGGAGAGGATCGGCAGGGTCGTGCGGGTGCTGACCACGTGCTGGACTTTCTGCAGACCGTCGAGAAGGGCCTCTTTGGATACCGTGAACTTCATTGCGAAAGCGGGCGCGGTTGAATCGTGCGCCACGGGCATGCTCGACTCTTTCGCAAAGACTTGGCAAGCCTTCGTTTGGGGCTTGTTGATGGTTTGTCCAATCCGCAGCGCTCACTGAATTTCAAAAACTTTCGCAAGTTATTGAGGCTGTGAGGCCGTCGTTCGCAGGTCCGGAGCCGGGGCCCGGACGCACCGCCGATCTGGCGGTGAATTTTTCCTGAAGGAAACCTTTCTTATTCAGCGGTTGCCCGACCGACAGCGAACTCATAGGTTCACGCATCGATGCCCACGCTGTCCGAACGCCCCGCCGGCAAGAAGGTGCTCCTGATGGCCACCTGTCTCTGCGATGCCTTCTACGACGATGTCGCCAAAGCCACCGTCGAAGTTCTCGAACACCTCGGCGTTGAAGTCGGATTTCCCGAGAACCAGACCTGCTGCGGCCAGCCCGCCTTCAATTCCGGCGACTGGAAGGCCTCGAGAAAGGTGGCGCGTTTCACCGCCGATGTCTTCAAGGGCGAACTGCCGGTCATCGTCCCCAGCGGCTCCTGCGCCGCCATGCACTTCCACGGCAACCGCCTGCAGTTCGAGGACTGCCCCGACCCCGCCATCGACTCGCTGGCGGACCGCACCTGGGAGCTGATCGATTTCATCGTCAATGGACTCGGCGTCCGCGAATGGCCGGGTCGCTTCGAGAAGCCCACGCGCATCGCCTTCCACCGCTCCTGCCACCTTCGGGGCTCGAATTCGGGGGAGGCAATCCATTCGCTGCTCTCGAGCATCGGGAACGCCGAGGTCGTCCCCTTCGGCCAGGACGAGCAATGCTGCGGCTTCGGCGGGACCTTCTCGGTGACCTTTCCCCACATCTCGGGCCGCATGGGCTCGCTGAAGCTCGACCACATCCTCGATGCCCAACCGGACCTCCTGGTATCCGGCGACATGTCGTGTCTGATGCACCTCACCGGCCTGGCCCGGGTCCAGGGCCGCCCGATCGACCACCGGCACGCCGTGCAGGTCCTGCGCGACACGCTGATCCCCTCCTGAACACCCGCCAACTTTCATTGCCACCATGGTCAATCGCCAGCCCATCGACGTTTACGCGCACGACATCGGCGAGGAGAAGCAGGCTTCCGTCCTGAGCGGTTCCGCCTCCAGCACCGAGAAGCGCCTGTCCGCCCTGTTCAACGACTACGACGACCCCAACGCGCTCCGAAAGCTTGCCGGGGGGATCAAGGACCACACCCTCCATCACCTCGACCGGTATCTCGAGCAGACCGAGGCGAGCCTCAAACGGAACGGCGGCCACGTTCACTTCGCCGACACCGCCGACGACGCCCGCGAGGCCGTGCTTTCCATCCTCAAGGAACGCGAGCTCACCCGGCTCACGAAGTCGAAGTCGATGGCCTCCGAGGAAATCCACCTCAACGACTACCTCACCGAACAGGGCATCGAAGTCCTCGAGAGCGACCTCGGGGAGTTCATCATCCAGCTCGATGGCGACACTCCCTCGCACATCGTCCGGCCGATCATTCACAAGAACCGACGCGAGATCGCCCGAAGCTTCCAGCGTGGCGGCATCGCCACCGACTACAACGACGACCCGGAGACGATCACCCGCCGGGCCCGCGTCCATCTGCGTGAGAAGTACATGCAGGCCGAGGCCGTCATCACCGGCGGCAACTTCATCAGCGCGGAGTCGGGGCGCGTCGTGCTCGTCACCAACGAAGGAAACTCACGCTTCGGCATGGCGCCCTCGCGGGTCCACATCGCGCTGGTCGGAATCGAAAAGCTGGTCCCGACCGACCGGGATCTGGCGGTATTCCTGAACCTTCTCGGGCGCTCGGCCACCGGCCAGCAACTGACCGTTTACACCGAGTTCATCAGCGGTCCGAAGGACGAGGGCCAGCCGAGCGGACCGGAGGAAATGCACGTCGTTCTGATGAACAATGGCCGGACCGACGTGCTGGCCTCCAACTGCCGGGAAATCCTCCGCTGCATCCGCTGCTCGGCGTGCCAGAATGTCTGCCCCGTGTACCGCCAGGCCTCGGGCCACGCCTACCGCAGCCCCTACGGCGGCCCGGTCGGCGCGGTTCTCTCCCCCATCCTCTTCGGCGACAAGTTCCCCGAACTGGCGGACCTCCCCAAGGCCTCGTCGCTGTGCGGCGCCTGCAACGAGGTCTGCCCGGTCGACATTCCCATCCCGGACCTGCTGCTGCGTTTGCGCGACAAGGCCAAGAGGGAGCACATCCCCCAGCCCGGCGACCTTCCGATGGCCCCCTTCGCCACGCTCGCCACCTCGCCGGCCATCTGGCGCACCGCGATGACGATGAGCAAGGCGATGAACCATCTCCCGATCCACGTCGCCCCGGTCCGGCCCCTGCAGGACTGGCTCGGCCAGCGCACCCTCCCCGACTGGCACGGCGGCGACTTCCGCAAATGGCTGAAGTCACGCCGCGAGAACTGACGGCGCATTTCACCACAGAAGCGCAGAGTTTACGCTGAGAACGCAGAGGTTGAATGAGTCCCTATCCCCATACGGATCTGACACGTCGAATCATCGGCGCCGCGATCGCAGTTCATAAGGAATTGAAGCCCGGGCTTGATGAAAAGATCTACGAGCGGGCACTCTGCATCGAACTCGCAGATCAACAGATTCATTTCGAGCAACAGCCCGAGTACGAGGTGCGCTACAAGGGACACTTCATCGGATCCAAGCAACCCGACCTGATCGTCGAGAGAAAGGTCATCGTCGATGCAAAGTGCGTTGAGGCCTTCACATCCGCTCATGAGGCCCAGATGCTCGGGTACCTGAATCTCACCGGCCTCGATCTCGCGCTGCTCCTGAATTTCAAAGTTTGGCCTCTCGGAAAGAAGCGAATCATCCAAACTCTCAAGAAATAGCCTCTGCGACCTCAGCGCCTCTGCGGTCAACCCAAAGCTTTCCCAACCTGCCATGTCCCGCGACACCATATTCTCCAAGATCCGCTCGGCGATCTCCGAACTCGACTGCAAAGCCGAGCATCCGGGATTCGAGGACGACACCATCGTTTCCTCCTCCCGGCTCGGCAGTGACTCGCCCAAGGCAGCCTTCAAACGCAACTTCGAGGCCGTCAACGGGCGGGTCATGAACTCATGCGACGAGGTCGTCGCGTTGCTCCACGAGCAGGGACAAACCCACGGCTATTGCGATCCCGAACTGATGGAGTCCGTTGGCCAGCGACTGGTCGATGCCGGTCTTGAAGTCGAGACCTCCTACGACCGCGAGCGCTACGACGACTACGCCTTCGGCATCACCCGGGCCACCGGAGCCATCGCGGAGTCGGGCTCGCTGATCCTCGACGACGCGAAGACCTCCGACCGCCTGGCCGCCCTCTCGCCCTGGGTCCACGTGGCCGTGTTGCGGGAGTCCGAGATCCTGCGGACGATCCCCGAGGCACTCGGTCGCCTGAATACCAGCCGCAACATCATCTGGGCCACCGGCCCGTCGAAGACCGCGGATGTCGAAGGCATCCTGATCGAGGGCGTCCACGGACCGGGCGAGCAGATCGCCCTGTTCGTCGATTGATCGCAACCCGGCGCAACTTCGATCTCGCCACCGGGTTCCTTCCGTGAACCATGGAAATGACCGCCCTCCAGGTCGGGCAGTTCGACATGCCGGAGCCGAAGACCCAGCCATCGCTCGATCTCGACAACGAGCGCGACATCGCCCTGATGACGCGCGTCGGGGCGGGTGACGAGCAGGCATTCCGTGAATTGGTCGAGCGCCACCAGCACGCGGTGGTAGGAACCATCGCGAAGATGCTTCGCGACCCCGTCGAGGCGGAGGACCTCGCCCAGCAGGTGTTTCTCCGGATCTGGAAGCACGCGAGTCGCTGGAAGCCCGAGGCCAAGTTCACCACCTACCTTTTCACCATCACCCGCAACCTGGTCTACAACGAATCGCGTCGTCGGTCACGACGGCGCGAGGTGTCGGCGGACGAGCGCCACGACGAAAAAGGCTACGAACCCGCCGGCGAAACCCGCTCGGAACCCGACTCGGAGGTGGCGCGCGCCGAGATGCACGACGAGATCGATGCCGTCATCGCCTCCCTGCCGGAGGCCCAGCGCACCGCCGTGATCCTCTACTCCTACGAGTCGATGCCCTACGAAGAGATCGCCGAAATTCTCGAAACCTCCGTTTCCTCGGTGAAGAGCCTGCTTTTCCGGGCGCGGTCCACCCTCAAGGATCGGCTTTCCCACCTGCTCGGCTACTGACTGCCCCGGAGGATAAGAGTGGCAGCCCCCCCAGGACTCGAACCTGGAAATACTGAACCAAAATCAGGTGTGTTACCAATTACACTAAGGGGCTCTTTGCCGGCGGCGCGCGGAAACTAGGAAGCGCGCCCGCGTTTTGCAACCTGGAAATTCATCCCGATCCGGATCATTCACCGAAGGCGAAAAGGTGCTTCGCGCCCCGCAGGAGGAGCAAATCACCCGCCAATGCCGGCGACGCGATCATCCCCTCGCCAATTTCATTGGTGGTGACCTCCGTCAGACCGTCGGCGGTCAACCTGGCAGCAAACACCACGCCATCCTCGCGGGGGAAGTAGATCCGGTCCCCGACCACCAGCGGGGACGCGTAGAAGGTCTGGGCTCCCTTCGGCAGCAGTGACTCCCACTCCACGTCGCCCGACCGGGCGTCCACGCAGAACACCTTTCCTCGCTCCTTGCCCCGATCCACCAGCACGATGGCCTTGTCCTTCCAGGCCACCGGGGAGGCGGCATCGGTGCCCATGCCTTCGTTCTTCCACAGCATCGCGGATTTCGTGATGTCCCCCTCCCCGCCGAGTTTCACACCCGCCAGAAATTCCCCGCGGCCGTAGGGCACCACCGCCACGCCATCCACGACCACGGGTGAGCCGATCACCCGCCACATGCCCTTCTTCTCCGGGTTGAATCCCGCGCAGGTCCAGAGCAGACGTCCGTCGTCCGCCGCATGACCGGTCAGGTGGTCGGCGCCGTGGGAAATGATCGTTTCAATACCGTCGATCTTGCGGACATGGGGCGTCGTGTAGGCATCCCCCGACTCCGTTGCGACGTCGAAGTCACGCGGTGTCTTCCACAGCTCCTTGCCGGTCTTCGTGTCGAAGCAGATCAGGTTCGACGGACCTTCGGTCTGCATCACGGCCAGCACCAGACCCTTGGAGGTGAGCACCGGGGAGGTCCCGACGTCCCACCACAGCTTGTCCTCGCCATAGGTGTCGAACACGTTCAGCGACCACAGCACCTTGCCGTCGAAATCGAGCGCGCCCAAGGCCCCCGACTTGAAATACACATAGAGCCGCTCACCGTCGGTCACCGGCGACGAGTTCGCCGAACTCCCGACCCGCTGACCACGGCCCGGTCGCATCTCTCCGAGCGTGGTTCGCCACAATCCCTTGCCCTTCAAATCGAGCGCCACCACCCCGTCCTTGCCGTCGATGGCCGTGGTGAGGAAAATCTTCCCGTCGGCCACCACCGGCGTCGAGTTCGCCCGACCCGGAAGTTCCGCCTTCCAGCGCAGGTTCTTCTCCGGCGAGAGGCTCTCCAGTTCCGGCCCGTCACCGACAAAGCCCACGCCACCCGGACCGCGCCATTCCGGCCATTCGGAAGCCGACAAGACCCCGATTCCGAGACATCCAATGATCCAGTAATTCCTCATGGTGCCGGGATACTCCGCCAGCTTCCAGAATCTCTCAAGTTCAGATCACAAACTCGTGGCGGCCGATTCCATCTGGCAGGCCAGGGATTCCCGACGCCCTGGCCACGCCAGCCCGGGCGTTTCGCTTTCCCGGCTCACTTGCTCGGGTTGGGTTGCTGGCTTTGACAAGAGAAGTTCCAAGCCGAGACTTGGCAACGGATACCGGGTGGCGGGATGCTTGGTGATGAGGAGCGAGGATCGGAGGGGGAAGGCTTCCAGCGGGGAGGCGGTCCGGAGATTGTTCGCGTTACCGCGAATCCCGTAGTTGAGGAGGCTTGTTGCGAAATGCGAAATGCGAGGGCCCCATCCACACCGCGGGCTGGGCGGGTCTGCCAAGGCATCGGGAACTGCCTGATGCCGTCTCCGGCAAACGACGCCGGAGGCGTCACAGGAGGGTAGCCGGGGGTCGAACCCGCGACAGCGGGGAATACCCCCGGTTCACGCCCCGCCATCACC
>JAKZES010000031.1 GCA_022548915.1 Verrucomicrobiaceae bacterium E54
CGGGGCTGGAAGCCCCGGCCACTCCTCCGGACGTCCGCATGCCAGTATCGAAGTATCTCCCGCTTTTCGGGGGCACTCGGAGGCCTGTTGACTTCACCGACTGAAATTCGTAGTCGTCTCAAAACCCGGATCGGGCAAGTTTACGAAACGACATGGACATTCAAGGAACAGTCAGGGACATCCTGAAAGGCAAGGGGGGCGAGGTGTGGACCACGAGCCGGGAAGCCACCGTCTACGAGGCGATCCGCCTGATGGGCGAGAAAAACATCGGTGCGCTGGTGGTGGTCGATGAGGAACAAAAGGTTGTGGGGGTGCTCTCTGAGCGGGACTACAGCCGCAAGGTGGCTCTTCAGGGTCGAACCTCGCGCGATACCAAGGTGGGCGACATTCTCAGCGGCTCACCCGTCACGGTGGGCACCGGGGAGCCGGTGGCGGGCTGCATGCAACGCATGACCGAAGGCCGCTTCCGCCACTTGCCCGTGGTCGAGGACGAGCGCCTGATCGGGCTGGTCTCGATGGGGGACCTGGTGCGATGGGTGATGGAATCCCAGCAATCGACCATCGAGCACCTGCAGGGCTACATTTCGGGGAGTTACCCGGGTTGAGGCGGCGCTTTCCCCTGCATTGAACGAAGAGACCCGAACGGTCTTGCAGGCCGGGGGACGAGGGGGCTTGGAGCCGGGGACGAAGCGAGGTGCGGCCTGTCGCGAGCCGAAGGGAACTCCGTGTCCCCTTGAGAGACATGGGTCGTCGTTTCGCACCCGCTTGGACCCCAACCCCTCCGTCCCTCGTCCCGGAGGACCCGAACGATGGGATACTCCGACGAGAGGGGGCGTTCCGGATGCTCGTCGCTGAAAAACAGCGAGGCCGCCGGAGTCCCACTTCCGGCGGCCTCAAGTTTGTCAAGATCCCACACCCATGGGAAATCGACTGTGCTGTTTTACCCTTACATTGAAGCCACTTGCGTGGCGTTCAGGGGAGTAGACCCTTCAGGTATCCAGACGTTCAAACAATATGGCAATTTTTTATGAATTACCTTCAAATCCTTGTAAAATGAGGGGTTTGCAGCTCTGGAAACTTCATGTTTTTGGGGCGGGGACCTCGCGCACCTGATCTCGCAGCGGAACGAAAACCCGGTCGTCGGGGCCTCGATGAATCGGATGGGTGCCGGTAAACGAGCCGAACCCCGGAAGGGCGAGGATTTGGTTGCTCAGATGGAAACAGGGGAGGCGGGTGCGGCGGCGGGGGCTCTGGGGGAGGCGGACGGAGGGGTGCAGGTGGCCGCAGATGGCCGCTGTGGGCTGGCTGAGGTCGGCGGGATCGTGGATCAGGGTGACGCCGTCGATTTCCTGCGTTCGCTGGATTTCGAGCGGGAGATCGAGTCTGCGGAGGCCGGCGGAGCGGTCGTGGTTGCCTTCGATCAGGGTGACGGGGACGCTGGAGGCGTCGAGGAAGCGGTGGATCTGGTCCACGGTGCCTGGCCCGAGTCCCTCGGCCGCATGCACGAGGTCGCCGAGGATCAGCAATCGGGCGGCCTCCATCCGGACGACCAGTTCCTGGAGCCTGACGAGATCCGCCCGGGTTTCGCCCTCGGGAATCGGAATCCCGCGTGCCCGGAAGGTGGCGGACTTTCCCAAATGCAGGTCCGAGACCAGCAGCGTGCGGTGGTCGGGGAGCCACACGGCCAAATTCGGCAGCAGTTCGAGTTCGAGTTTGGCGAGTCTCAGGTTCACGGGTCTGAGCTTAGACTGCCATCGCGTCCTCGGAAAGTTGCTCCAGCATCGCTTCGAGCCGGCTGGCGGCGTCGCCGGCGGGGAGGTGGGCGGAAAGGCGGTCGGCCCACAGCGGGAAGGCCATCGGCGTGAGGCGCTCGGTCTCGATGATGCGGAAGGGCCGGTCCGCGAGTTCGTCGAGGGTCGCCTTGAGGCGGGTCCATTCGAGCTGGCGCTGGAGGATCTCGCGGCGCGCCTGGTCGAGCAGCAGGTTGGCGGGGTCGTACTTGGAAAAGACCTCGAACAGCAGAGAGGACGAGACCTGCAGGTCGCGGGTTGGGCGGCGCTTGCCGGGGAAGTCGGGGACCAGCAGGCCGGCGACGCGCGCCACCTCGCGGAACTGCCGCCGCGCCATTTCGGCGGTGTTCATGCTGGCGAGCAGGTCTTCTACGAGGTTTGTCGTAGTAAGTGCGTCGCGCATCAGGGCTTCGTCGAGACTCAGACCGCGGCGGGCGATGAGCGAGAAGCCGTAGTCGTTCTGGGTGAGGTCGATCGACTCGCCGATGCGGCTGGAGATCCGGTAGGCGGCGAGCGCGGCCAGACCCTCGTGGACGAGTCGCCCGGCGAAGGGGTAGAGGAACAGGTGCTCGCCCTCGCGGGTGCGGGTGAACTCGATCACCAGCTCGCGGGTGCCCGGTATGGCGGACCATTTCCGCTGGATCGCGAGGATCGGCCGCACCGCGCGGTGCTCCGGGGCGGGCGCGGGCCGGCCGTGGAGGCGGGTGGCGATGGCCGAGGCGAGTTCGGTGGAAAGCGGCATCTTGCCGCCGTTCCAGACCGGAACCTGGCCGCGGTGCCTGCGGGTCGAGGCGCGGACGGTGGCGGTGAGCTTGTGAAAGCGGACCAGTTCGAGCTGGCGGCCGCCGAAGATGAAGGCCTGGCCCGGCTTGAGACGGGTGATGAAGCTTTCCTCGACCGTGCCGAGCGTCTTGCCGGAGGCGAACTTCAGCGCGATGGCGGAGCCGCTGGTGATGGTGCCGATGTTGAGCCGGTGGAGTTGCGCGGCCCGCTTGTCCTCGAAGTGCAGCACGCCGTTGCGCAGTGTTGCCTTGCGGTATTGCGGGTAGGCCTTGAGCGCGTCGCCGCCCTCGGTGATGAAGCCGACGACCCAGCGCCATTCCTCGTCGTCGAGGTCGCGATAGGCGAGGGTGGTGCGGAATTCCCCGAGCAGGTCGGCGGGCCTGTCGGGCTGGCCGAGGACGCAGGTGAGGGTGTGCTGGACGAGAAGGTCGAGCGGCTTGTGAAGCGGCCGGCGCGACTCGATGTGGCGTGCCTTCCAGGCGTCGCGTGCGGCGGCGAATTCGAGCAACTCGAAGGCATGGGTCGGCACCCCGACGATGCGGCTGGTCTGACCCGGTTGGTGGCCGGAGCGCCCGGCGCGCTGGGCGAGGCGGGCGATGCCCTTCGGGCTGCCGACCTGGATGACCTGGTCGACCGGCGAGAAATCGACCCCGAGATCGAGCGAGGAGGTGCAGACGACGCAGCGCAGCGATCCGTCCTTGAGGCCGGCCTCGACGCTCGCCCGTTCCTTTTTCGCCAGCGAGCCGTGGTGCATGGCGATGGAATCGGCGAGCTTCGGGAGGGCCTCCTTGAGCTCCTGGAACCAGATCTCCGTCTGCGAACGGGTGTTGGTGAAGAGCAGGGTCGAGGCGGCGGCTTCGACCCGCCGGGCGACGGCGCCCACCATGCGTGTGCCGAGATGGCCGGCCCACGGGAAGCGGTCGATCTCGTCGGGGATCAGCGTCTCGATCTCGAGCGGTTTGGTGGCCTTGGCGGAAACGGTGATCGCGTGGGGATGTTCGGGCCCGATCAGGGCGTCGCGGGCTTCGTCGAGGTTGCCGAGGGTGGCGGAAAGCCCCCAGATCTGGATTTCGGGACACCAGCGCCGCAGGCGGGCGAGAGCCAACTCGGTCTGCACGCCGCGCTTGGTGCCAAGCAGTTCGTGCCATTCGTCGACGATGACCGTTTGCAGGTGCTTCAGCTTTTCCCGGAAGTCCGGGTAGGTCAGCATCAGCGACAGACTCTCGGGCGTGGTGACGAGGCCGAAGGGCAGTCGCTCACGAAGCTTGGCCCGACGGTAGGACGAAGTGTCGCCGGTTCGTGCCTCGACTTCCCAGGCGGGTGCGAGGGTTTTGATCGGTTCCCGCAGGGACATCAGGGTGTCGGCGGCCAGGGCGCGCAGGGGCGTGATCCAGAGAACGGAGCAGGGTGCGGGCTTGTCGGCGGGGTGACGGTCGAGCGCCGCGGCGACCGGGCCGAGCCAGGCGGCGAGGGTCTTGCCGAAGCCGGTGGGGGCGTGGAGCAGCCCGGACCTGCCCTCGGCGTGGGCTTTCCAGAGTTGCTTCTGGAAGGGAAGTGGCTCGCCCTTCTCGCGATGGAGCCATTCGAGTAGCGGAGGGCGGAGCATGGGAGGAGTGGCGCTTTCCAAGCGCCATGACGGGGCGAGGCGGCTTTCAGCCGCGGGATGAGGTTAGGGTCAACCAATGCGGGTGGAGATGCTGGTCAAGGCCGGCTGATCATTTTCGGGAATCGGCCTTCTTGGGAAAGGCGGAGCTTGCCCCGCGATCCGGAGATCGCCCGGCCCCGTTATGCCGCTTGGAAAGCGCCACTCCCTACAGCGTCGCGCGGCGGATCTTGCCGGGCGGGTGGTTGAGGAAGCGGCGGGCGAGCATCTCGAACTGCTCGCTGAGGTCGGTGAGGTGGATCTGCAGGGTGCCGGGGTCCGTGGAATCATTCAGCAGGTCGAGCCGTGAGAGTTCCTCGCTCAGGTGAATGGCACAGGTGCTGGCGGAATCGACGAGCCGGATCTCATCCGGTAGGAAGCTGCGCAGCACCGGCATCAGCAGCGGGTAGTGGGTGCAGGCGAGCAGCAGCGCGTCGATGCCCTTGTCGACCATCGGGTCGAGATAGGTGTGCAGCGCGGCCTCGGTGGCGGGGTGCTCGAGCCAGTCCTCCTCGATGAGCGGAACCAGCAGCGGGGCGGCCTGGGCGTGGAGGATCAGGCCGGTGCGGCGTTGGGCCAGCGCGTGCTGGTAGGCATGCGAGCGGATGGTGCCGCGGGTGGCGATGATGCCGACCCGCTCGGTGTCGGGATCGGCGAGGGTGGCCTCCACCCCCGGGCCGATGACGCCGAGGATGGGCAGGTCGAACTCCTCGCGGAGGGCCGGCAAGGCGTGGGCGGTGGCGGTGTTGCAGGCGATGACGATCGCCTTCACACCGTGGTCCATGAGGAAGCGCACGTCCTGGGCGGCGAACTCGCGGATCGTCTCCGGGCTCTTCGATCCGTAGGGCACGCGGGCGGTGTCGCCGAGGTAGACGATGTCCTCGTGCGGGAGCAAATGCTGGGCCGCGCGGACGACGGTGAGACCACCGACGCCGGAATCAAAGAAGCCCAAAGGCGCACTGCGCATGGCGGGAGAGTCGGGGGAGGCGGCGCAGGTGGCGAGTGAAAATGGACCGCGAGCTTCAGCTCGCCCCGGAGCCCGAGCGATTCAGATGCGAGCTGAAGCTCGCGGTCCGCTCAGGCGTCCGGCTCGGAGAACTTCTTCAGCTCCCGTCGCTCGGCGCGGACCATGCGGGTGATCCAGAAGATGGCCCAGAGGACGGGGAGGGGCCAGAGGGGGAGGAAGAAGGCTGGGTCTGCTCCAAGTTCGGGAGGGAACGAAATGTGCCCGGGCAGCCAGCGATACCGTGGACGTTGATAGCGGGCCGCGAAGTCGAACTGGGTTCTGCTATCATCGATGATGGTAGCTTCCCGCCAGTAGATGATGCCTCCCTCATGGGTGGCGATTCCATGGGCTGTGGTGATTTGCCAGATCCCAATCTTGAGGTTGGATTCTGCCGGGAGGGCAATCGTGGCCCGAAACACGCAGAATCCAAATGTGGCGGTGGTTCCGATCAATAAGAGAAGCACCCCCGCCCCCACCCAGAACCGCCGGGTGCGGTGGATCCAGAGCTTGGGTCGTTGGGCCATCAGCTTGGCAGAGGCGGACAGGCACCGACGGGTCGGGCGAACGAGTGTCCGCCCTCCTTATCCGCGTCGCTCGCGCACGGCTGTGGCGAACTTGTCGAGGACCTCGACGGTGTCGTCCCAGCCGATGCAGGCGTCGGTGACGGACTGGCCGCGGGTCAGCTTCGACAGGTCGGGGTCGAGCTTCTGGTTTCCCTCGACGAGGTTCGACTCGATCATGACCGCCGCCACGGCCTTCGAGCCGTCGGCGATCTGCTTGCAGAGGTTGGCGGCGACCAGCGGCTGGTTGCGGAAGTCCTTGAGCGAGTTGGCGTGCGAGCAGTCGATCATGACGTAGGGCGGCAGGGCCTGCTCTTCGAGCATGGAAACCGCTTCGGCCACATTCTTGGCCTCGTAGTTGGTGGCATTCTTGCCGCCGCGCAGGATGAGGTGGCAGCAGTCGTTGCCGGTGGTCGAGACGATGGCCGCGACGGCCTGCTTGGTGACCGAAAGAAAATGGTGCGGACGCGAGGCCGACTGGATCGCGTCGAGCGCGATCTGGATCGAGCCGCCGGTACCGTTCTTGAAGCCGACCGGCATCGAAAGGCCGCTGGCGAGCTCGCGGTGGACCTGGCTTTCGGTGGTGCGGGCGCCGATGGCACCCCAGGCGATCAGGTCGGCGATGAACTGCGGCGAAATCGTGTCGAGGAACTCGGTGCCGGCCGGCACCCCCATCCGCGCCAGCTCAAGCAGCAGGCCGCGCGCGACCTTGAGGCCCTCGTTGATGTCGAAGGACCCGTCGAGCTTCGGATCGTTGATCAGGCCCTTCCAGCCGACCGTGGTGCGCGGCTTCTCGAAATACACCCGCATGATGATGCACAGGTCGTCCCGGTGTTTCTCGATCAGGGGCACCAGTTTCCTCGCGTAGTCGATGGCCGCCTCGGGATCGTGGATGGAGCAGGGACCGACGACGACCAGCAACCGATCGTCCTCGCCCTTGAGGATGGCGGCGGATTCGTCGCGCGCGGTGGCGACCAGCTCCGAGACCTCTTCGGTCACGGGCTGGAAATAGTTCAGGACCGCCGGGGAAATCAGGGGTTTGAGGCCGGAGATGCGGAGGTCGTCGGTGCGTTCCTGGGTCACGGCGCGAGGAAAGGGGAGCGGGCCGGATGGAGCAAGCCGGGAGTGGAATGACGAAGGCCAAATGCCAAATCTGAAATCTGAAATCTGAAATCTCTACCGGGTGAGGGTCATCACGCACTCGAGGTGGCGGGTGTGCGGGAAGAGGTCGAAGGGCTGGATGGTTTCGGGCCGGTAGCCGGCATCCCGCAGGCGGGCCAGGTCGCGGACCTGGGTGGCGGGGTTGCAGGAGACGTAGACCAGCCGCGACGGCGCGAATTGTGCGAGCTGGTCGAGGAAGTCCTCCGAGCAGCCCTTTCGCGGGGGGTCGATGACCATCGCGGTGGCGGCGGGGTCGAAATCGATGTCGGCGAAGATCGCCTCGGCCGAGGCGGCGAGGAAGGTGGCGTTGGTGATGCCGTTGGTCTCGGCATTGCGGCGAGCCCAGTCGGCCGAGGTTTCGCTGACCTCGACCCCGGCGACCCGCTCGAAGTGCTTCGCCAGCGAAAGGGCGAAGAGGCCGGAGCCGCAGTAGGCGTCGACCAGAAAGCGCACGCCTTCCGCGGCCGCCTCGCGGGCGACGTGCCCGGTGAAGTCGGGGAGGATGAAGGGGTTGTTCTGGAAGAAGTCGCCGGCCAGGAAATCGAGCGACAGCTCACCGACGTGTTCGGTGACGACGGCATTCGGGTTGGTTTCGACCCGCCCCTCGCTGGCCCGGAGCAGCAACGTGGCGCCACGGCGGTAGCTCGATGCGTTGCGCCGGGCACGGTCGCGGACTTCCGGCAGGGCGGCATTGATCTCGTTCATCGCGATCGGACACTTCGGGACGTCGATCTGGCCCGAACGCCGGGCATTGGGAAGGAACCCGATCGCATCGATCCTGCCGTTCTTCGGCTTGGCGAAGTGGGGGGTGATCTTCGACCGGTAGCCCCACAGTTTTGGCGACGGGTGGCAGGGTTCGACCGGATGCTCGATGCCCGCCATGTGGCGCATCAGTTCCTCGACCTGGCGGGTCTTCCAATCGAGCTGCCGGTCGTAGGCGAGGTGCTGGTACTGGCAGCCGCCGCATTCGCCGAACAGCGGGCAGCCCGGTTCGGCTCGGTCGGGCGAAGGCTCGAGCACTTCGAGGAGGTCGGCCCGCGAGTGGTTCTTGTCGTTGCGGAAAATGCGCGCCCGGACCTTCTCGCCGGGCAGGGTGAAGGGCACGAAGACGACCCATCCCTCCCCGGCATTTTCCGTGGCTCCGGGAGCGGGTGGCACCTCGACCCGGGCGATGCCGTCACCGAGGTTGCTCAGGGACTCGATGGTGAGGTCCAGTTCGTGGTGGTAATCGAAGGGATACGCACGGAACTTCTTCGGCGGGCGAGGCATGGGCGGAGCTTTCGGGCTTTTGGCGGGCGAGGCAAGAGCGGCGACTTGATCAGGCTGCGAGGGTGTGCGAGGCTTATTGGATGAAATGGGTGGTGGGCATGATTTTCGCGAGTCTCCCTCTCCTCGCCGCAGAGGAAATCGAGGGTGAGGTCTGGTATGACGCCGAGGGCGAGGTTGTCTTTGTCGAGGGTCCGGCGGCGGAGTCATCCACGCGGCCCTTCGTGCCGGCATGGGAGCGCCGGGCCAGGGACCAGGGCGAGGGCCGTTTCGAGTTCCGCTATGATCACCGCTACCGCCAGCGGCGCAGCTGGTATGGCAGCCACGGGTGGTATGGCGGGTGGTATGGCTACCCGGGCTGGAGTGTCTGCCGACCTGCCTATCCCACGCCGTATCGGCCGGGCTTTTCGATCCACTACCCCAAGTGGGGCGCGTCGGTCATCATTCGCTGACCGGTGGCGTCCCGATCACCGGCGGCTTGTCATCGGGGTCCACCGTGGGGCGCATCTCGCGCTCGTCGGGGACCTGGGTCAGGTTGCTGGGTTCCAGCAGGCCGAGGTTGTCACTGGTTCGCGGGGGCAGGTCGCCGGGGTCCGTTTCCGGGGTGGAAGCGATGGATTCCTCCTTCTGAGTTTTCTGCGGAGTGGTCGCCTTGGCCTCGCGCAGGAGGATTGCCTGCGGCGCGCAGGCCACCAGCAGCAGGGGAGTCAGCAGGAGCAGGAGTTTCATCTGGGCGGGAGCTTGGCCTCGACGGACGCCGGAGGCAAGAGGACTACTTGCGAAGGCTGTCGAGCCACGAGGCGATGTCCGTGATGACCTCGTCCTTCACCGTATCGTACATGAGCAGGTGGTGGCCTTCGGGGTAGAAAAGGCGGCGGTGCGGGGTGGATTCGGGAATGCGGTCGGCGAACGCCTCCACGTCTTCGGGCTGGGTGAAGAAGTCCTTTCCGCCGTGGAGCACCACGGTGGGGACCTGGAAGGTGGCGGCGCAGTCCGGCATTTCCTCGATCATGTCGCCGAGCGTGACCAGCAGCCGCAGCGTGTGCTTCTCGACGTGCCACGAGTTCGTCTCCGACTGCTCGGAGTGGACGCTGTCCTCGGTCATCGGGACCTCCTCGCCGCCGGAGAGCGTTTCCAGCGTGATGCGGGCCTTCGGGGCGACCTTGGAAACGCCGCGGACGAGTTCCTTTTTCCACGCCGGAAAATCGTCCCGGATGCCGACCACGGGTGAGCTGATGCCGATCGCATCGCAGGGAGATTTGAGGCCTGCGTCGATCTGCTGGCGGTAGGTGTGGGAAAGGATCAGCCCGCCCATGCTTTCGCCGAACCAGACGATGCGCGCATCGGGGTGCTGCTCGCGGACGATGGAGGTGAACTTGAGCAGGTCCACCGACCAGTTGTCCGGGTCATCGATGTCGCCGCGCCGGTCCTTCTTCGGGTCGCGGCCTTGGCCGCGGACCTCGTAGGCGTAAAGCGCGCTGCCGGGTTGTTCCTTGAGCAGGTGCTTGGCGAGATTTTCGTAGTCGATCGAGGCCCCGCTGAAGCCGTGCAGCGCGATGAGCACGGTGTCGGGCTCGACATCCTTCCGCACCCACTTGCGATACTGGAAGGTCTCGTTGCGGACCTGTTCCTCGGGGGTGTGAGTCACCAGCGTGTAGCTCGGCGCGCAGGAGGCCAGCGCCGTCGCCAGCAAGGCGAGGGCGAGGCGCGCAAGGCGACTGTTGAAGAGCTCCGTCACAGGGAAAGTGTCGCCCGCCGGTGCCCCGTGGGCAACCCTTCGATTGCCGGCCCGGTGAATTTACTTTTTGACACAAAGTAAAAGAGCAGGTAGACGGAACGGCCATGAAAACAGTGCTTTTCCTGATGGGCGTCCTCGTTTTGCCGATGCTTGGTGCCGAACTGAAGGTCGGGGACCGGGTCAGTGTCACGCTCCGGGGAGTGCCGGCCGAGGATGCGGCGAAGGTGAGTGGGGACTACGTGATCAACGAGCGCGGCGAGGTGCGCCCGCCGCTTCTCGAGGGCGGGGTGCGCTCGGTGGGGCTGACCGCGCTGCAGCTGGCCGAGAAGATCGAGGGCGCCTACCGGGACGCGGGGATCTACCAGAAGCCGCGGGTCGAGGTGGTGGCGGCGAAGGCCGAGGAACCCGGCGGCGCGCGGATCAGTGTCGGCGGCCGGGTCCGGAGTTCGGGGCCGGTTCCGTTCCGGGGCGGACTGACGGTGCTTCAGGCCATCGACGCCGCGGGCGGACGGGATGAGTTCGGCGGTCGGAATGTGTATCTGATCCGCAAGGGGCGCCAGTACTGCTTGGATTTCAAGCAATTGGCCCATCTCAACATCGTCGTCGAGCCGGACGACTCGCTGCGGGTCGATCAGAAGGGGATCATCGATCGCTGGAAGGGAACTCCGGAGCGGGTGGGTGAGTTGATGGAGTGAGGCGGCGGGGCGCCCTCGTCCCGCAACCCTTGATGATCCATCGTGGCCGTGCTGGTTGGCGGCGCGGGGGTGCGCCACCTCCTACAGCTCCACCGTTTCGCCGATGGCGGGGAGCAGGAGCTCGACGCCGCGTTGAGCGAATTCGCCCCTGGCCTTGTCGTGGTCGATCTCGATCGGCGGGAAGGTGTCGTAGTGGACGCCGACCACCTTCTTCACGTGCAGCCACTCGGCCGCCAGCGCGGCATCGGCGGGGCCCATGGTGAAATTGTCGCCGATGCAGAGCACGGCGAAATCCAGCTTGAAGCGCTCGCCGAGAATCTTCTGGTCGGCATGCAGCGCGGTGTCGCCGGAGACGTGGAAGGTCTCGTTCGCGGTCTCGATGACGAAGCCGCCGGGGTTTCCGCCGTAGCTGCCGTCGGGCAGCGAGGAGGAATGGATGGCATTGACGTAGGTCACGCGGCCGAAGGGGAAACCGAAGCCGCCGCCGTGATTCATCGGGTGCGCCTGCTCGATGCCCTTGCCACCGAACCAGGTGACGATCTCGAAGTTGGAGATCAGGGTCGCGCCGGTGCGCCGGAGGATGTCCTCGGCATCCGCGATGTGATCGGCGTGGCCGTGGGTGATCAGCACGTAGTCGGCCTCGATCGCGGCGACGTCGACGTCCTTGGCCAGCTCGTTCGGCGTGATGAAGGGATCGAAAAGCAGGCGGGTACCGTCGGCGAGTTCGACGCAGAAGCAGGCGTGGCCGTAGAAGGTGATCTTGCTCATGCCCCAGCCATAGCCGAGGATGCCGGGAGGATCAACGATTCGCCTCCGGGAAACGAAAAACCCGGCACCGCGAAATGGCGGGGCCGGGTAGGAGAAGAAGGGCTCGCGACTACTCGCCGGGCTGCGGGATTGGGAAGGGCAGGCCGCCGGGTTGGGGCGCGGGTTCGTCCTCGATCTTGAGCAGTTCGAGCTCGAAGATCAGCGTCGAGTTCGGACCGATGTCGGGGCTGCGGCGTTGCTCGCCGTAGGCCAGCTCACTGGGGATGAAGAGCCGCCACTTGGCACCCACCGGCATGCTGGTAAGTGCCTCCTTGAAGCCGTCGATGACCTGCAGGTTCATGGTCACCGGCTCGCCCTCCGGGGAGGCGTCGAACTCGGTGCCGTCGATCAGTGAGCCCTTGTAGTTCACCTGGAACTGCTTGCCGGGTTCGCCTTCCTTGGGCTCGACGTAGGTTTCCTCGCCGCCCTTTTCGATGACTTCGTACTGCAGACCGCTCTTCAGCGTGGTCACTCCCTCCTTGGCCTTGTTCGCTTCGAGGAAGGTTTTCCCCTCCTCGAGGTTCTTGGCGGCGGTGTCCTTTTCGCGTTGCTGGAGCATGTCGCCGAGCGCCTGCATGGCGGCGCCGACCTTCTCCTCGGCGACCTGCGGTTCGTTGCCCTTGAAGCCGTCGAGGAAGCCCTTGACGAAGGTTTCGACGTCGATGTCCTCGGGAGTGACGCCGAAGTTGCCATAGCGCTGGCCGAAGTCGCTGCCGGTGCTGAAGCCGAGCCCGTAGGACGAGTCGGTTTTCACCGCGGCGGGATCGGGTGCCTCGGCGGGAGGCGTGGCGGCCTCGGGCTGCCCGGAGTCCTCCGTTTGGGCTTGGAGCGGGAGAAGCGTCCCGAGGCAGAACGCCAGAACGCCGGGGATGGTTTGTGGTTTCATGTCGCCCGGACGCTAGGGGAGGGATTCGCCGATGCAAGAGTGGATCCCGGCCCCATGCCGCGGGCGAGGTCAGTTCGCCAGCTTCTTGAGCTTGGTGATCCGGCCGGTCTTGTTCCAGTCCTCGACGTAGAGGTTGCCGTCCTTGTCGAAGGACAGGCCGTGCGGGGCGGTGAAGATGTTCGGCACCATGTCGGCGGGCTCGACCTTGAAGTTGGCCCACTGCTTGCGGTTCGGGTTGTCGCCGAGGAAGGCGACCGGGGTGCCGTTCTTGTCGATGATCGTCACGCGGGCCTCGAGTTCGGCGACGGCGCAGAAGTCGCCGACGATGGAGACGGCGCAGGGGCGGCGGAGGTTGGTGCAGTATTCACCGATCCACTCGCCTTCCAAGGTGGTGTGAAACAGGCGGCGGTTTTCCCGGTCGCAGACCAGCAGGCGGGGTTCGTCGTAACGCAGGTCGACCTTCAGGCCGTGGCTGGTCTTGGTGGCGACCTTTTGGCCGTCGCCGCGTCCGCCGAAGGTCTTGAGGTGCTTGCCAGCGGCATCGAACTTGTGGATCAACTGCGAGCCGTAGCCCATCGAGCAGAAGATCGAGCCGTCGGGGGCGACGGCGACGCTGGTGAGGCCCTTCCAGCCGCCTTCGAGATCGGGGTGGCCCTTGGCCGAGATTTCGAGCAGCAGCTTGCCGTCGGTGTCGATCTTGCACACGCGCAGCGGGTTCGGGCCACCAAGTTGGGCGCCGTAGAGGACGGTCTTGCCGTCCTCGGTATCGATGTCCATGGCGTGGAAGCCCTGGCATTCCGGAGCGATCGTTTTGACCAAGGTGCCGTCGGGCTTGTAGACGAGCACCGAGTGCGAGGCGTCGGTCGAGGCGTAGATCAGGCCGGAGGCGTTGTCGACGACCACTCCGCCGTGGGTCGGGCCGACGTCGGCGCCGTCGGGGAGGTCGTCCCAGTTCGGCACGACTTCGTAGGTCCACTCACCGTTGCCGGTCTTGAGTGCGGTCTGGGGTGCATCGCCGGGCTCGGCGCCGTGATCGGGATGGGCGAAGGCGAGGGTGGGGAGGAGGAAGAGGATGGAGTGCTTCATTCGAGGTGTCCGGATTGGGAGCTCCCGATACGAGCTGGTTCCGCCATTCTGTCAAGGTGCGTTTGGTGACGCCAACCGTCAATGGCGGCAGTAGCACGGCGTTCGTCGTTAGCGCTCCAGGCGGCTCCCGTCCTCGCACGGAGGGTCGCCATCGGGGGACCCCAGACCTACCCCAAAACCTTGTGGCGGCCCTGGGAGAGAGATTCTCTCTCGGCAGGGAGCGTCCCGCATCGTTGGAGGCAATCCGATGCCGTAATCCGGACCTCGAATTGCTACTTGAGCGATCATCTCGAAGTCCGGTCAATTCGGACACCGTACCCAAGAACCTGTTCTTCAGCTCGGCTTCCCAACGGAGGTTTCCGAGAGGCGGCAGCCAATGTGGCCGGGGCTTCCAGCCCCGTCGCCATGATGGATGCAAGGAATGGGCGACGGGCCTGGAAGGCCCGGCCACAGCCCTACTTCAGTCGTTCGTTGACCTTGCGCATGACCTCGAAGGCGTCGGCGACGTAGAGGACGTCGGCCTTGCCCTGGGCCCAGCCGCAGGCGGCGTTGGTGTTGATCGCCCGGCGTTCGTTGATGAAGCGCCAGCCGACGGCGTGGGGTTCCTCGCCGTGGCAGCAGGTCGCCAGGCCCTTGGGGTGCCGGGGACTGGCGCCGGTCTGTCCGATCTGGTGCAGGTGGGTGAGGAAGGGAAGGACGGCCTGGCCCTCGGAGGCGAGATCGACCATCGACTTCGAACTGCCGAGCGAGGCACGGGCGGATTCCGCGAAATCGAGGATGAGGTCGGCCGCGACGTCGACGTGGACTTCGCCGTCGGCCTGCTTCTTGGTCCAGCCGGCGCCGGCGACCAGCAGGACGTCGGCATCGGGCCGGATGGTCTGCGCACCGGAGGTGCCGGCCTCGACGCCGAGCGGAGTGGTGCGCGATTCGGTCGCGACTTCAAGTGGGGTCGCCTCAACCGCACCTTCGGCGCAGGGCGCGAAGCTTCCCGGGGCGACCGAGAGGACCCACGGGCGCGTGCTGCGCTGGATCGTCCCGATCATGCGCTGGCGGTAGAACCAGCGGTCCACCTTGAGGGTGCCGCCCTCGACCTTGGCCGCGGTGACCTGGGTGTCGACCGCGCCCCCGAGGCGCTGCGCGAGCCCGGCGGCGATCCGGCTGAAACGTGAACCGGCTGCGGAAACGACGATGCCCGCCTCCGTGGTCTTTGCAACCTGCTCGCAGGCCGCGGCATCGGTCTTGTAGCGGGGTGCCGACCAGGTCTCGCCGGTGACCGTTGTGACCGAGGCGGGCGATGCTCCGCCGATCTGGCCGAGGGCGGTTTCCGCCGAGCCGCCGACCACGGCGGCAACGAGTTCGCCGCCGAGTCCGTCGGCGATGGTGCAGGCGGCGGTGAGGGCCTCAAGGGCGGGCTTTTCGAGCATTCCGCTGCCGTCGGTGAATCCGATCCAGAGTACTTTGGTGTCCATGTCAGAAATGAGTTCAGCCTTTCAGCCAGGCGGCGATTTCGTCGGCGATGGCGTCGGCGTCCATCTCGGTTTCGACCCGGGTTTCACGCCGCTGCTTCGGCGACTCGACCGAATCGTAGCTCAGTCCTTCGCCGGATAGGGCGGCGGGTTTCGCCTGCTGGAGGGCGGGCATGATCCCGCGCATGTTCTGCATGCCGATCTGCGGGTTGTTCGGCGGCTCGGGCAGTTCGCCGGTGGCCCAGCCGAGGACGGCGGGCGCGCCCGCGCAGCGCGACTTCTGCCAGGCCCCGGCTTCGATCCGTTCAAGAATCTCCAGCCCACCGGAGTCGTCGACGGTGAGCTTGTCGACGCCTTGGAACTGCTCGTCGATGCCGAGGATTTCTCCGATCATCTGCAGCACGGCGCCGGTGCCGCGCGAGGCTGACTGCCAGCCGCCGAAGAGCAGGAGTTTGGAACGATCAAGATCGGGGATTCCCTCGATGGCTCCGGCCAGCGCGGCGGCGGTCTCGACCGCATCGGCAAACCCGCTGGCGGGTCCGTCGACCACCACCAGCTCGAAGGGCACCTTCTGGGCGAGTCCCATCATCACCTGCTGGAGCTTGGCCTTGGGGCTCATGCTCACAAGCCAGACCTTGCTGCCGGGATGGCGCTTGGCCAGGTCGGCGGCCTCGAAGAGCGCGTGCCAGGCCCACGGGTCGAGCACCGAGGGGAGCATCATCTCATTCTTGAGCGCGGGTCCGGTGGGGCCCATGACGGGTTCGAGGGACTGCAGGGGATCGGGGACGATGCCGCCGCAGACGACGATCTGATAGGTGGTGGGCATGGTTCTGGCGGTGGGAAATGGGGTGGGCTGTTAGTTCTCGGCCGAGTGGAATCCTCCGGTGGAGGCCTGGAAGTTGACGTTGCCGCGCTCGGGATTGGAGGGGTCGGTGTGGGAGCAGTTCCACAGGCAGGCGCCGCAGTGGACGCATTTTTCCCGCTCGAAGAGCGGCGTGCCGCCTTCGGGGTTCATCGTGATCGCCTGGCCCGAGCAGGCCTCGATGCAGATCCGTTCCTCGCAGGATTCGCAGATCGTCGTGTCATGGAAGGTGACGTGGTCGGCATAGCCGGGCGGAGCCTGGACCTTGCCGCCGAGCAGGAGCGCATCCTGCTGGGAAACGAGCAGCTTGCCGTCGAGCGGGATCTCCGGCCAGCCGACCTTGTCCATCAGCGCATCGTGAAGTCCGGCGCCCTTGGCCTCGCAGGCCTTGCGGATCTCGGTGATCTCCTCGGCGCTGACCCGGCCCTTGTAGTAATCCTCAAGCGTCGGGACATGCTCCGAGGGGCGCATGATTTCGCCGCCGAGATGGAGACGGCCGCCGGTCATGCCGGCCATGGCGGTGCCGATGATGCCGCGGACGAAGCCTTTCTGGAAACCGTTGCGGGCGTTCTCGGCCTTGACCGACTCCTTCTCGAGCCAGCTTTCGCGGCGGCGCCGGACGTAGGTGGCCTCGAGGTTTTCCTTGGTGAAGGGCTTGCCGTCCTTGAGCAGCTCGAGCACGGCCTCACCCAGCTGGCTGCCGGTGGCCCAGGCCTCGTCGACGCCGGAATTTCGGAGCACGTTGGTGCCGCCCGATCCCTCGCCGATCCGGGCGTAGCCGTCGCCGACCAGATGGGGCTCGCCCTTGCGGCCGGACTCGGCGATCGATTTCGCGCCCCAGCTACGGAGCGACCCACCCTCGACGTGCTGCCAGATCCACGGGTGCATGAGCCAGTGCTGGAGGTAGCGGTAGGCGGTGCGGGTGGGACTCTCGAACCACGACGGGACGAAGATGCCGCAGCTGGCGACCCGGTCCGGGAAAACATAGAAGAAGCCGAAGATCTCCGGCTCGGGGTAGCCCATCGTGTGGAGGACCGCGCCGGGCTTGAGGTTGCAGGACTCCGGCAGGTCGATGACGAACTTCATCCCGACGGCCCAGTCGCGCGAATGGTGGCCCTCGGGCATGCCGAAGTGCTCGTCGAGTTGCCGACCAACCGCGCCGAAGGGACCGTCGCCGACGACGGTCAGCGCCGCCTCGATGTCCATGCCGGGCATGAAGCCGGCGGCCGGCTTGCCGTCGCGGTCCACCCCCTGGTCGAGCAGACGGACGCCCTTGACCTTTTCGTCGTCGATCAGCGCCTCGCTGACCGGGGTGCCGGGCCAGACCTGCACGGTGCCGTCGGCGGTGACCCGCTGGCCGACCCACTGGCAGAACTGCCCGATGGAGAAGACCATGCCGGGTTCCTTGCGCAGGAAGGGCGGGATCCAGGGAATGGTGAAGGCGTGGTTTTTGGCGAAAGGCTTGATCAGGGTGTCGGTGACCTTGAGCAGGCCCGAGCGGCGCGAGGCACCGATGGGATCGAGCAGGTAGGCGACCTTCTCGGAGGTGACTTCCGCCGCGGTGGGGATCTCGCCGAGGTCGAGATCGGGCATGCTCTCGCGGATGGCCCTGCCTTCGGTCACCACGCCGGAGACGCCGAAGCCGAGGTCGTCGGCCCGCTCGTAGCAGATGACCTGCGGCGGCATGCCGGGCATCACCTTGCTCTCGACCGCCGGGGTGCCGTCCTCGTTCATCAGCCCCTGCTGGAGCGTGTGGAGAAAACCGCCGGTCGCCGGGCCGAAGCCGACGCAGGCGATGTCGACGGGCATCGTCTGGCGTTCGACTTCGGGCATGGTGGCAGTCTCGGTGCTCATCGGTTCAGGCCGGGTAGTCGAGGGCCTCAGGGATCATGATGTGGGTCAGGGCGTCGGCGGCCCGGTCGCGGGCCAGCTCGGTGCCGGCCAGCGAGCGGTCCACCGCTTCCCGGAGTGCGGCGAACTCCGCCGCGTCGGCCTCATCCGCGGACTCCTGGAAACCGTAGACGAGGTCCGCGCAGATCCGCGAAACCTCGCCCGCCGCCCTTGCGGCCTGGAGCTTGCAGAGGTCGGCGTAGAAGGAGCTGAAGGCGTCGAGCGACTCGGCCAGCACCGGGTTTTCGGCGCCCTTGGTTTTCAACTCGATGGAGTCCTGAACCAGGCTGCGGGCCGAAAGCAACCAGCAGATCGCGTCGGCCAGCGGGAAGGTCACCGCCTGGCGCTTGCCGTGGTAGAGCTTCTTGCCGTCGGGATCGTTGTGGCCCTGGAGATAATCGGTGGTCCAGGACCACAGCTTGAATCCCGCCGCCAGCGATTTGGCGCCGTAGCCGTCGCCGGCCTGGGCTTCCAACTCCCGGATCCAGAGGTCGACTTCGTGGCGGAAGATCCTGCTCGTCATGCCGAGCGTCAGGTGGCGGCGCTGGACGGCTTCGGGGCCCTCGTAGGTCGCCTCCAGCTGGGCATCCATCCACTTCTGCGGCAGGAAGCCCGGGCAGTCCTCGGTGGTGCCGTAGCCGCCCATCAGGGCGACCGCCTCGCGCATCATCGTCGCCCCGTGGCCGGTGTTCCACAGCTTGACGGCGGGGTTCATGATATTGGCCCGGGCATCGCCGAGGGCGAACTGGACCAGGATGTCGGCGTCGAGGTCGGCGAAGCGGGCGGCATCGCGTTCGGCTTCGTCGGTGTAGAGCAGATCGAGGTATTCGAGGACTTCCGGCTCCTTCTTGCGCAGCGCCATCATCTGCTTGCGCCCGGTCAGGCCCTGCTCGGCGCAGATCCGGTCTTTCTCGCGCTCGACCGGGTCGAAGATGTCGGCCTGGCGCGCGGCCTCGAAGCCGACCGAGGCCGCGGCCTCACCGGTGGCCCAGACGTCGATCAGGCGGTGGGTGACGTCTTCATTCACCTGCAGACCGAGATCGTAGCGCGGGCTGCCCTCGCCGGCTTCGCCGCCGTGGAAACGCGAGCGCTGGTAGCGGATGACCGGCTCGACCGCCGACAGCAGCTTGGCGGCGGTCATCAGGCCGACCGGGATGCGGGTGCGGTGGAAGACCGAGGCGATGACCTCGCTGTGGTTGAACTTGGGAACGATCACGCCGTCGACCACGTCGTAGCCGCCGATGATGCGGCTGGCCGGGACCTGCTGGCTGAAGACCGGGTCGCGGGTCGAGGAAAGCTGGTGGACCAGCTTCAGGGTCGGGGCGCCGCGGTCGAAGGTGCCCGGGTCGGTTTCCTCGAGGATGACCATGAAGGTGCCCTTGATCCGCTCGTCGTCCGAGTCGACCGCCGCGGTCACGAAGTTGGCGAAATCCATGTTCGTGATGAAGCGGCCGCGCTTGTCGATCTGCAGGACCGGTTCGCCGCCTTCCGGCCAGTCGGCGATCTTCGCCTTGCCGCCGACGACCCCGGTATCGACCCCGACGAAGGGCAGCGGCTCGGTGAGCGCGAAGGCGCCACGCCACGGCACCCGGTCCTCGCCGGGCTGGGGGGGCAGGGCCTTGCCCATGTAGAACCTGCGCTGCTCGTCGGTGCCCTTCTCGTGGATCGGGGCGAGGGCGAGATTGCCGGCGAGGGATCCGGTGGCGGCCCCGGCATCGACCCACGACAGCTCGAAGGCGACCAGCGACATCGCCATGTTCTTGGGCCCCTCGATGAAGCCGCCCTGTTCGACGTCCATGTAGAGCGAGGTCAGCCCCGACTCGTCGAAGGCGGTCAGCAGTTTTCCCTTCTCGTCATTCCATTCGTGGGTGTTGCGAACGCCGTCGGCGACGAGGCGGGCGACGGTGCCGCGGGCGACGCCGCGGGCGCTTTGAACGGCCATCTGCAGGTCGAAGCGGTCCGAAAAACGCCACATGATCTGCCGGACATCATCTCCGGGAAGGGTGGGCAGTGAGGTGTCTGACATGGGGAGGATCCTGGCGATGTGGGGTTTGGGAACGCGCAATCGAGGTGCCGCCGACTCCGTGCCGGATGCTGCCGACGCCTTTCGATGCAGCTCAAGAGCATGCCGGATCGCCCCCGGGCGTCTTCGCGTCGATTGCCAAATCCTCCCTGCGCGTTGTTCCGGCAGTCAGTGGTGGTCCTGCCAACTCGCCCCGACCTTCCACCCGCCCCGCCGCCCCCGCGCCTGACCGCTCTGGCAGCTCATTCATCACGGCTGGCCCGGCTTCCGCGCCCAATACGAATCCCGCCATCGCAAGAACCTCGGCCCGCTGCACCCTCAGGCTGTCTTGCCTCCACCAACCTCATCACGTGCTTGGCGGGCATGTCGGCTTCGAGGTTGATGCATCGCCCTGCCGTTCTTGTCGGGTTGAATGTTGATCCGTGCAGACAGCCGGGATGGATTTTCATGCAAGGAAGTCAGAACTGCCGGTTGTATGACCTAGGGTGGAACCCCGGTTGAAACTCATCGGAAGCGCACTGCTGCTTGCAGCAGTCGCACTTCTGATTTCCCCGGGGTGCTCAGGTGAGCCCATGCAAAGGGAGGAGCAGCTCCATGCCGAGGCTTCCATGGCGATCGACGAAGGCAGGAAGGAAGCCCAAAACCATGCCGAGGTCTGGCATTCCTACCAGAGGGCCGAGGGACTGATCGATCGCATCCTGTCGGAATATCCCGCCAGCGAGACGGCGACGGGGCTTTCCACCGGCAGCCCGCTCATATCCGGACTGACGCTCGATCAATTTCGTGCCTTGGAGGGCTCACTGGCGGAGTTGGTCGAAGCGGAACGCTCGCCGACTGCCTGTGCCTTGCTGCTGGCGAAGTCCATCGAAGGCAATGCCCATCGCTCCCGGGCCATGGCCGATGTTGCCGGCGTGCTCGCTGATTCCGGGCGAAGGGAGCAGGCCTTGGCCTTGCTGTCTCAGGCAACGGCCACTGCCAGGGAGAACCCATGGCCGGATCTGGAGCTGATGGGGAAGATTGCAGCCACGTATGCCGAGGTCGGCCAACAGGAGCAGGCATCCCGGATCCTGTCCCAGACGCTTGCCCTGGCACGGACCGTAAAGAGAAGATACGACGGCCTTGTCTTCAATGGGCTTGGAGAAATTCCCGGGATTGCCATCGGATTCGCGGAGGTGGGAGCGTTCCAAGAGGCTGTTGAAACCGCACGACTCATTGAAAGCGGAGCAGGGGATCAAGCCAGGGCACGGGCCGGGATGGCGTCTGCCCATGCGAAGGCCGGCCACAAGGAGGAGGCGGCCCGTCTTTTGTCTCAAGCTCTGGAGGCCGCGGAGGCTCATGCGAGTGAGAGACGGGGGTATGACAGATCCAAACCCCTGACGCTCGTCGCAGACGCTTATGTGCAGATGGGCGAAAGGGCTCAGGCGGCGTTGGTTCTGTCCCGGGCCCTCGAGGTAGCCAGGACCATTCCGGCTTCATACAACCGATTGGAGGCATTGGCCGAAGTGGCGGTCAGTCACGCAGACAACGGCGCCCTCAAGCAGTCCCTCGAGATCCTCGACAGCATCGAAGGCCTTCGCGCGGATGACCGAGGGTTGGCCGTGGCCGAGATCGCACAAGCGCATGGGAGGGCGGGGAAGGATGAGCAAGCAAGGCTGCTGTTGTCACGGATCCTTAGGTCGGTCGAGGAGGAGGAAAAGCGGTGGGGCAGGGATGCCAGGGTCAATGTCTTGACCAGGATGTCAGAGGTCCATTTGGAGCTCGGTGAGCGCGAGCAAGCGGAGCGGCTGCTGAATCGAGCCCTGGAGGCTGACGGCGCGCTCGGTTCGAGGCGATACGACTTCCTGCGGCGGGTTGATATTGCCGCCGGCTTTCGCGAGCTTGGGCAGGACGAACAGGCCGAGCGCCTCCTGTCGGAAGCCCTGCAGGCAGCCGAGGGGATCCAGAGGCCGACAGACAGGGCCTGGGCATGGTATGCGATTGCCGATGGGCGCGCCGAGGCCGGGCAAGGGGAGCAGGCGTTGCCATGGTTGTCCCAAGCGCTGGATGCGGCGACGACCTATGAACTCGCCGAAGTGGATTCGGATGTGCTTCGAAAACTTTCCATCAGTCATGCGAAGGCCGGCGAGATGGAAGGCGCGATCAAGATGGCCGGAATGATTCGGCAGAAAATGGCCCAATCCATCTGCTTGGCCGCGGTTGCCGGCGTCCATGCGAGAAAGGGGCAAGGGGAGCAGGCCCTGACTCTTCTCTCGCAAGCCACCGAGGTCGCACAGGACATCCGGAGTATTGATGAACGATGCCAAGCGCTGACCGAGATTGCCGCCAGATATGCCGAGATCGGAAACATGGCGCTGGCCTTGCCCGTGCTCTCGAAGGCGCTCGATGCCGCCAAAGCGGACAAGCATATTCAGAGTCAGCGATCATGGGTGCTGCGTGTGATCGCTGTCAGGTATGCGGAGTATGGCGATTTTGATCGTGCGCTTGAGGTTGCCGGGAGGATGGCGGATGCGGGTGGCAGAGCCCGAGCCTTGGTTGGCATTGCCGATCAGCATGCGCATGCCGGCCAATTGAAGCAGGCGGAGCGGCTTCTTTCCCGAGCCGAGGAGGCCGCCGCATCGATCAAGGAGAAGGATGATCAAGCCAGGGCTTTGGCTGATATTGCCGGTAGTTACGGCCGGAAAGGGCAAAGGGCCCGGGCCGAGAAGCGACTCACCCAGGCTCTCGAGATGGCCGGGGCCATCGAGGCTGCCAAGGACCGGCCCTGGGCCTTGTCAACGATTGCCGGTGAGTATGCTGAGGTCGGCAACAAGGGAAAGGCGTCACGGCTGTTTTCCCAAGCGCTCGGGACTGCCAACTCGATTGAGGATTTGCAGGATCGATCCTGGGCCCTGGCCGATGTCGCATCGGTGCATGCTCAACATGGGAACATGGAGCAGGCATCACAAATTCTGGCCCGGGCATTCGACGCGGCCAACGCGATCGAGGATGCCCAAATGCGAGAATCGAGCATTGATTTGATCGCGATCCTGCATGGCAGTGCGTGGAACCTTTCGCAAATTATCGAGGCGGCCAGGCCCTTTGAATATCCAGACTGGTTGTTCTTGGTAATGTCCGATCTCGCCGGTGAAGTGTCCCAGCTGAAAGAGTCAGACAAGGCGGTCCTTCTGGAGATCACCCGCGCGATCCGGCCATTGAGTGAGTTTTGGGAATCAACCGGCCAACCAGCACGACTGAAAACCAAGAACTAAGAACGCCCCTCCATCAACGTTGCCACATGCCTCGTCAGCATGTCGGCCTTGAGGTTCATACCTTGTCCGGCCTCGGTGGTTTGCAGGTTGGCCTGCTCCCGGGTGGGGGGAATGATGCAGAAGGTCGCACTGTCGTCGTGAAGTTCGGCGATCGTCGGCGAGATTCCGTCGAGTGAGAGCGATGCCTTGTCGACGCAGAGACGCCGAATGCCCGCGTGCGGGGTGCCGCCCCTCGTTTCCCCGCCCTCCGATCCGGGCCAACGTTCGCTCCAGGCCCCCGTCGGAAGCACATCCCTGGCACTGGGTGACATCGGACTGGCGGTGGGATCGCGGGCCCGGCGGGAAGTCTGGCCGGCACGGGGAAGTGTGCGGGTCCGCGTGGCACCTACTCGGCCACGTATTCGTCGGAGCCGATGTCCGCGGCCCGGCCGGCGGGGCGGCTCTGCCGGTCGATGTCGTCCGCCGGCGCGGTCCCGGCGTCGGCTTGGTCGATGACGGGGGTGGCCTGCGCGGTGAGGTGGAGGTCGCCGCCGGCGAGGTCGCGGAACCATCGGGGTTGGACCGACTCGATGTTGCCGGAACATGTGGCGGGCGGGGCGTCGTTGCGGCGGAGGATCGGGTGGTTGACGAGATTGTTGCGGATCGTGAGATGGGTGCTGGAGGGAAAGCGGTATTCGATTGCGCCGCGGTAGCCGACGATGTGTACGGTGTTGTGTGTGATCGTGACATGGTCCGCACACTCGAGACTGATGCCGGCATCGGTGGAGTGCCCGGCACCATCGTTGGAGATCATGTTGTTGCGAATGGTGCTCGTGCCGCCGTTGTGGCCACCCGCTTCGTTGATGAGGCCGAACCCGATGCCGCGGTCACAATTGACGATGCGGTTGCGCTCGACGGTGATGTTCTGCGGTTCGGTGTCGCACCGGTTCCAGAAATGGATGGCATGCTCGGCCATGCCTTTTTGATCGTTTGGCACACGGAGGTTGCGGAAGAGGTTGTCGCGGACGATCCAGTTCACCCCCTTGTGGATGTCGATGCCGCCGGTGTAGTATTGGTAGGCCCAGCCGGAGGTGAACTCGAAGAGGCAATTTTCGATGATGCCGTCACGGGCGCCGACCGGATCGGGTTTGGAGGATGAACCCTTGATGAACTGTTCGTTGCAGTTGACGAGGCGGCAGTTGTGGACGTGGAGGCCGGAGGCATTGTGCGGCTCCTCGCCGCGCACCTGGATGCCGTGGAAGCGGCAGTATCCGAGGGTCAGGTCCGCAATGACAACGTCGGAGGCGGAGACGAGAAAGATGTGGGCGGCGGTTGCCTTGGGGCCTTGGTCGGGGCCACGGACAATCACCTTGTCACGATTGCCGGAGGCGGAGCGGATGACGAGACCGTCGCAATCGAGATGGAGGGCGGCGGACCGGAGTGTGTAAACGCCGTCGGCGAGGAGGACGGTGGCGGGCTTGGCGGCGGAGTTCGCCGCATTGATGGCGAGTTCGAGTTCGCGAATGGTTTTGACCGTGACGGCCAGGCCCCGGGTGAGTGTGAGCGGTTCGCCGTAGCCGGGAGCGGCATGGCCGGGAGTGGCGATGGCGAGAACGGCGACGAGGGAGAGGATGCCGTTGAACACGATCGGAACGCTAGGTTGCAGTGGCGACGATGCAAGTGCGTGGATACAACCGAGCGGGTGTTTTCCAACCCGCCTCGGTGGGCGGTGGGATGAATGGAAGCGGTGGGCGCTGCCCTTGGCGGAGTTCGGTAGGTCAGCCCCCAAGTCACCCCCATTTTTTCGCCCTCCGATCCGGCCCAACGTTCGCTCCAGGCCCCTTGGAAGCAAAGTCCGGGCAGTCAGTGAGATGATAGCGGATATCCCGGGAAACCCGGAGTCGGCATACGTGGAGAACCTAGGGCGGATGACCCGATTCCGGGTTGCACTTCCTCCCGGGCAACGTCACCAATCAGAGTGCCCCGATGGGGATGACATCATGAGCGAGAAAACATCCTGGATTCGCCAAAAGCGGTGGAATCCTTATCTGGTCGGTGCCGGCATCGGCATTCTCAGTTGGCTGGTCTTTCTGCTCGTGGACAAGCCGCTCGGGATGTCCACCGAGGTCTCGAAGTGGAGCGGCGCGGTGACCTGCGTCGCGGGCGGGAGTGAGACCGTCGCCGAGAATGCTTACTGGAAGGATCACACCCCGAAGTTCGGCTACAGCACCCTGCTCCTGCTCGGGACGGCGGTGGGTGCCTTCGTGTCGGCCCTGGCCAGCCGCGACCTGAAGGCGGAGGCGGTGCCCTCGGTCTGGGCCGAACATTTCGGGCGCTCGCCGTGGAAGCGCTTCCTCGGGGCCTTCCTCGGCGGCTTCATCCTGATTTTCGGCGCACGCATGGCCGGCGGTTGCACCAGCGGCCACGGCATCAGCGGCAGCCTGCAGCTCGCGCTTTCGGGCTGGGTGTTCTTCCTGACAATGTTCGCCAGCGGGTTGCTCACTGCCTGGTTGATGTTCCGCAAGCGCTGACCTCCCCCGAAACCCCTATCCACTTTTCCATCATGGGACTTCCTTTCAGCACCTCATCCACCGCCGGGCTGGTGGTGGCCGCCCTCGTTGGCGTCGTGTTCGGCGTGCTGCTGCACCGCGGCGGCGTCGGCAACTACAACGTGATCGTCAACCAGTTCCGCCTCAAGGACTTCACCGTACTGCGCATCATGTTCACCGCGATCATCGTCGGAGGCGTCGGCATCGCGCTGTTTCACAAGGCCGGTCTCGCGGCCTTCCACATCAAGCCCGCGGTGCTCGCCCCGGTCATCACCGGCGCGCTGATCTTCGGTGTCGGGATGGTGCTTCTCGGCTACTGCCCGGGCACCGGCGTGGTGGCGGTGGCCACCGGGCGGATCCACGCGATGGTCGGCTTTCTCGGGATGCTCGCCGGCGGGATCGCCTACGCCTTCACCTTCCCCGCCATCCAGGACGGCTTCATGAAAATCGGCGACTTTGGGAAAGTCCGCCTCCCCGAAATCACCGGCATACCCGAAGTGGCGTGGTGGGCCGGCCTGGCGGTGATTGCCGGCATCCTTTTCGTGTTCCTGCCCAAGACGCGGTCTCCGGAATAGTTGCGGGACCGGTCTGGTGAGAAGGGATTTGCGATCCCTTCTCGAAGGACGGGCGCGGCGGCTCCGCTCTCGCGGGCTCACTTCACTCCATGGGGAGCCGGGGCTTCACGGCACCCACGAAAGAGGAAGATCGGTATCGGGCGAGATGCTGGGCTGGCGCGGCCTTCGCGTCGATTGCGAATCCTTTCTGCGCGTTGTTCCGAGAGGAATTGGAGGATCAAGGACGGGCGGGAGGCTCGGTGGGGCGGCTGTCGGTGGCAAAATCGTCCGGTTCCCGGCCGTATGGTGGAAGATTGCGGTCAGGTTCCCCGTTGGAAGCCGTCCATGCCGGAGATTCCGATTCTCCCTTTTCATCCGCGCTTTTCCTCTCTTCATTCTCCCCCATGAACCAACCCATTCCCTTGCGTCCGAGCATCGGCCTCGGCGTCGTGCCGACCCACCTGCGTTTCGTCGGCTGCCTGGTGCCGGATGATTCCGGGCGCTACCCGCGCAACGACGCCGGCGAGATCAAGATCGTCGCCGGCATGCGCGAACTGGTCGAGGCCTCCCGTGTTCCCTTCAACTGCGTGCAGATCTCCGTCTTTCCCGGCTGCGACGATGGCGATGTGGACGAAATGATCGAGAAGCTCCGGGCGCTCGGGCTCGACGTCGACCTGATCATGATGCTCGGAGGCGTCGACCCGAAGAATCCGGACGACGAGGACGGCGTGGTCGAGCAGTTGCTGCCCTCGGTGAAGGCGGCAATGAAGCACGGTATCGGCACGATTTCCTCGACCTCGATCGACGTCTGGATGGGGCCCGAAGGAACGGGGCTTTCCGGTGAGGCCTTCGAGGCTGCGGTGGCCCAGAACGTCAAGGTCCACCTGCGGATCATCGAAGAGGCGGGGGTGATCGGGTCCAGCGTGAAAAGCTGGCAGATCGAGTTCCTGCGCCCCGGCGAGTTCCAGACCTTCACCAACATCAACCGCGGTCGCGCGCTGGTGCAGGCGGCCAATGCGAAGCTGGGCCAGAAGTTCTTCAAGCTGATCACCGACGCCGCCCACTGCGGCAATTCGGGTCTTTCGATCGAGGAAAACGTCGAGACGATCCGGGCGCTGGCGGCCGACGGGGAACTCGGTGCCTTTCACGCCACGCCGCCGACCACCCGTGGCTGCCTGACCACCGACGACGGCTGGATCGGCGCGCTGCTCGCCGCCGCGGCCGGCACCGGGCAGCTGGAAAAGGTCTACGTCGAGATGTTCCACCACGAAGACGACGCGCTTCAGCCGCTGCGCGACCTCGAGCCGGGCTTCGGGCTCGATACCCGAGACGGTCGCAGCTACACCGAAACGGTGGCCGACGGCCTGGCGGAGATCACCCACCGTCTCAACAACCTCCTCGTCCGTGGCATTCTCCCCGGCTGATTCTTTCCCGATGCAAGAAATCCACGGCGAGCCGTCGCACCAGCTTGCGACCCCTGAAGTCGACCTCCACGTGACCGGGCGCGCGGGTCAGATGGCCCCGGTCGTCTTCCACCTGCCGGGGCGCGACGTTTCACCCTACTCGCTGTCGCCGTGGGTCCCCTCCGAGTTCCCCGATCAGCCAGCCCTGCTCTCGGTGCTGCGTGGCGATTTTTTCTGCCTGCCCTTCGGGCCCCAGCAGGACGGCCCGCCTCACGGCGATCCGGCGAATGCGGCGTGGAGTCTCGAGGGGAGCGACGAGCGCTCGCTCACCCTGCGGCAGCAGGCCGCGGATTCCGGGGCCTCGATCGAGAAAATCCTCTCGGTCCGGCCGGGCCACCACGCGGTCTATCTGGAACATCGCATTTCCGGCCTCGCGGGCGACTGGAGCTACGGTTCCCACCCCATCCTCGACGCCTCGGCGGCGGCGCCCGGCTCGGTGCGGCTCAGCGTTTCCCCCTTCCGCTGGGGTTCGGTGTATCCCGGGGTGTTCTCCGATCCCGACAAGGGCGAGCGGCAGATGCTTTGCGCCGGGGCGCGCTTCGACGAGTTGACCTCGGTGCCACTGGCCGATGGCATGGGTTCCGCGGACCTCACCCGCTTTCCCCACGGCGGACGTGCCGACGATCTGGTGATGATGGTCGCCGAGGATCCCGAGCCGGATCGTCCCTTCGCCTGGACGGCGGCGGTGTTCGGGGACTTCGTCTGGTTCTGCCTGAAGAACCCCGCCGATTTTCCGGCGACGCTGTTCTGGCTGTCGGATGGCGGCCGCGACGGGGCACCATGGAACGGTCGTCACGTCGGAAGGATCGGCCTCGAGGAGGTCTGCTCGCACTTCAGCAACGACGTCGACCTGTCCCGCCAGGGCCTGCTCGCCGAGGATGGAATCCCCACGGTTCGCTCCTTCGATCCCGCCGAGGTGGTTTCGCTGCGTCTCGTCCAGGCCGTGGCGGAGGTGCCGCCGAACTTCGGCAAGGTCGTCTCGATCTCTCCGGAGGGCGATGGCAAGGTTCTTCTAACCGGCGAGAACGGTGGCACGGTCGAGTGCTCCGTTGACTGGTCCCACGTTCTCTGAAAATCCTCAATCCATGATTCCAAGAACCACCCAGGACTTCGCCCCCGGGCAACTGCAAGAACGTCTGAATGAATTTGGACCAGGATGGATAGGATGGATTCGATTCTGGAGTCGTGATCCGATCCATCCCATTCATCTTGGTCCCGAAACCCCACAACCCTGAGAATATCATGAAACTCCATAACGCAATGTGGCCCGGCCTGGTTGGCAAGGAGCCCGACACCGACCATCCGCCGATCTCGCTCGACCACATGCTCGAGCTCACCACCGCCGCCGAAGTCGGCGGTCGGAAATACGACGGCGTCGACCTCTTCATCTTCCACCCGCACACCGACCCGGACGGATCGGACGACGAGATCAGGAAGATGGCCGACCAGATCGCCGCCGCCGGACTTTCCGTCGGCTCGCTGGTTGCTCCGGTCTGGCCCGGCACGGTCGGTGGTCCCGCCTTCGGCTCCGACGAGGACCGCAAGAACTTCGTCCTCGCCGTCGAGAAGACCTGCCGCATCGCCGGCATCCTCAACGACCACGGCGTCCGCAAGTCGGGCGTGATCCGCGTCGACACCGCCGGCGGCACCGAGGACTTCGCCAAGGATCCGGCGGGCAACACCGCCAAGGTGGCCGAGACCTTCCGCGAAGCGGGCAAGGTGGCCGAGCAGCACGGCGAACGCGTCGCCGCCGAAGGCGAGATCTGCTGGGGCGGCTTCCATTCGTGGAAGGCCGCGGTGGATACGCTGGAAGCGACCGCCATGCCCGGTGTCGTCGGATTCCAGGCCGACCTCGCTCACACCTACCTCTACCTGCTGGGTTACAATGCGCCCGAGGCCGCACTGCTTCAGGAGGGCTACTCCGACGAGGAGTTCTGGGCCGCCTACAAGACCATGACCGACGCCCTGCGCCCGTGGACGATCGACTTCCACGTCGCCCAGAACGACGGCACGGTCCACGGCACCGGCAGCCACGACAAGACCGGCCGCCACTGCCCGGCGGACGACCCGAACGGCAAGCTCGATATCGCCAAGTGCTCGACCTACTGGCTGCAGGGCGCCGCCGAGCGCGGCATCAAGCACATCTGCTGGGACGGCTGCATGTTCGACAACGCGGTCCTCGAGGATCCGGCCACTTGGAACGCCATCCTCAAGGCGATGATCGACGTCGACAACGCGCTCTGAGGCCGCCCCATCCCTTCACATCCCGCCGCGTGCCATGCGCACCGGCGGGATTTTTGTTTCTCCACGACCTCCCCCTATCTGAGAAAGGACAACATCACCTCCTTCGATGTCATGTCCGGCCGTGAAGCCCGCCGACGTGGAAGAATGGGCGCGAAGCTTTTCCCCTTCCTGAGGTGGGGCCATGAGGGGGGCTGTCGGAGCGTGAAGAAGCCAATCTCCAGCCTTCCTTTCACCCTGGGAATGCAGGCGCGTGGCGCTTCCTCGCCCAACGGACTTCCGCGCTCTCGGGCTTGGCAGGCAGGGCGGCGAAGTGGGCTTCCACCGCTCGCGGGTCGATCGGGCGCGGGGCATGTGGCTTGGGCCCCTCGCCGGTCGGAAACTCAAGCTCCGCCGGAGAGGATGGCTTGAATGCGCTCGATGGCCGTCTGTCCTCCATGCCTTCGCACGGTAGCAGCAAACTCCGGATCGTCCAGCGTGAGCCGGTGTGCCTTCACCAGCGCCAGCACATCGGACCAGTCCTTGGCGGTGTCCTCGCGGGCAGGTTGGTGGATGGCATGCAGTTTGAGGGCAATCAGCGCCACCACGTCCGGGGTTGCGATCGGTTCGGTGGGCGACTTCGACTGTTCCAGGGCGGCGAAGACCTCGTCGTCGACCAGCATCAGATCGACAGGTGGCAGCGGAAACCCGTCAGGCGCTTCATACTGATGAAAGTTGGCGGACTCCGCGAACAGTTGGTAGCGCATTTCCGCCATGGCCGCCTTCCAACGCGATGCCGAACTGCGGGGGACGAGCAGATCAAGGTCGAAGGTGGCGCGCGGATGGCCCAGGGCCGTGACCGCGTGGCCGCCGATCATCAGGGCGGGCAGTGCCTGCTCATCGATGAGCTTGGCGATGGTGGTCAGAAAGCTCTGCACGCCCTCCACTTTGCATCAAGTCCTCCTTCAGAACCAACTCCCATTTCCCGGTCCAATGCGGGGTCCCGGGGCGTTGCCGAGAAACCTGAGAAAGCAAATTCCCGGTATCGAGAAATCCCCGGCTGGACCCCTTGCGAGTCGGGCCGTTCGCTCTTGCCACTCCACGACCCAATCTTCAAATTCCAGCACCCATGGCTGCCTCCACTTCCATTCTCGCGGAGAAACTTCACGAATACCCGCAACACGATGTCATCGATGGAGCGTCGGATTCGATTCTCGATGACATCATCAACCGGAACGACGGGGTGCTGCAGCTTCTGCACCGCTATGCCGGCCGGACATTCTGCACCCCGGGGAAGCGCCTTCGCCTGGATGCGAAGTCGTACTACCCGGACTACATGAATGGGACGGGCCTCGATGAAGTCTGGATGTGCTGCACCGTGCCCATCGTGACCGGAGTCATCGATACCCGCACGGGAAAGGCGCCATTTCGTGAAGGAGAAGCCCACGTCCTGACGCCGGACCGGCAGGTCATCTCACTCCAGGACCTGATCGAGGCCAATCCGGAAGCGGTCATGGGAGAGAAGGTCACGGCTTTCTCGAGGTCCCTGTTCGGCAAGGCCACCTGGCCGATCGTGTCGAAGAAGTTCGACAACCTGAATCCCATCCCCCACCACCTGCACTGGTCGAAGTGGGAGGTTTACGACATCAACTCCTTCGACAATCCCGGGGTCAGTCCGTCGCATTATCACACCACGGCCATGGGCCTGTACCCGTTCGTGACGAAGGACGAGTTCCTTGCCTGCATGAAGCGTTGGGGGGAGGGGGACTACAACGGCGTGCGGCACCTGTCGCCGCATACGATGATGAAGCTGGATGACGGCTTCGTGATGCCGAACGGCGTGCTGCACTCACCGACGGACCTTTGCACGCACGAACTGCACGTCACGATGGACGAGCATTTCCTCGCCGAGGACCTGACGCTCGATGGCCGGATCGGGGCGGCCGATGCATTCTACGCCTGCCGGGAAGAGGACTATCCGAAGGACCGGCACGAGGATTGGGAGTTTCTCGTGGATACCTTCGACTTCGAGGCGAACCAGGACCCGGACTTCGTGCGGAAGAACTCGCGCCCGGCCATCACCGCTAAAGAATTCGCCACCGACGGCGTGGAGGCGAAGTGGATTGTTTACGGCGACATCCTTGGCGACCAGAAGTGCTCGATGCTCCGTCTCACGGTCGCACCCGGTGCCAGGACGAATTTCCGGCCGGAGAGCCCCACGCTGTTCCACACGAACCGCGGCCGCGGCCGCGTCGGAAAACTCGAAGTGCGATATCACCAGGACATGAAGCTCGGCGAAGTCTATCCGGAGATCGGATTCATCACCCAGGCCGCGCTGAATCGCGGCGGCGTGGAAATCGAGAACACGGGGACCGAACCGCTCGTCCTGACCTTCGACTTCCCGCAAAACGCCCACTCCAGAACGCCCGGCGTGGCCGTTGCGAAGTAGGTTTTGGGTTGCCTCGGGACGGGTGTTTCGGATGGAGTCGAAGCCCGGAAGGGCAAGGTGCTCTAAACCGAACGGGCTGATTCCTTCATTCGACATCCTCCATCCATCATCCACCATCCCAGAATCATGGCTAGCAAACCAATCCGCATCGGACTCATCGGCTACGGCTTCATGGGCCGCACCCACTCGAACGCCTACTCGCAACTCGCCCACTTCTTCGACACCGACCACTACCCCGTCCGCCAGGCCGTCTGCGGCCGCAGCGAGGACAAGGTCAAGGCCTTCGCCGAGAAGTGGGGCTTCGAGTCCTACGAAACCGACTGGCGCGAGCTGGTGAAGCGCGACGACATCGACGCGATCGACATCTGCACGCCGAACAACTCCCACGCCGAGATCGCTCTCGAGTGCGTGAAGAACGGCAAGATGATCCTCTGCGAAAAGCCGCTCGCCCTGAACGGCGAGCAGGGCGAGGCGATGGTCAAGGCGGTCGAGGAAAGCAAGCTGCCGAACCTCGTCTGGTACAACTACCGCTTCCTGCCCGCCGTCACCCACGCCAAGAACATCGTCGATGCGGGTGAACTCGGACGGGTTTTCCACTACCGCGCGAACTTCCTTCAGGACTGGACGATTTCCGAGGACCTGCCGCAGGGCGGGGAGGCGTTGTGGCGCCTGGATGCCGCCGCCGCGGGCTCGGGCGTGACCGGCGACCTGCTCGCGCACTGCATCGACACCGCCCGCTGGATCAATGGTGACATCGTTTCGGTGTCGGCGATGACCGAGACCTTCATCAAGGAGCGGGTCCACCAGGAGACCGGCGAGAAGCAGGAGGTCACCATCGACGACGCCTGCGCCTTCCTCGCCCGCTTCGAGAACGGCTCGCTGGCGATCTTTGAATCGACCCGCTATGCCCGCGGTCACAAGGCGCTCTACACCTTCGAGATCAACGGCGAGCACAAGTCGCTGTTCTGGGACCTGCACGACCTCAACCGCCTCGAGTATTTCGACCACGGCGTGCCCGGCGACCGCCGCGGGTGGAGCAGCATTCATTGTTCCGATGGCGACCAGCCCTACGCCGGCAACTGGTGGGTGCCCGGCCTGTGCCTCGGCTACGAGCACAGCTTCACCCACGCGCTCTACGAGTTCTTCAAAGACCTCGACGACCCCCAGCCGCAGAAGCGCTACCCGGACTTCCGCAACGCGCTCGGCACCCAGTACGTCTGCGACGCCGTCCTCGAGTCGGCCAAGACCAAGCAGTGGGTCGACGTCAAGAAGGCCTGACACTTCGAGCGGACCGCGCGACGCCGTCGCGCCTCAAGGCACCGGGGGGATCTCCTCCGGTGGGTTTCTCGTACAACAGGTGGAGCCATCAACAATGGTATTCTTGGGAAAGCCGACCTCGGGTGTTTCTTTCATCGTTCCCTGAAAAAGAGCGACTTCCTGGTATTCCTGGCTGGAGCGCCAGGGAGTTGATTTGACAAGCCCACATCAACCGATAAGAACGGTCCGTCTTGTCCATGAATGCGCTGATTTTACCTACAGCTTTGCTCAGTTTTCAACTTACGGCTCATGCTGCCACTGTGGCACATTTCACCGCCTCCGGCATCCAGAACATGGGCAGCGCCGATTCATTCGGTGGCTCCAACATCACCACCAATTCGGTGGCGCATGAGTTGATCTTCGATTTCACGGCAGCAGTCGACAGCGAGACCAACCCCATCAATCTGTGGGAAGCCGGCGGTTCCGGAAGGGGAGCGGCACTGGTGTTGCAGGGCGATGATCTCTATTTCTTCGCAGGACAAAACAACGACGACGTGGTCTTCGGTAACCACGGGCTGACTTCGCCCACTCTGGGCGTTCAAATCGTCACCGTGTACGAAATCGGAGCCGGCACCGGCAGCAACGAACTGCTCTCCATCTACGTCAACGGCAACTTGATCGGCACCGCTGATCTGGAGACAGGCAATGACTGGGCCGGCGGTGAGAATCCCGGCTCCGGACTGGGTCGGATTGAGAACACCGTCCGCTACAATGGCAGTTCCCTGGTAAACCAAAGCAATGTGGTGGTCTATCCGGAAACCAACATTGATTTTGCGGTCTACCGCCTCGCGTCTGATGGCGGACCCGCGGGCAACACGGTGGCCAACATCCTGGTTCCCGAACCCTCGGTGGCGCTGCTTGGCGCGTGCGGCACCCTCTTGCTGCTGCGTCGCCGACGCTGAGGGCAGGACCAAGCAGTGGGTCGACGTCAAGAAGGCCTGACACTTCGAGCGGACCGCGCGACGCCGTCGCGCCTCAAGGCACCGGGGCAGCTCGCTCCGGTGCCTTTTTCGTTGGTGAGGCCTCTCCCTGAAGTTTGAAAAAGCATAAGCTTTTTCATTGATTTTCGTGGGTTGGCGGTGCACTTTTTCGGGGTGAGGTTTGAGGCCGGGGACGACAAGGAGAGCATGGTCGTCCGGGGTTTGAGCTTTGATGCCATCCTGAAAGCTCCAGTGCTCGATTTCGTTCCGAATCCAAAACATGAAGACCAGATGATCCTCGTCGTGGAGATCGACCGCTATGCGGTGGCCGTGCCATGCAAACCGCTGGGCGAAGATCACTGGCTCATGGTGACGGCCTATCCATCACGCAAGCTGACCAACCGCTACATCCCATGAAACGTTCCGAGATCAAGAACTGGAAGGACATGCCTCTGACTTCCGCCGAGCAAGAGATCGAGGACTCGATCGATCCGTCGAAGCTCAAAGGCGCCTCTCAGGCAAAGCTCGCCGAGGTCCGGACCGGGCTGGGCGAACTCAAGCGGCGGCGGGGCGGCGCGCGTCCGGGAGCCGGGCGGAAGCCCAAGGACTACGTGGCGACCATGCTCAACCTCACTCCCGAGGCACGGAGCCGGTTGGAGTCACTCGCCCAAGGTCAGCCCGGAGGCATGTCGGGGGTGGTCAGCCGACTGCTTGAGGAGTCACCACCGTTCGGGGGAAAGTCGAACAAGGACTGATGGGTCGTTCGGTTCGCCTACGACCGATGGCTTTCCTCCTTTCCGCTGGCAAAGCCCTAGCTTCGATTCCCTCCCATCCGAGACTCGCCCCTGATGAATGATTCCATCGATCCAGCCCATCCTGCTCCCGCCCCGAAAACCGGTGGATCAAAGGCTTGGATCATCGGGTTGGCAAACCCCTTCTCCCCGCCATCCGATCCGGCCCGACGGCCGCTCTCTCGGTGCCGGCAAGTGATGGGCGCTTTGGCGTGGAACGATCCAATGGATCTCCCGAGACCCGTCCGTCATTCCTGCGTTGCCTGAGGGGCGGCAAAGGCACCCGGGAAGTTCTTGAAGCGCGGGCCGATCACATGGGCCCAGGTCTTTGGTAGTTGCTCGCGCAAGGCATTGAGCGTGGCTTCATGCCCCGGCACGGCCGCCAGATTGGTGAACTCCTTGGGATCCTCTTGGATGTTGTAGAGTTCCTCGCTGCTGTCGGCGTAGCGGATGAGGCGCCATGGCCCTTGGCGAATGGCGAAGTTGCCCGGTCCGTGCGAGATGGTCACCGGCTTGTCCCAGTCCTTGTCCGCTCCCGTCAGCAGGGGCACGAGACTGTTGCCGTCCAGTGGTTGCCCGCATTCGAGTCCGCAGAGTTCGACCAGGGTGGGGAAGATGTCCAGCAGGCTGACCGGAGCCTCGATGGAGGCCGCCTTCATGTCCGGTGCGGCAATGATGAAGGGCGTGCGCGTGCTGCGTTCCCACAGCGCCATCTTGCGCCAATGCTCCTTCTCACCCAGGTGCCAGCCGTGGTCGCCCCACAGGACGACGATGGTGTTGTCCCGGTGCGGGCTTTGCTCGAGAGCCTCGAGCAGGCGGCCGACATTGGCATCGGCGAAGGAGCAGGTGGCCAGATAGGCGTGCACCAGTTGCCGCCAGCCCTCGATCCCGTCTTCCAGGATCGCGGCGTGGTCGTTCTTCTTGTGGAAGCCAACCATGTTGTGGGCGAAGGTCTTGCCCGCTTCGGGGATGTCCGCCAGCTCATCTTCGGGGCAGGGTGGAAGCTGCACCTTCTCCAGTTCGATTTGCTCGTAGTATCTGCGTGGGGCGGTCCACGGCAGGTGCGGCTTGCGCAGGCCCATGGCGATGAAGAAGGGCTTGTCGTGTTCGAGCTGCAATTGGGCAATGGTCCAGTCGACCAGCTTACCGTCCGCGGTATCGGAGTCGTTGTCGGTCTCCTGAACGCCGTAATCGAGTATCCCGACCTTGCGGATCTCGGTCTTGAATCCGGAGAACTGGTAACGGAATTCGTTCCAGCCGCGTTCGACCTCGCGGTAGTGGAAGATCTTGCCGCAGCCCGCGGTGTAGTAGCCGTTCTTCTGGAAGACCTCGTTGAGAGGCATCTGGCTTTCCGGGAGCCGCTTGGCGGGTGAATAGATCTCATGATGGCCGTAGGAGCCGCTCTTGTGCGGGGCCATTCCATACATCAGGGCGGTGCGCGACGGCCCACAGACCGGGGCAGGGCAGTAGGCGTGCTGGAAGGCGACTCCCTTCCTGGCCAGAGCATCGATGTGAGGGGTGCGGGCCTGCGGATGGCCGCCGAGGTATCCGACCCAGTCGTTGAGGTCGTCGACGGCAATGAAGAGCACGTTGGGTTTGTCCGCGGCAGCAAGGGGCGCGCAGAAACAGAAAATGGCAGCGAGGAGGCGCAGGAAAATCATGATGGTGTTCCGGGATTGAACATACGCCGGGCGCAAGTCAATGATTTCGACGCGTCCCGGGATCGTGCGGGTCGAGCTGAGTCTTGCCAACCCACGCCAACACCCGGCTCCGGGGGGCTGCCGAATTCTGAGAAAGCGATTTCCGAGCAGTCAGTCAGTCCGGCGGATGGATCTCGAAGAAGCGCTCCTCGGCTTCCAGCGATCCGATGAGCACCAGCTTGTCGCCGGTGTGGAGGGTGTCGCCCGGGTCGGGGTTGATCCGGCGTTCCCCGCCGTGCTCGATGGCGATGATCGAGCAACCGGTTTGCGAGCGGACCTGCGAGTCGATCAGGGTCAGCCCGTCGAGGGCGCGGGGCGTCTTCGCGGTGAAGATGCTCACGCCCTCGGCGAGCAGGAGGGTTTCACTCCCGCGCAGGTGATTGAGAATCGTGTTCGCGCTCATGGTCGCGTACGACAGGACGACGTCGGCCCCGGCCCGGTGAAGGCGCGCGACATTGGCCTCCCGGGTGGCGCGGCTGATGATCTGCAGCCTCTTGCGCAGCCGGCGGTAGAAGATCGTGAGGAAGATGTTGGTGTCATCGTCGTGGGTCGTGATGATGACGCTCGAGGCTTCATGCAGCCCGGCCTTCACCAGCAGGTCGAACTCCGAGCCGTCGCCCACCAGGGTGCGGTTCTTGAAACGGACCCGCTCGGGCAGCTTCTCGATCATCATCCAGTCGATGCCCTGCTGGTCGAGCATCTCCGCGGTCGCCCGGCCGACCCGGCCGCCGCCGATGATGACGACGCGGTTGTTCTCGGCATCCTCGCGATGCCCGTGGATCTCGTTGTAGCGGTCGACCTGCTCGCGGGTTCCGCCGAGGATGAAGATCGTGCTTTCCTGGATCACGGTTTCGGGGCTGACCGGAAGAAGCTTTCCATGATCCCAGAGTCCCACCAGGGTGACGCCGGTGTTGGGCTTGATGCCGCTCTCGGCGACCGTTTTGCCCTCCAGTCCGGTGTTGGCGGCCGAGGCCTCGGCAATCACGAGTTCTCCCATTTCGCCGATCACGTGGGCGCAGCAATCGCCGCCGATCACCCGGCGGGACAGGGCCTGGCCCATCATCTCCTCGAGGTGGAGGATGTGCGTGACCCCGGCGAGTTCGAGCGCGTCCCGCGCGGCCTTCGAGCGGGCCGAGGCGACGATGGGAATCTTCTCGGAGATCTCGCGGATCGAGAAGGTCACGTTGGTGTTGATGACGTCCGAACGGGTGGTGACCACCATTGCCGCCTCCCCGATGCGGAGCTTGCGATAGGTGTCGGGATCACTGAGGTCGCCGACCACCACCGGCACGTTCTTCTCGTGGAGTTCCATGGCCTCCGGGAAGGTGGGCACGAGGATCGCGTAGGGGTGGTGGTGCTTTTGCAGCATCTTGACCAGCAGTTCGGTGACCGGTCCGTGAAAGGTGAGGATCACGTGGTTCCGCATCGATGCCGGCAATGAGCGCGGGGCGTTCGCTTCCTGCTGGGCCTTCATCCACGGCGCGTAGAAAAACTCGATGAAGGTGAAGGGCAGCAGCACCAGCAGGAAGATCACACCGGTGACCAGCACGAGGATGGAGAACAGGCGGCCGAGATCCGACTCGAAGGTGATGTCGCCGAAGCCGAGCGTCGACATCACCGTGAGCGTCCAGTAGAAGCCGGTCATCCAGCTGTGGTGCTGGCCCTCGCGCTCCATGAGGACGTGGAAGGTGATCGAATAGGCGGTCACGATCGCGATCAGCACGCCGAGCAGCCGGAAAAGTGCCATCAGGTTGCGGCGACTTGTCCGGTTGTCGAGAAATGTGGTGAGGACGGTGGTGAGGGCCTTCATGACTGCTTCCGGGAAAGTCTCTTTCTATGATTTCAAGGCGGCCCTGCCAATCATGATGCAGCTCCCCGTGGACATCCGGCACTCACCAGCCCGCAAAGATCAGCCCGCCACTCTTGCCGCGGGGCGGGAAGCCGCTAGTGTTCGGACCAATGGTGCGAGGGTGCATTCGGATGATCTGCGGGGCATTGCTGGGCGGTGGCGTGGCCCTGGCCGGCGTCGAGGGCAGCCTGAAGTCGGCGGGCGAGAACGCCCCGGAGATCCAGGGTTTCCTGGCGCAGGCGGCGGAACGTCACGGCGCTTTCGGGGAGCGGGCGGCCACCTTTCTGGTCGAGGGCATGCCGCCTTCCGATCTGAGCTCGCTGGACACGGAATTCCTGGTCGAGAATCTCGATCTCGCGATGCGGGCCCGGAAGGAGTTTCCGTGGGCGGTGAAAGTGCCGGAGGAGGTGTTCTTCAACGACGTGTTGCCCTACGCCTCGCTCGACGAGACCCGCGAGCGGTGGCGCCATGAGTTTTACCCGCGGTGCGCGGCGATCGTGAAGGACTGCACGACCGCCACCGAGGCGGCCCAGGCGCTCAACCGCGAGTTTTTCGACGTCATCGGCGTGCACTACGACACCGGGCGCAAGGCACCCAACCAAAGCCCTTCCGAGTCGAAGAAGTTGGGCAAGGCAAGCTGCACCGGGCTTTCGATCATCCTCGTCAATGCCTGCCGCGCGGTCGGCGTACCGGCGCGGGTGGCGGGCACGCCCATGTGGTCGGACAAAAGCGGCAACCACACGTGGGTCGAGATCCAGGACGGCGGCGAATGGTTCTTCACCGGCGCGGACGAGTACGACGCGAAAGGGCTGAACCGCGCGTGGTTTGCCAAGGATGCTTCGAAGGCGATCGCCGACGACTGGCGGCATGCGATCTGGGCGACTTCGTGGAAAAGGACCGGCGAGCGGTTTCCGATGGTCTGGAATCTCGCAAGCGACCAGGTGCCGGCCGTCAATGTGACGACGCGCTACATCCGACCGGGCGAGGCCGGCGCGAAGACGGCGGAGTTCCACCTCCGGTTCTGGGACAGGCGGGGTGGCGAGCGGATGGCGGCATCTGTCGAGGTGGTCGACGCCCGAGGCGAGCAGGTCGGGTCGGTCACGACCCGTGCCGGAACCGCCGACCTCAACGACATGCCCTCGGTGAAACTTCAACCCGGGAAGGATTACCGGTTGCAGGTGACGCATGGCGGAGAGCGCCGCGGACGGGTGCTCGAAGTGTCCGAGCCGGGGGCGATGGTCATCGACCTGATCTGGTCGGACCTGACCCCCGAGTGATTCCGTTTCCTCTATCCTCATGAAGCCGCGAATCCCGCGCCGCTACCTTTGCCAACGCATGAAGGCCGTGCCGGCGATGGACGGCAGGGTGCTTGGAGCCGGATGGGATGCCCTGCCGTGGACGGAGGACTTCGTCGACATCACGGGGGATCCGGCCCTGCGACCGCGATTCCGAACCCGTGCCAAGATGGGCTGGGACGACGACTTCTTCTACGTCGGTGCCGTGCTCGAGGAACCGCACGTTTGGGGCACGATCACCGAGAAGAATGCGGTGATGTTCGAGGACAACGATTTCGAGGTCTTCATCGATCCCGATGGCGACGGCCTCAACTACTACGAATTCGAGATGAACGCGCTGGGCACCATCTGGGAACTCAGTCTTCCGAAGCCCTACGGCGAGGGCGGCTTGCCCGTCCTCGGATGCAACCTGCCGGGTCTTCGGCGTGCGGTGCATGTGGCGGGGACACTCAATGACCCGGGTGAAGAGGACGAGGGCTGGTCGGTGGAGATTGCCTTCCCGTGGCGCGGGCTCGCCGAGTACCACCGTGGGCGTGCCGCTCCGCCGGAGCCCGGAGACGTTTGGAGGATCAATTTCTCGCGGGTCCAGTGGAGGCACGAAGTTCAGGATGGGGAATACGTGCGCATCCCGCCCCATGGAACCCCGCTGGCGGAGAGCCTGAATCCCGAGGAGCAGGAACACCCCGAGGACAACTGGGTCTGGAGCCCCCAGGGAGCGGTCAACATGCACCTGCCCGACCGCTGGGGGGAAGTGGAGTTCTGTTGAGGTCCATCCTTGCGTCGGGCCGGGTTCCGGCTTTCATACGCGTCTCATGAAACTCGAAAGCCTTTGCCTCCACGGGGGCCACACGCCCGATCCGACGACCAACTCCCGCGCGGTGCCGGTGTACCGCACCGCCTCGTACGTGTTCAACAACACCGAGCACGCCGCGAACCTCTTTGCCCTCAAGGAACTCGGCAACATCTACACCCGCCTGATGAACCCGACGACCGACGTGCTCGAAAAGCGCGTTTGCCTGCTGGAGGGCGCTCCCGAGATGGGAGGTCTCGGCCATGCCTCGGGAACGGCGGCGGTGTTCAACACCATCATCAATCTCGCCCAGGCCGGGGACAACATCGTCTCGGCCCGGAATTTGTACGGAGGCACCTACACGCAGTTCAACGACATCCTGCCCAAGCTCGGCATCGAGGTCCGGCTGATCGATTCGACCGATCCCGAGAACTTCGCCAAGGCGATCGACGACAAGACGCGGGCCCTGTTCTGCGAGTCCGTCTCCAACCCGGCGCTCGAGGTGTCCGACCTGGATGCGATCGGCGCGATCGCCAAGGCCCACGGACTTCCCCTCGTCGTCGACGCGACCTTCTCAACACCCTATCTCACCCGCCCGCTCGACCATGGCGCCGACATCGTCGTCCACTCGCTGACCAAGTGGTTCGGGGGTCACGGCACCGGCATCGGGGGCATCGTCGTCGACTCCGGCCGCTTCGACTGGAAGGGCGGCAGGCACCCGCTCTACGACGAGCCTGACAGCTCGTATCACGGCCTGCGCTGGGGTCACGACCTGCCCGAGCCGTTGGCACCGCTGGCCTTCATCCTGCGCATGCGCACCGTGCCGCTGCGCAACCTCGGCGCGTGCATTTCCCCGGACAACTCGTGGATGCTCCTGCAGGGGATCGAAACGCTGGCCCTTCGCATGGAGCGGCACTGCCAGAATGCCCTGGCCGTCGCGAAGCACCTCAAGGATCACCCGAAGGTCGAGTGGGTTCGTTTCCCCGGCCTCGAGGGCGATCCGGAGTACGAGAGGAGCCGGAAATACCTGAAGGGCAAGGGCGGCTCGATGGTCGTCTTCGGCATCCAGGGCGGGGCGGAAGCCGGATCGAAGTTCATCGATTCGCTCGGCATGATCAGTCACCTCGCCAACGTCGGCGATGCCAAGACCCTGGCCATCCACCCGGCCACGACGACGCACAGCCAGCTCAACGAGGAGCAGCAGCGTGCCGGCGGGATCAGCCCCGAACTCGTGCGCCTGTCGGTCGGCATCGAGCACATCGACGACATCCTCGCCGACCTCGACCAGGCGCTGGACCAGGCTTGAATCGGACGCGCGTCCCGGCGTGCGAACCCCACCACTTCAACTCCGATCCCCGGCGGGTCGGAGTTGTGTTTTTTGCGGTGGCCCGGCGAAGGCAGCTTTCATTTCAACGCTTCGAGAGTTGATGAATGATTGAAAGTGGAGTCTTGGCTGGAGTTGCGAGCAACTTCGGCGCTTTTTTCGGGAAAATTCCGAAAGGAACTTGAATCTCATTTTGGAGGACTTGTAACTGTACCGGATGGTTCCGTCACATCCCGGTACGGGAGTTGTAGTTTAATCGATTGAGCGCCGTTCCGGTGCCGGCATGCCTCGGATAATCCGTCCGAAACCCGCATGGAGGGCACCAGTCATGAATACGCAAAGTTTGATTCGAACCGGGGCGACCCTGATCTCGCTCCTCACGCCGGTCGCGATGGCCGAAGATGAATTCGATTGGGGGGATGCGCCCCAGGATCCTGTCAATCCGGGCTACTTCTATCAGACCTTGAGCCCGGGGGGCGCGCATCACTTCATTGTGCCGGCGGTGTTCATGGGTGTGGTGATCGACGGCGAGGGGAACGGTCAGCCGACGATCCCGGCCGACGGTGACGACCTGAACAACCAGCCCGACGAGGACGGCGTATCCTTCGGTGGTCCGCTGATGCCCGGACTGGGAACACCGGTGACGGTCACCGTTTCGCAGCCCGGCTGGCTCGATGTGTGGCTGGACGTCAACAACAACGGAACCTTCGATGCACCGGGTGATCTCGTCTACTCGGCGGCCGTCGTGCCGGGGGTCAACAACATCACCGTCACCGTGCCCGGCGGGACGATGCCGGGTCCGAACTACATGCGCTTCCGCTACAATACCAGCGGATCTCTCCCGCCGGACGGTCCCGCACAGGACGGCGAGGTCGAGGACTACAGGGTCAACATCGAGGAGGAGCAGTTCGAAGAGTTCGACTGGGGCGATGCGCCCGAGCAGATGGGAGGATTCAACTACCAGACCACTTCGGCCAACAACGGTGCGAACCACCTGATCATGCAGGGTGTGTTCATGGGGACGCTGATCGATGGCGAGGGCAATGGTCAGCCGACGATCCTTGCCGATGGGGATGATCTAAGCAACCAACCCGATGAGGATGGTGTATCCTTCGGTGGTCCGCTGATGCCTGGCATGGGAACAACGCTGACGGTGACTGTTTCGCAGCCCGGATGGCTCGACGTGTGGCTGGACGTGAACAACAACGGGACCTTCGACGTTCCGGGCGATCTGGTTCACTCGGTGGCCGTGGTCGCCGGGCCGAACCCGGTTCCGCTCAACATACCGGGTACGACGACGCCCGGTCCGAACTATCTGCGCTTCCGTTACAACACCGGCGGGCCGCTCCCGCCGGGTGGTCCCGCCCAGGACGGCGAAGTCGAGGACTACATGGTGATGATCGAGGAGGAGCCGTTCGAGGAAGTTGATTGGGGCGATGCGCCCGAGCAGATGGGAGGATTCAACTATCAGACCACCTCGGCCAACAACGGCGCGAACCACCTGATCGTGCAGGGCGTATTCATGGGGGCCGTGATTGACGCCGAGCCAAACGGTCAGCCGACGCTGCCCGCCGACGGTGACGACGTGAACAACCAGCCCGACGAGGACGGCGTGTCTTTCGGTGGTCCGCTGATGCCCGGCATGGGGACACCGGTGACGGTGACCGTGAGTCAGAACGGTCAACTCGACGTGTGGCTGGACGTGAACAACAACGGGACCTTCGACGCAGCGGCGGATCTGGTTTTCTCAGGACCCGTGGTGGCCGGACCGAACACGATCACGATCAACGTGCCTGGCGGCACGGCACCCGGCGGAAACTACATGCGTTTCCGCTACAACCTGGGCACGGCCCTTCCCCCGACCGGCTTTGCCGCGGACGGCGAGGTGGAGGACTACATGGTGATGATCGAGGAGGAGCCCAAGGATGTGGACTGGGGCGATGCGCCCGATCCGCTGTATCCCACGCTGAGCGCCAGCACTGGAGCAAATCACGTGATTGTCCCGGGGATGTTCCTTGGATTCACGATCGATGCCGAACCCGACGGCCAGCCCGATCCGAATGCTCAGGGCGATGACAATGCTGGCACCGACGACGAGGACGGCGTCGTGTGGTATCCGATGGTTTCCGGAGCCCTGACGGCCATCGATGTCTGGGCCTCGGTGGCGGGTGTGGTCGACGTCTGGATCGACCTGAATGGCAACGGCAGCTGGCTCGATGCGGGAGACAAGGTCCTCGCGGGGGTTCCCGTGACTGTTGGGAAGAACCAACTGACCTTCACCGTGCCAAGCGGCACCGCGGCGGTGAATACCTTCGCCCGCGTGCGCTACAGCAGCGCCGGGGTGTCCGCTCCGACCGGCCCGGCTCCCGACGGTGAGGTGGAGGACTATCCGGTGAGCGTGCTCGACGAGGGCACCGCGGTGTTCGACTTCGGCGATGCACCGGATCCGAGCTATCCGACCCTTGCGGCCAGCGCCGGGGCGGCGCACGCCCTGACCGGTCCGGTTCTCGGCGTGCTGGTCGATGCCGAGGTGGACGGGCAACCGGATCCCGCGGCACTCGGGGACGACCTGAACATGATCTATCCGGGCGGCCCCGACGACGAGGACGGCGTGACCTTTGGCTACGCTCTCATTGGCGGCCAGCCGACGGTGTGCGAGATCATCGCCTCCGCCCCTGGAGCGGTCGACATGTGGATCGACTGGAACGGCAACGGCACCTGGCTCGATCCGGGTGAGCAGGTGCTGATGGCCCAACCGGTGAATCCGGGTCCGAACTATGTCACGATCTCGGTGCCCGTCATCGGCATGACGGGTCCGACCAAGGCACGGGTGCGGATCAGCAGCATGGGTGGCCTGCCTCCCACCGGCTTCGCGCCGGATGGGGAGGTCGAGGATCACGATGTGTTCCTCCATGAGGAGGGCGGGATGGACTTCGGCGACGCTCCGAATGGATCCATACCGCCCCATGCCTTCCCGACCACGATGGCGGACTTCGGGGCGGCCCACTTCATCGACAGTCTGTTCATGGGTGTGTTCGTGGACAGCGAGATCGATGGTCAGCCCCATTCCGCGGCCCTCGGAGACGATGCCTCGGGTGGACCGAACGACGAGGACGGGGTGTCCTTCGATACCGCGTGGATTGCCGGTACCACGGCCGACCTGACGGTCGTCCTGCCATCGGGTGCACCGGCTGCGGATCTCGAGGCCTGGGTCGACTGGGACGGCGATGGCACATGGACTCAGGCGTCCAACCATGCCGTGGTCAATGCGCCGATGTCACCGGGGCCCAATCCAATTCAGATCTCGGTGCCCGCCGGGGCGGGGATGACCCAGCCCTTCGTGCGTTTCCGTCTTTTCCATCAGGGAACGTCCGTGGGCTACGGAGGCTTCGTTCAGGGAGGTGAGGTCGAGGACTACCTGGTTCCAGTCGGTGAGACGATCCGTGCCGGGATTTCCATCGATCGCAGCGCGACGCCCCACAAGGTCGTCCTGACGTGGCCTGCCAAAACGGGGGCGACGACCTACAGTGTCTACAGTTCGACCACGCTTTCCGGTGGCTTCCCGGGAGGCTGGACGCTGGAGCCCACGGGATCGGGACTCACCACACTGACGTGGAGCGAGAACCTCGTCGCAACGCGCAAATTCTACCTGGTGGTGGCATTCCCGTGACCCCGGTTCTCCCCCGCCGAACCGCATCGACCTTCCCCCCCGGGGCCGGTGCGGTGAGAGCGGAGGGGCGGTCGCTTGGATCTTCGGGACTCAGCGCCCGGGATCGGGAAAGCTGTTCCAGAGTTTCTTCAGCTCCTCGACCCGGGCCGGGTGGTCGGCGGCGAGGTCCCGGGTCTCGGTCTTGTCCTTCGACAGGTCGAACAAGCGCCAGGGTTCCTTGCCTTCCCGGACCAGCTTGAAGTTGCCGCGAATGATGGCGTGGGTGTGCTGGTGGTTGAAGTAGTAGGGGAAGTCGGGGTCGAGGGATCTTCCGGTGAGCATCGGCACCAGCGAGCGGCCCTGGTTTTCCGGCATCTTGGTGCCCGCGAGTTCGCCCGCGGTGGCCATCAGGTCGACCACGTGCCCGCGATCGGCGACCACCGTGCCCCGGGCGTCGGCGGGAATCCGGGCGGGCCAGTGGAAGATGGCGGGGGTCAGGGTGCCCCCGGCGCGCACGTTGCCCTTGTAGCGGGGGAGCGGGGTGTTCTGGGCGTTGGCCCAGTCGCGTCCGACACTGCCGAAGGTGTCTGGGCCGCCGTTGGGAACCGAGGGGTCGTCGCCCACGGTGATGGGGCGGCCCTCCTTGCGGGCCTTCTCCAGCACGTTGATGGCGGTCTTCCACGCGTTGCCGCTGAGGTGCTCGCTGCAGGCACCGTTGTCGCTGCAGAAGATGATCAGGGTGTTGTCGAGTTGGTCGGTTTCCTTCAGGGCGTTGACGACCTGCCCGACGGCCTGGTCGAGGTGGTCGATCATGGCGGCATAGACGGCCATGTTGCGGACGTGCCAATCCTTGTGCGGGATCGTCTCCCAATCGCGAACGTCGGGTTCGGGGGGCGGCAAGGGCCAGCGCTTGCGATCGATGAGACCCATCTCAAGCATCCGCTCGTAGCGTTGTTGGCGCAGCACCTCCCATCCTCCGCGGTAACGGTCGAGATACTTGCGGATGGTGGCCTCGGGGGCATGCATCGGCCAGTGCGGCGCGGTGAAGGCGACGTAGTGGAAGAAGGGCTTGCCGGATGTGGCCAACTCCCGGATCTGCCGCGCCGCCTCGGCGCCGATCTTGTCGGTGTAGTAGTAGCCGGGAGAATCCGGTTCGACCGGTTGGTCATTGCGCGTCAGCGACGGGGGATCCCAGTAGGACCCGCCGCCCTCGATGGTCCCGTAGAAGTCGTCGAAGCCACGCCGGTACGGGGACTGATCGTCGCCGCCGAGATGCCACTTGCCGGCGATGGCGGTCTGGTAGCCGGACTTCTTGAGCATTTCCGCAACCGTCGGCCCGTCATCGAGGCCGTTTCGGTAGCGACCGGTCATCAGGGTCGCGCGGGTCGGCCAGCAGCGGGCGGTGTTGTAGAATTCGGTCGAGCGCAGTCCATTGGCGGCGAGGGCGTCGAGGTTTGGAGTTTCGATTTCCCCGCCATAGCAACCGAGGTCCGAGAAGCCCATGTCGTCGGCGAGGATGAAGACGAGGTTGGGCCGGTCCGCTGCAACGGCTTCGGTCGCGAGCAGCAGGAGAGCAGAGGCGGCGAGGAAATGGATCACGCGCATGATGACGATGGTGAAGGGTGGCGAGAGCAAGTGAAGCCCACTGTTTTGCCAAACGGCCCGGAGGGCCATTTCACCCATGACCCTCCAGGGCATGGCCATGCCCTTGCCTGCGCTACATTCGCGTGTAGCGCGGGCCGTCGGAGGCCTGCGGGAAGGTCCACTCGATGTTCTGGTAGGGGTCCTTGATCTGGCAGGTCTTGCAGTGCAGGCAGTTCGAGAAGTCGATGTGGATCTTTCCATCCTCGAGCCGGTAGACCTCCGCCGGGCAGAAGCGTTGGCAGGGCGCGTCGTAGAGCTCGATGCATTCGACGCACTGGTCGCGGTCGAGGATCTTCAGGTGGCACGGCTGGTCCTCGTCGTGGATCGTGCCCGACATGAACAGGTCGGTCAGCCGGTCCGGTGACAGCGGGGTGGCCTCGATTTTTTTCGGCTCCTTGTCCTTGCGGACGGGCTTGAGCCCCTCGTGGTCCGGATGGATCGGCACTTCCCAGAAGGGCAGGCGACCGCCGGTGGCCCAGGCACATCCGGCGCTCATCACGCCAAGGGCGACATGCGTCGAAAACGGGGCCCGCACGTTCTTCACCCGCTGCAGTTCCTTCCAGCCGGAGAAGCTCTTCAACTTTTCCGGGTAGGCCTTGAGTGCGGACACGGAAAAATCGTCCCCGGCCCAGCAGTCGGCCAGCGTCTGACCGGCGGCCTGGCCGGATTGGGCGGCGATGTGAACGCCCTTAATGCGCAGCGAGTCGAGCAGGCCGCCACCGTCACCGACGATGATCGCGCCGTCGGTCGCGAGCTGCGGGATCGAGTAGTAGCCACCTTCCGGAATGACCTTGGCGCCATAGGCGACCGCCCTGCCGCCGGCGATGTGGGACTGGATCGCGGGATGGGCCTTGAACTCGCGGAAGAGGTGGTGGAGGTCCGCCTCGGAGCGCTTGTAGTCGAGCGCGTAGGCGTAGCCGACCATCACCTGGGTCGGTGACACGTGATAGATGAAGCCGCCGCCGTAGGTGGTCTGGTCGGACGGGTAGCCGAAGGTGTGGGCGATTTCACCGGCGCGCGATTCGTCCTCGGGCACCTCGACGACTTCCTTGATTCCCAGGGCGAAGGTCTGCCCGCGTTTGGTCGCGAGCCCCTTGCGGGCGACGAGCTGTTCCGTGAGGCGTCCGAAGCCCCCTTCGCCGAGCACCACGACCTTGGCGTGGATTTCCTCGCCGGGGGTGAAGTTCGACTTCGGCTTGCCGTTGTGGTCGACCCCCTTGTCGCCGGTCCGCACGCCGATCACGCGGCCGCTTTCATCTTCGATCAACTCGACCGCCGCGAAGCCGGGGAAGATCTCGGCACCCTCCTGCTCGCAGAGCGCGGCGAAGTAGCGGGTGATCTTGGTCATCGAGCCGAGCGGATAGCCGTGGGCCTTCATCAGGCCGGGCACCCATGGGATCGGGACCGAGCGCTTGTCGTTGAGCAGGAAGCGGAACGACTCCTTGGTGACGTGGGCGTCGATCGGCAACTGCTCCATTTCCTCGTCGGTGAGCAGTCCCTTGAAGCCGGCCGGGTCGATGACCGCGCCGGAAAGCACGTGGTTGCCGATGCTGCGGGACTTGTCGAGGATGGTGATCCGCGGCAATGCCTGCTCGTCGCCGCGTGCCTTGAGGTTGCGCAGGGTCGCGAGGGCGGTGGCGAGGGAGGCGATGCCGCCGCCGACGCACAGGATGTCGGTCTGGATCGGTTGTTTGGCCGGGTCGGACATGGCTTGTAGGGGCTTGGAGTCAGTTGGACTGGCGGCGCTTCTCGAGCGTCTGGACCAGCAGCGGCAGGATCTCCATCAGGTCTCCGACGATGCCGAGGTCGGCGACGTCGAAGATCGGGGCGTTGGGGTCGCTGTTGACCGCGATGATGGTCTCGGCGGCACGCATGCCCTCGAGGTGCTGGATGGCACCGGAGATGCCGAAGGCGAGGTAGAGCTTCGGTGCCACCATCTTGCCGGTCTGGCCGACCTGGTGGGCGGCCGAGATCCAGCCGGCATCGACGCAGGCCCGCGACACGCCGACCACGCCGCCGAGCAGGTCGGCGAGGCGCTTGAGCAACTCGAGGTTCTCGGCCTTCTTCAGGCCGCGGCCGCCGGCGACCACGATCTCGGCTTCCGAGATGTTCACCCCCGAGCGGGTGGGGATCGACTCGATGATGCGGGTGATCGGTGAGATCAGGTCGAGCTCCTCAACCAGCGTGCTGCCGCTCCGTTTCGGATCCGGTGGCCGCATCTTGAAGACGTGAGGACGCACCGTTGCCATCTGTGGACGGTGGTTCGGCGTCATGATCGTCGCCATGATGTTGCCGCCGAAGGCCGGGCGCGTCTGGTGCAGCAGGGTGGTCTCCGGATCGATCGCCAGCGCGGTGCAGTCGGCCGTGAGCCCGGTGTAGCAGCGCACCGCGACCTTGGCGAAGAAGGCCCGGCCGATGGCGGTGGCACCGGCCAGCACGACCTCCGGCTTGTGCTTCGCGATCAGCTGGTGAAGGGCGTCGGTGTAGACGTTGGCCTCGTAGTCGGCGAGCTCGGGGCGGTCGACGACATAGACCTTGTCGGCACCGGCGGAGATGAGATGACCGGCGGCGGAGGTGATGTCGTGACCGAGCAGCACGGCGGCCAGCTCGCAGCCGCGGTCGTCGGCGAGGCGGCGGCCGGTGGACAGCAGTTCGTAGGCGACCTCCTCGACCTTGCCGTGATGCTGCTCGGCGAAGACCCAGACTCCCTTGAACTCCTTGAGGCTCTCGTCCTTGATGTCATCGGTGGTCACCGAGGTCATCGCGTCGAAGGGGCAGGCCTCCACGCAGGCGTTGCAGCCGCGGCATTCGTCGGCATTCAGCACGACGAGTTTGCCTTCCATGTGGATCACGCCGAAGGGGCAGGCACTGGCGCACTTGCCACAGCCCTTGCAGTTCTCCTGGTTGACGAGAATCGGTGAGTCGCTCATGACTTGATGCCTTTCTTTTGAAGAACCTGGAGGATCGCCTCGACCGCGGCGGAGGGCAGTTCACGACCGTCCATCTTGGTGCCGCCGGACTTGACGGGTGGGGCGAAGATCTTGACCACCTTGGTGGGCGAGCCCTTGAGGCCGCAAAGGTCCGGGGTGGCCTGCAGTTGCTTGGTGCCCCAGACGCGGACTTTCGCGTGCTTCGCATCCATCCAGCCGCTCAGGCTGGAGAAGCGGGGCGGGGCGGCTTCCTTGACCACCGTCATCACCACCGGCAGCGGTCCTTCGAGGACGTCGACCCCGTCGTCCATCAGGGTTTCGACCTTGAAGCGCCCATCGTTCACCTCGAGCGTCCTGACGTAGGTGACGAGCGGCATTTTGAGGAACTCGGAAACCCCCGGGCCGACCTGCGCGGTGTCGCCGTCGATCGCCTGCTTGCCGAAGAGCACCATGTCGACCGCCGGCTTGAGCTTCTTGATGGCCTGGCCGATCACATACGAGGTCGCCCAGGTGTCGGCACCGGCGAAGGTCCGGTCGCTGAGCAGGACTCCGTCGTCCGCTCCGCGCGCCATCGAGTCGCGCAGGACGATGTCGGCCTGGGGCGGGCCCATGGTCAGCACGGTCACCTTGGCCTCGTGGCGGTCCTTGAGCTGCAGGGCGAGTTCGAGGGCGTATTCGTCGAAGGGATTGACGATGCTCTCCACCCCTTCGCGCATCAGGGTGTTGGTTTCGGGGTTGATCCGGACGTTGGCGGTGTCGGGTACCTGTTTGACGCAGACGACGATGTGCATGGCGGGCGGGGTTTGGCGCCGTCCGGAGTCCGGGCACCGTCCCACGGGCAGGATGGATGGACCGGGATCTCGACGACGGAATGACGCGTTGCAGAGACTACCGTGAGTAAGCCGCAAAATTTGCGCAGTGCACACCGGATAGGAATTTCTGCACAACCTTCCGCAGGCGGTGACCGATGGAGCGGCTTCAAGCCGTCGATTTCAGCCGACGCCGTCACCCGCATCACTGTGATTCAGCCCGTAGACGTGGTCGTACTTCACCGCTCCAAAAACGGCGAAGGCCACAGTGTGTGAACTGTGGCCTTCATGGTGGCGGGGACAGGATTTGAACCTGTGACCTTCAGGTTATGAGCCTGACACACATCCAAGTAAATAAGGGCCATGGGAGTTTCCGTGCGTGTTTCCATGCAATAAAGTCTTGTAAGTGCTATTCCGATGCATCTAAATGTATCCATGAGCCGACCAGCTAAACGGACCCGCACGCTCGCCCCCAAGACCTCCTCGACCGGAATCACAATCGTTTCGAAGGTCGATGCGCAAGGATACCCCTTCTACATGGTCCAAGGCTGGCAGGTGAACGGCAAGTGGCAGCGGAAGCGGTTCAAGCTCCGGGAGAAGGCGGAGACCTTTGCTGCCGAACTCAAGGTGTCGATGGAGAATCAGGGCAGGGCGCTCCGTATGGTGATGAGCGTTCTCACCGAAGAGCAGCATGAGGAAGCCCGGCAAGCTTTCGACCGCCTCGGGGAAATCTACTCGCTCGATGAAGTGGTTAGCTTCTTTCTCCGGCATCACCGCCCCCCAGAATTCACGATCAGGCTGGGAGAGGCTATTGATGCTTACCTTGAAGACAGGGAGCGGGATGGAATCCGGGAACGATCCCGAAAGGCGATTCGGAGCGTCTTGAAGCAGTTCCGCGACGCGGCGGACGATCCTTGGACACATGAGGTCACGCCGCAGACGGTCGAGAAGTTCTTGCGCGGTCTGCGGGCCAAGGACGGCGAATCAATGGCAACCCGGAAGACCTGGAACAACTACCGCAACGACCTTCACGGCTTCTTCAAGTGGGCCAAGACGCCGGACGTTGCCTCAAACCGCCCCTTCACTTTCGAGAACCCGGTGGCCAGCGTGCGGAAGTTCACGGCGCGTCAGGTCCGGGAAGAGCAGTCAGGCAAGCCGACCACCACGGACCCGGAGAAGGTCTTGCGGATGTTCACCGCCCTTTCTCGTTGGCGGAGTGGCGTGATGCTAAAGCATTTTGCGCTTCTCTACTTTGCGGGAATCCGGCCCGAAGAACTCAAGCGGATGAAGGACAGGGAAGGGGACTTGATCAACCTCGCAACCCGGACGATCACGGTTCCTGCGGACGTGTCGAAGACGGGACACGAGCGGCAGATTCACATTGCCGACAATCTCGCCGCGTGGCTGGAAGCCGCACCCGCCCCCGCCGTGCCTAGCAACCTCGACCGTCTGGCAAAGCGGATTCGGAAGAAATACGACCTCAGCCACGACGAAGCGCGGCACTCTTTCATTTCCTACCATGTCGCCCTTCACCGGAGCATCGGAGACGCGGCCCTCCAAGCAGGCAACTCGGAGAGCATCGTGAAGCGCCACTACCTCAACACCCACACGCGGGAAGAGGGGAGTGCCTTTTTCCGCATCGCGCCGGGTGGGCGGGGCGCGGTTTTGACAGACGCTCCGACGCAATCGGCTGCAACACATTTGAAGGCTGTATGAGTCGAAGATTTACAAAGGTGCTCAACCCCTACTGGAACTCTAACTTCCCAGACGCGAAACCACTCGAAAGCGATTGGGTCGAAATCGATGCCGACAAGTATTGGTCGGAGTTCTCGGGGAAAGACTTCGATCCGGACCAAATCCGCGAAATGGCAGATTCCTACTTCTGGGAAGTCATGCTGAAGCACATGGACAACACCACCGCTGAGAAGAGAGCGTTTTGGAAGGCGTTTTATCCCTACGAAAAGTGGCGGAACCGGCATCGGGCGATTGACGGTCTGGTGGCGTCAAGGCACCGGGCGGAGACTGAATTGCTCAAGGCGGCTGAGATGGCCTACAAGCGAAAGTTTCTGTATTTTGGAGACGGGGAGCCGCCGGAGTTGCTCGCTTACGATGAAGGGAGGGAATGGACAGTTGGACGAATCGGAGACGAATTTTGTCGCATGGCAGCCTTGCCCCAAGAAGAGCGGAGCAAAGCGTTCGAGCGTTTGCTGAAGGCCGCGTCTGGGAAGATTAGTGCCGACAAGAGCCAAGTCGAAAAGAGAAAGGCTTGGGAGGCGTTCTGCCGGTATGTGATCGACAACGAGCGGCTTCCAACGATTTTGGCCTTCAATCACAAGGCGGGCTTTCTCAAGCAGGACCATGGGGACAGCAACAGTGAGAAGATCCGAAAGAAGCTCGGGCTTTCGGGCCTCCCCAAAACTTAGGGGAGTTTTGGCCAGAAGACTTAAGATGCATTTGGTGGAAGGCTTGTTGCGCAATGAATCCATCAACGCAACTAGTCGGGGCCGCTGAGTGCATCGCGGCCGTCTTCCCAAGCGAGAATTCCCGTCCCGCGCTTCGCACGTTTCGAACGTGGCAGGCGAGGGGCTGGATTCCGTTCCACCGCATCGGGCGGCGGACCTTCTTTGATCCCGAGGACGTGCGGCGTGCCTTGGATCGTCGCTTCCGTGTCCAGCCGATTCCCGCCCACAACTTCACCCCCAACCAGTAAAACCGAAAACCCCGCCGGGTCAGGACGAGGGCTTTCGGAATCATGCTTAGGACGCCTGAGGAGGATACCCGTTCACCCCGGCAAATCAACACCTAACCGACTGATTTGCCATGAGCATAAACGCATTCGATCAATTCGCCCAAGGACGAGGCACCATCGTTGTCTCCGATTTCACCGCAGGCATCGCGGCACTCCTTGACCACTCAATCGACAAGTGCCATCGAAGCCAACTTGAAGGCATCCGCCCCCTGTTTGAGAGGCTGGCGAAGAAGCATCCCGAGGGGGTCCGGGCCTGCGACCTCACCCGCCGTGAATCAGACGCCCTTCTCAAGGGCATGGCCACCGCGTTTTGCCTCGCCGCAATCTACGGAGCCAGCATCGCCTCCGTCGAACCGGAAGGGGGTCTCCAATGATCGCACCAGCCACCCAATCCGCTCCGCAAGTGTCCGAGGACAATGCTCCGGCGTCGCCTCTTCTGTCCCTGTTTCCGAAAGCAACGGCAACCGAGCAAACGGAAAGCATCACCCTCGAAGAACTCTTCCGCCGCATCCGGGAAGGGGATTGGCGTTCGGAGGTCAACGCATGCCGGAAGCATCTCCGAAAAGGAACGGAGGCAGGGCTGAGGGCCTACCAGGAAGCCAAGAAGACACTCCCCGCAGTAATCTCAACTGGCACGGTCAAGACTCGCAGGAGAAGCGTCAGCGACGAAGAACGGGGCGCTGTTCACTCCGGCTACATCTGTCTCGACTTCGACGGCAAGGACAACCCCGACCACACACTCGACGACCTCCGCCGAATCGTCTTGGCGGCGGACTTCGTGCAAGGCGTGTTCGCCTCCCCTTCCGGTGACGGTCTGAAGGCGTTTGTCAGGGTTCCGGCGGACTTCGACCAGCACCTCGGATGCTGGGAAGCCGCCCGCCAGCACTTCGCCGCCTGCGGGCTCACATTGGACGAGAACACGGCGGACCCGTTCCGGTTCTGCTTTGTCTCCTACGATCCCGATGCCAAGTGGAAGGCGTCCGCCAAGGAGTTGGAGCCCGTTGCCGTCCCCGAGAAGCTGAAACGCGAGCGGACCCCAAGCAACGGCACGGAAGACCCCGCGCACGTCCGCAAGGTCTTGCAGCAACTCGTGGACAAGATCGGCCCTGACCAGAAGCGCCGCAAGTGGCTCCACATCCTCGGAGCGACCCGGGACGGGGTCGGCTTCGACCTCGGCAACGCGTTGGTCGATGAGTTCTTCCCGGCGGTGAAACCCGACCATGATAACGCGGGCGATCCTCCCGATACTCTCGATGCAACGTGGGGCTCACTCCACGGACTCGGCGTGGATCCCGACGATCCGGCTAAGATGTTCGACGCGTTGCCGGACCTGTCCGACCCGCCCGACCTTTTCAGGGTTGCCGCTGAGAAATCGGAACCCGTGCAGACTCGACGATCACTTGCCGACTATCGGGTCGATCATTCCGCCACCCTCTCGCTTTCCTCCGAGCAGATCGATGCACTCCGCCCCCCCTACGTGATCGACGGTTTTCTCAGGCAAGCGGAAGTGGCCATGGTCGGAGCCGAGTCGAAAAGCCGCAAATCGTGGCTTGTCCAGGATGCTGGCTTCTCTCTGGCAACAGGGACTCCTTGGCTCGCCGCCGCCGATGGCATGGGGGGATTCGCCACCAACAAGGCGAAGGTGCATATCTTCGACTTGGAGCTGAACGACTCGGAGGTGAAATACCGCTTCGCCAAGGCCCGGGCGCACCGTTTCGCGGAGTCGCCAGTACTGGCGAAGTGTGCCACCGACAACGTCCGGGCATACTCCCTCGACGGCTTGACCGGGGATGAGATCCGCAGGCTTCTTGCGGAGCTGAAGGCGACGGTCTCCCCCGGGGATCTTGTCATCATCGATTGCCTCTATCGCCTTGTGCCCGACGGCAACGAGACGGAGAAAGTCGCGGACATCCTCGGCGTCGCGAAACGCTTCGCGAAGGAAACGAACGCGGGCGTTATCGTGGTCGATCACTTCCGCAAGGCGGGTGACGACAAGGCGCGGAACCGCTTCGTGGGAACATTCGTGAAGCAGGCGAGCGCAAGCACCCTCGTTGCCATCGAGGTAACGAAGGAGGATGTCCTCGTCCTCAACATCGATGCACGGACGTTCTACGGGGTCAACCGGGTGCATGCACGATTCAACCCGGAGACCTACGCCTTCGACTCCATCCCCGAGGCGGAGCTTGAGCGCCAACGGCGGGAGAGGGCTTTCGAGGAGGAAGAGGGATGGTTGGAAGGGATACGACAGCTTGCGGAACGTGGAGCGTTCACTACCGCCGATGCCGGGGCCTTGTGGAACGTGAAGCGGCAAAGCGCCCTGCCGCGTCTCGAAAAGCTCGTGAAGCGGGGATGGCTTCACAAAGACGCCCCCGGACCGGGCAAAACCACGAAATGGAACCTCAAGCCCGAAGGTCGGGGGGGGTTCGATGGGGACTTTGCCGAGGTCTAGCCTGCACCTCGCCTGCACCTTCCCCGGGAAATCCTTGATTCTAAAGGGAAAAGGGAGGGTGCAGGCCGCCTGCACGTTGATTGCAAGCGGATGGAAGGGATGCGTGCATGCGGGGGGCGTTTCAGCGCCCCCGCTTGCACCTTCCCGTAAGGGTGCAGGTGACAGTTTACCCTATAGGGCAGCAGGTTTGCCTGCACCTTCCTCGGAGGACAAAGCCCCCCCTGTGCCCCCTCAACCTTCCGACTCCCTCAGCGCCGCCCGCAACACCTCCACGACCCTCCCGTGAAGCCCCGGCTCCTTGCTGCCCCTCGACCCGGCGACGTTCAGGCACTTGACCCCGTGCGCCTCGACAAAGGCCCTCAGCGCCTCCTGAGCGTCCCTGTCGGTCATCCCGTCGAGTCGCAGGTGCAGCCACGGGCGACCGTGCTTGGCGGCGAACTCCGCCGTTCGCTTTCACATTATGTGGGGTACGGAACGTCCACGCAAATGGTCCCCTTCGCCGGATGCGGCCCGACTCTAAGTAAAATCAAAAACAATACCCCAGCGACACGCTTGGTAGCAAAATAGATCCTCGCCGCATCCTCAGGAGTCGTTTTATCACCCTCTTTTAAGTGCCATCTTGCAGAACCCTCTACAACCACCGCTCCTTTGTTATCCTTAACCCGATATGAGAAAATAACCACGCCATTGTTCGCGAAGGTAAGATTTCTGCTTTCAAAATAGGAATCCATACCCTGCTGCGCCACCGAAAGATCTTTCACATAGTCGATCAAGGCAGAGGTTGCTTCCATAACAAACCGCCATCTCCCCTTGGTGATTTCATCCGCGAATCGATCCCAATCCTGCGCGAAAAGCACCCCACCCAATCCATTCTCGCTAAATCTTTTCAGCGAGACACTTGGCAATGGCGCATCTTGGCTAGCAGGTTCTGACCGCTCAATTTCAGCTATTGCTGCACCGACGGTCTCGAATGAAAGTATCGAAACACCGTGGTCTTGTAGCTTCTTCCGGTATTTCTTTCGAACGGAAACACAGTACACTACTTCTGCCGCTGAAAGCAGTTCCGATTGACCACTATCGGGTTCCTTACCGTTTACAATCTCAAGCCTAACGTCGCCGACAGGAAGCTTTGCTATCGCAGTGCCAGCTTCCTTGGAACGCTTGTTATCGGCAAGAATATAGCGCATTGCCCCTTCATGCTACTGGTTGCGAGAGGCATCAGCTATCGCATCAAAAACCTTACCAAGAGGCAACCTTAGCTCCCGAATCTCATCTTCCGAAAGCGTCGGAATGATACTGACGACGATGTCGCGAAGTCGGGGGAAATTGGACCTCTTGCTCTCGAACGAAGACGGCTTCCGTCTCGACTTGATTGGGAACGGTTGAATTTGAGAACTTGCTCGGACAGCGGCATCGCCAGCCAGACCCTGATCTCTCAAAGTTTCTTCAAACTTCGCGGCCAGCATCTCAACCCGATGCAGACTCCAATCTCGGTATATACTTCCGCCTTGGTCCTTGAGTAGAGTTGCCCATGAACGCCACCACCCATCCTTGGCATCGGCAACCAATGCCTCTAGCTCGGATCGCAATGATGCAGGTATTCCAGGACGCATCCGTAAGAACTGCTGAGCAGTCTCGACATGAAAGCCTGCACTCGCTGGCGTTATTGATACGCTACCATCGGGAATCGATGAGCGCTCCGTAGAGACACCCACTTCCCCTGTATTGCGATCCACGACCAGAAGACGCCCACATTCAGGGCTTGCCCAAACCCGCCAGAAAGACGTCTTCTCAGCAGTCGCTGGAGCAGGCTTAGGCGGTTGAGGAACCTCCTCACTTTGACCTTTCAGGCCGTAAACTGGATCGACTCCAGAATAGCCCACTATTGCCAACTCAGGAACGCACTCCTGAATGTAGTCCTTGAGCGAGCGGAAACCCAAAGTTTTGGGCGAAAATCCGGGAGAGGCTTGTCGGGCGACAGAGCCCAACTTGGCCCCTGCCAACGCTTGCTGTGCGCCCGAATCGCGAACGGCACATTTTAAGGCCTCGTTAACTGAAGGATTGGACTGTGGAACTGTGGTCATTGCTTGAAACTGTGCTACACGGCATCTTACGCTGTCCCGGTATCGAATTGATACGGGACAGTGCGTAAGACCGTGTCGTTTTCATTGCACAGGACAAGCCTAGATCACCATCAAAGGCAATCGCAGCACAGCCTATGGTGTTCGCCTGCCTGACCCGACAGGTTGAACAACTTCCCAGAGCAAATTGGGCCAATGACCTCCAGGAATCGGGATCAATGTAGTCACACGGAATAGGACTGTCAACACCTGAAATCCCGGTCATCCTGCTGCCCTTTCTCCCCGAAAAGCGACCCCTCAAGCGCCGGATCGTCCAACATCGCCGCCCGAATGTCCGGCCAAGCGGATGCCGCCGCCGTGATAGAGTCCCTCGCCCCTTCCACCCGTCCGGCCCGGGCATGGAAGACGGCGAGAGCGTGATAGAAGCCCGCTGCCGATTCCCTGTCGGAGTCCTTCCCGTCACAGAGAACCCCGGCGAGGTGCTCGCCAATCTCCCACGCCCCGACACCAGGGCAGCACCGCAGGCGGACACGGAGCGCGGCGGGCGTGGCGCGCTCCTCGGCTGGGAGCGCCTCCAGAGCGTCCCACGCGTCTTGCCACAGCCCGAGGTCTGCGAGTCCTTCCGTTTCGCTCAGCATGCCGGAGGATTAAATCCACGGCTCGCCTTGGCAACGGACATCCGCCACCCTCCCACCGTGAACCGCTTTGAGATCCACCCACGCCCCACCGGAGACGGTGTGAACCTGTCAGGCGAGACGCTGGGCGGGGCTGCTGGCTGTCACTGGTTCCGCTCCGTCCGTAGCGCGGCAGAATACGCCCTTCACCGCGCTGGGATGCTGGCCGAGGACTCCAAGCTGATCGTCCACCGACCCGACGGCACGACAGAGGAGCGCGTGATGCACGGCAACGGAGCGCCGGGCCTCGCCATGAACACCGCGTCCGCTTCATGTTTCTGAGGCGTCACACGGCGCTTGTGGCGCTCCTGCTGGCGCTCGTGGCGTGTGACCGGAGCACCGCGCCTCCCGCTCCCTCCAAGCCCGCCAGCGAGCCACAGGAGACCGCCCGCCAACCGGAGCGCCCCGCCACCCCTCCCGAGGCTACCAAGCCCGCCCCTGTCCCGTTCGAGATCGTAGGAGAGGTCACGGGCCTGATCGACCCGGTCCGCCTCGACGGACTCCAGGGCAAGCGAGCCGCCAACCGCTCCTTGCGCCGTGTCTGCTTCGTTCTTGAGTCCGCCCGCCGCGATGGACACGACCCCGCCGCCGTCATCGACCAGTCACAGGAGGCGCTCAACATCGCCGGGACAGCCCGTGCCGATGCCGTGAAAGCCTCCCTCCTGCGGAACCTCGACATTCTCGGCAAGCTCGGATGCCTCGAACCCGCTGGCATGGCCAAGCTCGAAACGAGCAACGCCCCCACGATCACACGCGGACCCTATGCGGGCGACATCGCCAGCGTGGATCACATCATCCCCCGGAGCGTCTGCGAGGAACTCGATGAACGGCTCTACAACCTCGAATTCATGCCCTCCCGAATGAATAGCGGCAAAGGGAACCGGGTGACACAGCGGCAGGTCCAGCTTGCGGAGCGCTGGCACGCGGCGGGACTGGTGAGCGGCGAAGGTTTGCGGGCTGTGAAGACGGCGCGGGCGGACTGAGCACTTCTGCTCGGTTACTTGGTCGTCATCTTGAAAACTATCCCGTAGCCCGTCCGAAACTTCTCGTGCTGCAACTCAATCACGTAGGTTTCCCCTTCGATTTTCCGTCCCTCTGTCGGATCAAACTTGGCGAAGACCTCGGCGGATCGATCCACGTTCCACGCTTGCAAGAGACCCTCGATCACTTGGCGGAACTTCTTCAAAGTTGCCGTTGCTCCCTCCGCGTTGAAGCAATTCGCAGTCACTTTCACCGATTCAATCGATTCCTCGCCTGAAGAAGAGAAGAGGCACGTCACGTCATTGTCGATGTCTCCAACCTTAGTCAGCCCTCCTTTGTGAGTCGTGACCTCCGTCTGGCTGGTCCATCCAAGCCCGAGGTCTCTCCAAGTCGGTTGCGGCCCTGCAAGCGGCTTGAGCCCGTATTTCAGGGGAAGCTCGATGCACTCTTTCGGCTTACGAAACGGAGCAAAGGCAACCTCGGCACAGGCGGTTGAACAACACGCGGCGAGGATCAAGAGGGAGACGAGTTTCACGGCGACAACTTGAGAAAGCCCGATGGAAGCCACAAGCAAAGAACCGAAGCACGGCAACGCCAGCACGACCCGGGCCTCGGTACCCTCGCAAGCTCAGGTGCCTTGTTGACGCTGCAAGCAGCGTCCGCTGCCGCCCCAAGCGGAACAAATTCGCTCAGCGCTGCGGCTCGTTTTCGCGCGGGAGTGCGAGGTACACAGCACTGCCAATAACGCCGAGAACGACAATTAACACGATGCCGATAATGCGATTAGAATCCGAAAGCATCCGGTTCCGAATGCAGTGGATCAGCGACCACACCCAAAGACCAACCAAACCAAGCATCAGAAAAATGATGATCCACTCCGGTCCCTGCGGCCCTCCGAATCCAAGAAACTGCAACGCATTCACACGGCCATTTGTATCGGACAACTCCGCGACTTCAAGGCTTCAAGCCCCGCATCGTGCCTCCGCGCCTCCTCTCCCTGCCGCTGGCGTGCTGTCACGCGTGCTGCTGGCCTCCGGGTCCTTGTGGCGTTCGCGGCGTAATGCGGAGCGCCTCCCGCTCCGGTCGTGCCTCCCTCCGCTCGCCCCGCATGGGTCCCTCCCCAAAGGGGACCCCGTCCCATGCCCCCCGCCGCTACCGCATTACCGCGAAGCCACAAGTGCCCTACGGCCCGGGCAGCCCCCGCGCCAGCACGCAGTCAGTTCGCCTCCGGCTCAACCTCCCCCGCACACGCCCC
>JAKZES010000032.1 GCA_022548915.1 Verrucomicrobiaceae bacterium E54
CCGCCACTCGGGCTCACTCCCCGAAATCCCACTCGGTCCTGCGCTTCGGCTTGAACCGCGCGCGGCCGCCGTTCGCCGCGCGGATCGGACCGAAGACCTCGTCCATTCCGTTGGCTTTGATCTCCCAGACCCATTCCATCAGTTCACCGAGCCGGCCCTTGGGAAATCCGCGCTCCTTGAACCATGCGAGGTATTCCAGCGGCAGGTCGTGGATCGGAAAACCATGCGGCGGGTGCTCCTTCCGCCCGTATTTGCCGAAAGGCATCCGGGTCCGGCCGATCTCCTCGAGCAGGTTCCGAAAGTCCTCGCGGTCGATTTCGTTCACGCCCGTATCATGACCGGGATGGATTTCCCGTGCAATCCCGCCGCCCCGGGCTTCACTTCGCTGCGCATGCCGGTCCAGCCGACACCGCCCAAGCTGTTCGAGGATTTCGAAGCCGGACGGATCACCCGCGAGCAACTCCACGCGGGCCTGGCGTGGCATGCCCGGGGGCTGGTCGAGGAAATCGTCGAAGCCCACGAGGATCCTCACGGCACCTGGTGGGAGGGCATGCTCGCCAAGCGCGCCGCCGCCCGCCTGGCCAACCGCCACGGCATCTGGCGCGTCCGCCACGTGCTGGCGGCTCTCTCCCGATTGCCGGACTTCGAGCCGGCACGCTTCCTCTGGAATGCGCTGCATCCCGACGTGCCCCTCCACGTCTTCTTCCGCCTGAGAAGCCGGCCCGCGCTGCGGCTCGTGACGATCGCCAACCGGCACGGACATCTTCACGCCACGATCGAGTACGACAGCGACGCGGGAGAACGTCGCCGCGAGACCTATCTGCTCACGCACTCACGCCACGGCCTCGAAGCCGATCCCCGGCCGATCTATTCCTGAAGGCCCACCTGTTCTGTTCGTAGTTCCTCCTTCAGGAGGTCTTCCGGCGCCGTGGAAAAAGCCAGACCCGATCAGCAACCACAGCCACCGCCTCCGCAGCAACCGCCGCCTTCCGCTTCCGCGAAATCGTCGGCGGTCGGCACCCGGCCGAGCTCGAGGGTGAGTCCGACATACTTGCCGATCGAGCGCTGAAGCGTCTCAAGCTCGCCCTGGGCATCGAGGAAGCTCTTGGCCACCGGATTCGCCAGCAGCTCCTCGCGCGCCCCTTCGAACTCGCGAATTTCCGCCTCGCCCAGTTCGACGCCGGACTGCTGCTTCTGCTGCAGCTGGCTGCCGCGCTCGTGCACGCTCTGATACATCAGCTTGGCGGCATCGTCATCGAGGAAGGTCTCGACCTGCTTCTGCAGTTCGAGGAAGCGTTCATCATCCGCGATCGCGGCGCACAGTTCGCGGGCTTTGGTCATCACGGCGGAGTCGTCGGCGAGCATCGTCATGGCCCCGCCGTAACCTCTCTTTCGCCTTGTGGCAAACCCAGATAGCACGAAGTCGCCCGGTCACACCCTCTCCGAATTTCCCCGCCGGGTTCATGTTTGCTTCACACGACAGGTGTCGTCTTCCGGGGTGAAACGATTCCGTCGCTGGTTCCTCCGCCTCCTCGGTTGGCTCGTCGTGCTGGTGCTCGCGGCTCTCGCCGTCATCGGCTGGCTCGGCTCCTCCCATCTGGTCAGCCCGGAGCGCCGGGTGCTCCAGGGCTACCATCGGCAGATCCTCAGCGATCCCGCCGACTTCGGACTCGCCGTCGACCGATGGTCCGGGCCGGCCGACACCCCGGCCTTGGTCGTCACGGCTTCCGCCGCACCCGGCACGGCCCGCAAGGCGCGCGAACTCCGCCGACTGATCCCCGACGCTCCCCGGTGGGCCAGCACCGTCGGGACGGTGGTCCTGCTGCATGGTCATCGGGGCCGGAAGGAGGACCTGCTGCCGGTCTGCGAGCGCTTCTGCGCCGCGGGTTTCCGCTGCGTGGTGATCGACCTCCCCGGCCACGGCGATCATCCGTCGCGCTTCGCCACCTTCGGCCACGAGGAAGTCGGTCTGCTCGGCGAAATCCGGAATGCATTTCCGGATGATCATCCGTGTTTTCTCTTCGGCATGTCCCAGGGCGGTGCCATCGCCCTTCAGGCCGCCGCCAGCCAGCCGGAGCGCTGGAGCGGGGTGATCAGCGTCGCCGCCTTTGCCACCCTCGACGAGGCGCTGATGTCATCGGCCCGCGACTTCCACCCGGTGGCCCGTCCGCTTTCCCCGCTGCTCGCGATGTCCGTTGCCATCGCCACCCGCTGCCGCGCGGGATTTTTCCCTGCGGCGATCCGGCCCATCGATGCCGCCGGTGCGCTCGATCTCCCGGTGCTGCTCGTGCACGGCGGCGCCGACCGGTTCATTCCCGTCGAGCACGCCCGGCGTCTGCATCGAGCCCTGCCCTCTCCGCGCAAGGATCTGCTGATCATCGACGGTGCGGGGCACGGACGGGTTCTCGCCGCCGATGCCGCGAACACCTACGCCGCCTGCGCCCGCTTCATGCTGCAGGCCGCCGAATAGCCGCCACCGCAAATCCATGCGCCATTACTGCGCGATTTATACTAGCGCGAGCCGGGCACCCCCATAGATTGGCCCCAACGAAATTCCTGATCCATGGCGAAGCTGAACCTCACCCTGAAAGTCTGGCGCCAGAACGGCCCCAACGACCGCGGCAAGATCGAAACCTACGATGCAAAGGACATCCCCGAAGAGGCGTCGTTCCTCGAGATGCTCGACATCGTCAACGAGCGCCTGATCGACACGGGGGCGGCGGAGCCGATCCATTTCGACCACGACTGCCGCGAGGGCATCTGCGGCACCTGCTCGCTGACCATCAACGGCATCCCGCACGGCAAGGACCGCGGGATCACGACCTGCCAACTCCACATGCGGAAGTTCCGCGACGGTGACACCATCTGGATCGAGCCGTTCCGTTCCCGGGCATTCCCGGTCATCAAGGACCTCATCACCGACCGCACGGCCTTCGACCGGATCCAACAGGCCGGTGGATTCATTTCGGTCCGCACCGGTGCCGCACCGGATGCTCACGCCGTCCCCATCGAGAAGGAAGCCGCCGAGTCCGCCTTCTCCGCCGCCGCGTGCATCGGCTGCGGTGCCTGCGTGGCATCGTGCAAGAATGCGTCGGCCATGCTCTTTGTCGCCGCGAAGGCCTCCCACCTCGGGCACCTTCCGCAGGGCGAACCGGAGCGCGAGCGCCGGGCACTGGCCATGGTCCGCCAGATGGACGAGGAAGGCTTCGGCGGATGCACCAACCAGTATGAGTGCGAGGCCGCCTGTCCGAAGGAGATCAGCGTCGAGCACATTGCCCGCCTCAATCGAGACTACGGCGTGGCGATGTTGAAGGATCAGCTGGTCCCGGCCTGAGGACCGACCCGATGATCATCCCCCTCGATGGGATTGCCCGGACCCATCGCCCGCGTGCTGGCCGACAGTCTGGCACCTTCGATCGCCCGGTGGAGCTCCCGCCGGGAACTCGAGATCTCCGCGGCAGGGGGACCGCTCGATGCCGACCTGCAGGACTTCGCCGATGAGTTGGGCATCACGGAGCCGGCCGGGATCCGGGTTCACTTCACGTCCGAAGTCCCCCTGCCCGCCCCGGCTTTGCTGATTCGATTCGCGAAAGCAATCGGACTCCCCGTGTTTCACCCCGCCGGAATGGCACTCGGTCGCGCCATCGCCGCGAACCGCCCCGACAATGCCCTTCTCCGCCATGAACTCGTTCACCTCGCCCAGTATCAACGCCTCGGCGGTCACCTGCCCTTCATGCGCCGCTATCTCTTTGAATGCCTGCACCATGGCTACCTCGATTCGCCCCTGGAGATCGAAGCGCGGGAGAGCAGCTGAAAGCGTCGGATTCCAGCGGGCGGCCGAGTCGGAAAGGGGCGAAGATTCGTTGCGAAGCAGCCGCCACCGGCCGCTTGCGGACCCCGCAAATTTACTTTAGTTCTCCGAAATACCTGCGATAAGTCGGCATCAGCCGTCCCGTATCCCGCGTCGTCCGTATGCGACTTGGCTTCGTTCCCCTTTCCCTCTTTCTATTCCTGCTTCCGGTAGTTTCCGGAGGCGCGGTCACGCCTCCCGACCGCGCGGGCCTGATCAGCATGACCAGTTGGCCGGCGCTGTCGCCCGATGGGGCGAAGGTCGTTTTCGAGTGGCGTGACGATCTCTGGGCCGCTCCGGTCTCCGGGGGGCGAGCCTCCCGCATCACCGCCCACCCGGCCCGCGACAGCTATCCGGTGTTCTCGCCCGATGGCAAAACGCTCTATTTCTGCTCGACCCGTAGCGGGGCCCTGCAGTTGTTTTCCATGCCCTCCGAGGGCGGTCCGGCCACCCAGCACAGCTTCCACTCGGAGGGCGGCACCCTGGAATGCCTCGCCCCGGACGGCCGCACCGCCATCATTCGCGGCGAGCGCGACGAGCCCGGGTTCCGGCCGACCCGCCTGATCGAGATCGATCTCAAGCGCGAAGCTCCCGAGCGTTACGTCTTCAATGCCACCGGACGCTCCTCGGCGTGGATGCCCGATGGTTCCCGTTTGCTTTTCTGCCGCGATGGCGAGGCGCTCTACCGGAAAGGCTACAGGGGCCCCCGCGCCTCCTCGATCTGGGCCTACCATCCCGACAACGCAAGCTTCACCCCGCTGATCAAGGAAGAGGTCGAAGCACGTTGGCCGATGCCGCGTCCCGACGCGAATGGCTTCTACTACGTTTCCGAGCGCGACGGTTGCTTCAACGTCTGGAGCCACTGCCTTGAAAACGGCGACGACCGGCAACTCACGAGCTTCACCGACGACGGCGTCATGCTTCCCTCGCTCTCGGCCGACGGCTCGACGATGGTCTTCCGGCGCGGCTTCGACCTGTGGCGGTTTCATCCCGGCACCGACAAACCGCCCGAACCGATCGTGATCTGGCAGGCCGAGGATCTCGCCGACAACTCCAGCGAGGTTCGCGAAATCGACGGCACGGTCGATGCCGACTTCTCCCCGAGCGGCCTCGAGATCGCCTTTCGGGCCGAAGGTGAGCTGTGGGCGATGGATACCGTGCTGCGCGAACCCAACCGCATCACCCACACCGATGGCCGCGAGGACGCCCCGCGGTTCTCGAAAGACGGCCAGTATCTCTACTTCACCTACGACGACGGCCTGGAGCGCAACATCTGGCGGATGTCGCGGAAGGACCCCGAGGAGTTCTGGTGGCGCGCCGAGTCCTTTCACCGCGAACAGGTGACTTCCGGGCCGGAGCCGAAGAGCCGGTTCTCGCTGAGCCCCGACGGCACCCGCCTCGCCTGGATCGCCGGCTCTGGAAATCTCACGGTCGCCAATGCCGATGGCAGCGACCCGCGGATCATCTTCCGCTCGTGGAACGCCCCGACCTTCGACTGGTCCCCCGACGGCGAGTGGATCGTCTTCGCCGCCCAGGACCACAACTTCAACCGCGACATCTACATCATCCGCAGCGACGGCAGCAACGAGCCCTTCAACATCTCCCGCCACCCCGACTTCGAGGGTTCCCCGCGCTGGTCGCCCGACGGCAATCGCATCGCCTTCACCGGGCGCCGCCTCAACAACGAGATGGGACTCTTCTACGTCGACTTGCGGTTGGAGGAGGCCTTCCGCAGCTCCCGCGACCTCCGCGAGCGGGAGGCCGAAGCCATCATGCGCGACGACCCGCTCTACCAGCAGGAAGACCGCGACAACTCGCCGGAGAGTGATGAAGAACCTCCCCAGGAACTCGTGGAGCGGCCCCGGGAAGATCCGCCGGCCGGTCCATCGCAGGTGGGCACGGCGATGCAGATCGACTTCGAGGGTCTCAGCGACCGGGTCGTGCGACTCAACACCCGCGGCATCGAGCCCGAGCGGGTGATGTGGACCCACGATGGCGAGGCCATCCTTTTCCAGTCGAAGAACAGCAGCAACGACACCCTCTACTCGATCGAGCCCCGGCCCAAGGCGAGCATGGAGTCGATCGCCGACCACCGGGGCCTGCCGATCCGGGCCGAAGAGGACCGCATCTTCTGGATCGTCGACCAGGCACCCGCCAGCCTCCGGAAGGGAAAGCTCAAGCGCTACGAGGTCGAGGCGCGGATGGTCCGCGACCGCGTCGCCCACCAGCGGCTCTGCTACCGCCTCGTCTGGCGCACGCTGCGCGATCGTTTCTACGATGAGAAGATGAACGGCTGCGATTGGGACGCGATGCGCACCAAATACGAGGAAGCCGCCGCGCAGGCCCCGGACTCCCGCACCTTCGACCGGGTGATTTCGATGCTGCTGGGCGAGCTCAACGCGTCGCACCTCACCTTTGTTTCCGAGGAATGGCCCAAGGGATGGGAGAACGAAGGAGCCGAGTTTCAGAAGACCCGGCACATCGGCATCCGCTTCGAGCGCGAGGGACCGGGAGATCCCCTGAAGGTCGGCCACGTGATCGCCGACAGCCCGGCCGACAAGTGCCTGCCTCCCATCGAAGCGGGCGACACCATCGTCCGCATCAACGGCCGGCGCGTCGATGGCTCGATGCCCGTCCACCGCTTCATGAGCGGCCGCATGGACCGCCGCATCCAGATCACCATCCGCAAGCCGGAGGGCGAGACCCACGACTACGAACTCGAGCCGATTTCCTACGAGAAGGCCACCGTGCTCGCCGAGAAGGAGATGATCGCCGACAACCGACGCCGGGTGGAGGAATGGTCCGGCGGTCGTCTCGGATACGTCCACATCGCCCGCATGTTCTGGGACGAGTTCGAACGTTTCGAGCGCCAGATCTACGCCGCGGGTCATGGCAAGGACGGCCTCATCATCGACATTCGCGACAACGGAGGCGGCTTCATCACCGACCACCTGCTCACCGTCCTTTGCCAACCGCGCCACGCCCTGACGATTCCGCGCGACGGCAACCCCGGCTACCCGCAGGACCGCAAGGTGTATGCCTCGTGGCACAAGCCCATGGTCGTCCTCTGCAACCAGAACTCCTACTCCAACGCCGAGATCTTCGCCCACGCGATCAAGACCCTCGACCGCGGCAAACTTGTCGGCGTAACCACCGCCGGTGGTGTCATCTCCGCCGCCAAGGACCGCATTCTCGACGCCGGCACCCTCCGCGTTCCCTTCCGCGGCTGGTTCCTCCCCGGGACGGGTGAGGACATGGAAATGAACGGCGCCACTCCCGACATCCTGGTCGAAAGCGGCCCCGCCGACACCATCGGCAACACCAGGCCGCAACTCCGCACCGCCGTCGCGACCCTGCTCAAGGACGTCGAACACGCGACCGAGGAACCTTTCGTTCCGAAATACCGGAATCGCTGAAAAGCCGCTCGCGTGGTCTTTTCAAGAACCCCGGAGGAGTGACGCCCCGGACGACCGGGATGCCAACCCCGGGCCTCGGAATCCGGAACGACCACCGGGCGCGGAAAGGGCGGTGGGGAAGCCGTCAGCAATCCCCGGCGCTCTTCCCGCCCTCACGCAGGGTTTCATACCAGAGATGCACGCCCGTCATGATCGCCGAACCGAGAAACCAAATTCCCATGCCGGCAGAAAAGAGCATCGAATACCAAGCCGCCTTGATCGCAAGTCTCCAACCCAGCTCATTCACCGTCCAAATGACGGAGTAAAGACTTAGCCCCCCAAGCAACCCATCGAAGAGTACCACGCCGCATCTGCTCAATTTGGATCGACGAAGAATCGCATGCAGGTGGAGCCAAAGCATCAACCCCATGATCAAGGACCCGAGTATGAAGATCATCGGGGTCATCACACTCGGATCCATGTAGATCGCGGCGCTGACCTGACGCATGAGCAGCAGGCCAAGGAAGCCCACCGTGATCCACGCATGAATCCGATGGATCTGCTCAAAGCGCCTGACGTTGAGTCTCACGACGGTGTCGCGTGGCGGGCTGCATAAACGATCGAACCGACCGACGCCCACAGCAGAGCCACCACGGGCACGGATACCGGCGACATGCGTCCAAGCATCAGGAGCACGGGCAGCCACCCGAGGGTCAGCACCATGCTCGAGAGCACTATCACCCACCGTTGCCATGAAAAGCGGACGTGCACCACGCTCCATGCCACTCCCACGGTCATCGGCACCGCCCAGCCCCAGGCCCAGATTTGACCGAGTGGCTGGAGACCTTCTCCAAGTCCCAACTCCCCCGCCCGACGCGCGAGCTCGGCATCGAGTGCCCGCAAGGGACCGAGGAAATCCAGCACGCCCGCCACCACCAGCGCCATCGACGCGATCGCCAGCGTGGCGAACAGCGGATGGGGTTCGGGCTTTTGCGCAGCAGCTTGGGTCATGCCGGGCGGGACGCTAACGCCGAGCCCCCGCCATCACAAGCGTCGCCCGACCTCCTGCTTGCGCCCGTCGCGAACCGGGTGCCGTTCGGGATCCGCGAACGATCACTTGCCGCGGGGCCGCTTCAGGCCTAGAAACCCGCCGCCATGGCAGGCTTTCTATCCTCGATCTACAAGAAGCTCACCAATCAGGCGGAGGTCGACTGGGACGAGCTCGAGGCGGATTTTGTCGCCGGTGATCTCGGGCCGAAGCTGGCGATGCAACTGGTGGACGAACTTCAGGATCTCGGACGTGCGATCTCCGCGGATGATGTCGCCGAGGTCGCCCGCCGACGCATCGCCGAACGCCTGCCCAACGATCAACCACCGCCGCTCCCCCCCTCTGCAGACAAGCCGTTCGTGTTTCTCATCGTCGGCGTGAACGGCGTCGGCAAGACCACCTCCTGCGCCAAGCTCGCCCACTGGCTTCAGGGCCGTGGCGCCCCCACCCTGCTTGCGGCGGCCGACACTTTCCGCGCGGCGGCGACCGAGCAACTTCAGCGCTGGGGTGACCGCCTCGACATTCCGGTCGTCACGGGTCCGGCGAACTCCGATCCGGCCTCGGTCTGCTACAATGCCCATCAGCAGGCGATCCAACAGGGCGTGCGATACCTGATCTGCGACACCGCCGGTCGCCTTCACACCCGCCACAACCTGATGGAGGAACTTGCGAAGATCCGCCGGACTCTCGCCAAGCAGGACGAGAGCGCTCCCCACCTGACGCTCCTCACCGTCGATGCCACCACGGGCAGCAACGCCCTCCAACAGGCCAGGCAATTCCACGAGGCATCGCCGCTCGACGGGCTGATCGTCACCAAGATGGATGGATCGGGAAAGGGCGGCATCATCGTTTCGATCCACGACCAACTCGGCATCCCGCCGCGGTTCATCGGAACGGGCGAGGAACCGGAACAGTTCGCCCTGTTCCGGAAAAGCCAGTTCCTGGAGGAGCTGATTTGAACGACGCCCCCGCCATCACCGGACTTGGGGTCCTGGGTGCGCTCGGCAGCGACCTGGAGTCTCATCGCGCCGCCCTCGCCGAGGGGGCGCAGGTCCTGCGCCCGCTCTCTGAAATGAAGGGTGGACCCGAAGGCTTCGGCCATCACATCGCCGGCTGGATCGAGTCGCGGGAACGCCTCAACGACCGCAAATGGTCCCCCTTGTCGATGGCGGCCATCCACGTCGCGGCCGAGGCCCTGGCACTGGCCAATTGGTCCGACGCCGAGCGCTCCGATGCCGTCGTCTTCTTCGGCACGAGCCGCGGATCCCTCGCCGGCTGGACCGAGCCATGGCCGGAGCGCCGCGACTTCGATCTTCTCGCGGCGACCAACTCCCTGCCCGCCGAACCGGCAGCGGCCGTCTCCACCACCTTCGGCATCGCCGGCCCCTGGCAGGTCTGTTCCACGGGTTGCTGCGCCGGCCTCGATGCCCTGGCCCTCGCCGACCTCTGGATCCGGACCGGGAAGACCGCCCGGGCCCTGGTGGTCGCCGTCGACCTCCCCCTGGTCACGCCCGTCCTCACCGCCTACGCGCGCACCGGACTGCTCACCGACGATCCACGTCAGGGCATGATTCCCGCCGAAGCGGCCGCCGCCGTTTGTCTCGAGCCGGCCGGCAGCGATGGCCGGACCCGGCTTCTCGGCTGCCACGCGATTGCCGACGCGACCGCACTGGTCGGCAGCGGTCGCGATGCGGCTCGCCTTGCCTCCCTCCTCCGGGAAGCTTCGGAAATCCACGGCAAGCCGGACCTGCTCATTCCTCATGCCAGCGGCACCGCCAGCAACCATCGGCTCGAAAGCATGGCCATCGAGGACAGCCTCACCTGCCCGGTCGCGCGCTACAAACCCCACACCGGACACGGGGTCGGGGCCGGCGGGCTGTTGGAGCTTGCCCTCGCCTGCGCCGGCATCTTCCCCCGCGATTGCGGCGAGGCCTCACCCAGGAGCATCTTCAAGCTCGCCTCCGCACTCGGCGGACGACATTCCCTCGCCTGCATTTCACGATGACACCCGTCCGCCTCGAAATCTCCATCGACCGGCAGGAACTGACCCTCCTCGCCGGCGAAACCGTGCTTCAGCGCTGGCCGGTCTCCACCGCGGCCAAGGGGGTGGGTTTTGATGAGGGAAGTTATCGCACACCGACCGGGCGCTTCCGGATCTGCGAGAAGATCGGCGACGGAGTACCCGCCGATACGATTTTCCGTGGCAGGAAACCCCACGGCCTGTGGAAAGGCGGTCACGATGATTGCGATCTGATTCTCTCGCGCATCCTTCGTCTCGAAGGGCTCGATCCCGAAAATCGCAACTCCTTCGATCGCTACATCTACATCCATGGAACGAATCAGGAGGAACAGATCGGAGCGCCCGCGAGCTGCGGCTGCGTCCGCTTGAAACGTCGGGACATGATCGACCTGTTCGACCGGGTCGATTGCGGTGCCGAGGTCGTCATCCACCCGCCGACCCGGCCCCGGGGAAAGCTCATCTTCTTCGACTGCGACTCGACGCTTTCCTCGATTGAAGGCATCGACGAACTCGCACGCGCCGCCGGCCCCGAGGTGTTCGAGCAGGTCGAGTCGCTCACCCACTCCGCCATGAACGGCGAGATCCCGCTCGACGAGGTGTTTCGCCGGAGGATGGAGTGTCTCGCTCCGGATCGCGGACTCTGCGAGCAGGTCGCACGGCGCTATGTCGAGACCCTCACACCCGGCAGCGTCGAACTTCTCGATGCGCTGCGGGAGGAGCAGTGGACACCGGTGATTCTTTCCGGGGGCTTTGCTCCACTCATCGAGCCGCTTGCCACCCGACTCGGGATTCGACATGTCGAAGCCGTGCCGATGTTCCACGACGACGAAGGCCGCTACACGGGCTACGGTGAGGATTACCCGACCACGCGGAACGGCGGCAAACCTGAGATCATCCGGACTTGGAAGCAGGCATGTCTGCCGGAGAGGGTGGTCATGATCGGCGATGGCATCTCGGACCTGGAGTCTCGTGAGGCATGCGACCTGTTCATCGGTTATGGCGGTGTCATCGAACGCGCACGGGTGAAGCAGGACGCCGATCTTTGGATTACGGATTTTCGTCAACTCACCCCACAAATGATCGAAAGCGTCCTGGGCGCTTCCTCATAACTTACCTAATTGAAGCAAATTAAGGCATTGCATAAGCGGAGGAAGGGAGATAAGTCCGGCTCCTAGCCATGAGCAGCAAACCAAAAAAGACGGCCAAGAAGGCCGCAAAGAAGTCCGGAAGCCGCGGTAAGCGTTACACCCCCGCTCAGAAAAAAGAGGTGATCGACTTCGTCAACGAAGTGAACGCCGCAAAGGGCCGCGGTGGCCAAAGCTCGGCCTCGAAGAAGTTCGGCATTTCTCCTCTGACGATTTCCAGCTGGCTCAAGGCCGGTGGATCCGCTCCGAAGAAGCCCGGTCGCCGTCCGGGTCGTCCGGCCGGCTCCAAGGCCAAGGCGAAGACCAAGGCAAGTGCCGGTGGTTCGCTTGAGAAGAAACTCGTCGAGCTCCAGAGCCTCGCCAAGCAGATCGATGCCGCCGAGAGCAACCTCAGCTCGCTGCGTAAGAAGTTCGACAGCCTCAAGGCGTCGCTCTGATCGCCGAAAACAATCCTATCAACCAGCCCCGTCGCCTCCAAGGCGCCGGGGCTTTTTGCATCAACCACCCGAAGGCCAGAACACATCCTTCTCGATATCCGACCAGATGACTTCCTCACCCTCGAAGACAAAGCGCCCGAGAAACGATCGCTCGTCGAGGAACAGCGGCATCCAGTGGATGTCATCCTTCCACATCCGGTCATAGGGAATGTCGTCGAGGCGACACCACAGCGGTGCCGCTTCATCGGTCTCGGTCGGCTCGCCCTCAAAGCTGCGGGCGAGATAGACGTGGCACAGGATGTCCTCGACGTCCGACATGGCGAAGTGAAGTTCGCCGAGCTTCTTCGGTCTCTTCACGGTGATGCGGAGCTCCTCTTCGGTCTCCCGGATGGCGCACTGCACCGGGGTCTCACCCGGGTCGATCTTGCCCCCGGGCCCGTTGACCTTTCCCGCACCAAGACCCCGCTTCTTCTCGATCAGGAGGATCTCTTTATCGCGGACCACGAACATCAGGGTGGCGTGGACCGGGGCGCTCCAGCTTGCCCAGTCGATCGGTGAGTTCTCCATCGGCATGGCGGGTTGAAGCACGGCTGATGCCGCCACGCACGATCAATCGGTGGATGTCGCCGCGGCATACGCCTCGACGCTGTCGCAGGTGCACACGAGATTCCGGTCACCGGCGACATTGTCCACCCGCCCGATCGCCGGCCAGAACTTGTGCAGCCTCAGGCCTGGAAGCGGGTAGGCCGCCTGCTCGCGGCCGTAGGAGTGCCCCCAGTCATCCCCGCAGACATCCTCCGCCGGGTGGGGCGCATTCTTCAGCACGTTGTCCCTGGCATCGGCCTCACCGTTGGCCACCGCCATGATCTCGCCCTGGATCGCGATCAACGAGTCGCAGAAACGGTCGAGCTCGGCTTTGGCCTCCGACTCGGTCGGCTCGATCATCAGCGTGCCGGCGACCGGCCAGCTCATGGTCGGCGAATGGTAACCATAGTCCATCAGGCGCTTGGCGACATCCTCGACGGTGATGCCGCTCTTCGCGGAAAGTTCCCGCAGGTCGATGATGCACTCGTGGGCGACCAGGCCCTTGTTGCCCGTGTAGAGGATCGGGTAGAAGGGCGACAGACGCCGGGCGATGTAGTTGGCGTTGAGGATCGCGATCCTGGTCGCCTCGGTCAGCCCCTCCGCCCCCATCATGGCGATGAACATCCATGAGATGACGTTGATCGACGCGCTGCCCCACGGCGCCGAGCAGACGACGCCCGAGGCATCGCCAAGTTGTCGGTGACCGGGAAGGAATGGCACCAGTTGCTCGGCCACCCCGATCGGGCCGACACCCGGACCACCTCCGCCGTGCGGTATGCAGAAGGTCTTGTGAAGATTCAGGTGGCAGACGTCGGCACCGATCCTCCCCGGACTGGTCAGGCCGACCTGCGCGTTCATGTTCGCGCCGTCCATGTAGACCTGGCCGCCGGCGGCATGAACCCGCTCGCAGATGTCGATGATCGTGGCTTCGAAGACACCGTGGGTCGAAGGGTAGGTCACCATCAACGCCGAGATGCGTCCCTCGTGACCGTCGATCTTCGCCTGCAGGTCGGCGACATCGATGTTGCCCTGGTCGTCGCAGGCGACCCCGACGACCTTCATTCCCGCCATCACCGCCGAGGCCGGATTGGTGCCGTGGGCGGAAAGAGGAATCAGGCACACGTCGCGCCCGGTGTCACCGTTGGCCTCGTGATAGCGGCGGATGGCCAGAAGGCCGGCATACTCGCCCTGGGACCCGGCGTTGGGCTGCAGCGAGACGGCGGCGAAGCCGGTGATCTCCGCCAGCCAATCCTCGAGCTGGCCGAGCATTTCGCGGTAGCCGGTGCTCTGGTCGGCAGGAACGAAGGGGTGCATGTTCGCCACCGTGTCCCAACTCAGGGGAAGCATCTCGGAAGTGGCGTTCAACTTCATGGTGCAGGACCCGAGCGGAATCATCGATTCGTTCAGGGCGAGGTCCTTCGACTCGAGGCGCTTGATGTAACGCAGCATGCCGGTCTCGGTATGATGCGAATTGAAGACCTTCTGGGCGAGGAAACCGCCCTGCCGGTCGAGCGACTCGTCCCAGCTCCGGCCGTCCGTGCCGCGCTCGGGGGCATCCGCTCCAAAGACTGCCGCAATCCGGTCGAGGTCCTCCCACGAACTCGTTTCGTCGATCGCCACGCCGACGGTCGACCCGTCGATGCTCCGGAGATTGATCCCGGCCTCCGCAGCCGCCGCCAACACCTTTTCGGCGTCAACACCCGGGATGGTCAGTGAGTCGAAGAACGTCCCGTTGGACGGCTCGATGCCAGCGGTCCGCAGGCTCGCGGAAAGGGCCGCCGTCTTCGTCTGGATCACCACGGCGATGTGCCGCAAGCCGTCGGGGCCATGATAGACCGCATACATCGAGGCCATCACGGCGAGCAGCACCTGGGCGGTGCAGATGTTGGAGGTCGCCTTGTCACGGCGGATGTGCTGCTCACGGGTCTGGAGCGAGAGTCGCAGGCCCGGGCGCCCCTTGGGATCACTGGAGACGCCGATCAGGCGCCCCGGCAACTTGCGCTTGAGGCGATCGATGCAGGCCATGAAGCCGGCATGCGGTCCGCCGAAGCCCATCGGCACCCCGAAGCGCTGGGCGACGCCGACGCAGATGTCCGCCCCGAACTCACCCGGCGGCTTGAGCAGCGTCAGCGCCAGCAGATCGGCCGCGACGATGGCCACACCCTTGGCGGCATGAACCTTCTCGAAGAACGCGCTGAAGTCATCCACCGAACCGTGCGTGTCGGGATACTGGACCAGTGCGGCAAAGAACCCCTCACCCGGCTCGTAATTCCGCCAGTCGCCGACCTCGATTTCAATCCCGAGCGGCTCGGCCCGGGTCGTCACGACGTCGATGGTCTGCGGATGGCAGGCATCGGAAACGAACATCACCCGCCCCTTCGGCGCACCCGCCAGCGCCAGGCTCATCGCCTCGGCGGCGGCGGTGCCCTCGTCGAGCAACGAGGCATTCGCCACATCCAGCGCGGTGAGCTCGGTGACGAGTGTCTGGAAGTTCAGCAAGGCCTCCAGCCGGCCCTGGGCAATCTCGGCCTGATAGGGCGTGTAGGCCGTGTACCAGCCGGGGTTTTCCAGGATGTTGCGCTGGATGACTCCGGGGACAAGGGTGCCGTGGTAACCCTGGCCGATGAAGCTCCGCTTCACCTCGTTCCGCGAAAAGATCGCGCGCAGCTTGTCCAGCGCCGCCGGTTCGCTCAGCGGCTCCGGCAGCTCCAACGGTTTCTCGAGGCGGATCGCCGCGGGCACGGCGTCATCGATCAGCGTGTCGAGGGAATCGTAGCCGACGGTATCCAGAAGGCCGTCGATTTCGTGACCAATGGAGCCGAGGTGGCGGCTGGCAAAATCTGAATGCAGGGACATGGGAAGTTCGAGGGGCTGGCTGCCCGCGCAATGAGGCCGGGGACTGGAAAAACTCAACCGATCATCCCGCGGTAGGCGGCGGCATCCATCATCGCCTCAACCTGCGCCATATCGCGGACCTTCAGCTTGTAGATCCATCCCGCGCCGTAGGGATCGGTGTTGACCAGCGCCGGATCGGCCTCGACCGCGTCGTTCACCTCGACCACTTCGCCGGCCACCGGCGAGTAGATGTCGCTGGCGGCCTTGACGGATTCGACCACGGCGGTCGGGTCGCCCGCATCCACCGCCCGGCCCACCTCGGGAAGCTCGACAAACACGACGTCCGTCAATTCTTCCTGGGCGTGGTCGGTGATTCCGATGGTGGCGGTGTCGCCCTCAAGGCGCACCCACTCGTGGGATTTGTCGTAGCGAAGATCTTCGGGAATGTTCATGGACGGGAGTCTTATCCTTTCTGGTGGGTCGGCTTGTAAAACGGTTTCTTCACGATCACCGCGGGAAACTGGCGCCCCCGGACGTCGATCTGCACCTCGGTGCCCACCTTCGCACACTCGCGTGGCAGGTAGGCCATGCCGATGCCGCGACCGAGACTCGGCGAAAGCACGCCGCTGCTGAGTGTGCCCAGGCCTTTGCCGTCCGGTCCAACCACCGCATAACCGGCGCGTGGCGGAGCGCTCTTGCCGGTGCACTCGATCGCCACCAGTCGTTCGTCCGGCCCCGCTTGCTTCTGGGCCGCCAGCCGCTCGCGACCGATGAAGTCACCCTTTTCCAGATCCACGAAGAACCCGAGCCCGGCCTCGATCGGCGTCCGCTCCGGCGAGAGATCGCTGCCATTCAACGGATAGCACATTTCAAGTCGCAGCGTGTCCCGCGCCCCGAGTCCGCAGGGACTGGCTCTCGCGTCGATGAAACTCCGGAAGGCGGCGGCACCCTGCGAGGCCGGACAGAAATACTCGAAGCCGTCTTCCCCGGTGTAGCCGGTCCGGCACACGATGCCGCCACCCGGCAAGTCGGCGATCCCGTTGCGCGGCGGAAGATCGGTGTCCGGAAAAACCTTCGCCCAGGCAGCGGGCGACTCCGGTCCCTGCACGGCCATCCCGGCCCACTCGGCGCTCTGGTCGATCAACTCGGCCCCCGCCTCGCCGTGCGCCTTCAGCCACGCCAGGTCCTCATCGGCCTTGGCGGCATTCACCACGAGGAAGAACTCCCCAGCCCTCCGGCGATACACGATCAGGTCGTCGATCACCCCGCCCCGCTCGTTGAGCAAAAATGAATACTGGCCCTGACCGTCGCCCAGCTTGGCCACGTTGTTGGCCAGCAGGCGGTTCAGCCAGGCCTCCGCGGATTCGCCGCGGACGATGAACTGCCCCATGTGGGAAATGTCGAAAATCCCGGCGCTGCCCCGGACCGCCTGGTGCTCGTTGAGGATCGAGCTGTACATTACCGGCATGTTCCAGCCGGCGAAGGGCACCATCCGCCCCCCGAGTTCCTCGTGCAGGGCTTCGATCGGTGAGTGTAGCAGGTTTCCGGACACGCGGCGCAATCTGGGGAGCGGACTCCGCGAAGTCAAACCCGCGGGGAAATCCTGCCGATTATCGACCGCCTTTTGGCGCAAGTGCCTTTTCCATACGGTCGAGATAGCGGGAAATCGGGTCGTCCCTCTCGACTCTCGGCCGCTCGGCCAACTCCCGCTTGAGCCGCAGGTAGTCATCGAAGCTGCCACTCAGTTCACTCGCTCCGGAAATTTCCCAGTAGTCGAGAAAATCCCGCCCCCGCAGGGCTCGCGCCTCCATGATCGTCCGGGTGTCCTCCAACCCGAGGCGCAGACCCTCGATGACCTGCTCGTCCTCGCCGCCCGCCCAATCAACCAGCAACTCCTGATACTCGAGGAGCAACGGGCGGTAGGAGGGGAAGCAGCGATAGCTCAGCCGGTTCAGCGATTCCTGCGCGGAACGAATGGCGATGAGCCGGTCCGCCTCCGACAAGTCTCCGGCCTCCGCGTGCCGGCTCAGCGGTATCTGTTTCATCTGCCCGCCCAACTGGAAGCGGAGCCGCAGGGCACGGTCGAGTTCCCGCTCGGTCTCGGCAATGCTCATCGAGTCGGTTAGCGGGGCATCCGCCAACTTCGCCAGGGTCAGCGCCCACCACTTTACCAGGCCGTTCTGCGAGAGGTTCAGACTGGGAAAATGTCGACGCAGCAGGATCGGCATCTCGCCTTCGAAGCGGGCCACTTCTCCGCAGAACGAAGCCAGCGACGCCCGGCCGCCCGGCTGTTCCAGCAGGGCCATGACGAGGGCGCCCGACAATACCCGGAATACTTCGCGCGACACTCCGTCGAGCCGGGCATGGGTGGTATCCCCCATGGCGAGAACCTCATCGACCACAAAGGGCAGATCCTTCTTGAAGACACCTTCGTAGAGTTGCCGGTCGCCCGCCCCCCGCCGCCAAAGATCCGCCTCGAGAAGCCCTTCCACCAGCCAGACCGGAGCCTCCAGCGGCCCACCGAGACCACCGGGTGCCACTCCCTCGAGCGACCGATCGTAGATCAGCCCCCGCCACATCGCCCGGCGCATCTGCTCGTGATCGATCCCCCGGGAGAAATCGACGTGCACGTTCAGCAGGTAGGTGTCGCGGGTGAAGCGCAGCTCCATCGCCAGCGGACGCGCCCGCGGCGGATCTCCGGGCGCCCCGTGAAGCAGGATCTCGATCGGCATCACCACCGCTTCCTTCTGGAGTCCGAGCAACTCGTGAAGCCGCCCGCGCTCGCCCTCCGCCTGCAGCGCCAGCGACGCGCGCACATCCGCCGTTCCGCCGGACACGCCAAACTGGCCGCTCGCCGTTTCCACCCTCCCGCGGACGGCTAGCCCGGGGTTGACCCGGGGCCCTTCGAGCCGGGTCGGCGCTTCACCGGTATCCGGCACGATCGCATCGGTGTCGAGCAAGGGAATGGCCTTCGGAGGATCCTCGGCGACCAAGAGAGTCACCGCTCCACAAAACACCAGGATCGATGCCCGCTTCATCATCGTCCCGAAGGCGACGGGATCCCGGGCATCGACGGGGCGGACTGCATCACCAGCTTGCCTTCCTCGATGCGGATCCGCGCCATGTCGTCAATGAAATCAAGCGCCTTCTCAGAGCGGGTTTCAGTCTCCGAGCGGTAGACCGATGCCAGCTTGGTGAACGACGGCAGAACCAGGTGGAGGAAACCCTCGGGCACCGGAAGCTGGCCGAACCGTCCACCCACCGACGGCCGCGGCAGGCTTTCGTGATAGAGGCCCCCATTGCGGAAAACCTGGGTCGTCACCCGTCCGTCCGGCAGTTCCATCTGCTCGACGCGCAGGTACATCGAGAGCGTCAGCGTCCGCCCGGCAACCTCCCGTTGGATGATCACCTCGGCGCGGTCGTCCTCGAGCCTCACCGCGACGTCCCGGATCTTCACCTGATCCGCCAGAAACCCGGTCTGCTCCGCTTTCAACGTGTCGCGCAGGTAGAGATTGATCTCCCCTTCGGTCAGCGTCAGCGGATATCCTCCGTCGAACGCGTTCTTCATCACCTGCGGCAGGTCGCGAGACTTCTCGCCCACGGCCCCCGGGCCCCGGCCCTCCAGATCCGACAGGTCCTGCGGTTGCACGATGGCCACCACCGCCGCTCCCACCCCGACCGCCACGACGAGCAACAGCAAGCCCACGAGCTTGCTGAAGCACCCGCCTTTTTTCCCCGGAACGTCGCCGCTGTCAGCCATGGACCAGCGCTAGCGGATTCCCCGGGCTTTGCCAAGCCTGCCTCACGCGGCACTCTCGCCGGAACCGGAAGCTTTCGACGGCTTGGATTCCTTCTTCGACTCGGCCGGCTTCTTCGAGTCGCTCTCCTTCTTGGCCCCCTGCTTGTAGGAGTCCGACCGGTAGTCGGTCTGGTAAAAGCCCCCGCCCTTGAAAATGACGCCGGCCCCCGTGCCCAGCAGGCGCTTCACGGGGCCCGCGCATTCATCGGCCGGGCAGTCCTCCAGCTTCGGGTCGTTCATTCCCTGAAACACCTCGAACTGGTGTCCGCAGGTCTCGCAGCGATAATCGTAGGTTGGCATGGCTTTCGGTTGCGGGCATCGATCTACCACCTTTTCCGCACCTTGCAACCCTCCGCATGCGAATCGGATGGAGCACGAAGTCGACCGGCCGTTCGATCACGATGTCTCATCCTCGTCCTCATTCAGCGGAGAGGGAGGAATCTGGGTGAACCACGTTGCCTTGCAGGGCTTCTTCGGATCGCGCCCGGGATAGAAGATGATGTTGGTTCGGTCCCGGCTGCTGGCCTTGATGCCGGTCCGCAGGAAAAGCCGCGCACTGCCATCCCCTGCCTGATAGAGCGCCTGAAGGGTGAGCATCCTGCCATCCGTTCCGGGGCCGGCGCGATGCAACCGGGCCTTGCGTGCGGCGAGTTGGAGGGTTTCCTTTCCGACCCGGACCATTACCGGAATCCCGCAGAGATTCACCAAGCGGAAGCTGCCCTCGGGAAAGGCCGTGCTCGACGCGGGAAGGATGATGGCCTGCGCCTTCTCCCAGTCCTTCCGCTTGGGATCCCGGTTGAGAAAGATGTCGTAGTGCCCCGAGGTTCCGGGAATCGCGAATTCTCCGAACAGTTCCGGTTCCTCGTCGGGTCCCGCCTCGCCATTGGCGAACACCCGAAGCTTGCCCGCGCGGACCGGGAGCACCGGGCTCGGACGATTGAGGATCGTGGGAATCGTTTGGAAACCCTTGCGGGTGCGGATCGTCAGGGTCGATGGAGGTGCCGCCTCCGGATCGAGCGCGATCGCGCGCATGCCCGGCCCATCCCCCTCCCAATACGCGTCGGAATTCGAACCGACTGGAATCAGTGAAGCGGTGATTGACGAGTCGCTATCCGACCGCTGGGCCAAAGCCGCCGCAGGAATCGACAAGAATGCAAGCGCAAGAAGTCGTCGCCTCATGAGTTGCTCATTTCCTCAGGAGACAGCCAGCGGAAGGAAACCATCGAGAAACGACGACCGAAACGCAGGTTCGCCTGCGAAAGATCACCGATCCGCGGATTCTCTTGAGAGTGATCGATCGCGGCTTCGGTCGCATCGTCAGCCGGGTCCACATAGTCCGGCGTGCGACGGACCACGGCCTCGCACCATGCCTTGGCGACCGTGCCATCCGGGTTTCTTGCCTCCCCGTAGGTCCGGATGCGGAACGTGTCGCCGCGCACGGTGATCGCCGGTGCGATCGCGGTCAGGACGTCGCCCTGAGTGAAGTAGCCAGGCAGGCCGTAGAGCACGCTGTCAGGGCGATCCCCTGCGGTGACCACCTGGCCGATGTCCCGGGTGTCGGTGCGCGCGGCCCGGTCGAGCGAGCGATTGAACACCCGGGCGCTGACAATGGCCTGGTCGATGGCACCACTCCCGCTGGTGGAGCGATCCTCGACGAGGCGACGGTTGACGAAATCTGCGACCGAGAGGAACGGCCCGCGTTCCCGCACCTGATCGACGATGGCGTCGGCGAGACGCTCGAGATCGCTGTCCGACAGCGTCCGGAATCCGTTCCAGAGTTCCTCCTCGCGGACCGAGCGGATCAAGTCCGACCCCGCCATGGCCGGCAGCACCGAGCGGGACAACTGATGGGTGCCGGACGAGACGTTTCCATCAAGTGTCGGCACCTCGAGGTCCCGCATCGATCCGAGCAGGGCCGTCCACGCCGCGACCGAGGTGCTGTTGACATTGAAGGCGCCGTCGTTGGCGAGAAACTCGGCGGCACGGTGGAAGGCCATCGAGGAATCGCTCGCGAGCATCTGCCGGAGCCGATCGACGTTCCAGGCGGATGCGTCATCGTTGAAAACGTAGCGCCCGACCGGCAGCGGTTCCTCGCCGTCCCAGTCGGATCGGCTGCCATCGAAGGGAATCGAGGAGAGCATGAATCGATCCCACAAGGCCTCGTTGGCCTCGAATGACAGGTCGTAGATGAGGACTTCTCCGTTGTGACTCTCGGCACCCGTCCCACTCTGGATGAGGTTGTTGAAGACCCATGGTCGGTCGCCCTCCCAGCGCGAGCCGTCGGCGATCCGATCCTTGATGGCCGTGGCATCGAGATCCGAATTCATCGTCGCCTGGCTGTGTCCGATCACCAACGAGGGATGCCAGGTGCAGTAGGAAAGCTGCGCGTGCTGCAGCTGCCCCATCGAGATCACCCCGGTCTCGCGACGAGGAACGTCGTAGATGGTGCAGCGCGCAGGAAGCGAATCGTCGGGAGCCCCGAAGGGCGACGGCGGGAAGAAGTTCTGGAAGAGCTGGGGATCGGTCGGCTGGCGGAAGTAGATGTGGCTGTCGCTGCCGGGGAACTGCCAGCCGCTGGCAAACGGGATGTTGACCCAGTTCCCGTGGTGGAGCAGCCCGCCCCGCAGGTTTGCCGAGGCCATCCACGGCACGGTGTATCGCCCGGCCGGCACCTGCTTGCCCGTGGCGACATGCTCGGACTCGTCGTCGAACCAGATCATCCGGACTCCCCTTCTCCACAGCCGCGGCGGACGCCGGTTGTCGAGGACACCGATGTCCTGGGCTCCCGGGCGAAACTCGCGGAAAGGCGTGCCGTTGTTGGACGGATGGTTGTTCTTCTCAGCGCCGTACCACTTGTGATAGCGATTGAGGCCCCAATTCTGGCAGAGAAAATGTCCGACTCGCGGGAAACCGCTGTCGCTGTCGAGGTCCTGATAGCTGATCGAGCCCGGGTTCCCGTCGACCTGATAGACGATGAACTCATCGCTGAAGCCCGGCGTGGCGTAGAAGCTGTTCATGTCGGCGGAGAACCCGTAGGGCTGGTTACGGTTCGACGGGGTTTCCGGGGGAACCGGCACCGTGCTGTCCCAATAAAAGTTCTCGACGCCCGGAATCTGCTCGGCGGTCAGCACATTGGACGAGTAATCCTGCGGATCGAAGGCCACCGCCTTGCCGAAAAGCTTCGTCCCCGCCGAAGCCTCCACCGAAGGGGTGAAGACCTTCGTCTCACCGGGGGCCAGCTCCGTCGGCTCGGTGACAAACCCGAGGAAGCCCTCCGTCGGCCTGCCGCACATGTCGTCGAAGTAGAAGCGGTTGCCCCGGCTGTCGATCCGCGTGCCCCGCGCCGAGAAGCCGCCGTAGAGGGGATGGGAGAGCAGCACCACATACTCCTTGGCCGCGAGGGTGACGTTGAAGGGATTCCACAGGATCAGCCGTGGATAGATGTGTCCGCGCATGTAGTCGGTGGGTGCCCCATTGACCGAGTAGGGCGAAAAGTCCCATCCCAGTGAGGCCTCGATCACGACCGGTTGAATGGCGGGCTCGGTCGCGTTGACAAGGTCCCTCACAGGCCCCGACACCGAGCCCGGAATATCCATCCTCTTTGTCACCGGCGGACGTGGCTCGATCACGGCAGGACCCGCATCGCGGTCGAGTTCGTTCGCGAGGTCGGCCCAGGCCTTCAGGATGCCGAAGCGCGGGCTGGTCATGCGGTGGTGCTCGCCGGGGAGGATCACGTCATCCTCCCGAAGTCCGGCAAGATCGGCACTGGCGGGGATGTCTCCAAGGGCGAGAAAAGTCGACAAATCCTGCTTGAGACCACTCCGCTTCACATCGACGAAGAGCCCGCGGGCGTGGGAGGTGAGGTGATGCCCGAGCCCCGAAAGCTCGCCCTGTATCTGATCGCCGCCGGCTAGCGGGAGTAAGGCGGCAGTAGCGAGGCTGACGACCGACTCGAGCTGGCTGTCCGGCAGATCGGCATGACCTGCCAGAAGCGCGGAGCCGCCGCCGGGAGCGAACGTTTCGAAGTCGAAATCCTGCGAGGCTACGCGCGACGCGACAGGATTGGTCCCGGCGTTCCGGTCCGGGAGCGACACGAGCGCCTTCTGGTTTTCGTCCGAAACCCACCAGCCCAGGCGATCGTTCTCACCCAGCTTGACCGGTGGCACCGAGACGCGGTCGGACTCATCCTCGGCCGCCACCAGGGGAATCCATGAGTCCTCCGGAGTTGTGTCGGGGGCGGCATTCCCGCTCACCAGCCATTCAAGCACGCCTGGCCGTTCAACGACGCGGCCACTTTCGCCCACTCGACTGTCGGTCAGGTAAAGGTCGCTGTCGTGGTGATCAACGACGGAGAGTCCGGGCTCACCGGTGCCGAGGTCCTCGTCAGGCCGGGTCTTCCACACGCCGGTCCAGTGGGCATTGGGAGTGTCTTCGGCCAAAAGATCGGCATCGGCAGTGATCCGGGTGTCGGGTCCTGCGGCCTTCTGCAATTGACCAATGGCCATCACCAGCGCGAGGCGGGCATTGGCCCGGGCCTCGGCCATCGCACTACCACTCGCCGAAGCACGAAGGGTGACGGTCGAAAGCGAAAGAAGCCCGATGGCGAGCATCGAAAGCAGAACCATCAGGGAAATGGTGACCACCAAGGCAAAGCCTCGCGGCGAGCGAGTCCGCTCGATTGCCGGACCCGGGGACAGGCGCTTGAGTGGTGGATGGTTCGTCATTGCGGCGTCTGTGGGAATCTTGACTTGTCTATGCTTTACTCACAAATTGTAGTTACAATGTAAACAACACTCAAGAAGTTAGAGTCAGAGATTGAATGTCGAACGCCCCCGGGCACTTGTGCGCTTGGTGGTCGTTTCGGATGGCTTCGTCGAAGGTGAAAAGGGCTTGCTCATTGCAGTGACTCCCGGGAGTGGTTTGGCCGAATCCCGCAGATCGTTTTAGCGTTTTGGCTTTGATAAAGTTCTTAACATCATACACCGGAAAGCCCAAAGAAGTCGACTTTTAAGGGTGTAAATCATGTCTTTTCCGGCAAAATCGTGCCCAAGGATGGGTGTTCGAGCCCCGGGGGCTTCCATGCCCCTCCTTTCCGGACCGAACCGTCCCGAACCTGGGCCTGCCCTCAGGATTCCGCCCCGAACCAGTTCTTCGCCACCAGGAACATCATCGCCGGAAACTCGTCGAGACGGCGGCGCAGGTAATCGATCGCCATCGGCCAACCCAGCGCGAACGGCACATACTGGCGCACGATGCAACCCCGCTGCCGCAACTCTTCCGTGATCCTCTCCCGCGGAACGCCGTAGAGGGTCTGGATCTCGAAGCGTTCGGGACCGTGGCACTCCAGCACCCGGTCGACGAAGCGACGGATCCACTTCTCGTCGTGGGTGCCGAATTCGACGTAGTGGCCTCGCTCGAGCAGTCGCTCCCCGAACTCCAACATGCGCGACTTCATCTCCTCCTTGTTGGAAAGCGCCACCTCCGCGGGTTCCTGATAGATGCCGATCACCAACCGGACCCGTGAACCGGGCGGCAACCGGTCGAGATCGTCCCCGGTGCGCCGCAGCCGGGTCTGCAACACGGTGCCGACATGCGTGTGTCCGGCCTCGTGGAGTTCATGGACAAGGTCGAGGGTGAAGTCGGTCCAGTGCCGGCTTTCCATGTCGATGGTCAGCGCGACCCCCCTCTCTCGGGCGGCGGCGGCGATCACCCGCGCGGCCTCGGCCGATCCCGCGGCGTGCCCACCATCCTCCAGCGGATCGGTCGTGAAACTCGAAAGCTTGAGCGAGAGCGACGGCCGGCTCGCAGGATCTGGAAAACGCGAAGCGACCGCATCGATCATCTCAAGATAGGTCGCCTGATTGCGCTCGGCGATCTCCGGCGTCTCGATCGCCTCGGCCAGCAGGTCGAGGGTTGATGCCACCCCCCGTTCCTGCAGGGCTTCGGCGACTTGGAGCGCCCGTTCAATACTGTCACCCGCAACATAGGGCCGAGCGAAGAACCTCACCAGCGGCGACGGGATCAGGCGAACCAAGGGATTCACGGCAGGATTGAATGGGAGCGTCCGGACCTTGCCAACTTCAATTCGGAGAAACGCTGCAACTCCATCATCGCTGTCTCCGGCCCCGGTCGGTCGGGCGATACCAGCGGCGCTTCCAACAGCGCGAACCCCTCGGCATACGCCTCCCCGACTTCACCTCCGATCTCCCGGTTCACGCCGAGAATTCGCTCATCAAAACCGATGCCGCGGCTCCGCAGGTTCCTCTCGTGTTGGGAGCGGTGACACCGCAGCAGCTCCGCCTTCCACGCCGCCTTCTCCTGATCGAAGACCGTGACCAGGTCGAGCCGCATGCCGAGCGTCTTCGGGTCGCGCACCAGCAGGGCCAAGGGCTTCGCTTCCCGCCCGTTCCGCCAACACTCGAAGTAGCGGAAGGTCCGGCGGTGATCGGCGTTGCTGTCCCTGCCATGGGGCAACACCACGGCCTCCGGCCCGACCCGGTCGAGGATGGCGCGGACCCGCGACTCGTTGCCGCGATCGTCCCGCATGTGGCCCTGCTCGTCCTCGGGAAGGCGATGAAATCGCAAACTGTTCTCCGGCAACCCGAACCGCCGGCAACTTTCCCGCTGCTCTTCTTCACGCGCCGCGGTCTTGGCTTCCCAGCCATCGGCAAAGACGTCCTCCACGCCGCTCGCACCACCGGTGAGAACCTCGAGAAACAACTCGCAGCCACGCTCTAACAAGCACCGCATGGTCACGGCCACCACCTCGAAGTCATCCGGATGCGGCGCCAGCACCAGCCAGCGGCGTGGGGCGTCCCACGGACCCGCATCGATTCCGAACCTCGCGACCTTCACGGCTCGATCTTCAGGTCATCTTCCAGCGGAAGAAAGGTGAACATCCACTTCCAGCCCTTCGAGGTTTTCGGCGCCTTCACGAGCACGCGGTTCCAGCCCTTGTCGAGCTTCACCAGGGCAGGCTCGCGATAGGCGTAGCCCTCGTTCACGAACGGCCGCTCGTCCCGTGCGGTTTTTGCCGGCATGTACCCTTCGTTCTCCCAGCGGGGCGGCTCGAGCTCCTCGCCGTTCACCCACACCCGCCCGTCCTCGTGGCTCCACTTGCCGGAGATCATCGGCCCGGCGCGGCGGTCCGAGGTCGAAGGTGTGTTGAAACCGATCCAACACGGGATTTCCCGCGCCTCGTCCGACCAGACTCGGGTTTCGGCGTAGGCCGTCCCTTCCGTGGGAGCGCCGGGAAGCACGCCTCCCAGCCCGAAGAAGTTCCTGAAGTGAATTGTGCCGCCCGCGACCTCGAACGGTTCATACGAAATCCCCTCATGCACGACCGGGCCGAGCCGCTCCATCGACTCGGGAGGAAACGTCTTCGTCGTATCTCCCCCGTGCGGGAACGGCCCGATGACCCGCCATCGCATCGAGGTCTGGGCATGATAGGGAAACGGCCACTCGCGCGCCAGTCGGCGACCGACCGTCAAGAGGTCGCGCTCGAAGAGCCGGTAGGGTTCCAGCCGCGGATCGCCCGGCGAGGGAAGCTGCGACCACAAATCCGGATGATCCTCCGGCAACCCGCGCCAGAAGCGCTCCGCCGCCGCCACCATCGCCGGCAGCACCGGGCTTTGCGTGTAGATGTTTTCCTCGCCACCGGTGTTGATGTCCGGCCAATGGCAGAGGATGGCCCCCAGTGCCTGACCATCGCCTTCCGGCCGCCAGCACGGCTGCCAGTAGAAGGCGTGCGGCGGACCATCGAGGAAATCCATGTGGTTCACGTAGTTCACCGCCGAGTCGATAAACCTGACCCCCGGTGCCGGCTTCCCCTTCGCCCAGAGCTGCGTAATGCACTCGGCATCCGGCAGCCCGCCCGGCCGCCACACGACCACCTCGAGCCCGTGCCCGCGGAGCACCTCCACCATCTTCGGCAGGAAGGCCGCGTTCGTGATCCGCACCTCGTCCGAGCCGAGGTGAAAGCGCGGGATCGACACGCCCTCCTTGCGCAGCGGCACGATCACCTCGTCACAGAACTCGTCGAGCAGGTCGGCACAGATCTCCATCCCGCGCGGGTCCTGCATGCCGAAACCGAAGGCCGTGTTGAAATACTCGCTGTGGCCCGGCATGTCGATCTCGGGCAGCACTTCCACGCCGAGCGCATGGGCCTTGCGGAACAACCCACGGATCTGCTCGAAGGTGTAGAAGCGCCCCGGCTGGCGGGTCTGACGGTAGGACGACTTTTCATTCAGCACCGGATGCCGCTTCGACTCGATGCGGTAGCCCGGGTAATCGGTCAGGTGCCAGTGGAAGACGTTCATCTTGAGCGAGGCCATCGTCCCGATGAAGCGCTCGATCGTTTCGACCTCCTGGAAGTTCCGACCGACATCGTGCATGAACCCGCGCACCGGAAAGGCCGGCCAGTCGTGGACGTGGACGAAGGGCAGCTCGCCCTCGGCCGTCAGTTGCTGGAGGGTGGAAAGGCCGCGCAGCAGGCCGAGATCGCTCGCTCCAACCAAGCGCACGCCGCTCTCGTCGACCGCCATTTCATACGCCTCCGATCCACCGGCCACCGGCCCCAGGAAAACCGCCAGCTCCACCTCACCCACGGGCATGCGATCTAACAGACGAGAGGCCCGGCCAAGATCCCCCGAAGCCTTCACCGACCACCCCCCGGGCTCGAGCTTTCCCCCACCCCACTCGATCTCGCGCGGCAGGGGCACCAGGGTCGCGGGGGCATTCCGACGCGCGCCACTGCCGGGATCGAAGGCACCCCCCTCGTCCCTTTCGAGTAGCTCGTCCACCGGGATGCGCAGGAAGTAGATCTCCACGGGACCCTCGTAGAGAATCCCAAGGTGGGCGTCGTCCGCCGGTGCCAGGCAGGAGTAACCCGCACCGCTCCGCTTGTCGTAGAGCGTGTGCATCGACTCCGGCCAGCTCATCCCCAGGTCCTCGGAAACCTTGACCGTCATCGTGTGTCGGCCGCTCGTCGTCGCCGGGTTGGAAAAGAACAGGGTTTCGTCCCCGCCCGGCACGTCCCACTTCAACAGGCTCGCCATGCAGATGCTTTCCGGCAGTGCCTTGCGGTCAGTCGGGTGAAGCTGCCAGCTTGCCCCGAGGTCCTTCGTCGTCGCCACCGTCCGCGAACCGCCACGATTGTCGCGGCAGTTGATCATGATCACCCCGTCTTCCAGCTCCACCAGTTGCGCCTCGGTGGTGTCGCTCTTCACGCCGGTGCCGATTTTCCAGGTTTCCCCGCGGTCCTTCGACCAGATCATGGTCGACCACGGCTTGCCGTCGGCCGCGCGGTATTGTGCGGGAAACACGAGAGTCCCATCCTTCATGGTGATTCCGGTTCCCGGGCCGTTGAGCAACAACCTCCAGGCCGGGTCCTTGACCTCCCGGGTGATGTTGCGCGGCTTCGACCAGGTCCTGCCGTCGTCGTCGCTGTGGACCATGACGAGCTGACCCGTCTCGTCCGGCTCCAGCCCCGGCCCGGATCCGTGCCATGCGCGATTGCCATGACTCCAGAGGGCCGCGATCCAGATCCGCCCGGTCACGCGATCGACGAACACGCAGGGGTCGCCCACGCCGTCGCCACCACCCGGGCCCATGTCCATCGCCACCCGCATCGGCTCCCAAGAGCGGCCCCCGTCGGTCGAGCGCGAGGCGCCCACGTCAATGTTCCCGGGCAGGTCGCGACCGCCGTCGTAACGAATGTCATAAACCGCAATCAGCGTGCCCTCCTTGGTTCGAACCATGCCGGGAATCCGGTAGGCCTTCGACCCGTCGTCGCCGTGCTGCCGCAGCGCCACCCCGATGCGCTGGGCGCCCGGTGCCGACCCGGCAACCACGTCGATCACCTTGCCCGAAATTTTCACCCGCGTCACCCGGGCATCGACCCGACCGTCGATGTCGGCATCGTCCTTGAGCCGAACCGACACCCACCACCAGTTGTCACCGCCGGAAAGCTCCGCGTCGCCGGCAAACACCGCCTTCGGACCACGGCCGGCATCGCCGAAGGGGTCGCCCCATCCACCGCTCGGATCCTCATCGCCCGGCACCAGTTCGATGGCGGCAAGGTCCTCCGGACGCGTCGTCCCCTCCATCTCCACCTCGACCGCCTCAAGCTTCAGCGGCTTCAGGTTGCCTTCGGTCGACACCCGCAGTCCGAGCACCGGATTGATCGCCTTGCGTTTGAGCACGGGGACCACCGGTTGGGCGACATCGACCTCCAGCAGTCGCATCGGCTTCTCCTCCTCGAGCTTCAGCAGATCCAGCATCACGCCCGACTTTTCCGGAGCGTTGCAGCGGATCCGCAGCCTCGAAACGCCGGCCTCCAGCGGCACCTCGACCGGCGTCAGGAATCCGCCGACCTTGACCGCCCCGTCGCCGTTCCAGACTTCTTCGTAGTCACCCCCTGGCCCCGCCGCATCGATCCGGAAAAGGAAGGGTTTGCGCGCGGTCCAGCGCTCGGCCCAGAACGACAGCCGCGAAGGCTTGGTCAGTGCTCCGGCCAACTCCAACTCCAAAGCCTGCTCGCCGCCGCCGGGCAACCGCAGGGACTGGTTGCCCGCCTTCGCGTGGCCCTGGTGGACCTCCGCCTGACCGGAACCCGCCGACCAGGTCCCCAGCGGCGTGTTCAGGGTCTCGAAGGCCCCGGCCGGATAGTCCTCGAAGGACTCCACGCCGGAAGCCAATGCCGTCATTCCCAGCAGGGTGAAGCAAATGCGCCGTTTCATGCCGCGACTAAACGCAGCACCACGCCCAAATCCATCCCGGAACCGACTGGTCATGAAGACCAACCAGTAGCCCTTCCTTGCTCCCCAGACTTGCATGGACAAAGTGATCACCTATTCAAGTTCATTCCAGACGCCCGAGAGGCACCCGATGTTTGATTCCATTCATGACCTCCAAAAATTGAAGAGCATGAGTTGCGGCATGCCACGCACTGAATTTCCGTCCCGACTCGGCGGCGGAAAGCGGCGGCCTCGCGGCTTCGCCCTGGTGGCCACCGTCATGATGATGCTTTTGCTCGTAATGATCGGTGTCGGGCTGCTGTCTTTGTCGTCGGTCTCGCTGCGCTCGTCCCAGCAGGAATCCGCCGCTTCCGAAGCCCGGGCCAATGCTCGACTGGGGCTGGTGATGGCCATCGGACAGCTTCAGAAATTGTCCGGGCATGACCAGCGGATCACTGCGACCGCAGGGCTGCTGGATCAACCCGCCCCGGGGAAGCGTCACTGGAGCGGTGTCTGGTCGACCGAGGACTGGGATCCCTCCAAGCCGAATCAGCGTGAGTTCCTCGGCTGGCTGGTCTCCGATTCCCAACTCGATCCCGCGCGCCCGGCCGCCCCGGAGAGCGCTGAACAACCCGTGGTCCCCGGCGAAGCGGTCACGCTCGTGGGCAAGGGCAGCGCCGAGGCAAGCCCGGATGACGAGGTCAAGGCCCGGCTCGTCACGCTCGGCGACGGCAGCGAACGGACTCGCGGTGGCTACGCCTACTGGGTTGGAGACCAGGGAGTGAAGGCCAGCTACGGCGTCGCGGAGCATGGTGAACGTGATCCCTGGAGCGAGGCCAGCCAGCTGGCCACGATGACCCGGGTGGGCATCGAGGCCGCCGGAATCCCGGCACTGGACACATATCCCGAACTCACGGGTGACCAGGTGCGCAAGGGGGCCACGTCCGTGCTCACCATGGACGTGGCGCATGGTCCGGGCACGGCGAGGCAGGTCTTCCACGACTACGCGCCGCTTTCGCTTTCGTTGCTCACGGATGCCCGCCTCGGCGGACTCGCGCGGGATCTCTCGACGGCCTTTGAACTGGAGGATCGGGAATTTCATCGCCTGGAGGAGTTCCACGGCACCAACGAACGGAACCGGACCCCTGGCTACAACGACCTGAGCCGCCGCTACCGCGATCCGAAGTTCTACGGCGACCGGGAACGCAGCAGTCTCGGCTACCTTGCCGAAATCAAGAACGGCAGCTCGATCTTCCGCGGCCCCACTTGGGACCTGCTGCGCAACCACTACCGGCTCTACAAGCGCGAGTGGGACAGCGCCGGCTCGTGGCGGCGGGCCTATCCGCCGACCGGACCCAAGAGCTTCGCGGCCCGCGGCTTCCTCCCCCACTCGTATGCCAAGACCTACCAGGGCCCCGGAGCCTCCCCGCCGTTCTTCTACCACCCGGGGGTCGCCCGCTTCTACGGCCGCGCCAATCGCGGCTTCTACATGGACCTCAACTACCTCGACAAGCCGCGGGGAGGTTTCGACAACGATTCCGCCGACGGAATGATCCATGCCCGCTCGCCGCGCCTGATGCCGCTGGTCAGCCGCCTCACCATCACCTTCAGCGTGCTGCAGATTCCCACGCCCAGCGAGGAGGACTGGAGCCTCGGCATCGCCTTCGACCCCTACCTGGAACTGGTCAACCCCTACAACGTGCCCATCTCGTTCCAGTCGATCGGGATGTTCACGGCGAAGATCAACCTGTTCGGCGGGCGCATCCGTTTCACCGACCGCGCCAGCGGACAACAACGGGAAGCCCCGCTGGGGGACTACTTCTCCCAGAACTTCTACAACCAGGGCTCGTTCATCTTCCGCATTCCCCCGCCCCCCGGCCAGGACGCCTGGGTGCTGCAACCCGGCGAGGTAAAGGTGATCAGCCCGGTCAAGACCGGCCGCCAGGACATCATCCGCAACCAGATCAACCGGGTGACCGGGCAGTTCGCCTACAGCGAGGATGCCGGGCTCTACTATTTCTACTCCCAGAACAACAAGTGGCAGGTGAAACCGAAGGACGGGAGCATCGTCGAGTTCGAGATCACCGGCAACGACGGCCCGGAGCAGGACATGTTCACCGTTCATCTCCATTACGCAAAGGACCACGATGGAGGTGCCAGGGACGTGATGACCCACATTCCCCCGGTGAACATGTTCTCGGAGAACGACAGCTTCGACGACCCCCACATCACCAAGATCGGGTATGCCCGGGGAAACAACGGACCCGAAGGCCCGATCGAGATCCGCCGGTCGCTCAACACCAACCAGATTCCGAGGGAAGCCTCGGGACCTCAGGCCATCGCCGCCCTCGACATCAAGATGAAGACCGCGCGCTCGGACACCCCGGTGTTCTGGTTCAACCCGCGCGGCCAGGCCTTCGACACGCGCGACTACGACGGCGGACAGCGCACTTCGCCGATCTGGGACTCCCGAGTGGTCCCGATCGGCGACATTTCCGAGCTGCAGCTCGTCGCCAACCCCGACGGCAACGGCTACTGGGGAGACAGCCACACCGCCCTGAGCGGTTCCACCCGGGTGGTGCTCTACGAAGTGCCGCAGCTGCCGCTCACCTCCCCCGCCCAGCTCCAGCACGCGGACTTCTCGCTCACCGGCAGCGGCGGCTCGCTGATGCTCGGCAATTCCTTCGCCCACCCCGGCATCGCGGACCGCACGTCGATCATCACCCGGCGCGGCCGCGTGGCCAACGCCCACACCGACTTCAGCCAGCTCCAGACCCTCGCCGACATGGCCTGGGCCGGCAACGAGATGCTGTGGGACCGCTATTTCTTCTCCGGCATGAACTGGGGCGAATCGACCCTGCCGCTCACCGGCGCGCAACAACCTTACCCGAGCCAGGACGCCGCGGTGGACGCCCTGCTCGCCGCCGACCCGGATGAAAGCCATCCGCTCATGAATCCGCGCATGATCCTTTTCGATCCGTCCTACTCGGCCACCCGTCGCGAGGAGTTGAAGGATTACGCGAAGCTCGCCGCCCATCTCTCCGTGGAGGGCGGCTTCAACGTCAACTCGACCTCCGAGCGCGCGTGGCGCGCCGTGTTCTCGACCCTCCGCGCCGCCACCATCACCTACTCCGGGGACGGCACCCCGAGGACCGAGGAAGCCGACAACGCGTTCAGCCGTTTCACCCTCCCGACCGCGGAGGCCTCGAACCTCTGGGAAGGCGGATTCCACAACCTCAGCGACGGACAAGTCGAGGCACTCGCCGAAGCGATGGTCGAGCAGGTCCGCGAGCGGGGGCCGTTCATGGGCTTGGCCGACTTCGTCAACCGGCGGCTCGACGACGGCAAAGGTTCGGCCGGCACCGATGTCGGCGTGCTCGGCGCGCTCCAGGCGGCCATCGAGAAGGCGGGGCTCAACGACCGACCGGCCGTCTCAAACCCGGTGTCCGCCAACAACATCGAACACCGGCGTTACGAGGTCGCCGGCGATAGCCGGTCCTTCAGCACCTACGTCGGCACGCCCGGCTACGTGATGCAGGCGGACATCCTCAGCGCGCTCGGGTCCAACCTGCGCGCCCGCTCGGACACCTTCATCATCCGCGCCTACGGCGAATCGCGGGATTCATCCGGCGGGGTCCGGGCCCGGGCGTGGTGCGAGGCCACCCTGCAGCGCACCCCGAGGTGGACGGAGCCGACCGATCTCGAGCCCACCATCACCGATCCCTCCTACTCCGGCTCCGATCCCGCCGGCGACCTGGTCGTCCGCCCGTGGCGCTCCAATCCGGACTTTCCCAAGCAGAACCGGACCTTCGGACGCCAGTTCATCATGACCGATTTCCGCTGGCTCAGCCCGTCCGAAGTCTGACACTCCCCTCTCATCCGCCGCCCCACCCACGCCCATGAAACCGGGACTTCCCCTCATCCTTTGCACGCTCGGCCTGCTCGTCGCCACCACCCACGCCAGCCGGGCCCAGGAATCCGACGAGAATCGCCCCACCGCCCGCTTCACGGTGTGGGGCGACTGGACCGGAAAGGACCTCCATGTCGAAAACCCCGGCGCTTCCCCCGGAAGGGACGAACGCTACATCAAGCTCGACCTGCTCGACCTCGGCTACTCCGCCGAGATTCCCTTTACCCGCGGCAAGCCGATCGCCCTCTGCGCCCAATTGGAAATGGATGGCGAAACCCTCTGGCAACCGCTGATCGAGGTCAAGGTGCCCCCGGCAGTCCGCGAACCGCTCGTCATGATCTTCCCCGAAGATGAAGGCACCACCCGCTACAAGGTCTACGATCTCGACCCGTCGACCTTTCCCTTCGGCAGCTATCAACTCGTCAACCTCACCAAGGTGCGGCTGTTCGCCAAACTCGACGAGACCGGCATCCTGCTCGAGCCGGGCGGGCATGGGCACTTCAAGGAGTTGGGGCCCTCCAAACTCAATGTCTGGCTGCGCGTCGCCGCCGAGGGCCAGGACAGGAACGGTCATATCATCTATTCCTCGATGATGAAGAACCGCACCGACAAGCGCATGTTCATGTTCTTCCATCCTTCCGAATCCTCGCCGGACGCACCCTTCGCCGCCCGGACCCTGGTGGACTTCGCGCCGTCGGAACCCGGGTCCTGATGGCCGGAATCACCGCGGTTCCCTCGCCACCACGGTGAATTCGAGCGCCACGGAATCGCCGTTGGCGAGCGCGGGATGCCGCACCGGCTTCAGCTTCACCATGCCGGCACCGATTTCCTCATCGGCGACCCGCAGCACCGAGTCGTGCGCGTGCCAGAAGATGGCGAAATCCCCGCTGAGGTCCGGGGCGTACAGATCGTCGAAGCCGCTCCCACTGAATTCCCACTCGACCGGTTCTGTCCATTCGCGGCCGTCCATCCGCCGGACCATTTCCCTGACCGCAACTCGCTCGCCCGAGGCGGGGACGATGCGGGCCGTGAATCGGCTCACTCCCTTCCGACAACCGGCAAGGTGGAGCAGAAGTTCCAGATGCAGTGGTCGGACCTCTGTCACGAACAGGGTCTCGTGGACCCGGCCCCGCTCCGTGCAGAGCATGACCTCGAGCTCACCCGGATGGCGCTCGTCACCTTCATCCGGGTAACAGACACGCGCCGGCAGGCGAAAGGTGCGACTCGTCGCGTCGTAGCGGATCCCGCCCAGCTCGAAGCCATCCCCGTCCGATGAGAAGGGATGCAACCGGCGCAGTTCCTCGACCAACTCATCCACCTGCTCCCGGCTCTCATTTGTGACCGGTCGCACGGCCTCCGCCTCCTGAAGCCGGGCCCAGCGTTTTTTCTCGGCCACCGGCAGCAGTGGAAATTCCCGGAGCAGCATCTCGCTCGCCGGGACAGCCTCCACCGACCGCGCCTTGCCCTCGTCGCGGGAAGCATGGCGATCGCATGCCAAGAACAGCCCGCACGCCATCATCGGCATCAGCCAGGCCTTCACGCGTCCGGTCCGGGTTCGATCGGCGGCAGGGCGGCGGGATCCTTCATCTGCGGATGCGCGTCCCGCACCATCCGCGTGTTGGGATTGTGATAGAAGCGAAGCGTCGCGACCGGCAGCTCTCCGCCGTGCGCGAACTCGACCCGCCACCTTTGCGCCGTGATGTCGGGAAAGACGGGGTGATGACCCGTGCCGACCGAGTAGTTGTCCCACACCACGGGAATCCACGCCGCGCCGTCGTGATACCAGATGCGCATGAACTGCGTTCCGGGAAAGCTCGCGTCCAGGCCGTTGGCGGTGACGTCGGACCCGAAGTCGAACTCGACGACCGCCCGCGAATCCACCGCGCCGATCCGCGCCTGGGTCGCATTCGAGAAGTCGTGGAATGCCTCCCACTCCCCCGCGTGGGTGCCGATGATCATGCGGTGTTCGCGCGCCTTGAGGATCTCCACCTGGGTCGGCGATTCGATCTTCAGGGCATGGACCCAGGGACAGATGAAGTTCTCACTCGCAAGGTCCACCAGCACGGCGTCGCCCTCGTGGGCCACCACATCCACACCCTCCCCCGGACCCTGGATTTCCATCATGCGTTCGGCCGGATACATGCAGTCGAAGGGAATGCCCGCGATCATCAGGGGCTGCGTCTGGAAAAACGGCCGCGGAGCGAAGCGGAGTCGCAGCTGCAGGCGCCGCAGGTTGACGTGATTCGAATGGGCGAACTCGAAATTGAATCTCAGGAGGCGTTCGTAGCTCACGCTCGTTTCGCCCAGGTCGAATGCGATCTTCGCAACGCCTTCGAACCCGGTGAGCGACGGATCCTTGAGAGCATGGGTGACGCCGAACTTTCGCACGCCCTGATCCAGGTCGAAACCCTCGCTTCCCTTGGTTTCGAACACCACCGCTTCGTGCAGGTTGGCACCCTCGATCGTCACCTTGCTCACCAACGGCAGCGGTGAGTTGCGGAACATTGCCGCCTTGTCGGCATCGAGCCAGTTGAGTTGCTGCAGCGGCAGCGCGACGTGCAGGTCGACCTGCTGCCTGCCTTCCTTGAGTGCGGTGTAGATTTTGAAATCCAACCCGCAGAGCAACTCGATTGCGTAAGCCCGCCGTCGATCGTCGAGATTCCGGTTTCCGGCAATCTCGCGGATCATCGCCGGCGCGCCGGACCCGATGATCCTCCGGGTCGCCGGGACCAGCTCCATGTCGCGGGGCAAGGCATGCAGCTCGCGGATTCCCGCAGCCAGCGCCGCCGGGGCCTGATCGCCCAGCAGTTCGAGGACCAGGCACCAGTTGCGGAGATAGTATGAGTGGACCTGCCCGCCCCACTCGCTCACCGCCGTCCCCTCGAGACGGTCGGGATTCCACAGCTCCCGCTTGCCGGTGATCGCGAGGTTCTTCTTCAGCGCATTGAGGGTCAGGATGGTCCCGGCCGAGCGGATCCACACCGAGGTCACCCCTTCCCCGCCCTGGAAATCCAGCGGAAACGCCGACTTGAGGAAGCCCCCCTCCCAGTTGTCGTCGAGCGTCAGCTTGTAGCGGAAATGCCGCATGTGCTCGAGGAACACCTCCTCATCCGCCGCCGCCAGCGCCAGCGAGCCGAAGATGAAGGCGAGCGAACTGGTGGCGTGGGAGTTGTCGCCGTCTCCCATCGACGCCTCCATGCGCTCGACGAACTCCTGCACCGCGGTCGCATGACCACCGCCGATCTGGACCGCCAGCAGACCCGGACCGGACATCGCGTGACCGCCGCCGTGACGACGCGAGTCGTCCCGCGCCATCCGCCTTCCCCGGCCGTAGGCATAGGTGCCGTTGACGCAGACTTCGCCGGCGTGCCGGATCACGCCATCCAGCGTGCGCCGGTCCATCGCGATCGGCGTCCGCGAAGCCAATGCCAGACCGAGCGCCAGATGCCCCGTCCCGTAGTGCTGGCCGGCGATGCCGTAGCCGAAGCCGTTCACCTTGTGCCCGGCCATGAAGTCATTCTTGCAGACGTCGAGCACCTGGTGGTAGGCCGCCTGAATGCCGGCGAGGATCTGCGGATCCCGCGTCTTCAGATAATACTCACTCAGGAAGATCAGCCGCATCGTCCGCTCGGCGGTCCACTCGCTGGGAGCGTCGTGGTAGGCCACCCGATAGGCCGCCTTGCGCACCGCCTCGTCAAACTTCGGATCGCCGGAGGACATCAGCGCCAGCGCGCACCACGAGGTGTCCCAGCCGTCGCGGGTGTAGCCGGCGAGCCGCGGCCACGAGCCGTCGTCGCGCTGCTGCGCGGCCAGCCAGTCGACCTGGCGTTCCACCGTCAACGCCGTCTTCGCGCAGTCCCGTGGAAAGTGCTCGGCAAAGCTCCCAGTGCGGCCGATCGGAAAGCGCAGTTCAACCAGGCTCTCCTCGTGGATGCCCTTCAAAGGCAGCGCCGCGTTGGTGTGCAGGATCCTCGGCTGCACCTTGCCATAGCTGAGCGCGGCGAAGGCCCCCTTGATGCGTTTGGTCCCATCCGGCAACTCCCACCTCGCCTGCCCGGTCGCGTGCAGGTTCAGGGATTGCGCGCAGCTCCTCCCGTGGACCTCCCGCGGCTCGTCCAGACTCAAGGACGGACTGCCGTAGCCGGCCTGCATCCCGATGGATGGTTGCTCTAACAAAGACCGCTCACCATCTTCACCAACCAGCACGACATCCATCCACATGGCCCCGTCGCCGTGGATGTTGTCGTCGAACTGGTGGCTCTCGAGCGTGATCACCCCGCCTTCGGGCACGGCGATGTCGAACTCCTGCACGCCGACCGACTGGTTGCCACCCTCGCCACGCCACAACTCCCGCGTCGCCACCGGCAGCGGCTCCTCGCGGCCTTGCGGAACCCGCATCACCGTCAGCCACAAGTCGCCCCGCGCCTGAGCTTCATCCAACTTCTCGCCGAGCATCAGCTGCAGCTCGCGGCGGTCCTTGTGCATGAAATCCCAATCCGGCCGATAGGCGTTGCCGGACTTCAGGAACTCGCCGTCGATCCCGACAATCAGATCGCCCTCCCGGAGATGCCCGTCGGCCGGTGAACCTTCCGCCACCGAGACCACCTCGGCCGCCGCCAGCGCCAATTCGCCGGTCTGGGACTGGATCACCTTCGGAACCAGAGCCGCGAAGGCCGGGCGACCCTGCCACTGGGGCACGTGCGAGCGCACCCGCACCCCGATCGGCCCGAGCCAATGACCCCAGCGTTTCGCCTCCTCGGCCTGGTCCGCGGCCTGCGGCATCCAGCCCATATGCACGTCCGGATATTTTTCGCGGTAGGCGCGGATGTCGACCTGCTCGAACTCGCGGATGACCGGAAAGGTCACGGTGAGCGGTGCCGGCCCCGGATTGACGACCGGGGCGACGGTTGTTCCGCCATCGGCAGTAGCCGCGAAATCGACCCCGCCCGGCTGCGCTACCGTCGTGGATGACTCCGCCGTCGCCTCCGACGGCTCGGGGCGAGGGTGCCGATTCTGAATCAACCACGCCACGACGAGTATCAAGGCACCACAGGCGACGACAGCCCCCCACAGGGTTCCGGCCGCCGGGCTCTTGCGCCCCGACGACGGCGCGGCGCCCGTCCTCGCGGTGGCGGATGGCGAAGACTCTGCGGCCTCGATCAGGAACTTTTCGCCACAAGCCGCACAGCGGCCGTGTCGACCCACCCACGAGGGATCAATCTCAACCGACTCATCGCATTTCGGGCAGCGTGTCTTCATGCTTTTGACTACTTGTCTCGGGGCTGCCGCGGAACGTCAATCCAAGCGAGCCAGCCACCCGGATTCCGGGGCTCCAGACACTGGATGGAGGCCGGGCCCACGCGAGGGAAGGATTCCGGTTTGCTCGATCTACCAGTTGCACCGGCTGCGACCTGCCCCGGGTCCCCTCTAAAGATCCCTGCGGCAGACCCCGCACCACCCGGATGAGGCGTCATCAAGTCGTCCCGGTCGAAAATATTTCCGTAACCTGGAGCCGGCTAGTGCCCGTTCCTTACCAGAGTGGGACTCTTTTCATCCAGATTCGACGACGAGGTCGTGGCTCAACTAACCTCCCATCAGGCGGAGTTGCTGGCCTACGTCCACTCCCTGATGCCGGGAGACCCCTCGGTGAAGGATGTTGTTCAACGGACCAACGTCGTCGTCTGGAAGAAGCGCTCGAAGTTCAAAGAGGGAACGAATTTCCGGTCCTGGATCTTTGCCATCGCCCGCCTGGAGGTCCGGGCCCATCACAAGGAGCGCAAGCGCAAGTCCTGGCTGGTGGTCGATGATGAACTCGCCGACCGCATCACCGCCACGATGATCGAGTCCTCCGATGCCCAGCCGATCGATGAGTTGCGGATCGCGCTGGAAGCGTGCATGCGGAGGCTCAAGCCCACCGAGAAGGAGCTGATCGACCACCGCTACTACTCCGACCAGACGCTTGAGGACTACGCCCGCTCGCAGGACCGCACGGTGGGCTCGCTCAAGGTCTCCCTCTTCCGGATCCGCGCGACCCTCAAACGCTGCATCGAATCGCAGATCACCACCGGACCGACCTCCGCCCACTGATGCCGATGTCGCCGGTCCAACTCGAAACACGGATCCAGGAACTCGTCGAGGGAGCTCTCGACGAGGAACGCTGGCCGGAACTTCGCGAGGAGTTGATCCGCTCCGAAGAGGCGCGCCGGATCTACTGCGCGCACGCGCGAATGCACGCCGTGCTCGAGCGTCGGGTGAGAGGACTCAAGGCGGTGCTGGCTCACGAATCCCTGGTGCCGGTCGAGCAATTCGAGCAGGCCCGCAACCGAAAGTCGTTCCGCCATGCCACCCTGTCAGCCGCCGCCGCTCTGGTCATCGCCGCTCTGGTGATGTGGAGGGTGATCCTTCCGCCCGCACCGGCCGCCCTTGCTTTCGAAGCATCTCCCGGTAGTGAGTTCACCCTCACCCACGCCAACGTGGAAGCCGCTCCCAAAGGCGGGGAACTGGAGATCGGCTCGCGACTCGTGCTCCACCAGGGGGTGATGGACCTCACCTTTGCCTCGGGCGTCCGCTCGATTGTGCGGGCTCCTGCCGACTTCACACTAACGAGCGGGGACCGGCTGCAACTCGAGGAGGGAATCGCCTGGTTTCGGGTGCCCGAAAAGGCTGTGGGCTTCCGTGTCACCACTTCCGAACTCCAGGCCACCGACCTCGGCACCGAATTCGGTGTCATCTCGAAACCCGACGAAGCCGATCAGGTGCACGTTTTCGACGGCCGGGTGGAAGTCGTGACCCGCGGCGGATCAAGGACCCGACAAGTCCTTGAGGCCGACCAGGCTCGAAAGACCACGGTGGTGGGCACACTGACCGGGACCAAGGCGGACCCGGGGCGCTTCCTCACCGAACTGCCGTCCGCGCTTCCCTACCTGCACTGGTCTTTCGACGAACCGAATCCCGAAGAGTGGCGAGTCGACGGCAACCTCAGCTCGGGCGAAAACTCCCGCTTGACTCCAGGCGCCCACGACGGCGCCTCCACCATCGAATCCGGCCCGGGGCGTTTCAACCGGGCGCTGGTTTCCTCGGATTTCGACAGCTTTGCCGCCAGCGACCGGATCGGCCCCGACGGCAGGACCCCTTTCACGCTCGCGTACTGGCTGAAGGTCGAGCCGCGCTCCGAAAGCCCGCTGAGGCTGGTCGTCCTCGGCTGGGGAACCCGTTTCGAGGCTCCCGGCGGAGACCTGGCCTTCCTGACCCATCTCAATCCGGTGGAGGACGGAAATGCCGTTGGGATCACCCTCGGCGACACGTGGTGGCAGGGCATCACCCCGATCGACGACGGCGAGTGGCACCACCACGCCGTGGTGCATACCGGGCGCCACACGGCAAGCGGCGATCCCGAGGTGATTTGTTACCTCGACGGACGTCGGGAACCACTGGCTCGCCACGAGGATGAATCAAGCGATCGAGACCCGGGCGAAGCACACCCCGTGATTCTGGACACCACCGGACCCGATGCGGCGCCCGTCACCTTTTTTGCGTCCGGCAAGTGGCGCGGGCAGGCGAACCCGCACGATTCCCGCATCTCGCTCGACGAAGTCTTCCTCATCGAAGGAGCCCTCGGACCCCCACAGATCCAAGGCCTGCTTCAGAGCAACCATTACCCGAACCCGAGTAACTAAGAACACCATGAGACTCCTGATCCCATCCACATTGATCATGATCGCCCTCGTTGCCATCGGCCACGCGGCCCCGATCACCTGGGAGGCCACTTCCACTCCGATCACCTCGCCGAGTGACGTGATCAACGACGGCATCCCGGCCCCCGACATCACCTACATCAAGGATACCTGGCCCAGCGGCACTTCCTCCCATCTCGCCGCCGGCGGGGCGGTCGATTTCGGCCCCGGCGGAACCGTCAACGGCGTGGTTTTCACCGGTGCCGGAGGCAGCGACGACTACTGGACCGCCGAGGGCGGCACCAGCACGGGCGACGCCACTCTGGATGCCATCATCGGTAGGCACGCGGCCTTCGGCAGCACCGGCGACCCTTGGGTGCTGACCCTCGGTGGGCTGACGCCAAATACCGCCTACAAGATTCAGATCATCGGAATCCACGACCTGAGAACCGCTGGCGGGATCAACAGCCGGACGACCACCTACCAGGATCAGGACGGCGGCTCTGCCAGTCCCACCCTGACCCGTGGCACGGGCGGATCCGTGATCGGCACCTTCACCACCGGACCGGCCGAAACCTCGATGAACATTGATGGCATCGGAGCCTCCGACCCCGGTGCCGGCGCCGTGGTCTTGCGGGTGATCCCGACCGGCCAACCGCTGATCGGCAATGCTGCCGTCGACAGCATCACCGCGAGCGGAGCGAATGCCAGTGCCACCCTCGAGGATGTCGATGCTGACGTGACCCTGTTCTGGGCCACGACTGACTATGGCACGAACCTCACCGACTGGCAGACGAATGGCAGCTCTGACGGCCCCAGCCCCGAGGTTGTCGGACCCGTTAACCGGACCATCACCGGGCTCGCCATCGACACCGCGTACACCTGCCGCTTCCATGCGGTGAACACCGCACCCGACCCCGATCTCGAGGACTGGAGTTCGCCGGCCACCTTCGCCACCCCCCTGACCGGCAAGGCGGTGACCGACCTCTTCGCGGACCCCTTCTCCCCCTTCGAGATCGATCTCGACTGGACCGACAACTTCAACACCGAGACCGGCTTCATCGTCCAGCGCTCGCCGAGCGGCGCCGGCACCTGGACCACCGTGGCCACCCTGCCGGCCAACACCGAGTTTCACACCGACGTCTACACCGGAGTCGTCCCAGGGACGACCTACGACTACCGCGTTCTTGCCACCAACGCCCAGGGCGACTCGGACCCGTCGAACGTGGCGACCGCCACGGCGGATCCCGCCTCACCGCTGGCGACCCAAGTGCTCGTCAACTTCGACGGGACACTGGTCGGGACCACCTACACTCTCGATCCCGGCGAGACCGACACCACGGGAACCTTCCAAGGCAGTGGAGCGCCTGCCGTTTCCGGAGGTCTGGCCACGATCAACCCCGGAAACGCCGGCGGGATCGATGGATTCCACTTCAACCCGGGCCCGTTGGGTGACCTCACTCTCCAGAACTGGGTCGCGGAGGCGCTGATTTACTTCGAGGCTTTTGGCGGCGGCCAACTCACCGCCATCGACGTCCAGGGCGACACCAGCCTGCGGATCAACAATGCCGGCACGGGGCTCCAGGCGGTCTATTGGAATGGAAGCTCCAATGGCGTGCAAGACACCGGCCTGCCACCGGCAGAGGTGCGGGTGCATGTCGCCATGGCATGGGATGCCTCCACCGGCACACTCACCGGCTACGTCAACGGGTCCTCGATCGGCCCGATCAGCCAGGGTGCCTTCGCCACGCCCGACCTCACGAACGTGAGCTTCGGCTACTTCGGCCGCGCCGACTTCGACGGGCGCGGCATCGATGGCGTGCTGGACGCCGTGGCCTTCCAGAGCGGCGCCGCAGCCTTCGACCCGGGATCGGATTTTCTCATCCTCCCGGCCGGGACCGGCTACGCCGGGTGGATCGCCGGCTTCCCCGGTGTCGGTGCGCTCAACGGACTCGATGACGATCCGGATGGTGACCAGCTGAGCAACGGCATCGAGGCCTTCTTCGGCACCGACCCGAGCCAACGCAACGCCGGAATCGGCCAGCTCTCGACCGACGGGACCATCACCAGCTTCTCCCACCCGCAGGCCGAGCCGGCGCTCAACGACATCGCGGGCTCGTACCAGTGGTCGCTTGACCTTGAGAACTGGTATGCCGGCGACGGCACCGACGGCCCCCTTGGCGGCCCGACCGTCTCGATCCCGGGCGTCACCCCGACCGGGGGCACCGCCGACGTCACCGCCACCGCCAGCGAGGCACTATCGCGATTCTTCCTCCGCATTCAGGCCGCTCCGTGAGGCGCGGTTTCCCTTTCATCAACCAACCAACCGATCCTTCCAACCAAATGAATACGAACTGCATTACACTGCTCGCCCTGGGGGCCCTGACCGGACTCGGCACGGCGGCCACCGTGACCCAACAAGTGCTCGTGAACTTCGATGGCATCATCGCCGGCAATGCCTACACGCTGGGTGCCGGGGAAATCGACACCACCGGCACCTTCGGCGGCCGAGGCAACCCTGCGGTCACCTCAGGCGAAGCGGACCTGACCGGAGGCTTTCAGGGATTTTACTTCGACTCGTCCTCGCTCGGCGCTCTGACCACCCAGAACTGGATCGCGGAGACCCGGGTTTCCTTCGACGCGTTCGGCACCGGCCAATTGACGGTTATCGACGTCCAAGGCGACACCGACTTCCGCATCAACAATGCCGGCACCGCCCTTGAGGCCGTCTACTGGGACGGCAGCACCGCCGGCAGTCAGACCGCCTCGCTACCCTCCACGGGCACGACAATCCACATGGCCCTCGTCTGGGATGCCACCGCCACCAGCCTCACCGGCTACATCGACGGCACTTCCATCGGCACCGTGGACAACGGAGCCTTCGCCACCCCGGACGGCAACGTCAGCTTCGGCTACCTCGGGCGCGCCGGTTTCGAGGGCCGCGGCATCAACGGCCAACTCGACGGGGTCGCCTTCTCGACCTTCACGGGGACCTTCGACGCCAGCACCGACTTCCAGATCATCCCCGAGCCTTCCTCCATCGCCCTGTTCATCCCCTGCGGCATGATCCTCCTCCGTCGCCGCAGGAAATAGCCGCCACGGCGATTCCCAACTTCATCGACCCGCCCCTCCACGGCGCCATGCCGGGTTCGGGCGGGTTTCGATTGTTCCATCCTTCGCACCCATGATCTCCAAGCTCTCCACCACGCTCATCCTCGCCCTCGGCGGCATCCTGCAAGCCTCCGTGACGACCCACCTGCAGGTCGCGTTCGACGGCACCCTCGACGGCACGACCTACACGCTCGGTGCGGGGGAGACCGACAGCACCGACACCTTCGGTTCCCACGCCGGAGCCTCGGTCAGCGGCGGGAAAGGCCTGCTTGGCGGAGGCGGCGACGGCTTCCAGTTCGACCCCGCCGCCATCGGGAACCTGACCGGCTTGAACTGGGTGGCGGAAACGATCGTCTCCTTCGACTCCTTCAGCGGCGGCCAGCTCACCATCATCGACATCCAGGGCGACACCGACTTCCGCATCAACAACACCGGCAACGCACTCGAGGCCGGCTACTGGGACGGCTCGACCTGGGAAGGCGTGAGCACGGCCCTGCCCGCCCCGGGCACCGCAGTCCATCTGGCGCTCGCCTGGGATGCCGCCGCCAGCGCCCTGACCGCCTACCTCGACGGCACCCCGATCGGCACCGTGGACAACGGAGTCTTCGCCACCCCGGACACCTCCAACGTGAGCTTCGGCTACCTAGGGCGCAACGGCTTCGACAACCGTGGCATCGACGGCCAACTGGACGCCGTCTCCTTCGCCACCTCCGGCAACCCCATCCAGCCAATCGACTTCCTGCTCCTGCCGAAGCCATCCGCATTCAGCCTGGCCAACGGCGATTTCGAAACCCAGTCCGGCTCCGGCGAGGTGCAGGAGGTGGACGGCTGGTTCGAGTCCTCCGGGGTCGACTTCCACGACTGGGTGAATGTCGACCCCAGCAATGCCGCCCAATATCCGTCCGGACAGGGCAACATCCTCAACCTATCCACGTCCGACGGCTTCATCTATCAGCTCCTCGGACCCCGGACCGATGCCGACGGCGGACTGCGCGTCTCGGGCAATGCGATCCTCCGCCATCCCGGTGATCCACGGGAGTTCCGTCCATTCCGCGTGAGCGTTTACGAAACCGATGCCGGCGAGAGTGGAGCCGACGGCGTCCATCCTTCGGAGCTCTCAGGTGCCGGCTTGCTCGACTCAAAGACCTTCACCGCTGCCGAGCTCGGTTTCTCCTCCACGCCGACCGGGCCGGAGCTGCAGCCCTTCAGTGTCGATCTCTCACTCGGCGGCGCCACCACCGGCAAGCTGCTCTGGATCGTCTTCGATGCCGAAGCCGGAACCGATGAGACCGGGCTCGACGACTTCGCCGTCCAGGCGCTCTTCAGCGACCCCGGGCCGGCCACGCCACCCTCCATCGAATACGCCACCGAACATTTCATCGACCCCTCCGACAGCGAGGCGGTCAAGCTCGAGAAGGCGGCCAAGATCCTGCCAGAGCCCAAGCAGGTCGACTGGCAGCGGCTGGAAAACACCTTCTTCATCCACTTCGGGCCCAACACCTTTAATGGAGCCGAGTGGGGCACCGGCTTCGAAACGCCGGCCGATTTCAACCCGACCGCCCTCGACGCGACCCAGTGGGTCGATGTGATCAAGCGGGCCGGCGGCAAAATGCTCGTGCTGGTAGTCAAGCACCACGAGGGCTTCTGCCTCTACCCGAGCCGCTACACCACCCACGACGTCGCCTCGAGCCCGTGGCTCGGTGGCACCGGGGACGTCGTCCGCGCCGTCGCTGACGCCTGCGCCGCCGAAGGGATCAAGCTCGGCATCTACCTCTCGCCAGCCGACCTCTATCAGATCGAGTCGCCCTTCAGCTACACTGACGGTTCCGGCTACTATGGAAACGGTAGCGCGGTCCGGACCTCCACCATCCCGACCGATCCCGCGACCTTCGGCAGCGACCCGTCGCAGGGCCGCACCCCGACACCCGGTTTCGGCTCATTCCAGTACGAGGTCGACGACTACAACCGCTATTTCCTCAACCAGCTCTACGAGCTGCTCACCGAGTACGGCGACATCGCCGAGGTCTGGTTCGACGGTGCCAACCCCAAGCAAACCAACCCGCCCCAGAGCTACAACGAGGCCGAGTGGTATGAAATGATCTACGCGCTGCAGCCGGACGCCTGCATCGCCATCGGCGGACCCGACGTCCGCTGGGTCGGCAACGAGACCGGCTACGCCCGCGAGACGGAGTGGAGCGTGATCCCCGCCCCGCTCTCGAGCGCCACCGCAACCGACCTCGGCAGCCGCGCCCAGCTGGTCGCCGGCAAAACCCTCAGCTGGTTCCCCGCCGAGGCCGACACCAAGGTGCTCTCCGGGTGGTTCTGGAAGGCGTCCCACGCGGTGAAGACCACCCAACAACTGCTCGACATCTACCACGCCTCGGTCGGCCGCAACGCCAACCTGCTTCTCAACCTCTCGCCCGACACCCGTGGCCTGATCCCCGACGGGCAGATCGCCCCGCTGCTCGAGGCCTTTTCCGTGATCGAGCAGACCTACGCGACCGATCTCGCCGCAGGAGGCAGCATCACCGCGGACTCGACCCTCTCCGGTCAACCCGCCTCAAACGTTCTCGATGGTGACCTCGACACCTGGTGGGAGCCCGAGGCGGGCAACTCGACGCCAACGGTCACGCTCACCCTGCCCTCCGCCACCACCTTCGACCGCATCGTCCTGCAGGAGGCGATCGCCACCCGCAGCCAGCGGATCGAGGCCTTCGCGGTCGATGCCTGGAACGGGTCAGGCTGGAGCGAGATCGGCAGCGCCACCACGGTCGGCCACAAGCGCATCCTGCTGCTCCCCGAAACGACCACCGACCGCGTCCGCATCCGAATCACCCAGTCGCGCCTCGAGCCGAGCCTCGCAAATGTCAGCCTGCACCAGGGCGCCACCGTCGTGCCATCACCGGTCATCGGGAATCGCGACGCCGCCGGCCGGGTGGCGATCACCGCCAGCGGCGGAAGCGCCATCCATTTCACGATCGACGGCAGCGACCCGACCCCTGACTCGCCGCTCTACACCGGACCGGTAGACCTCCCGCTCGGCGGCACCGTGCGGGCCATCAGCCATGACGGCAACTCGTCGAGCTTCGCCGTCAGCAGGCTCTTCGCCGGCATCGCGCCCATCGGCTGGCAGGTCCACTCGGTCGACAGCGAGGAAGTCCCCGCCGAGGCCGCCGCGCTGGCGATCGACGACGACCCCGACACGATCTGGCATACCGGTTACTCGTCCGGCACCACGCCCCACCCGCACCACCTCGCCGTCGATATGGGCGAACGCCGCTGGATCCGGGGTTTCACCTATCTTCCCCGCAACGACAACCTCGCGGGCGTCGTCCTCACCTACCGCTTCGAGGTCAGCGCCAATGGCAGCGACTGGACCGAGGTCGCCTCCGGCGAGTTCGACAACATCCGCAACAATCCGGTTCTCCAGGAAGTCGCCTTTGCCGCCCCGGTCGAGACCCGCTACTTCCGCTTCACCTCGCTTTCTGAAGTCAACGGCGATCCGCACGCCAGCGCTGCCGAGATCAACATCCTGCCCGGCGGGCTCGACGGCTTCCTCCGCGAGTCCGGCCACCAGACAACCCAACCGGAGTCCGACCCCGATGGCGACGGCCGGCCGTTGCTGCTGGACTACTACCTGCGCCTCGCCCCGGGCGCTTTCGCTGGTACCGCACCAATCCGCATCGACCCCGGCACCATCCCCCCCTCCGTGGTCGTCCAGCGCCGCCATCCGGTGCCCGACGTCGCCGCCACGCTCCGCGCCTCACACGACCTGATGTCGTGGTTCGATGCACCGGTGGATGCACTCGCCACCCTCGACCTCGGCAACGGTTCGGCGCGCGACACTTACACCCTCGGCGCCATCGCCGCCCCGCTCTTCCTGCGCCTACGGGTGGTTCGTTAAGGCCTCCCGACGCTCCCGGCCGCCTCATACCAACTCACGGAATATCCTGGTAGAATGGAGAATTTGGAAAGGTCTGATAATCAGTCGCTTCGCGATAGGGGAGTGGTCCGGGCGATTTTGCGCAATCTCGGCGTTGTTCGTCGATTGCGGTGCCCGCACCGCGCCCTCCTCTCGCCTTGACCTTGCGCAAAATCGCTCCGGCCATTCTACCAGCCTATTCCGTTCATTGGTATCAGAGCCTGTCTGAAAATTGCTGCCAGTCGCGCCGACCGGTGGATTGGTCGTGAAACCAGCGGCCAACATCATTTTTCAGACAGGCTCTCGAGCACGATCTCGTTCACCCGTCGGACGTCCTCCGCGTGTCCACCGGGCTGCGAGCCGCGCGCCCAGGTGAAGTTCGCGAGCTCGGCGTCGAGTTTCGCCAGCGAAGCCTTCAATTCCAGGTTCGCGGACTTGGCCGCATGCGCGCGCAGCAGGCGGATCTTCTCGAAAGTCTCGATCCCGTCCCGCAGCCGCTCGAAGCGCACCGACGAGCGGTCGCCGGGATAAACCAGGAAGCAATCCCCCGACGGCCACGAGGTGAAATCGGTCGAGACCAGCGGGTTCTCGACCCATGAATGGTAGGCCCAGCGGAGGAAGCCGTCGAAGCCGTTGGCTGCTGAGAACAGCGGCAGCCACTCCGACTCCGCAGGCGGCGAAAAGGTGAAGGTGTTCGGACGCGGCGGATGAGTGCAGACGTAGAAGGTCGTCTTGTGCCCCGCCACCCGCCGCTCGTCGAGCAACTCACGCGGAAACCGGTCGGTGTGGTTGATGATCGGCGACATGTCGTCGACGTCCTTGAGCAACTCGCTCGGATGATTGATCGCGGAGGCCACCCGGAGGCCCGGCGCGTGCTTCGCCAAGGTCGCCAGCGCCCCGCGCATCTGCGCGTCGGGTCTTTCATCCACCGCGATCCGCGTCCGCTCCAGCCAGCCTTTCTCCTTCAGATGCCGGGTGAAGTCTTCCAGGAAGCTTCCCCAGAATTCGTCGAAGGCCGGCGTGCCCGGTTGCAGCGCGAGATCGACATGACGCCTCTCCGCCTCGTCGAAGTAGCGGAACTTCAACGACCACGGCAACATCGAGTAGCAGTGAATGCGCGCCTCCCCGAGGCCGCAGCGCTCGCTCATGAAGCCGACCCACCGGTCGAAAATCGAGTAGTCATAACTCCACGAACCGTCCGCCTTCTTCCGCCACTCGATCATGCTCGGGAAGTGGTCGTAGGTCTGACCGTTCCACGGTTCCTCGATGATCGAGCAGGTGATCGTCTTCTGTCCGGCGTCGGCCAGGCGTTTCATCGACGGCTCGAGCAGCGCCAGGTGCAGATCCGACCATGGCTCGACATCGTGCCACCGCGCCACCGCCTGCGGGTGCTGCCACAGGTCGAGGTGGAAAGCCCAGCGGTCCGGTGGCGGCAGCACCGCCGCGAGGACCCGCAACCGCACCGGAACCTCCAACCGGTCGGAGTCGGAAACCACCACCAGCGAGCCGCGGTATTCGCCCGCCGGCACGTCGGCCGGGACATCGATCGCGATCCACACCGGGCGGTTGCGACCCGCCGGCAGCGGCAGCGAGCTTGCCGAGTCGAGGATGTCTCCCTGCGGCACGCCATCGGCCAAGGTGTAGCGGACGAAGCGCGGCGCGATCTCGATCCGCTGGTCGCCGGAACTCAGCTCCGACGGACCGAAGCAGACGTTTTCCTGCGAGCGCTCCGATTGCAGCACGACCTGCGCACTGACCCGCTCGCCTCGCCAGGCGGTCAGCTCGATCCCCCCGGCGAACGGGCGCAAGCCCCCGATTTCCCCCTCCGGCGGATAGCGGAGATCGGTGGTGCCGATGCCGCCGCCGAGCCCGCCCGCCGGCTCCTCGGCATAGCCCTCGATCTCCACCAGGTGTCCGCCATTCTCCGCCCCGCGCGAATTGTCGAGGAAGGTCGTGCGCAGGTGGCGGACCTCGACCGGGTCGAAGCGGAACCTCACCCCCTCCGCCGTGGCGGCGATGCTGTTTCCGGTCATGTCCCCGAGCAGCTTCCACTCCTTGCCGTCGATGGAACCCTCGACCTTGAACTGGTAGATGCGACCGTCGGCCCAGTACGGCCAGACGTGGACCACCGACAGGCTTGTCGGCTCAGCAAGGTCCACCTGATGCCACACCGGCAGATTTTCGCAGGCCCAGTGATCGGACACGTCGCGATTGCCGTTCACCGCGCGGTCGGGCGTCTGCGAGTCCCAGTGCCCGCTCGCCGTGACTCGCGCGTCGAGGAACAGGTTCGCCCGTGAAGCCGCCGCCGGGTCCGCAAGCGGCTCGTAGCTCACCTTGCGGACCGGTGCGGCACTCACCAGCAGGCTGGCCGCCAGCCACGACAGCGCCAGCCGCGTGCCCATCCCCTGCGGTCGGAAGAGTCGGGGGGTATTCGATTTCATCGGAAGTAGATCAGTCGGGATCGAAAATGCCGGCACATGCTCACGGCCGGCGACCGGTGAGATGGAGCGACTTCTTCGGTGCCTGCAGCACCAGCGCATACATCGCGTTGAAAAGGTCATCCTCGCCCATGTAGGGAGCTCCCATGTGGGGCTGGGTGAATTTCAGCCCGTAGCCCGGCTGCCAGGCGAGCGAGAACCACCACGCGTAGTCACGCATCATTTCCGAAAACCCGTCGGGGTCCACCAACTGCAATCCTAGTAGTCCAAGTCCTCCGCCGGGCTCGCCGTAGGCGTGGCTGTTGCGGAACCACGGATGTCGCTCCTTCATGATCCCGATCATCGCGTCCCGCATGTCCGGACGTTCGCCCCGGAGGTGGCAAGCCATCGCGAACAACCCGGTGCGCGACCAGAACTCACCGAGATCCTTGTAGGAACGGTTGTAGCCGAGCGCGCCGTGACCCCCGTCCGCCGGATCGGACCACGACATTTCCATGTAGGGCAGGAGCATTTCCCAAAGCCGGTCCTCCATCCCGCAGCGCATCGCCAACGCCTCGAAGACCAGCAGGTGGCAGGCGGGTGCCACCAGGGCCTTCTGGTCGTAGGGAAGACCGTCGGGACCGTGTCCGAGCGCGGGCACGTCCCACTTGCTCATGTGGCGACCGTCATAGGCCCAGTCGCGCATCGCCTCGAGATGCGGCAGCACCCGCTCATCGCCGGTCCGCAGGTGCCACTCGGCGTAGAGGATTCCCATGAACGCGCCACCCCAGAAGCCGAGATTGCCGTGCTTCTCCGGGCGATCGAAGCGTGACAGCGACCACTCGACCGCGCGCTTCACGAGCTCCTCATGCTCGGCTTTCTCCGTTGCCAGCAGGGCCAGTCCCGCCAGGGTCGTGCGCTTGATGTCGCCGGACCACGCCCCGTCCTCCTGCTGGTTCTTCACGAGCCACCCGAGCATGTCGTCCACCAGCCGGGCCGCCTCCGGATCCTGCTTCGGATTCATCGTGGTGAAGGGCCGGGTGCGCCCGAGTTCGACCGGCAGGTTGACGATTTTGCCGCCCCGGATGACCCCGAGATCGAGGCTCGTCTCGCCGGCGGCCAGCGCAGCCTCGATCGCCCGCCCGAGTGCTGCTTCGTGACTCTCGTGGAACCAGGTCCAGCCGGGCGCCAGGTCGTTCACCGTCAAGGGGACCCCGCCCACCGAAACGATCGCATCGCCCCGCCGCAGGCCGGCCTTGGCGGCAGGTCCCTCCGGGCGCACCTCGATCACCGACAGCACCGTGTGCCGGTGCTCGGTCATTGCGGTGAATCCCAGCAGGCCAACCCCGAGTTTGTCCGGCCCGAGGCCGCCATTGGAGCGCCCGAAGAGCTTGCCGCCCGGCTCGAGGTGGATTCGGGCCGCGCGCGGCTCGGCGGCCACGACCATACCTTCACGGCTGGTCAGACGCAGTCCGAACGCCTTGCCCTGCAGTGCCTTCATCAATTCCGGCGGCACCTCCAGCCAGGCCCGTGCCCCTGCCGCCACCGCCGGCTTGCGCTCCTCCAAGGTGATCCCCTCGCAAGTCAGCTCCGCCGCCGTTCCGAATCCACCCCCGCTCCAGTCGCGGTCGATCACGAAACGCACGGCCTCGGCCTCGATGGGTTCCGCGAACTTCACCACCACCGGACCGCGCCGGTCCGCCACCTCGGCCCGATCACTCGATCCGGCGGCCACCTCCTTCCAATCATTCCCTCCATGCCGGGCCTCCACCCGCCAATCCCTCGGCACGCCGTTGGTGAAGCCTCCCTGCCGCGGCAGCAGGCTCACTCCGTCGATCCGCCGCGGAGCGGAAAAGGCGAGACCGATCCAGTGCGGCGGCTTCGGCTGATCGCCTCCATACCGTGAATGCCAATCGGTCTTGGTATCGCCATCGAAGGCCTTGGCGCCCTCCGCGCCGGGCTGCTCGGACGAGGCGATCACCGCCCAGGCGGCCCGCGGCGCCACACCGCCCGGCACCGCCGCTTCGGTCGTCGCGAAGACCTCGCCGGTGGCCGGGTCCAGTGCCTCGATCGCGACCTTTCCCGGAGCTCCGTCGGTGGTTCCAAAAAGATCGACGGACAGGATCCCCCGCCAGGCCCCGCCCGCCGCCTTCTCCTTCTCGGAAAGCCCGGGCACCGGGATCTCACCGACGGCGGAGTCTCCCGGCGGCAGCACCACCGCCCGCTCGTCCCCCGGCAGATGCCAGGTCGCTTCGCGGCTGAACACCGGGTCCGGAAGCAGCGCGGCCCGGGGAGACCCGGCGACCATCAGCGGCAGAACGAGGGCAGTTCGAACAAGATTCATTGAGGAAGTAGTGTGGGCTTCGACAGGCACGGCAGACAAGCCATGCCTTGCCCCTGCGGATTCTGAATAAGAGCGGACGATCAACCTTCCCGTATCCCGGGATCGACGACAGACAAGCTTCTCAGGACCGGTCTTCCCCACCAACCAGCCGGGCGAGTCTCCTGACGTCTCCCGAACCTCCAGCGATGCCGCTGCGCTGGTCGGACGCCGAAACCGATATCGGCTAAGACAGATGCAGCAGGAGAAGCCGTGGCCTGTGGCATGGGGCGCTGTTGGACTGGAGCGCCCGACTCGTCATCCTCGGGCAGGCGCACCGCGAGTTCCACCTTGAGGCGACCGACGCCTTTCGCAAGCCGCCACACGTCGCCGCTCAGGTAGGGCGCGTAGAGGTCATCAAAGTCACTACCGCTGAACTCCCACTCCAGCGGGCCGGACCACTCGCGGCCATCCATGCGGCGGATCAGTTCGCGCACGGGAATCGACTCGCCCGAGGAAGCCGAGGCACCGTCTTCCACCGTCGCCTCCGTGATCAGGAACTTCTCGTCACAGTGGCCGCAGCGACCATGGCGACCCACCCACGAGGGTTCGATCTCAACCGACTTCCGGCACTTCGGGGCAACGTGTCTTCATTCCTTCAGGATTCGTCTGCTACTGCGGGCCCTCCCCGCGTCGTTCAGGGCACGACCACCGCCCTGAATCAGAAGCACCACCGGTTGGTTGAGAAAACCACCACAGCGGCGTTGGAGCCCGGGGAGTTCGACCACTAAGGATAGTATTTTCACTCCAACTTTCTGGCCAGATCCAAGCGAAACGAATGATGTGCATCACGAAAATCAGTCGAGTTCTCCTCCGTCGGGCAGCCTTTGCGCTGGCATGCGTCATCCTTTCAGGGGCGGACCGTTCCCGCGCTGACGTGGTCTTCTCCGACACCTTCAACTACGGCACCACCAGCGCCTTCATCGCGGAAGGCGGGTGGACGTTCTGGAGCGGCACGGGTGGCAGCGCAGCCGGCAGCGGGTTTTGTTGGGGAAATCCCATCGTCCTCGAATACGAGCACCCGACGCCGCTGGCGGCCGGAGAGACGATCACCATGGACGCCGTCCTGAACCGACCATGGAGCGGTTATCTCTACGGTATGCGAATCGTTCTGTGGGACGGCACCGACGATGCCAGCCGGGTCGAGGTCGCCGGTGACAGCTATCAGGGAAATGCCCTGCCTCAGGTTTCCTACGCCGTGACCCCGGCGGACATCACTGCCGGACGCACCCATGTCATCTTTCGCTACAGCCATGATGGCAACTGGGGCGAAACCCAGGAGGTCAGCTTCGCGGTGGACGCCGCCCCGACCGGCTGGACCTGGGGCAACGCGGCGGGGGGCAGTTGGGCGACGGTCGGTGACTGGTCGCCGGACGGCCCCGCCGATGCCGCGGATCAGTCAGCATCGATTCACCTGCTCGACATCACCGGTGAGCAAACCCTCACCCTCGACGGCAGCTACACGATCGGAAGCATCATCTTCGGCGACGCTGCCGGAGCCGACGGCAACTGGATCCTCGATCCCGGCACCGGCGGTTCGCTCACACTCAGCGCCCCGACCACGGGCCCGCCTGGCATCGAAGTCTTCAACCAGACCGCAACCCTGAACACCACACTCACCGGCACCGAGGGGGTGACCAAGTCGGGCCCGGGCACGCTGGTCCTCGGCGCTGCCAACACCTACACCGGCGGCACCACCGCCCCGATCGACCGCGACGGTTGGAACACCTACGGCGCCGAATGGGATGCGAACAAGATCGTCTTCACCGTCAATGGCAAGCCGACGATGACCTACCCGAAGGTGCCGGACAAGGGAGCGGCGCAATGGCCCTTCGACCAGCCGTTCTACCTGATCTTCTCGATGCAGATCGGCGGCAAGTGGGTGGGCGAGGCCGATCCCGACGACTACCCGGCCCACCTCGAGATCGACTGGGTCCGGGTCTACGAAAAACGGGAGTCCTGAAAGCGCCCACGCCACGCGCACCGTTCGCCTCCCCCGCCGCCTCCCCCGGAGAGGAACGAAGCGGCGAACCGGGGCTAAGGCGGCTGGACCCGCTCCGCCCCAACTCACCCATTCTTAAGCTTTGAATCGGGAGCATTCGGGTTTCAAGTTCGGGCGTGTCCCACGTCACCCGCGAAACCCTGACCTCCGTTCTTGAAGAGATCGCCCTGCTCCTCGAACTGAAGGGCGAGAACCCTTTCAAGATCCGCGCCTACCGCCAGGGTGCCGAGATCGTCGGCTCCTTCGACGGCGACATTGTGGCCCGCGCCCGCGACAACGACCTCGACGGCATCAAGGGCATCGGCGCGGCGCTGCAGGACAAGCTGCACGAACTGGCCTCCACCGGTGAACTGGAGTTTCACCAGAAGCTCCGGGCCGAGTATCCGGCGGGCATTTTTGATCTGTTCGACGTCGAGGGACTCGGCCCGAAGAAGGTCGCCGCCCTCTACAACAAGCTCGGCATCGACTCCCTCCCGGCCCTGAAGCAGGCCTGTGAGGACGGCAAGGTGGCGGAGCTGTCCGGCTTCGGAAAAAAGACCGAGCAGAAGATCCTCGAGGCTCTCGCGCGGCGGGAGAAGTTCGCCGACCGCTTCCGGCTCCACACCGCGACCCATGCCGCCGAGACGATTCTTGAGGCCCTGCGGGACCACCCCAAGGTACTGCGTGCGCAGTATGCCGGGTCGCTGCGGCGGTCCAGGGAAACCGTCGGCGACCTCGACTTCATCGTCGCCACCGACTCGCCCGCCGAGCTGACCGAATGGTTCTCCCGACTCGATCAGGCGAACGAGGTCATCGCCCGCGGCGACACCAAGTGCTCGATCCGGCTCGACAACGGGCTGCAGTGCGACCTCCGGGCCGTTTCCAACGACCAGTATCCGTTCGCCCTGCAGTACTTCACCGGCTCCAAGGAGCACAACGTCGCGCTCCGCTCGCGGGCCCTCAAGCAGGGGCTTTCGCTCAACGAATACGGATTCTCCGCGGCGGGCAAGGCGACCCAGCACGAACCCATCCCCGCCGTCCACGACGAACGCGACATCTACCGCACGCTGGGCCTCGACCTGATCCCCCCGGAACTTCGCGAGAACCGCGGCGAGATCGAGGCCGCCGACGAGGGCGTGCTCCCCCGCCTGGTCGAGCTCGAGAACCTGCGCGGCACCTTTCACAACCACACCACCGCGTCGGACGGCCACGCCACGCTCGAGGAAATGGGCGGGGCGGCGATCGAACTCGGGCTGCGCTACCTCGGCATCGCCGACCACTCGAAGGCCTCGTTCCAGGCCAACGGGCTCGACGAGGAGCGGCTGCTCAAGCAGGTCGAGGAGATCGGCACGTGGAACGACAACCACGGCGAAGAACTGTGGATCTTTTCCGGCAGCGAGGTCGACATCCTCAAGGACGGTTCGCTTGACTTCGCGGACGATATCCTCGCCCGGCTCGACTACACCGTCGCCTCGGTTCACGGGTCCTTCACGCTCGATGAAAAGACCATGACCAGGCGTCTCATCCGGGCGATGGAGAACGAGCACGTCACCATGCTCGGCCACCTCACCGGCCGCCTCCTGCTGCGCCGCGACGGCTACGCCGTGAATCACGAGAAGATCATCGATTGCGCGGCGGAGACCGGAACGATCATCGAGATCAACTGCAACCCCCACCGCCTTGACATGGACTGGCGCTGGTGGCGCAAGGCCCGGGACCGGGGCGTGCTCACCTCGCTCAATCCCGACGCCCACCGCCCCGAGCAATTCCAGTTCCTGAAGTTCGGCATCGGCGTCGCCCGCAAGGGCTGGCTGAGGAAGGAGGACGTCCTCAACACTTTCCCGCTGGAGGAGGTGAAGGAATTTCTTGGAAAGCCCAAGAAGCAGCGGTGAGGGACCGCCGATCTCCGAATCGGCAAATGCAGCGTCCAGATATCCTGCCGATTCGGAGATCGGCGGTCCTCCCTACCTACCACGGCAGCACCGTGTCCCACACGCTCGCACGCGCGCAACGAAGCACCGCCTCGGCCTCGTCCATCTTCTTGAGGCCGCCCTTCTCCTCGAGCTTCTTCCAGCCCCGCTTCACGGCCTCCAACTCCACGGCGATCGCCGCGATCCGCATCACCACGTGAAGCGCGATGAGCGCCGCACCTCCGCCGAGAACCCAGCTGGCCGCCTGCTTCTTGCCGGAGAAGAAGGAAAACACCAGCAGCAGCGCCAGCAGCCCCGGCAGGATCCGCAGATTCCACCAGCCCGTGCGGCGACGCTTGGCCACCGCGGCACCTTCCATCTCCATCAGCCGCAACCCTCCGTCCCGCAGCGCCGAACCCAGCGCGGCCGCATCCCGCAGGTCCGAGGCCTTCCTCTTCTCGACCCCGAGACGCTCGTACAACTCGGCAACGGTCAGCGAACACTCGGTCCGCTGACCCCGTGCCTTCAGTCGACCCCAGAACCACCAGCGGGCCAGCATCGCACCGATCAAAATCAGTGCGGAGACGATGATGAGAACCCGGATGATGATCACCGCTCCAGTGAAGGTCCCCCGACCCACGATCCAAGCTCCAAATCGCCAGGTCGGCTACCCGGTCCCGCGGGGATCCTCGGGCCAGGGATGCTTCGGATAGCGGCCGGCCAAATCCTTGCGCATCTGCGCGTAGCCCGACTGCCAGAAGCTCTCCAGATCGCTTGTCACCTGCCACGGACGGCGATTCGGCGCCTGCACCTCCACTTTCAGCCTGACCCGCCCGTCGGCGATCGTCGGCGTGGTCCACTGACCGAAGAGGTCCCGCACCATCACCCCGATCACCGGCTCGCCGTCGGCCGAATAGCGCACCTTCGCCTCCCGGCCGCCGGCCAACTTCACCCGCTCCGGCGCGTAGGCATCGAGCGCCGCCCGCTGGGGCGCACTGAGCCACTCCCGCAGAACCGGCCAGACCTCGGCATCCTTGATCTCCTTGTAGCGCGTCGCGCCGTGACAGATCTGCGCCACCGCCGCCTCGCGGTCGCTGTCCGACCATCCCGGCAGCTCCAATTCCGGCATCCACTTCGACAGGCCACCAAGACGCCAACACCACTGCTCGACCGTGTCATCCCACCGTTTCAAACGAAGCTCATCGGTCAAAACGCGCTCCGCCAACAGGGCCGCCGCCGCGTCCAGGTTTACCTCGTGGTCGCTGTCCCGAGACTCCAGCACCAGATCCCGGTAAAGAGTCTGTTCACGGGCGACCACGCACCGTCGTGCCTCGTCCCAAGCCACGCCATTTTGAACCTTCAAATCCTTCGGTAATAAATTCGCAATCTGTTGGTGGTCAATGGCTGTAAGTTTTCGTAAATGCACGTTTAAATCTTTCGATTGAACCTCCGTCATCTCGGCCGCAACCAACACCTTGTCCACATCGATGGCACTCCGCTCATCCATCCTTCCGCGTCGCCTTCCGACGACCCGACAGGCCAAAGTCGAGCGACTGCTACGAACGGCAACACGGTCGCTGAACCCCGCGAGAATTGCCCGGCAGACCGCCTCGCGATTCTTGTTCCAATCGATCGTTTCAAATGACCATCCGCGGGCCCGAGCGAGTCGCTTGAGTCGCTCGAAGCCCTTCGCGAGTTCCCGGGCGGCGCGCCCGTGGACTCCGAGAGCCGACACTCGTCCGGGGTCGAAGTTCATGCCCTCGGCGGCATCGAATCCGCGCCACTCGGCTTGGAAATCGGTGTAGTCGCCGTCCTCGACGAAGTGCCGCATGCCTTCCCCTTTTCCGGACCACACGCCCTCCCCCTGCACCGCCGCACCGACGAAGGCCATCTCCGCCACGCATCCCTGTTCCACCCCCGCCAGCATCAAGCGGGCGTAGCGCGGCTCCAGCGGCAACCCGGCCATGGCCCGCCCCTCCGCGGTGAGTTCCCCGTTCCCGTCCAAGGCACCCAGATCGCGAAGCAAGCCCTCCGCCCGTTGCAGCGCGGTCTCCCCGGGCGGGTCCAGCCAGCGGAAGTCCCGAACGTCGGCCTGCCCGGCCCCCTTGAGCAACAGCACCGCCTCGGCCAGATCGACCCGATGGACCTCCGCGGTCTCGAATTCCGCCCGGCGGGCGTGCTCGGCTTCGCTCCACAGCCGGAAGCAGCGCCCGGGCGCGGTCCGTCCCGCCCGGCCTGCCCGCTGCTCGGCGGCGGCGCGCGAGATCTTCTCAACCATCAGCGTCCCGATCCCCCGGCGCGGATCGAAGCTGGAAATCCGCGCGAGACCGGCGTCGATCACCGTGCGGACGCCATCGATGGTCAGCGAGGTCTCGGCGATGTTGGTCGAGACGATGATCTTCGGACCGCCACCCGGTGCGATGGCGGCCTCCTGGGCCTGCGGCGACAATCCGCCGTAGAGCGGCATCACCGACCACCCGCGACTCCAGGTGGCGGATTGGATGGCGGAAACGGTCCGCCGGATCTCGTGCGTTCCGGGAAGAAAACAAAGCACGTTGCCGCAATCCGGATCGGCAACCGCCTCGCGGCAGACCTTGGCCAGCCGATCCCAGACCGGATCCTCGCGGACCGGTC
>JAKZES010000033.1 GCA_022548915.1 Verrucomicrobiaceae bacterium E54
TTATTTCCAGAGGAGTCCAGGGTCCCGTAGCTGAGCGTGGGAGCGTCGACCGTCATGGTCGATGCTACCCAAGTCCCACTGAGCCCAGTCCCGGAAGCGTTGTCGGCAAGCGTCGAATCGCTGTCTGCAAAGGGTTCGTAGATCAGGGCGTCCGCGGAAGCCGGGCCGGTGCCGAACACGGCAAGACCCGAGATGAGGAAGAGAAATCGAGGGATGTACATGGCGTTCAGATGACTCTTTCGATGGAGCGCATGCATGATCCGTCACCTGGACCCCGCTCGCCTAGAAAACTCTCTCCAGCGACCATCCCTGATCCGGGGTGGTCCGTCCAGGTGCCCGTTTCCCGGATTCCATCCGCCGTCAGGCAGCCGACCGGCGCACTCAAGCCTTTGTTTTTCAATCGATAATCCAAAATCCGGAGAGGCTGCTTCCGGCAGATGGCAGGACATTCATCATTGATTTCCCGCGCCCGCGGATCGACGCAAATTCCGAATTCCGAAGGTCGGTGAGGGGTTCGATCGCACGTGGAACAAGATAAGCCGACCCATCACGCCCTGTATTGGCCACCATGCGCGCACATCTGTTTCGCCTCACCTTGATCGGCGCGGTTCTCGCGTCCCTGCTTCCCGGCCAAGCTGAGGAAGCCACGCAGGCCGACGTGGTGGTGTATGGTTCCACCCCCGGAGGATTCTGCGCGGCGATCGGCGCGGCCCGTGAGGGTGCCTCGGTCATTCTGCTGGAACCGACCCAGCATGTGGGCGGGATGAACACCGGCGGGCTGAGCTTCAGCGACTCGAACCAGATGTGCCGCGGGACCCTGATGGGCCTGTTTCACGAATGGCATCTGCGCATCCAGCAGGACTACGAAAGCCGCGGCATTGAGTTGCCCTACGACGTGCGGGTGAAGGACCAGAGCGAGTGGTCGTACGAACCGCACGTGGCCAGTCGCGTGACGTTGGCGATGCTGGACGAAGCCGGCGTCCGCTTGCTCACCGGGCGATATCTCCAATCGGTCGAGAAGAGCGGGCCACGAATCACGCGTCTGGTCACCAAACAGGGTAGTTTCAAGGCCAGGGTCTTCATCGATGGCTCATACGAGGGCGACCTGATGGCGGCAGCGGGCGTGAGCTGGCGGATCGGGCGCGAGGGCCGTGGGGAATTCGGCGAGACACTGGCCGGAAAGCAATACACCAAGCGGGTGATGGAGATCGACGGTTTCGATGCCAATGGCCAGCCGCTGCCGCTGATCACCCACACCGGGGACGGCGAGCCGGAGGCCGGCGACCAGACGATCATGACCTACAGCTTCCGGCTTTCCCTCACCAAAGAGCCCGCCAACCGGGTCGAGATTCCCCAACCCGCGAACTACGACCCGGCCCGCTTCGAGGTGATCCGGCGCTACGTCCGTGCGCTGGTGGAAAAGATGGGCGAAAAGCGGGGGCAGAAGACCGCTGAGAAAGCGGTCCGTTTCGACAGCTACAAGGTGCCCAACAAGAAGTACGATGGAAACAACGCGATCGGCGCGCAGTTCTCGCTGGGCCTGGTCGGCGGCAACGCGGGATGGGCCGAGGCGGACGAGGCGGGTCGTGCGGCGATCTTCGAGGCGCACAAGGAGTACACGCTCGAATTCCTCCACTTCCTCAGAACCGATCCCGTCTTCAGCGCCCAGAGCCGCAAAGCCCAGCAAAAATGGGGCTTGTGCAAGGACGAGTTCGTCGACTCCGGCCATTTCCCGCCGCAGCTCTACGTGCGGGAAAGCCGCCGCCTCGAAGGCCTCCACATGATCTCCGAAAAGGACATCCTCAAGGAACCCACCAAACCCGACGCGATCGCGATCTCGTCCTTTCCCATCGACTCCCACGACTGCCGCCGCATCGCCCGCAAGGACGGGACGGTGGTCAACGAGGGCACCATCTTCCCGGTGATCCAGAAGAAGGACGTGCGGCAGGGCTATCCCTACCACGTCCCCTACCGCTCGATCCTGCCCAAGCCCGCGGAGTGCGACAACCTGCTGGTGCCGGTGGCGCTGTCCTCAACCCATGTCGCGATGTCGTCGCTGCGCATCGAGGGGGCGTGGATGGTCATCGGCCAAAGTTCGGGGATTGCCGCGGCCCTGGCTGCCAGGAGCGGCATCGCTGTTCAGGATCTTTCTTATGACAAACTCAAGCCCCGCCTGCTGGCCCAGAAGCAGGTGCTCGAACTTCCGGACGATGTCGTCCCGTGGACCCCGGGAAAATGACGCCGACATTCGATCCTTCCTCCAAACCCTCCCGCTCATTCCACTGCTCAGAAAATGAAACGCCAACCGTCTGCTTCTTTCACCTCGCGGGGCTCGACCCTGGTGTGGCTCACGAAAGTCCTCTGCGTGTTGGGTCTATGCGCTGAGGCGACCACCGGCAGGGATGCCGCGAAGGTCACCCTGGGAGGCGAAGTCGGCAAGGCGGCCGCCGCCGCATCCGCACGATTCCAGAGCGCGCCCTTCGATTCGCTGCCCTGGCTGCGGGCCGACCTCACCGGCGAGAAGGTTTCGGAGTTTGACGACGTTTACCGCCATCCGCTGTGCCGCCCTTACAAGCAATACTCCGGCGACATCTCCGGCCGTTTCCTCGAAATCATGGCGCTGAACTCGACGGGCGACCCTGCCGTGCATCCCGCCTTCAAGGACCTTTTGGCCGAGGTGCCGGAACATCAACGGCCCGGTGGCTACTTTTGCGCCTCGGGGGAGATCGATTGGCAGCAACCGCTCGACGCCAAGGACAAGGACTCGCCCGCCATGAAGGTGGTCCTGCCCGCCTTGTGGGGGAATGCCCGCATGCTCTGCGGTCTGGTCGAGGTGATGCGCGCCTTTCCCGAGGAGGCGGCCACGGCCCGGAGCGCCGTGAAACTTGGCGACTTCTACCTCTCCGTCCTGCCGCGCTTCACAAATCCAGAGCGCATGAAGGAATACGAACGTAGCGGCTCGTATGCGGCCGGCTATGTCACCTGCTGGTTCCCGGTCATGGAGGGCCTGGTGCGGCTGAGCCGGACGACGGGTGAAGCGAAGTATCTCGAAGGGGCCAAAACGATCGCCGAATTCTACCAGCGCTTCGACACCATCCCGATCGATCACGCGCACGGCATGCTGTGCTGCCAGGTCGCGCTGCTGGATCTCTACGAGGAAACCCACGACGCCTCGTACCTCGACCGGGTCGAGAAGCGCTGGGAAGAGTTGGTGCGGGACGGCTACATCAACCCGGCCGGCGGCATCCTCGAAAAATGCCGGGTCTCGTACAAACGCCGACTCTGCGACGAAGGTTGTGCGCTCGCCGACTGGCTGCGTCTGAATCTGGCGCTGGGACGGATCACCGGCAAGACGCGCTACTGGGCGATGGCCGAGCGCACGCTGCAGAACCATTATCTCCAGAACCAGTCTTCGCAGGGCGGTTTCGGCCATCGCGGCGCGCTTGCCGACGACGAAGGCGTGACCGGCCTGGGAAAGAGCAATCTCGAATCGACCTGGTGCTGCACCTACCACGGCGAATTGGGCTTCATCGAGTTGCGTCGGCACCTGCTCATGCGGGCCGACGAGGTGCTGACGGTGCCACTGGTGCTCGATTTCACGGTCGAGGATCCGTCCGGCACCGTGACTTCCGTCCTGAAGGACGGCCCCGAACCCGGGACGGTCATCCGCCAGCGCCTGTCGCTCACCGGCCAGCCCTCCAGGGTTTTGCGGGTTCGTCTGCCGCATTGGGCCGACGGCGTGACCGCCCGTTCCGGTGGGGGCGAAGCGGTGGCCCTGGAAATCCGCGACGGCTGGTGCACCACCACCCGCCCCGTGTCCGAGATCGAGTTCGATTATCTCGGCGGGCTCTATGGGGAAGACCGCCGCTGCAAGCGCTTGCCGGGCGGACCGGAACCCGGCAAACCTTTCGTCATCGGCTACGGGCCCCGGCTGCTGGCCTTCAAGGGAAAGGCCGCTCCGCGTCCCGCCTGGCCGACGACGCTTGAAGAGCTCGCCAGCCAGGGCATCACACCGCTCTCACCCGTGCATCACAAGAAAGACTGCAGCTACGTCATGCCTGCCGATGAATCGGCGCCATGACTGCCGGAAAACCGGGGCGTTCCTGAACTCGTGTTTCATTCCACTGGAGACCGCCGACCGATTCCGACAAACTGTCAGGAATTTCCCGGCTGGTTTTGCGGCACCGCGCCCTCGGTCGCAAACAGGAAGAACTCCCGAACCATCGGTGCCGCGGCCTCGCGGGGAGGAGGCATGTGGCCACGCCCGGGCCAAGTGTGGGTGCGGACGTTGAAACCGCGCTCCTTGAGCTGTGCGGCGAAATTCTTCATCCACTCGATGCGGCTGTAGGGGGCCGTGCCGTTGAAGGCTTTCTGCCTGTCATTATCCCCGCAGGTCAGGAAGAAGGGAATGTCCTTGGCCTTGTCGTTGATCTCACCCCAGCCCTCGACTCCTGACCAGGATCCGGCCGAGTGGGCCGAGACGCCGACCACCAGTTCGGGGTGCTTGAAGGCGAAGCGGTGGACGAATTGCGCCCCTCCCGAAAACCCGTGCAGGAACATCTTGTCGTGGACCTTGTGGCGCTCCTTGATCCACTCGAAGCGTGTGATCAGCTCCTTGCAGGCGGCATCATCTGCCATGTGATAGCCCTCTTCGAACTTCGGCACCAAAACGATCACCTTGTCGGTTGGCACGTATCCGTAACCCAGCAATTTGTTGCCGTTCTTCGCACTGGGTCCCCCGACGCCATGCGCATCGACCACGACCCAGCGTTTGGCGTCCATCAAGTCGGGTTCGGGCACGATGATCTGCCCCCCGGTGAAGTCCTTGCCGTTGAAATAGATGGATTCCTTGGCGAGCCGCTTGCCGGCATGGGCCGGAGGAGCCGCAAGCAAGAATGCCGCGAAGGCGGCGATGAGGATGAAAAAGTGGTTTCGTTTCATGGCTATTGGGAAAGATGATTCGGGTTGAAGGTGACGCCTTTCAGGCGGACCACGATCGGATTCGGCCAGGTCTTGTCGTTGTAGATCCGCTGGGCGCGGACGACCGAGATTTCGAGCCCTTCGTCGGTCTGGCGCAGTCGGGCGGCGGCATCCGCATCCGGCTGGTATTCAACGGTCTTGCCGCTCTGGCCGAGCACCGAGATTGCGGCCCCGGGCCCCGCCTCCAGCGACTTCAGGGTGAACTCGCGCCGCTCGCCGAGCGCCCAATGGGTGTCACCCTGGGGGACGAACACATAGACCGTCGACGGATCGTCCTTGTCGCGGGTGAACCACAGCTCGCCTTCCCTGGCGACCGGAGCCGGACGAATGTCGTGGATGGCTTCGCGGTTGATGAACATCCACAGGGCCAGTTCGCGGAACGTGCGTTCCTGCTCGAAGGGGATGCGCCCGCTGGGCTCGGGCCCCATGTTGATCAGCAGGTTGCCGCCCTTGGCGCGGACGTCGATGAGCATCTCGATAAGCTTCCCGCCGGACTTGTAATCCTCGTTGGTCGGCTTGAACTGCCACTGGGTCCCGAGGGTGAAGCAGGACTCCCACGGGCCAGGCAGCGGGGCATCGGGGATCTTCTGCTCGGGGGTCTTCATCTCGCCGCGGGTGACCAGGCAGTCGGGCTGCAACTGATGGATCAGGTCGCGGATGGCGGCATGGTCGTAGGAATCGAGGAAGGCGACGTCGATCTTGCCGTAGGCCCCGCCGAAGAGCTCGCGGATCTGGGCTTCATCGTGGGCCAGCAGCTTGGGATTGTTGGAGATGTGGGAATAGGTGTCCTTGCGCCGGACCTCGTGGCCCTGGCGGTGGAGAAAGAGGAAATCCTCCGGGGAAAAGTAGAGCCCGACCTTGAGCCCATGGCGGCGGCAGGCCTCGACGTAGGGTTTGATGAGGTCCTTGCCATAGGGCGTATTGGCGACCGAAAAATCGGTCGTTTTCGTCGGCCACAGGCAGAAACCGTTGTGATGCTTGGCGGTCAGCACCATGTATTTCGCACCGGCCAACCTGGCCAGCTTGGCCCAGGCGTCCGGATCGTATTCCTGCGGGTTGAAGTATTTCGGCAACTCCTCGATGTAGCGCTCGAGGTAGTCCTGCGAGGCGCCGACCATGCCATGGGAGATCACGCTGCCGAGTTCCACATCCACGCTCCAGTGGATGAACATGCCTAATCCCCAGTCCATGAATTCCTGCTCAAGGGCCGGATCGTTCCGGAATTCCCCGAGCGGTTGGGGCGGGACGGCTCTGAGATTGCCGATGAGGCCAATCCATACGAGCCACATGGCAGAGAATCCAATCTTCATCGCTGGCCAGTGGGTTCAATTGCTTCCTGAAGGCTCCTCTCAGGCTGATTGGGCCTCCCGAATTTTCAAAGGCCAATAACTCTCGACGTCTCCCCCCCATCTGGGGTGGTCTTGTCGCGATGCAGGAATTCAGGGTGCGCAACGCTGCCGAGCAGGTGGCGGATCATCTTCGGAAGAAGATGAGCCGCGGCACGTGGGGAGAATGGCTGCCCGGAAGCGCCCGGCTGGCCGAGGAACTCGGCGTGGGAAACAGCACCATCGAGACCGCGCTCGGTCTTCTCGAGCGACAGGGACTGCTGGAGTCACAGGGAGCAGGCCGCCGACGTAAAATCGTTCTTGTTCCTGGACAGAACCCTCCCTCACTTCGGATCCGGGTGCTTCTCTATCAGCGGTCCGACGAACAACTCCACTACACCATCGACCTGGTTCACCGGCTGCGCGAAGCCGGACACGAAGTCACCTTCGCAAGTCATACCCTGACCGATCTGCGGATGGACGTCGAACGGGTGAGGAGGCTGGTTCAGAAAACGTCCGCCGACGCGTGGGTCGTCGGGAGTGGACCGCGGCCCGTTCTGGAATGGTTTTCCAAGCGACCCGAACCCACATTCTCCCTTCTGGGGCGCCGGGCCAACCTGCCGATCGCCGGAGCGGGCCCCGACAAGGCCCACGTGGTCCGCCATCTGGTGCAACGGCTGGTGGGGCTGGGACACCGGCGAATCGTGCTTCTGGCCCGTGAGGAGCGCCGCAAACCGCAACCCGGGAGGGGCGAGAGGCGGTTTCTCTCTCTTCTCAACGAGGCGGGAATCCCCACCGGCCCCTACAACCTGCCGGATTGGGACGAGTCACCGGGGAGTCTCCAGAAGCTCCTCGACTCACTTTTCGCCCACACCCCTCCGACCGCCCTGGTCGTCGAGGAAATGGCACTTTGTCTGGCCACCCTTCAGCACCTGGCCAATCGCGGGATCGTCTCGCCCCGCCAAGTCTCGGTTGTCTGCGACGATCCCGATCCGGCCTTCGAGTGGTATCAGCCATCCATCAGCCACATTCACTGGGACGCCCGCCCCTTGGTCCGGCGAACCGTGAAGTGGGCAGACAACGTGGCCCGGGGAAAAGACGACCGGCGTCAGACCGCCATCAAGGCAAGATTCGTCGAGGGAGGCACCATCGGCCCGGCACCCTGAGTCGAGCTGCTTCGGCAGCCTCGACATTCCTGTCGAGCATCCAACGGACTCAGCGTGCAGATCGACAGGAATGTCGATTTCCCGGAACCCCTACTCCTCCAGCTCGAAATCCTTCGGGGCACGGACGATTCGGTCGACGGCGTGTTTGGTGATGATGTTGCCGCGGCTGCCGCGGCCCTTGATCGCCTGCTCGCCGAAATGGAACGGACGGCTCAGGTTGCGAAGCCGCAGCGCGGGCTTGATGTGCACGACCAGCATCTGGTCGTTGCTCGCCTCCTCCGTTTCGTGCACGGCAAAATAGAAGATCCGCGTGCCCTTCTTGCCGGGCGTGAGATCGTAGTCCTTGTCGCGGGTCACGCCGCCGACGCGGAAGCGCTTGGCCAGGAGGGGGCCGTCGCGGCCGTCGCGGTAGATCATCGAGTAGATCAGATCCTCCTCCTTGCGGAAGACGGCCACGTGGACCGGACGCTGACCGACGAACACCTTCTCCGCCACCTTCACCACCTTCATCGTGCCGTCGGCGGTGAAGGCGATGATGTCGTCGATGGTCGAGCACTTCTCGACCGGCTTCTCCTTCTTGAGTCCGTAGCCGGCGAAGCCGCCCTTTTCGTCGAGGTAGAGCGTCTCGGTCGCGGCCACCACCTGTGTGCGATCGACCCGCTCGAACGACGCGATCTCGGTCTTCCGCTCGCGTCCCTTGCCGTAGCGCTTCTGGAGGTCCTTGAACCAGCGGATCGTGAACTTCGTCAGTTGCCCGAGGTTCTTCTCGGTTTCGGCGATCGCCTCCTCGAGCTTGTTGATCTCCTCGTCGGCCTTGAAGGAGTCGTATTTCGAGATCCGCTTGATCCTGATCTCGGTGAGCCGGACGATGTCGTCCTCGGTGACCTCGCGCTTGAGCAGTTTCTTGAACGGCTTGAGACCGTCGTCGATGGCCTTGATCACCGCCTCCCAGGTCTCGCATTCCTCGATGTCGCGGTAGATGCGGTTCTCGATGAAGATCTTCTCCAGCGAGCTGAAGTGCCACTTCTCGTTGAGTTCGGCGAGGCGGATCTTGAGTTCCTGCTCGAGCAGGTCGCGGGTCTGGAAGGCGCTCGCCTTGAGAATCTCCGAGACCCCCATGAACTTCGGCTTGCCCTCGGTGATGACGCAGCCGTTGGGCGAGATGCCCATCTCGCAGTCGGTGAAGGCGAACAGCGCATCGCGGGTCGTTTCGGCATCGGACCCGCTCGGCAGATAGACGAGAATGTCGGCGTGCTCGGCGGTGTTGTCCTCGATCTTGGAAATCTTGATCTTCCCCTTGTCACCGGCGGCGACAATGGAGTCCATCAGTGCGCCGGTGGTCGTGCCGAAGGGGATCTCGGTGATGCGCAGCAGGTTCTTCTTCTCGACCGAAATCCGTGCCCGCACCCGCACCTTGCCACCGCGAAGACCGTCGCGGTAGTCGCTGGCATCCATGATGCCGCCGGTCGGAAAGTCCGGCAGCAACTCGAAGCTCTGCTTGCGCAGCGCCGCGATGCATCCGTCGATGATCTCGTTGAAGTTGTGCGGCAGCATCTTGCACGCGAGGCCGACGGCGATGCCCTCGACCCCCTGGGCGAGCAGCACCGGGAACTTCGAAGGCAGCGTGATCGGTTCCTTGTTGCGCCCGTCGTAGCTCGGCGTCCAGGCGGTCGTCTTCGGATTGAAGAGCACCTCGAGCGCGAACTTGGTCAGCCGGGCCTCGATGTAACGCGGGGCGGCGGCCCCGTCCCCGGTCAGCGTGTTGCCCCAGTTTCCCTGGGTATCGATGAGCAGGTCCTTCTGGCCGAGATTCACCGTCGCATCGCCGATCGCCGCATCGCCGTGCGGGTGGTACTTCATCGTGTTACCGATGAGATTGGCGACCTTGTTGTAGCGACCGTCGTCCAATTCCTTCATCGAGTGAAGAATCCGGCGCTGGACGGGTTTCAACCCATCACCGAGGTGCGGCACCGCACGCTCGAGAATCACGTATGAGGCGTAATCGAGGAAATAGTCCGAATACATCTCGCCGAGCGAGACGTGCTGGTCGGGATCTGGGGTCATCCGTTGGCCCGATGCTTAAGCTTTGCGAAGCACTGGGCAAGAGGCTTTTCTCCCCGTGGCGGCGGATTTCATCCGCCAGGCCCGGATTTCATCTTCTCACCAGCCACACCTTCTTGATTGGATCGTGCCTCCGGGAATGCTGCCATGCGGCCCGCCCGATGCTCCGCCTCCTCCCACTGCTGCTCGTCATCCCGGTCCTTGCCGAGGATCCGGAACTCCCGCCGTGGCCGGAGGACGGCCCCGCCGAGATCACCCCGGCTCGGGAATGGCCCGAACTCGACCCCGAGTCGCGGCCGTGGCTGCGCTGGCGCTGGCCCGCCAGCGGCGAACTGCCTGCCGATGCGGAGGCCGTCCTGAAGGCCGTCGCCGCCGCGGGCTTTGGTGGCGTGGAGGTGGTTCCCGAGGGTCCCGACCCCGCAATGCTGTGGCCGGATCCCGCGTGGATCGAGCGCTGCCGCCTGGCGGCGGAAACCTGCGCGAAGCTTGGCATGGGATTCGACCTGGCGACCCAGCGCGGCGCCATTCCCGAGACCCCCAACGACGAGGGCCGCGAGACTTCCCTCCACCCGGTCATCACCACCGTCGCCGCCGGACCGGTGGACATCGCCTTGCCCGAGGGCACCATCGACTGCCTCGGTGCCTGGCCACGCCAGGGGGCCCCGATCGACCTCTCCGACTTCGTCGATCTCGAGGCCGGCCGGCTCATCTGGGAAGCCCCGCCCGGGACCTGGAGGATCTTCGGCGCGATCCATCAAACGGCGGGCCGTCACCTCGACCCGTTCTCTCCGGCGGCGGCCATCGACCGGCTGGACCGCCTCGACGAGGCCTTCCTCGCCGCCGCTGCCCCGCTGCCCCGCGCCCGCACCCTGGAACGCACCCGGTCCACCGGTGCCGACTGGTCGCGGGAACTGGTCCCGGCCTTTCGAAGGCTCCGTGGCTACGACCTGCGCGAGGAACTCCCGGCCCTCTTCGGCGACGCGACGGCCGGCACGGTCGAGCGGCTGTTTTCGGACTACCGGGAAACCCTCGACGACCTGCGCTACGAGACCCTGCTCGCCTGGCACGAGCACACCCGCGACCGGGGCTCGCTCACCCGCAGCCTCCTCGCCGGTGGCCCGGGTCATCCACTCGACGTGCACGCGGTTGCCGACATCCCGGGCACGCTCATCGAAATCAATAACGGTCAACTGCCGCCGGTGACGGCGAAATTTGCCGCCTCGGCGGCCCATCTCACCTACAAGCCCATCGTCCAGGGCAGCTTCCGCACCGACCAACTCCTCACCCCCGCCCTGCTCAAGCGCACGGCGGACCACCTGTGGCTGGCCGGAGCCAACCAACTCATCCTCGACGGCCGGGGCACGGGCGGAATCCGGGCACCGCTCGACCCGGGCACCGGACTGTGGCGTCACCTCCCGGCCTTCACCGCCTACGTCGATCGCTGCCAGAGCGTGCTGCAGACCGGAGCGCCCGACCCCGACCTGCTGCTCTACTTTCCGGCGCACGATTTCCACGTCGAGCGCGACGGACTTCCCGACGAGCCCGTCGCCCGCAGCCGCTGGCTCGAGCCGACGGGCTTCCATCGCGCAGCCACCGACTTCGACCGGGGCGGCGTCGACTACGACATCGTGAGCGACCGCCTCCTCCGGCAGGCCGTCGTGGCCGATGGCAGGATCATCCTCGGCGGACTCACCTACACCGGGATCGTGCTGCCGGAAGTACGACGTTTGCCGGAGACGACCGCCACCAAGCTTCTCGACCTTGCCCGGGCCGGCGCCAGGATCGGCATCCTCGGCGAATGGCCGCGCGACGTGCCCGGACTCCCCTCGCCCGACATCCGCCGCGGCACGCTGGTCAGCGCCATCCAGGCCATGCCGGATGCCTCCGTCGCCGAGGGCAGCGACGCCGTCGAGCTTGCGGAACGGCTCGGCGTCACGCCCGAGCCGATGACCCGCGAGGGACTGCACTTCGTCCGCCGCAGCCATGCCGACGGCCACCACTACTTCGTCGTCCACACCGGCGACCGCCCCATCGACGAATGGATCCCGCTCGCCAGGCCTGCCGCCTCCATCCGCCTGCTCGACCCCCGCTTCCCCGAGCGTTCGGGCTTCACCGAGGTCCGGCAAAAGGATGGCGTCGCCTCGGTGCGCCTCCAACTCGACCCCGGCGAGTCCCGCATCCTCCGCACCTACCGCGAGCCCCAAATCGCCGACGCCGTGTGGAAGGAGTTCGTCGCCGATCGCGACCCGCTGCCCATCGCCGGCACCTGGAACATCGACTTTCTCGAGGGCGGCCCGGTCCGGCCGGACTCCGTCGCCAGCCCGGTCCTGGGATCATGGAAAACCCTGGCCGATCCGGCGGTGGCCTCCTTCACCGGCGTCGCCCGCTACACCATCGAGTTCGAGTTGCCCGACCCGGGCGAAGGCCACTGGCAGCTCGACCTCGGCGGGGTCGCGCACAGCGCCGAGATCCACCTCAACGGCCTTCCCGCCGGGATTGCCTTTGCCCCGCCCCACCGCTTCGACGTCGGCCCGATGCTCAAGGCCGGCACCAACACCCTCAGCATCCGGGTCGCCAACCTGCTCGCCCCCGGCCATCCCGAGCTACCCGCCGGACTTCTCGGCCCGGTCCGGCTGATTCCCCTGGTCGAAACCGCCGCGGTTCCGGCGGCGCCGCCCGAATAGCTCACGCCGCGCGACAGGCGGCCAGCAGTTCATCGACCAGCGGATTGGGAAACCGGCGACTGGGGGTGATCGCGTAGAAGGCCTCGCGGATGTCGGCGAAGCGGTGGTGGATCTTGAGCAAGCCCCGCTCCAGTTCGCCGCGCACCACCACCGGCGGCACCAGCGCCAGTCCGGCACCCTCGCGGGCGAGCAGACGCAGCATGGCCATGTCGTCCACCTCGGCCGCGATCACCGGACGAATCCCCGCCCGCTCCAGCTCCAGATCGAAGGCACCGCGCACGGCACTGTCGGTCGTCGGCAACAGCAGCGGCTCCCTGCCCAGATCCTCGGGAAAACGGAAGCGCTTCCTCCCCCGCCACTTGCGGCCGACCAGGGCGACCGGCTGTTCTTCCAGCAGATGGCTGTACCAGGGGGTCTCCGCGTCGCGCCGGACCGCGAGGTTGGAGAACACCACGTCGAGGGTATGCGCGCGCAGTTGGCGCAACAACTCGCTGAGACTCCCCGAGCGCAGCACCAGCTCGACGTCGTCCCGTCCGGCAAAGGGCCGCAGGCACTGGAGCTGGAAGTTCCGCGAGAGGGTCGCGACCGATCCCACCCTGAGCATCCGCCTCCGGGCCGTGGTCTGATGACCCAGTGTCGCGACCAGTTCGTCGCCCGCCTGGAAGATCGATTCGGCGTAGTCGAGCGCAATGGTCCCGGCCTCGGTGAGCACCAACGACTTCTTTTCCCGATGGAAAAGCGGCTGCCCGAGGCTCTCCTCGAGTTGGCGGAGCTGCACACTGATCGATGACTGCGACACCCCGAGCCGGGCCGCCGCACCGGTCAGCGTGCCCTCGTTCGCAATCGCCCGGAAGTAGCGCAGGTGGTGGTAGTTGAGAAATCCCATCGTTCGTTTTTTAAGAACGATATTCTTTAAATCCACTAATGGAAAGAACAAACGAATTTGTGTTCACCTGTCGCGGATCGAGGAGGCAACGGCCTTCCCGATCTGAAATCTGAAATCAACCATCTGAAATTCATGGAATCCCTGACCACCGTCCTGAACCCCGGCGTCCTGTTCTTCATCCTGGGCTTCGTCGCCGTGCTGCTGAAGTCCAACCTCACGATCCCCGAATCGGTGGTCCGCTTCCTCAGCCTCTACCTGATGCTCTCGATCGGCTTCAAGGGCGGCATCAGCCTCTACCATTCGCCGCTCTTCGGCGACGGGATGATCATCATCGGCATCATCATCGCGATGAGCGCCCTGGTGCCCTTCTACTCCTTCCTGCTGCTCAAGAAGCGCCTCGGCGTGGCCGACGCCTGCGGCATCGGCGCGACCTACGGCTCGAACAGCACGCTGACCTACATCACTGCCGCCGGCTTCCTGACCTCCATCGGCCAGAGCTACGAGGGCTACATGACCGTCGCCCTGGTGGTGATGGAGACCCCGGCCATCATCATTGCGGTGCTCATGGCGCAGTTCGCCATGAAAACCAAGTCGACGAAGTCCACCCGGACGGTGATCCGCGAGTCGCTCACCGACGGCACCCTGCTGGTGCTGGTCGGCAGCATGGCCATCGGCTACCTGCTCACCGCGCTCGGCACCGAGACCTCGCCCCTGGCGACCTTCATCGGGGGCGACATGTTCACCGGCATGCTGGTCTTCTTCCTGCTCTACATGGGCACGGTGGTCGGGCGGAAGTTCCGCGAGCTCGACCACTTCCCGCCGCTGCTGGTGGCCTTCGCCATCATCGCGCCGATCGTCAACGGCATGATCGCCATCGGTCTGTGCAAGGTCTTCGGCTTCCAGCACGGCGACGCCCTGCTGCTCACCATCCTGTGTGCCTCGTCCTCCTACATCGTCGCCCCGGCCATCCTCAAGGACACCCTGCCCGACGCCAACCCCGCGAAATTCCTCACCATGAGCATGGGGATCACCTTCCCCCTGAACATCGTGGTCGGGATCCCGGTTTACTGGTGGATCATCGAGCGCTGGGTCTGAGCGGCAATCCCGGCTGGCCAGCCCGGAGAATGGGGGTAGGTTCCCGCATGCTTCGCTTCCTGGCTGTCATCCTCCTGCTGACCTGCGCCGTGTCCACGGCGCAGGTCAGAATCCTGACCATCGGCGACAGCATTACAGATGAATACGGAGCGATCTCTAGCCTCGACAACATTTTCACCGTTGGCAGCGTCTATCCCGAGCCGGATCCTCCCTCGAACAACCCACGCGCGTTCAATTGGCCGGAGCTACTCGAGCTGAGAAGATCTGCCGAGGCGGATTTTGGAGTGTTCGGAATGTGGACGAGGCTATGGAACATTTTCAATCCGGGAGACACGCGCTACGAAGGTTACCAATACAACTTCGCACTCGTGGCCATGACCACCGAGGACTGGGTAAATATTCTTAATGGCAAGACCTCTGGCTTTGTCTACCCGGGTCTGTTTGCAAACACTGGTAGCAACCTACTGGCCTCCCTTGGGTCCGTCGATGTCGCCGTCATCCTCCTCGGCGGCAACGATCTGAAGGGAGCCTACGACAACATCATCACCACCCCGCCACCCAATCCTTTCCTGAGTGAGGTCCACGACCGAATTGAGACTATCCACACCCGGATTCGGACTCAGGCACCAAACTTACCAATTGTGGTTGCCACCGTCCCCGATGTCGGTGCGACACCGGACGTGTTCAATTCCCGCACCAGCCCGGACATCGCGGCGGCCCGCGCCGCGATCGCGCTCATAAACCAAGACATCGTGAGCACCTTTTCCACGAAATCCAAGACCACGGTGGCCAGGGTCGACAACCTGACCAGTGAAATCCTTGACATCAAACTAGGCTTGGTTCCCGGACCCTACGACCTCAATGGCACCGAGTTTGTGAGCGACGCGGGCGATCCCTACAACCCGCCCGATCACCTTTTTTGCAAGGACGGCTTCCACCCCCACACCGTCGGTCAGTTACTCATCGCCAACGAAGTCATCGCGGCGATCAATCAGATCGCTGCGGCTGATCCGGATTTCCCCGGTACCATCACGCCCTTCAGCAATCGGGAGATCCTCGACATCCTTCTGCTCGATCCCGACCAACCCTACCTCGATTGGATCGCGGGCTTCGGGGTGACCACCGATGGTCCCGATGACGACCCCGACCGGGACGGGCTGCCGAACCTCGTCGAGATGATCCTCGGCACCCCGCCGAACACCTTTTCGACGCCCTTCACCGGATCGTGGCCCGGCGGCGTTTCGTGGACGCCGGCCGACGAGCGATACGCCGCACTCAGCGCCGAGGAGTCGCCGGATCTCGGCGATTGGACCCCGGTTCCCGAGGCACGGATCTCGATCAACGGCGCGCAGCGGACCGTCACGCCTCCCGGCGGCGAGGACCGGTACTTCCTGCGCTTCCGCGCGGCCCCCCGGCCCTGAAAACAAAAAAGGGCCGCGCTTGCGCGCGAACCCTTTTCTGGGTGTCATGAAACCGGGGCCTCTACTCCCGGCGACAGCGGAAGAGTGCGCGATTTCCGCCATCCTGTCATGTCGCCATAAATAGGGACAGGGACCGCCGATCTCCGAATCGGCATCGGAGCCTACCGGACACAGCCACGCCGGATGCCGATTCGGAGATCGGCGGTCCTCACGAAAGATCCAGCAAGCCCCGGCGAATTGCCTCGCTGACGGCGGCGGGAAGGCTGCGCACGTGCAGCTTGTCGAAGCTCCGGCGGATGTACTCGGTCACCGAGTGGGTGCTGAGCTTCAGCGAGTCGGCGATCTCCTGGCGGGTCAGGCCCTTCGCCGAAAGTTGCAGCACCTCGCACTCTCGATCCGAGAGCGTCTCGGCACCGGCGATCGGGCTGAGCTTGCGGAAGCTCGAAAGAATCATGCCCGCGATCTTCGGATCGAGCGGCGTCCCACCGGCGAGCACCTCCTCGAGGGTCTCGATCAGGCGCGTCGCACTGCCGGCCTTCACCAGGTAGCCGTGGGCACCGGCCTCGAGGGCCGCAAAGACCTTCTCCTTGTCGGTGAAGGCGGTCAGCACCAGCACCTGGCAGCGGGGCATGATCTCGCGGACCTGCTTGATGCCCTCGATGCCGCTCATTCCCGGGAGGCCGAGGTCCGAAAGCACCACGTCGGCCTGGAGACCGCCGCGCATCGCTTCCAGCGCATCCTCCATGGTCGAGAAATCGCCCACGCACTCGTAACCGCGGTCCTCGAGGACCATCGATACCGATTCGCGGAAGTCCGCGTGGTCCTCCACCAGGATCACCTGCGTCGGCCTCTCGGCCCCATTATCGTCCTTCGCCACGGTCGGATCATGCACCTTGCGCCGCCTTCGAGGCAATCCCCGCGTTGCTTCGTTTGGACTTTCGCAGCGGGATCGCAAGGTGCAAGGCGGTGCCATCACCATCCTTGCTCTCGACGCCAAACTCCGCCCGCAACGCCTCCGCCCGCTGGCGCAACGCCCTCAGGGTCGCCGGACGTTCCCGCTTGGCCTCCGGGATGCCCACCCCATCATCCGTGATCAGTAGCGCGAAGACTCCGTCGCCCTCATCGGCATGGATCGTCACGGTCTTCGCCTCCGAATGCCGCAGGATGTTGTGCAGGGCCTCGCGGAAATAGAGGAACAGGTGCCGGTTCTGCTCGTCGGAAAGCTCCGTCTGCCACGCCGCCTCGTTGGCCGTGAATTTCCACTCGAGACGCTCGAGCATGATCGACGCGGTCTCGCGGAGATGCTCGACGGTCCCGATCCGTGCCCCGCCCTGCGGTCGCAGCAGCCACACGATGTCGCGCACGGCGCTCACCGTTTCCGCCGCGATGCGCTGGATGCGGCTCAGCTCCTTCGACGGCCCGGTCCGCCCCTCGGCCAGATCCGCGAACATCTGGATGCTGCCGAGATTGCTGCCGACCTCGTCGTGCAGGTCCCCGGCGATCCGCTCGCGCACCGCCCGCAGTTGCTGGCGCTCCCGGATGCGGTAGCGCAGCGGCAGGACGACCAGCGCCACGCCACCCACGCCGCCCAGCAACCCGAGCACCCAGAAGACCGCCCGGCGCCAGTCGGCAATGATCCGGCCGGCTTCGCGCCGCAGTTCGTGGCGCTCGGTCTCGAGGGCCAGCCGCCGGTCGATCGCCGCCAGCCATTCCTGCGTCGGCACCAGTTTCCCGTCGGGCCCGTAGCCGTCACACAAACTCACCGTGCTCCAGAAGCGGGCACCGGAGGCGATCACGTTTCCCATCCCGTCGGGCGAGCGCACCCGCGCCCCCAGCGCCACGTTCTCGGGGCCGTTCCACAACTCGACCTCGCTCATCGCGAAAAACGCCGGGTAGCTCTCGAAAGGCTTCCACAAGCGGGTCGCCTCGATGCGCACGAAGCGCCCGGAAAGCTCACCCAGTTTCACCTCCACGGGATTGTGACCGGGATTGCGCATGGAAACCTCCAGCTTCGAGCCGTTCGTTTCGAAATCGTCCCGCTGCTCGCCGACCTTGACCTTGAAGGTCTGGGGAAATCCGAAGCCGCTCGGCAGATCCGAAGTCGGGCGCCGCGCGGGGATCAGCCTCAGGCGGTCGAAGCGCCGCACCTCGCTCAGGTCGAGCTCGAGCCAGGTCACCTCGTCGGCCCGCTCGCGCCCCCGTGAAAGCCAGCCGATGTTCCGGTGTTCCCCCGCCGGCATTTCCGGAAGGCCCAGCGGCGTCTGACGGTCGACCAGAAACTCCGGCGCCCACTGCCACGGCGCCGCCGAATTCTGGCCGCCCGGATTGCCGACCCTTGTCCCGGCCGCCAGATCGACGCCCCTGGAAAAAACGAACGCTTCCGACCAGGCGTGGGCAAATCGATCGCCATCGCCCGGCAGTTGTTGGGCGACGATCCTCAGGCCGGCCGCCTTGACCGGCGGTGAAAGCCGGAAGACGAAGGGATGACCGCCGCGCACCGGATGGCTCCAGGTGTCGGTCACCTCCGCCACCGTGGTCACGACCTCACCCTGCGCATCCGTCAACTCGACCCGGAAGTCGTCCGGCAGACCATACTGCCGGTTCAGTCCGTCGATCTCGTAGCGGCGCGCCGGCACCAGCGCGACAAAGTCGACCGGTGCGGGCTCGCCCCACTCGACCACCATGGGAAACTCGCCCCGCGGCTCGGGATGCAGGCTGGCAAATCCCCCCGACCCTCCCTGATCGTCGCGCGGCAAAACCGGCAACCCGACCAGATCCGCATCGATCCGCGCCAACTCCTGGTCGATCGCATCGAGCCTGCCGCCGAACTTCCGCGCCAGGTCCTCGCCCCAATCCGCCGCCCCGGCGCTCGCCCCGGAAACCAGCAGCGCCACCACGCCTCGAACCATTGCCCGCGTCATCGTGTCCGCAGCCTAAGCAGGAAAAGGCCCGCTCCGGGAGAGCGGATTTCGACACCCCATCAAGCGGTGGCCGGCTCCGGCATCCTTCCCATCTCCAATATTTAGGATTTCCAAACTACCGGCTTCGTGGTTTTTCTAGGCGGCGCATGGAGGACCGCGACGATTCCCAGCCCACCCCCACCCGCCACCGGTGGATCGCCGTGGCCGGCATGGTGGTGCTCGCGGTCGTGCTGGCCATCCTGCTGCAGCCCGCCTTCAAGGCACCGCTGGTGTTCGACGACCTGATCTCGCTCAAGCAGATCGAGACCTTCGACTCGGTGGCGGATGCACTCGGCAGCGACGTGTTCTCGCTCTTCCGCCCGGTGAAGAACGTCTTCTTCTACTTGATGGAACAGGCCGGCGCCTCCGCCGTGGCCTACCACTGGGTGACACTCGCCGCTTACCTCGTCGCCACCCTCGGCGTCTTCGCCCTGGCCCGGCGCCTCACCGGCAGCCCGCTGTGGGCGCTGGCCGCCGCCGCCATCTGGTCGCTCTCGGCCGCCCACGTGAGCACCGCGATCTGGCCCAGCGCCCTGAACATCTCGGTCGCCGCCGCCTCGATGGCCTTCGGCCTGACCCTGTGGGACCGCTGGCGTGGCGAATCCGGGCGTCTGCCCGACGGCATCGGCTTCTTCCTGCTGCTGGCGCTCGGCCTCTGCTCCTACGAAACCGCGGTCGCGACGGCCCCGCTGGCGGTGATGTTCGACCTCTATCGCGGACGCCGCCTCTTCGCCAGATCCAGCATCGCCCGTTACGCCGGGATCGCGGTGGTCGTGATCGCCTGGCTGCTGATCCGGCACCAGAGCGGGTCGTCCACCGCCCGCCTCAACAACCCGTCCTTCACCACCGAAATCGAGAACTGGCAGATCGCCGCCTCGGCCCCCTATTTCCTGTGGACCCACTTCCTGATGTGGCTCGCTCCGTGGGGCCGGCTCGAATTCCTCGGCAGCTACCTGTGGGACCGGTCGATTCCGGCGATCATCATCCCCTTCTGCTGGCTCATGCTCATCGGCATCGGCGTGCTCTGCATCCGCTTCTGGAAACCAGGCAACCTCTTCGTCCTCGGCCTCGCCTGGTTCTTCCTCGCCGCCTTTCCCTCGGGAAATTTCGTCCCGCTCGGCAACACCCCCTACGCCGACTACTACGTGCCCATCCCCGCGATCGGCCTGACCCTCGCCACGGTCGCGATTCTCCGCAGCCTCCTCCGCCTGTCGCGCAAGGCCGACATCGAACCCTCGGCGAAACGCTTCGCCCTCGTCCTGCTGGCGCTTGTCGTCACGGCCCGGGCCGCCAATCTGGTCGAACTCCGCGTCTGGGCCAGCGCCTGGACGGTCCCCGTGGAAATGATGGCGCGCACCGCCGCCGCCCGTCCCCATCAGTACCTCGCCAAAATGGTCGTCGCGCAGGTGATGGTCGATCACGGCCGACCGGACCTGGCCGAGCCCTTCGCCCGCAAGGCCATCGAGGACACGGAGGGCATTTCGACCCCCTATGTGGTCCTCGGCCGGGTCCACTACGAGCGGGAGGAATTCGAAGAGGCCATGGCGATGCTCCAGGCCGCGCGGGAAAAGCGGCACATCGACCCCGAGAGCCCGCAGTCGATCAACTACTATCTGGGCAAGATGATCGGCCGCGATCCCGCGCGCACCGAGGAGGCCTTCGCCCACCTCCTCGAAGTCCTGCGCCGTCCCAGCTCGGATTTCCATCTTCGGGCGATCCTTGCCGCCGCCGAGATGTACGGGAACGCCGGCGACTCCGAGAAACAGCGCCATCAACTCACCCGCGGCCTCGATTTCCACCCCGAGAATCCCCAACTGCTCGCCGCCCTCGAGGCCCTCGGGGAAGGCCCGGAAGATGAGTGAGGAAACGGACAACCTCCCCCTCTGCGTCGATCTCGACGGCACCTTCATCCGCTCGGACCTGTTGATCGAAGGTGTGCTCCGCCTGCTGCGCCATCGGCCCCTCGATGCCTGGCGGCTGCCGATCTGGCTTGCAAAGGGCAAACAACACCTGAAGGGCCGCCTCGCCCGGGCGGTCGATCCCCCGAAGACCCCGCCCCCGGTGAACCGGGAGGTCCTCGCGTGGCTCGAGGAGGAAAAGGCGAACGGCCGGAAGATCCTGCTGGTGACCGCGTCGCACGAGGAGGCGCTCGGCCCCGTTCGGGACCTCTTCCCCTTCGACGAGATCCTGGCGTCGGACGACGAGACGAATCTCAAGGGCAGAACCAAGGCCGCCCTGCTGGTCGAGCGCTTCGGGGAGCAGGGCTTCGACTACGCCGGCGACTCCACCTCCGACCAAGCCGTCTGGGAACACGCACGGAAGGCCATCGTCGTCTATCACGACGAGTCCACGCTCACCAAGACGAAGGCCGTTTACGACGTCGAACGCTCCTTCTGCACCAACTCGACCTCGTGGCCGGACTGGGTGCGTGCGATCCGCGTCCACCAGTGGGCCAAAAATCTTCTCATCGCCCTGCCCTTCCTCGCCGGGCACCACTTTCACACCGTCTGGCAACTGGCCGGACTGGCGGCCGCCTTCCTCGCCATGAGCCTGTGCGCCTCGGGCACCTACCTGTGGAACGACCTGCTCGACCTCGAGTACGACCGCGCCCACCCCCGCAAGCGGGATCGGCTCGCGGCCTCCGGCCGGACCAGCCTGCAGCGCATTCTCATCGCCTCGACCGGCCTGGTCGCCGCGGGGCTCGTCGGCGGCTTCGTGCTCTCCCCCACCTTCGGGCTCCTGCTGCTCGGCTACATCGCGACCACGCTGTCCTACTCGCTCTACTTCAAGCGGGTTGCCATCGCCGACATCTTCCTGCTCACCTTCCTCTACCTCTCGCGGATTGTCGGCGGCATCATCATTTCCGAGGCCAAGGTCTCGTTCTGGCTCTTCGCCTTCACCTTCCTGATCTTCCTTTCCCTGGCGGCGGCCAAGCGCTGCGTCGAGCTCCGCATCACCGCCGACAGCGGCGACGGCGAAATCAAGGGCCGCGGCTACTTGCAGGACGACCTCCCGACCATCTCCGCGCTGGGAATCGCCTCGGGTGTGGCCTCCTGCATCGTCCTCTCGCTCTACTCCAACAGCGACCAGGTCACCTCGCTCTACGCCCGCCACGAGTGGTTCTGGGGCATCTGCGTCATCGCCTTCTACTGGATCACCCGGATCTGGTTCCTGACCCACCGCGGCCTCATGCACGACGACCCGGTGGTCTTCGCCCTGAAGGACCGGGGCACCTGGATCCTTGCCCTTGCCGGCCTGGCCTGTGTGCTGCTGGCCCAACCCCTGCCATCGTGAACACCACCCGCACCATGCACTCGTGGGGCCGCGTTTCACCGGTCACCACCACCGTCGACGCCCCCGCCTGGGCCGACCAGATCCGGCCCGCCCCGGGCCCGGTCCTGGCTTACGGCCTCGGTCGCTCCTACGGCGATTCCTGCCTGCTCAGCGAGGGACGCATGATCGAGACCCGCTTCCTCGACCGCATCCTCGACTTCAATCCCGGGACCGGCCTGCTGCGTGCCGAGGGTGGCATCTCGCTCGATGCGATCCTGCGCTTCTGCGTGCCGCGCGGATGGTTTCTCCCGACCACCCCGGGCACCCGGCTGGTCACGCTCGGCGGGGCGATCGCCAACGACGTCCATGGCAAGAACCACCACCGCGCCGGCTGCTTCGGCAACCATGTGCCGCGCTTCGAGCTGCTGCGCTCGGACGGCACCCGGACCTTGCTCTCCGAGGGCAACCCCCGCCACGCCGCGACGATCGGGGGTCTCGGGCTGACCGGCATCATCACCTGGGCCGAACTCCAGCTCGTGCCCATCCGCTCGGCGCAGCTCGATGTCGAACTGGTTCGCTTCAGCGGGCTCGATGAATTCCTCGAGCTGTCGAAGGACTCCGAGCGGTTCTGGGAGCACACCGTGGCGTGGATCGACTGCGCCGCCAGCGGGAGAAGCCTCGGGCGCGGGATCTTCATCCGCGGCAACTGGTCGGCCCACGGCGGACTGGATCCGCACAAGCCGCCCGGTGCCTCGGTACCGGTCGACTTCCCCAACTTCGCGCTCAACCGCTTCAGCATCACCGCCTTCAACACCCTCTACTACCGGCGCTTTTTCGGCCGCACGAATTCGCTCCAGCAGCACTACTCGCCGTTCTTCCATCCGCTCGACTCGGTCCAGGGCTGGAGCCGGATCTACGGAAAGCGCGGCTTCTTCCAGTATCAGGTGGTCACCCCCACCGGTGCCGGCGCCGAACCGATGCGCGAGATGCTCCGGATCATTGCCGAGAGCGGTCAGGGCTCCTTCCTCGCCGTCATCAAGACCTTCGGAGAGAAGGCCTCGCCGGGGATGCTGTCATTCCCCTCTCCGGGCATCACCCTGGCCCTGGACTTCGCCAACCAGGGCGAATCCACCCTCGAGCTCTTCGGGCGCCTCGACGAGGTGGCCCGCTCCTGCGACGCCCGCTTCTACCCCGCCAAGGACGCCCGGATGAGCCGGGAGGACTTTGTCCGCTCGTATCCGCGCCTCGATGAATTCCGCCCGCATGTCGATCCCGGCATGAGCTCGGATTTCTGGAAACGGATGAACGCCTGAACCCCCGCCCCGCCACCATGAGCGATTCCCCATCCTACCGCACCGCCGTTTTCGGAGCCACCTCGGCCATCGCCGGCGAGACCCTGCGCGCCCTGCTGGCGGACCGCCCCGCCGAGATCCTCCTGATCGGTCGCAATGCCGACCGCCTCGAAACCGTGGCCGCCGACCTCCGTGCCCGCGGCGCGGTGTGCGAGGTGCATGCCACCGACCTGCTCAACCCGGATGCCGGCTGGGAGTCCCTGCTTGCGGGAAAGGAATGGGACCTCTTCCTCATCGCCCACGGCTCGCTGCCCGACCAGGACGCCACCCTTGCCGACCCCCACGCCACCGGCCGCGAGATCGACATCAACCTGATCAGCCCGGTCCGCATCGCCGCGGCCTGCGCCCGCATCCTCGACAAGCAACAGAAGGGCACGCTGGCCGTCTTCGGCTCGGTCGCCGGCGACCGCGGGCGTCAGTCGAACTACCTCTACGGCGCCACCAAGGCGGCTCTCGAGACGTTCCTCGCCGGCCTGCGGCATCGCTTCGCCGACCTGCCGGCCGTCGCCATCACCCTGCTCAAGCCGGGCCTGACCGATACCCCGATGACGGCCAACATCGAAAAGGGCCCGCTTTTCTCCTCCGCCTCGAAAGTCGGCGAGGCCGCCTGGAAGGCGATCCACAAGCGCAAGTCCACCGCCTACCTGCCCGGCTGGTGGCGACTCGTCATGGGGGTCATTCGCCACCTTCCCGAGTTCGTCCTGCACAAGACGAAGCTGTAGGATCGGCACGCCGTCGCGGCCGCTTCCGGAGGCGGGGCGCCCTCGCCCCGCAACGCTTCCCGCTTGCGAACGCCAATCGGCCCGCAGGCCGGGGGCGGCCTGCCTCCAAGCGCGTGATTCGGGCTAGCCGGCTTCCGGCACCAGCCCGTGGAGTCCGTTCCAAAGCAGGCCGCCTAAGATGAAGTCGAGGGCGAACAACTGGTGCACGAGCACGATCGCCCAGAACACCCATTGGTAGGAGCCCTTTGAAATCTTGTGGCGCAGGACACGCTGACCGAGAAACGACCCGGGCCAACCTCCGAAGAGCTCAAACAGATGCAGGGTCGCCTCGGGCACCCGTGAGCTGGAGGCGATCGCATGGCGCTTGTCGAGCCACTGCAGCAGGCCGGCCAGAAACGACAGGATCCCGACGCAGAAGGCGATCCACCAGAAACTCAGGAACTCCATCAGCCCGGGAAGCGCAAGCGCCGGAAGCATCAGCAACAGCCCGAGTTCGAAGAGGTGACGCCAGCCGAGGACGCTGGGCGAAACATGCAGCACGATGTCCTGCGCACAGATTCGGCCTTGCGCATCCTGCCCCATTTCGAAGGAAACCTCATCGCCCTTCTCCGGCCACCGCGGCCGGTCCACGAAGTTGGTGATGTGCAGGAAGATCTTCTCGTCATTCGCCTCCGCGAAACCGAAAGGACTCTTGGCCTTCCAATCCACGATCACGCCCCGGTAACTGGCCTCCTTCATCAAGCGGTCTTTACGCTACTTTGGCTCACTCGATATTCAAGCGACATCCATGAACGGCCCCCCAGCCGGTCTGGGTGGTCGGTGATGGGTCGTGAGCGGGAGGAGAGCCCGTTGCCGGACTTGAACCAGCGACCGGCTGTTTACAAAACAGCTGCTCTACCAACTGAGCTAAACGGGCATTTCCCGGAGACGCGGAAAACTACCCGGTCGCACCGCGCTGACAAGTCCGAAGAATTCCGCCCTAATTCAGCAGGAGTGGCATCCAGCCATCCTTCGGCGACAGGGCCTTGGGGCTGCCGTTGACGTAAACCTTCCGCGACTCGGACGACAGGTCGATTCGGACGCCCATCCCCTCCGGCACCTCGAGATCGAGGTGCAGGACCTCGCCCTCGACCTTCCATTCGATCTCGATCGGACCTTTCACGGTCGGCACCCGGCCTTTCGCGTAGGTCAGATCGCCGAGGTTCGGTCGGATGCCCACCACCTCCCATCCGGGCTCCAGCGGGTCGGCCCCGAGCACGTAGCGGGGCAGCAGGTTCGCCGGCGCCGCGCCCCAGGCGTGGTTCCAGTCCTGGTTCGGCTTGTACTTATGATCCCAAGCCTCCCAGGTGATGGTGGTGCCGCTCTCCAGCATGTGCCGCCAACTGCGGTCGCCGTCGGCGAGGATCAGATCGAGCGCCTCATCCCCCGCCCCGTTCTCAAACAGGGCTTCCATGAAATACTGCGCCGCATAGACCGAGCAGGCCATGCCCTTGCCGACCAGATGCCGGACCACGGTCGGCACCTGCTCCTCGGGGACCAGGCCAAAGGCCAGCGGAAACATGCTGGCGTGGAAGGCCGCATGGTCGGTGCCGATGCCGTCGCGGTAGACCCCCTTCTTCATCAGAAGCTTCTCGTTGAAAACCTTCTCCACCTTGTCCGCCCGCATCCGGTATTCGCTCGCCTCGTCCATTTTTCCCACCGCGTCGGCCAGTGCCGCCATCCGCCGCAGCGCCTCGATGTGGAAGGCGTTGACCACCGTGTTGACCCTGCGGAACACGTAACCGTCGCGCTCGCCCTTCGGCCAGTCGACGATGTCGTCGCGCTTGACCTGCTTCTCGTTGCTCACGACCAGACCGTCCTTGCCGACGCGGTCCATCAGCAGCTTGCCCTTCAGCGCCTCATACCGCGGCTTCAGCCACTCGGCGTCGCCGGTGTGCATCCAGTCGGCATGCGCCATGAACACCATGTGCGGCGCCCATTCCGTCGGCCAGGTCGGATGCTCCATCAGCCGGTCGTAGGTGTCGCGCGCCATCTGCTTGTCGGGGTCGACGAAATAATGGCTGAGCTGGTTGAGGTAGGCGTCCGCTTCGTAGGGGATCCGCTCGCGGTCGCCATCGACGTAAACGCCGGCGAACGAAGTTGCCTTGATCGAGTAGCGGCAGAGTTCCCAGATCGCGTCGAGGGTCTCGTTCGAGGATTCGAACGCGGCGGCCTCGTCATCCCATCCCACCGGAAAGGCCGAGCGGCGCACGATCTGTTCGGGCTTCAACTCACCGGGCCAGCCTTCGATTTCCACCCAGCGGAAGGGCGTGATCACGCCCCATTCCTCGGGCGTCAGGATGGCCGGCGGATGGCGGTCGTCGTTGGTGCTGGTGTTCTTCTTGTCGGCCGGCGGGGCGACGATCTGCGTTCCCGCCTTCATGCTCAGCGGGACCTTGGAGTAGCGCACGGTGCCGGGTGGCTCGCGATCGATCCGTCCGTCCGCGGCGGCCTCTCCGAAATGCACGACGATCTCGGCGTCCTGCGGAGCCTTCAGTTCGAGATTGCCAAACGAGACCTTGCCGAAATCAATCCATAGATGCCCGTCCTCCAACGTGCGGATCTCCAGTGGTCTTTCCTCGACCAACCCGACCGGCGCCGCTGAAACCAGGCAGGTCACCGAGAACAGAAACACCACCGCGCTGAAGGCACCGGAACGCAGGAACAAGCAAAGATTCATCATGGACAACAAGGGTGGAAGGAGGTCCGGTCGATTCCGCACGGGTCGGCGGCATCATCCAAGCGAAAACCAAGTTCCGGGCATGCCCCAATCGGGGGAGACGCGGATCGACACCTCAGCCCGGATCACCCCTCCTATCGCTGCAAAAGCTTCGCATCTTCCCGCGAATCGGAGCTTGTCCCGTGACATGTCCGGAGGGTCCTGACAGGCTTCGGGCACCATGAAATCCGGAGCTTTTCCCCGCATCGGCATCCGTCCAACCATCGATGGCCGCCTCGGCGGCGTCCGCGAATCCCTTGAGGAACGCACCATGCAGCAGGCCGAGGCCGTGGCCTCGCTTTTCGCGGAGACCCTCCGCTACCCGGACGGCTCACCGGTCGAATGCGTGGTCGCCGACACCTGCATCGGCGGCGTGCGCGAGGCCGCTGCCTGCGCCGACAAGTTCCGCAGCAAGAACGTCGGTGTCTCCCTGACGGTGACCCCCTGCTGGTGCTACGGCTCCGAGACGATGGACATGGACCCGCACACGCCCAAGGCGGTCTGGGGTTTCAACGGCACCGAACGTCCCGGCGCGGTCTATCTCGCCGCCGTGCTCGCCGGTCACGCCCAGAAGGGGCTCCCGGCCTTCGGTATCTACGGCAAGGACGTCCAGGACGCCACCGACACGAGCATCCCCGACGACGTCCGCGAAAAGCTTCTCAACTTCGCCCGCTGCGGCCTCGCCGTCGCCCTGATGCGCGGCAAATCCTATCTCTCGATCGGCGGCACCTCGATGGGCATCGCCGGATCGGTGGTCGATCCCGCGATGTGGGAGAAATGGCTCGGCATGCGGGTCGAGGCGGTCGACATGAGCGAAATCGCCGGACGCATGCGCAAGGGTCAATACGACACCAAGGAATTCGAAACCGCCCTCGCCTGGGTGAAGAAGCACTGCAAGGAGGGCAAGGACTACAACTCGCCGGAAACCACCCGCTCCCGCGAGCAGCTCGACCAGGAATGGGAGGACAGCGTGAAAATGGCGCTGATCGCCCGTGACCTGATGGTCGGCAACCCGAAGCTCAAGCGCAAGGGGCTCGGCGAACAGGCACTCGGCCACAACGCGATCGCCGCCGGCTTCCAGGGCCAGCGCCAGTGGACCGACCACTTCCCCAACGGCGACTTCATGGAGGCCATCCTCAACTCCTCCTTCGACTGGAACGGCAAGCGCGCGCCCTACATCCTCGCCACCGAGAACGACGCCCTCAACGGTGCCGGGATGCTCTTCGGTCACCTGCTGACCAACACCGCCCAGATCTTCGCCGACCTGCGCACCTACTGGAGCACCGACGCGATCAAGCAAGCCAGCGGCAAGGCCCTCAAGCATCCGCTGGTCAAGGACGGCATCCTCCACCTGATCAACTCCGGACCGGCCGCCCTCGACGGCACCGGCGAGCAAACCACCAAGGGCGAACCGGTGATGAAGCCGCACTGGGAGATCACCAACAAGGACGTCAACGCCTGCCTCAAGGCGACCACCTGGCACCCGTCGATCACCGAGTACTTCCCCGGCGGCGGCTGGAGCACGCGCTACCGCACCAGGGGCGGCATGCCGGCGACCATGATCCGGCTCAACCTCGTCGACGGCCTCGGCCCGGCGCTGCAGGTCGCCGAGGGGCACACCATCGACCTGCCCGACGAGGTCCACGACGCCCTCGACCAGCGCACCAACCCAACCTGGCCGACGACCTGGTTCGCCCCGAAGCTCACCGGCGAGGGTGCCTTCGTCAGCGCCTACGAGGTCATGAACCACTGGGGCGCCAACCACTGCGTGATGACCTACGGCCACGTCGGCCACCTGTATCTCACGCTGGCGTCGATGCTGCGCATTCCGGTCTACATGCACAACGTCGGCGGCGACCGCGTCTTCCGCCCCAGTGCCTGGAACGCCTTCGGCACCGCCGACCTGGAGGGTGCCGACTTCCGCGCCTGCGCCACCTACGGCCCGCTGTACGGATAGCCTTCCGGAGAATCGACATTCCTGCCGATCACCCCCTTCCTTGCCCCACCCCGGCAACGGGGTAGACTCGCACCATGGAGTGGCTGGAAACCCTCGGCATCGGCCTGCTGGTCATGCTCGCCCGCATGACCGACGTCACCATCGGCACGTTGAGGGTGATCTCGGTGATCGACGGCCGGATGAAGACCTCCTTCATCCTCGGATTCGTGGAGGTGGTGATCTGGCTGTCGGTGATCTCGGTGACGCTGGACCGCATCCAAGAAAACCCCTGGCTCGGGCTGTTCTTCGCGCTGGGCTTCTCGATCGGCAACGTGCTCGGCATCTGGGTCGAGCGTCGCATTCCACTCGGCAATCTTACCCTGCGGGTGGTCGGCGACGACCAAGTCCGCTCCCTCGCCTCGGAACTCCACGAACTCGACCTGTCCACCACCCTTCTCAAGGGCGAAGGCCGCACCGGCGAGAAGAACATGCTCTTCTGCTTCATGCCCAAGCGGGCCCTGCCGCGGGTGCAGCCGCTGCTCAAGGCCTATCGGGATCAGGTCTTCTACACTCTCGACTACGGCGGCATCTCCAACAAGGTCCTCATGCCACGGACGAAAACCCCGCTCAGCCGCCGCCGCTCCGTGATGCGGAAATGAAAGCACCGCGTGGCTCCCGCGACGCCCCGTGATACTGGAGCGAAGCCCTTGGAGGGAACGCAAATATGGACCGGTGTGGAACGACAACCGGGTTCGCGGAGAGGCGCGGCCGGAGCCACGCGGTTCTTCTTCCGCCCCGGCTCAATCCTGCACCACATGGCCATTCACTCCCCGCCCCGCAGCCGCGACACCTCGGCCTCGAGTGCGGCGAGCCGCTGCTCGACCGACTGCCGCCAGTCGGCGGCCTCGGCTTGGGCGGAGAGGGGTTCCGCCTCCACGTCGTCCCCGCCGCCGAGCAGGTGACGGAAAGTCTCGACCCGTCGTCCACCACCGGCCGGCAAACGCTCGACCAACGGGCCGTGTGGATACTCGATGAAGCCGGCCAGGATCTCCTCGACCTCCGCCAGCGAGGCGAAGGCATGCATGCGATCGGTGCGCTGCTTCAGTTCTCCGGCGGTCTGGGTGCCGCGGAGCAGGAGCACCGTGAGCACCGCCCGTTCGCCATCGCTCAGCGCGAGCACGTCGGGCAGGTTGTGCTCATACTTCGCGGCACGTCCGCCGAGGCACTTGCTCACCAGGTATTCCTCGGAAAGCTCGAGCAACGCCTGCTCGATGTCGGTGCCGCGGTAGTCGGTCACCGGATGACGCGAGGTCGTCTGGTTGCACGCCGCGACCAGCGCGTTGAGCGTCATCGGGTAGTGATCCGGGGTGACGGCCTCCTTTTCAAGCAGGCAGCCAAGCACCCGCGCCGCCGCGGCGGAAAGCTGGATTTCGGGAAAGTGTCTCATGGGATCTCGATACATCATCCCCGAGCTCCCGGAGGTCAAGCCCAGGCACACTTCCCGTCTGGTGGACAGGACCAAACTGCTCGGGAGAGGAGCGGACTCGAAATAGTTTACGGGGCATCTTCGAGGGCCAGATACCGATGAATCCCGCCACAAGGCAATCCCCCATCTTATCGGATCCTGGGGAAGGCGCAGGGCGCCGATCATGGCATCACCGCCCGAGCAGGGACGGAGATCCCGGCTTCTACCGGGGTCCCATTCCCCTTCAAGCGGGACCTCCATGCCCCTCGCCGGCGAAGCAGTCCGACTTTTGGGACCACGGGACCAGGCAGGCCACCCTCCATCCTCACATCACCACATACAGCACGACCATGATGACCAGCAGAAGCAGGGCCATGATCCGGGGGTCGGTGATGCCGGAAATCCTGCCTTCGCGGAGAAATCCGAGCGGATGTTCCCAGACGAGGTTCTTGATGTGGGCCTCGTCGGGCGCGGGCGTGGCCAGGCTGACGATGATGTAGATCACCAGGCAGAAGACAAAGAAGATGCCGCCGACCAGCATGAAGGGCAGGCCCAGGCCCTCGGCGATGAGCTGCTTGTCGGTGATGATCGGGATGTCCACCAGCAGGTAGATCACCCCGATGCCCATGTTGAACAGCAACGTGCCGATGGCGGCCTGCTTGGTGCCCCGCTTCCAGAAGACGCCCATCAGGAAGATCGTGGTGATCGCCGGAGCGAACATCATCGGGATCTTGTTGATCGCCTCGAAGATGCTCTTGAACTTGTCACCCTGTGTCGACCACGCCATGGCCAACAGCACCACGACGATCGAGGCGATGCGACCGAACCAGACCAGCGTCTTGTCCGGCGTGTCCGGCCGCAGGCGCTTGAGGATGTCCGATGAGGCCAGGGTGGCGGTGCTGTTCAGGGCGGCGGCGACCGTGCTCATGAGCGCGGCCAGGAGTCCGGCGGCGAAAATGCCCAGGAAGCCCGGTTGCAGCAGCTTCTGCATCAGGATCATCAGGGTGTTGTTGTTCTCGCCCTGAATTTCGTCCCGGTAGAGGGCGTAGGCCATCACCCCGGGAAGCACCATCAGGAACACCGGCAGAATCTTCAGGAAACCACCGAAGATGGCGCCATCGCGGCCGTCCTTCTCGCTCTTCGCGGCGAGCACGTTCTGGACGATGGTCTGGTCGGTGCACCAGTACCAGATGCCGAGGATGGGATAGCCGACGAGCACGCACAGCCACGAGAAGTCGTTGAATCCCCCGTCCGCGTTCTTGATCGGCTGCAGCACGGTCGGCGAGATGTCCGGCGAGACCGCCTCCTTCAGCTGGGCGTAGGTGGTGATCCCCCGCTCCTCGCCCAGCGCCTGCCAGCCGAGGTAGGTCAGCGTGGCGGCACCCGCCAGCAGGATGATGACCTGCACGACGTTGGTGATCATGACCGCCTTCAATCCACCCAGCACCGTGTAGATCGCGGTCACGCCGGCGATCACGATGATCGCGGTGGTGATGTTGAAACCGAAGAACACGTTCATCAGTTTCGCGCCGGCATAGAGGCTCATGCCGATGTGGACCAGCAGCGCCGACAGGACGAAGATCACCCCGAGGATGGTCCGCGTGATCGGGCTGTAGCGCCGCTCGACGTATTCCGGAAGGGTGCTGAGCCGGCTGCGGAAGTAGAAGGGCGCGAAGACCAGTCCGAGGATGATGAGGCAGAAGGAGGCCCCCCACTCGAAGTTGCCCACCGGCATCCCGACCCGGTAGCCGTCGGCCGCCAGCCCCACGAGGTGGATCGACGAGATGTTCGCGCAGAAGAGGGAGATGCCGATGACCGGCCAACCGAGCGACCTGCCCGCCAGGAAGAGCTGGCTGGACGAAGTGTTTTTACGGAAGCCCACCCAGATCCCGAGGATGCAGATGAAAATGATGTAGCCAATGACGATGCCGGTATCGAGCGGGCTGAAGGTCGCATCGATCTGGCCGAGAAAATGGAGGGAGCTCTGTGGTGTGATCATGGGTTGGTGGCTGTCGCGCCGCAGGATTTCGGGAGCCCGATCATCGGCGGATGCCTCCGGCTCGTCAGCGCAAAATTTCTCAAATCGACGTCTTCGATTCAGTGCCCGTCACGAGCATCGAAGGCCCCCATCAGGTGGTCGCGGGCGGTATCGATGAGGAAATACCCGGAAAGCGCCCGCCGGCCGAGCAGCATCGAGCACTTCATCCGGCGGCGGTCGGCCAGGGTCAGCCGCGTGCGCCAGCGGAAGCCGCCGGGCAGCTCGAGTTCGACCTCGACCCAGATCCGGGGCCGGGCCTCGCCGGTCGAGCTCTTCACCCGGCTCACGCCGCCCACCGCCATCTCGCACCAGTGGCGACGCCCGTAGTGGTCACGGGTGAAGAAACCCACCTCGGAACGGTCGTCCGAGAGCTTGATCTCCTCGGCGTGAATGCTGGAACTGCGCGCCCCGCTGTCGGTCTTGGCATGGAACGGACCGGCATCGAAATCCGGCAGGCGGATCCATTCACGGCGCCCCACCACAAGCCGTTCGGCGCTCCGTTTCCGGCTCGGAAGGTCGAGCTCGGCTGCCGTCTCCCCCGACGGGTTCTCGACCCGGCGGATGCTGCCGACATGGCACTCATTGCGGCGCCGTTTCCTCATGATCCCTGCAAGAGGCTCTTCGCCAATTCCTTCGCCGAGTCGCCGCCGCCACCGAGCATGCGCACCAGTTCGCCGATGCGACCGTCGCCATCGACCGGGAACAGCCGGGAACAGGTGCGCCCGCCGACGACCTGCTTCTCGACCACGTAGTGCCGCGCCGCACTGGCCGCGACCTGCGGAAAATGGGTGATCGCCACCACCTGGTGCCGTTCGCCGAGCGCCGACATCTTGCGGCCGACCGCGCGGGCGATCTCGCCGCCGACATTCGCGTCGATTTCGTCGAAAACCATGAGCGGCGTCGAATCCTGATCCGCCAGCGCGCTCTTCACCGCCAGCATCACCCGGCTCACCTCGCCGCTCGACGCGACCTGCCGCAGCGGCTGGAGCGGCTCGCCCGGATTCGGCCCGAAGAAGAACTCCACCGCCTCGAAACCCGCCGATCCCGGGTCGCGCCGGGCCTCGAGGCGGATCTCGAAGCTCGAACTCTTGAAACCGAGGTCGCGGAGCTGTCCGGCAATCTCCTTGGCCAGCCGCGGCGCCGCCTTCTTGCGCTTCAGGCCGATCGATCGGCCGAGCTTGTCGACCTTTCCGCGGAGATTCTCCACCTCGTCCGCGAGATGCTGCAGGCGCTCGCCGCGGTTCTCCACCGAGTCCAGGCGGTCGGCGCAGCGGTCGCGATGGGCCAGCACCGCCTCGAGCGTCGCGCCATACTTCCGCTTGAGCGACTCGAAAAGATTCACCCGGTCCTCCAGTTCCGCGGCTTCCGAGGGATCGAGATCCAACTCCTCGGCGTAGTCGCGGAACACGCCTTCGAGTTCCTGCAACTCCACGACGGCACCCTCCAGGCCCATGGTGCGGTCGGCGATCGAGGGGTCGAGCTTCTCCAGCTCCCGGGTCAGGCGCTGGACCTCGCCAAGCCGGCTCACGATCCCGGTGTCGTCTTCCCCCAGCAGCCCGGCCGCGGCACCGGAAAGCTCGACCAGCCGGGTGGCATTGCCCGCCCGCCGCCAGCGATCGGTGATTCCCTCCTCCTCCTCGGGCTTCAGCTCGGCGGCGTCGATTTCCGAAACCTGGTGGCGCAGCAGGTCGAGCTCCTGCTCGCTGGTCGACTCGGCCTGGCGCAGCTCCTCCAGCTCGTTGCGCTTTTCCCGCCACGCCTGCCAGGCCTCGCGGTAGCCGGCCAGATCGACCTCGGCATAGGCATCGAGCATGACCAGCTGGCGCTCGGTCGAAAGCAGGGACTGGTGATCGTGCGGTCCGTGCAGGTCGACGAGTTGCTCGCCGATGCGCTTGAGCAGGTTGAGCGTGACGGGCGAGTCGTTGACGAACTGGCGGTTGGCCTTCGCGCCGATCACGCGGCGGACGATCAGCGTTCCGCCGTCGCAGGCATCCAGCCCGCCTTCCTCCAGCACCGCATCCACCTCGTCCGGATCCCCGAGTTCGAAGACGGCCTCCACCGTGCACGAATCCTCGCCGGTGCGGATCAGCGACTTGTCGGCCCGCTCGCCCAGCACGAGCTTGAGCGCCCCGACGATCACCGACTTGCCGGCCCCGGTTTCGCCGGTCACGGCGACCAGCCCCTCGCCGAGTTCCCAGACCAGTTCGTCCACGAGGGCAAGGTTGCGGATCTTCAGCAGGGTCAACATGGCGGGGAACGTGGCCGGAGTATGCCTGCGACCTTCGAGGAATCAACGCCGCAGGCAGGTGGCGCAAAGCTTTGCTTTGCGAGAGGCTGCCGAAGCTCCCGCTTTGGCAAAATCCGCGCGGGTCGGGGTTGGGTCCATCGCTCCAATCCAGCGCCCCACGGCAAAGCCGTGGGGATCGCCTCGCAAAGCAAAGCTTTGCGCCACCCCGCCAAAGTGCAGATCGACAGGAATGTCGATTCTCCGGAAGAATGCGCCGTGCCCACCCCCACCGAATGGCTTGTTCTCGTCGCCGGCTTCCTCGCCGGGGCGATGAACTCGATCGCCGGCGGCGGCACCATGCTCACCTTTCCCGCCCTGATGGGGGTCGGCCTGCCGCCGGTGCTGGCCAACACCACCTCGACCGTCGCGCTGTGGTTCGGCATGCCCGGTTCGGTCTGGGCCTTCCGCCGGCGCCTGCGGGAAGTGCGAAGATGGATCCTGCCGCTCGGGATCATATCGCTGCTCGGCGGACTCGGGGGGGCGCTGCTGCTGGTCCGGCTCCCCGACTCGGTGTTCGAGGCCGCCGTCCCGTGGCTGATCCTCGGCGCGACCGCCCTGTTTCTCGCCAACGAGCCGATCCGCCGCTGGGCCTTCGCCCATGCGCCCGACCACGACCCCGAGAAGCCGCCGCGCTGGGGACTCCTCTTCCAGAGCGGGGTGGCCGTCTATGGCGGCTACTTCGGTGCCGGCATCGGGATCATGATGCTCGCCGGGCTCGGCCTGCTCGGGATCCGCGACCTGAACCGGATGAACGCCCTGAAGAACCTCCTCGCCCTGCTCTGCAACACCGCAGCGATGGGCTTCTTCCTGGTCTCCGGAAGCTTCGACCTGCGCCTCGCGGTTATCCTGCTGGTCGGCTCGGTCCCCGGCTATTTTCTCGGTGCCCACTTCGCCCAGCGGGTGCCGGCGAAGATCGTCCGCTTCATCGTCGCCGCCATCGGCATCGGCATCGCCGTGAGCCTGCTGGCGAAACAGTGAGCGGATTCCTGCCTGGCTGATGAGTGGCGAGTGGCCGGTGGTCAGATCCCCGGTGCCGGGCGAAGCGATGGCACCCGCCGATCAAGCAACCCCCACTCTACCATTCGTTCACCGTGGACCATTCAAGCCGCTCCCTGACCCCTGACCCCTCACCACCAAAGCCGGAGCCCCTCACCAGGTCCTCCTCAAAACGGCTCGTCGGCGTCCTTCTCCCACTCGGTCTCGTCCCATTCCGGCTCCTCCCACGAGGAGCGAACCTTCCACTCCTCGACCATCTCCTTGGGAAAATCGTCGAGGAAGCGCGACGGACGCTGGATCACGTCGCCGGAGTAGCTCTTGGGGTTGATCATCGGGTAGCTCAGGTAGAGCTCGTCCTTGGCCCGGGTCACCGCGACGTAGAACAGCCGCCGCTCCTCCTCCATCATCTCCGGGTCGTCCGCCTCGATCACCCGTGCGTTGGGAAACTGCCCCTCCGCCAGCCAGATCACGAACACCGCCTTCCACTCGAGCCCCTTGGCCTGGTGGATCGACGACAGCGTGACCTTCTCCTTGTCCGGCTCGCTGCGGTCGCCCCCGGGCTCGCCGTCGGCGGACCCGAGCAGCGAGAGCTGGGACAACAGCTCGAGCACGTCCTCATACTGGTCACCATACTCCATCAAGCCCTCGATGTCACTACGGCGATTGTCGTAGTTGTCGTAGCTGGCCCGCAGATGCTCGTCATACATCCCCTCGAGCACGCTGTAGATCATGTCCGCCGGCCGCGCGAACTCCCCCCCCGGCGTCAGCTCGTTGAAAATGAAGCCGAGCTGCTCCCAGTGCTTCGCCGCCTTCTTCGGCACACCCTTCAGCGCCCCGAGCACTTCCGACCACTCCGGCGGCTCCTCCCTCGTGGCCCAGCCGGTGTCGAGCCACGCCCGCCACAACTTGTCCGCGCCCTTCGCGCCGATCCCCGGCAGCAGCAGGACGATGCGTTTGAAGCTCGTCTCGTCGCGCCGGTTGGTGGCGAAGCGCATGAAGGCCGCGACGTCCTTGATGTGCGCCTGCTCGAAGAACCGCAGCCCGCTGGTGATCGCGAAGGGGATGCCGTGGTTGGTCAGCTCCATCTGAACCTGCAGCGATTGGAAGTGCGCGCGGTAGATCACCGCCATCTCCTCGAGCGGCACGCCCTCGTCGTCGCGCAGCTGGAGCAACCGCTGGGCGATGAACCGGGCCTGGGTGGAGGGATCCTCGAGCGGCACCAGCGCCGGCTTGGTCCCCAACGCGGCCCGCGCCGAGCGCAGGTCCTTGTCGAAGCGCGAGCGGTTGGCGCGGATCGCCGAGTTCGAGAGGTCGAGGATTTCCGGGACGCTGCGGTAGTTGGTCTCGATCTTGAACACCCGGCAGCCGTCGTAGCGCTTGGGGAAGCTCAGGATGTTCTCCATGTCGGCGCCGCGCCACGAGTAGATCGACTGTGCATCGTCGCCGACCGCCATCACCGAGGCCCCGTCGGAGGCCAGCAGGTCGATCAACTCGCACTGCACCGCATTGGTGTCCTGGTACTCGTCCACCAGCACGTGCCGGAAGCGCTTGCGGTAGAGCGCCAGGACTTCCGGTTGTTGCTTGAAGAGCTTCAGGGTCAGCACCAGCAGGTCGTCGAAGTCCGCCGAGTTGGTCTCCAGCTTGCGCTTGGTGTAGCGCTTGTGGACTTCGCCGATCTCCTTCGCCCAGTCCTCGAAATACGGATAGCGCGTCTCGATCAGTTCCCCGAGATCGACGCCGGTGTTCTCGACCAGGCTGAACATGGTCGCCAGCACGTCCGCCTTGGGAAACCGGCGCACGGTCGTGTCGATGTCCATGCCCCCCACCACGCCGGCAAGCAGCGACTTCTGGTCGTCGCGATCGAGGATGGAAAAGGCCTTGGTCAGCCCGAGGTCCTCGGCATGGCGGCGCAGGATGCGGTTGCCGATCGAATGGAAGGTGCCGCTCCACAGCGGCGAAAGGTCGTGCGGCACCAGCTCGCGCACCCGGTCGGTCATCTCCCGCGCCGCCTTGTTGGTGAAGGTCAGCAGCAGGATGTGGCGGGGGTCGACGCCCTGGTCGAGCAAGTAGGCGACGCGGTAGGTCAGCGTGCGGGTTTTCCCCGATCCCGCACCGGCGATCACCAGCGCCGGTCCCGGCGCCGAGGTCACCGCCGCGAACTGCTCCTCGTTGAGCTCCGCACGGTAGTCGATGCCCGAAGCACCCGGCTTCGGTCGGCTGGTCAGGTGAAACTCGCGCGGCATGGTCGGAGCATGCCTCAGGCTCTCCGCCGATCAAGCGCCGGGCTTCGCCGGGGAACCGCCGCGTCCCCGAACCGCATGGATTTCAAGCACCTCACGCCTCGCTCTGGTCAGCCTCCTTGAGCGTCGCCCCGCCGTCCACCTTGCGACTGAAGGCAAGGAAACGGTCGAGTTCCCTGCGGATCCTCGGCAGCAGGAAATAGAGGCCGATCAGGTTGGGCGCCACCATGGCGAAATACAGCGCGTCGGAGAGCATCAGCACGTTCTTGAGCGAGGCCGCCGCCCCCACGACCACGCATCCACAGAAGACGAGCTTGTAGGCGGTGATGACGTGCTGGTTGCCGCCGACCAGATAATAGATCGCCTGCTCTCCGTAGTAGGACCACGAGATCATCGTCGAGAAGGCGAACAGGAACACCGCAACCGTCAGCACATAGGGAAACCACGGGATCACCGATCCGAACGAGCGTGAGGTGAGCCAGATGCCACCCGACCAGCCGGTCCGCTCGGTCACCGCCTCGGCGAGCACATGACCGGCGGCATCGCGGTCCTTCATCTCGATCTCCATCCACGGCTCGCCCTCCTTCGCCGGGGTGACGATGTGGATCAGGTCGCGCTCGGCCAGCTGCCGGACCACCGGGGCCGTCGCCGACGGACCCTCGCGGAGTTCGGTGGCGGTGTTGATGCTGGCATCCGCCTTCCACACGCCCGTGGTCACGATCACCAGGGCGGTCATCAGGCAGATGATCACCGTATCGGTGAAGGGCTCGAGCAGCGCGACGACCCCCTCGCTGGCGGGCCTCCGAGTCTTGACCGGGGCGTGGGCGATCGCCGCCGAACCAAGCCCGGCCTCGTTCGAGAACACCCCGCGCTTGATCCCCTGGATCAGGCCTCCGAGGAAGCCTCCCAATCCCGCCTCGAAGGAAAAGGCCTCGCGGAAAATCGTCCCGAGGGCGGCCGGGATCTCCGACACGTAGCCGCCCAGCACCACGATGCAGGCGAGCACGTAGATGATCGTCATGAACGGCACCAGCACCGCCGTCACCCGGGCGATCCAGACGATGCCCCCGATGATCACCGCCCCGACCATCGCCGCGACGATCACCCCGAGGATCCAACTCTGGCCGTCGTTGAAGATCCCGAAAGTCTCGCCGATCTGCTGCGCCGACTGGTTGATCTGAAACATGTTGCCGGCACCGAGCGCGCCCCCCACGCAGGCGACGGCGAAGACGATTGCCAGCACCCTGCCGAGGCCGCCCACACCGTGCTCCCGCATGCCGTTTTCGAGATAGCGCATCGCCCCACCGTGGACGCGGCCCTCGGAGTCGATGAAACGGTAGGCCACCCCCAGCGTGCATTCCGCGAACTTCGAGGTCATGCCCAGCAGCCCCATGACCACCATCCAGAACACCGCGCCGGGGCCTCCGATGCCGATGGCCACCGCCACGCCCGCGATGTTTCCGAGACCCACCGTGGCCGATAGCGCCGTCGCCAGTGCCTGGAAGTGGGTGATCTGCCCCGGATCATCCTCCGACGAGTACTTTCCCCGCACCGTCCTCAGGGCGAGCCGGAAGGCGCGGAAATTGATGAACTTGAAGAACAACGTCAGGAAAACCCCGGTACCGGCAAGCAGCAGCAGAACGATGGGAACGCTGTGCCCTCCCACCGGAATCGAGAAGAAGACGATCTTGTCCGCCCAGTAGGCGACCGGCTCGAGAAAGGCGTCGAGTTTCTCGTCCATCGACATCGCCGCCTCCTCAGCCGCGAGGGCCGGCCCCGGACAGAGGGTCAGAAAAACCACCACGAGAAAAAAAGCGAGCTGGGAGAACGACCGGCGAACCATGTTCCCGCAACGCTGGCAAGTCCCGTGCCAACCGGCAAGGCCGGAAGCAGGTCATGGCAGCGGCTCGGATTCAAAGCGCAGCGTCACCGGGATCCGGGCGACGGCACCGGTCGTCCCGACCTTGGCCTCGCTCACAACCGTCCCGGCCAGTCGCAGCACCATCGCCCCCGGTCGGTCCAGCTCCACGGTCATCTCCCCGGAAAGCATGCCCTCGGCACCCACCACCTCGCGCGCCGACTTCACTTCCTCGCCCCCGGCACGAACCACCACCTTGATCCGGGCCTGCCGGCCGCCGTCGGGCATCTTGTCGACCGCCACCAGTTCCATCAGGCCGACGGCCACCGCATTCTTCACGTCCCGGCGCAGGGTGTTGCGGATGAACTGCGGCGTGAACTCCCAGGTTTCCCCGATCGCCACCTTGCGGTTCGGAAGCCAGCGGCGGTTCTCGATCGCCTGGATCGACTCCAGCTCGGTCACCTGATCTCCCACCGCAGCTCCCTCCTCGAGCGTGAAGACCCAGTTGCCGGCGCCATTGCGCTGGCCCATCGCGATCCTGCCGTGCAGCGGACCTGCCTGGGTCCGCTCGTCGCCATCGAGCCGCGTCGTGACTTCATCGCGCAGCATCCGGTAGTGGACCTTCCCACCCAGCGCGTCGTCACGAAAGGTCCGGTTCCACTGCCGCCAGCGGACGACATCCGCCTTGTGACTGGTCCTGACGCCACCCTCCGTGCGGGTCGTTGTCGTCGAATTCTTTGCGACCGACAAGGTCTCGACGCTGAGTCCGAGCGCCTCATCCGGCTCCTTGAGCAGATAGGTTTCGGCGGCAAATGCGGACGAAACGAGGAGGGCCGGCAGGAAAAGTGGCAATCTCATTCCGACAGTCGAGCGGATCCGAGACCAATGGGCAAGCTCTCCGGAGAGGCTTTGATCGCTCAACTCTTGGTCACCTTGAGAAACACCCCGGCCTTGTCCTCGAAACCCTTCAACTCGAACTTTTCCCCCACCTTGTGGTCCTTGACCGCGATCTTCAACTCGTAGTCGGCAAAGCTTCCACCCCCGGGGCCTTCGTTCTCCTTCTCGCCGAGGAGCTTCTTCTCGACCACGGAGCACGCGCCTTCGGGCAGTTCGATGGTCTCCTTCGGCTCGGCCGGGTCGACGAAGATCCCGTCCGAGTGCTGGTTGTTCAGCCATTTGGCGAGTCCCTCCTTCGTCACCTTGTCATCGAAGAGAAAGACCGTTCCGGTGACCGGGAACGAGGCGTCCTGATTCGCGATCCGCAGCCTGAGGACCGCGCCTTGTTCCGCGAAGGTGTAAAAAAGCAGCGTGTCCCGGGGACCCATCATCGAGTAGCGCACCTCCTTCTTTTCGGCCTTCGCCTGGTTCAGCGAACGCTCGGCGCCCTCCGCCGGATCGGCGATCAGACACAGGACGGGAAACAACAGGGCCAACAGGCGCAGCGGGCGTGGTTCGGAAACTTGCATACCTCCCATTGAGTCCAGCCCGCCAATTTGTGACAAGAAATAATCCGGCGCCTGTGCCGCTTGACCGGCGACGCAGCATGCACGGACGAGCTGCGCCCGGCGGATCATACAAATCGCTTGATTCCCACCTCTCCCCGCGCTCCCCTCTGCCCGCGCGCACGGGTAGCTCAGCGGTAGAGCAACCGGTTTACACCCGGTCGGTCGGCGGTTCGATCCCGTCCCCGTGTACCATTCAGTCCGAGTGATTTCCGCAGGCCCTGCACTTCAAAAGGCCGGTGATCATCCCCGAAATCCCGCCCCTGCCTCCGGTCGTGCCGGGAGAGCTTCCAGCAGGCTCGCCTTGCGGGTTCCCCGGAGGAAACCCGGCGCCGCCCTTCGGGAAGGACGGCGCCGGTGCTGGCAGCCTTGAGCAGCCCGACCAGCGTTCTCTGGGGGAAAATCAATCACGCCCCTCTTCTTCCTTCACGACCTCCTCCATCGGCTTGTCGTAGTCGGCGTCCTTCTCGCCGGTGCGCATCTCCTGCCGGATCGACTTCATCTTGCGGGAAAAGGCGTGGTGCGCGCTGTGCATGCCCTTCGCCGAGTGATCGGAGACCGAGGCCATGTCGCGGGCGATGCCCATCTGCGCGGCGGTGGCGATGGCATCCTGGTTGGCGGCCAGGAACATGAAATCCCAGTCGTAGTGCTTCCGCTGGTGGGTGATCATCTGGTTGATCTTCTCCAGCGTGTAGCAGGTCGAGGCGTTCTCGTAACCGTCGGTATAGATAGCGACGATCACCTTGCCCGGCCGCCGCTCCTCCGGCTCGGCGGCAAGGCGCTTGCCCAGCTCGTCGATGGTCAGGCCGATCGCGTCCAACAGGGCGGTGCAGCCCCGGGGGACGTAGCTGCCCGCATCCAGCCCGCGGACGTCCTGCAAGGGCGTGCGGATGTGGGGCGTGAGGAACTCGTTGTCGAAGAGCATCAGCGACAGGTTGGCATCGCCGGGCTCGTCGAGTTGCTGCTGGAGAAAGTCGTTGAAGCCGGTGATGGCGGCCTCGGTCAGCGGCTGCATCGAGCCGGAGCGGTCGAGGACGTAGGCGATTTCGGTGAGGTTGGGATTCATGGTGGTTTGGTTGGGGCTGTGTTGGGGGGTTGCGTTGACCAAGCCGACCCGGAGTCAGGGACCCTCGGATGGCGTGGCAAAAACGAGACTACGGGGCGGGGTGGGACATCCCCGGTCCGTTGGCTTGGAGAAGCTCAGAGGTCGAGCACCCGCCAATCGAGATCCTCGGGCGGTCCTTGACGGTCGAAGAACGCGCGGAAGGCACGGACCGCACCGGGAGCTCCCAGCAGGGCTCCGATAAAACCGAGGAAGGCGCGACGGCCGGGATGGCGGAGTGAGTGCATGCACCCAGTCCAACCGATGGGGTGGGACAATCGCAGGGTGAGCAGGCTTGCCATGCTCCCCCGCCCCGTGGAAGACTCCGGCATGCCTCGAATGTTGGAAGGGGACCGCGCCGGGATGACCCGTGGACCGATGGAGCGGATCTACCACATCCATGAGGCCGTGATGGAGGATCGGCTGCCCAACTGCTCGACGCTGGCCACGGAGCTGGAGGTCACCCAGAAAACCATCCAGCGCGACATCACCTTCATGCGCGACCGCCTCGGGCTTCCCCTCGAATACCACGGCCCGTCCCACGGCTACCGCTACACCGAGGATGTCAGCACTTTCCCGGTCTTCGAAGTGGGTGCCGAGGAGCTGGCAGGGTTGTTCCTCGCCCGGCAGGCGATCGAGTCGGTCCGCGGCACCCAGCTGGAAACCACCATGCGCGAGGTCTTCGCCAAGCTCACCCGCTCGATGCAGGGCAAAGTGAAGTTCGCCTGGGCCGATCTCGACCAGGCGTTTTCCCGCAAGCCCGGCGGCGTCACCAAGACCGACCTCAAGCTCTTCGGCAAGCTGGCCGAGGCGGTGATGCAGCGCCGCGAGGTCGAGTTCCGATACCGCAAGCTCGGCTCCGGCCAGACCGAAATCCGCCGCATCCAGCCCTACCACCTCGGCGAGGTCGACCACTGCTGGTATCTGATCGGCCAAGACCTGGAGCGCCGGGCCCTGCGGACCTTCGCGTTCCCCCGGATCAATGGTGCCAAGGTGCTCAAGGGTCGCTTCGAGGTGCCCGACGACTTCGACGGCCCGGCCTACCTCGGCACCTCCTTCGGCATCTGGACCGATCCCGAGCGTCCCGACTTCAAGCAGGAAGTCCGCATCGAACTCAGCGGCTACGCGGCCCGGCTGGTCGAGGAACGCCGCTGGCACCCGAGCCAGCAGGTCACCCCGTTGAATGCCACCGGCAGCCGGGTGGAGGTGCGCTTCGAGGTCGGTCGGCTGGAGGAGTTGGTCCGCTGGACCCTGAGCTGGGGCAGCCAGGCCAAGGTGAGGGAGCCGAAGTCACTGCGCGATCAGGTCCGGGCCGAGGCGGCAAAAATCCAGGCGGGGTGAGACCCGGCGCCGACGGGCCGGCACGGTGGATGAAGTGGATTGCGTGGCCCAGTGCATGCCGGACTGAGCAAAGGGTCACGTCAGGCCCTCGCGGAACGCGTACACCGCCAACTGCTGCTCGACCTGGCGAAGCTTGTGCGGCAGCAGCACGGCAACGATGCGGCGGTGATGCCGAGGTGACGGCTGGGCCCGGCTGAAGGGCAGCTTCCAGATCAGGCGGGGCGACAGCCGGCAGGCCCAGCGGACCAGACCGGAGGCGTTGCCGCGGCGCAGGCGCTCCAGCAGTTCCCGCTCGACCTCCTCCCGCAGCCAGCGGCGGATCACTTCCAGCTCCTTGGAATCCGGTTCCGGATCCAGCAGCACCTCGCGCATGTCGGCCCACAGGTTGGCGTTTCCGAGGCCGAGCCGGGCCGGCTCGTGCCGGGCTCTCCGGGCCGCGGGCGGGCACATCAGCCATTTCGGGTGCCGGATCATGACGGGACGGCGGCGGAACGTTTCCTCTGAACCGGGCAGCCGGAAGCAAAATCGGACATGCCCCACCCTCACCCCGGGGGTGGGACAACGGCGGGGAGACGCAAGCTCCCGGTCCCCAATGGCTGGCATTCCCCGCCCAGCGTGTTAGGAAGGGCCAGCCCATGACGCCACCCGACTGTCCCACCCATCCCCAGCCGACCGAGGAACACGACATCAACGAGGCGGCGATCCGCGAGGAGCTTGCCTTCGAACTCGAGCATGCCGAGCGCTCGATGCTCAGCGGTCCGAAATCCCGGGTGCGCGAACTGGCCACGCTGGCGCGCGTGTCGTGGGATTTCGTCAGGGCCTTCCGGGCCCTCCACTTCGCCGGACCCGCCGTCACGATTTTCGGTTCCGCCCGGACCAAGGAGGGCACGACCTACTACGAACTGGCGCGCGCCATGGGCTCGGAGGTCGCCAAGCTCGGCTTCACTGTGATCACCGGCGGCGGCCCCGGCATCATGGAAGCGGGAAACCGCGGGGCGCGCGAGGCCGGGGGCAAATCGATCGGGGTCAATATCGAGCTTCCCTTCGAGCAGCACCTCAACCCCTACGTCGACCGCTCGGTGGACATGCACTACTTCTTCACCCGCAAGGTGATCCTGGTGAAGTACTCGTATGCCTTCGTGGTGATGCCCGGAGGCGCCGGCACGCTGGACGAGATGTTCGAGACCATCACCCTGATCCAGACCGGCAAGATCCGGAACTTCCCCATCGTCCTGATGGGCAAGGACTACTGGCAGCCCTTGATGGACTTCGTTTACCGGATGGCCGAAGCGGGCACCATCAGCCCGGAGGATCCCGACCTGATTTTCTTCACCGACGATGTCGACGAGGCGGCCGCGCACCTCAAGCGACACGCCGTGCGGCAGTTCGGGCTCCGCAAGCGGCATCTTCCAAGACCCCGCTCCATCCTCGGCGAAAGCGAAATGCCGGCCGCCAGCCGCGGTTGATTTCCGGGACGCGCGACACCCGTCGATGGCGGACACCCCGCTTCCCGCTTCCCGCTTCCCGCTTCCCGCTTCCCGCTTTCCGCTTCCCGCTTCCCGCTTCCCGCTTTCCGCTTGCCCGCCCTGCACCGCCGCGGGGAAGCTGCCCTCGTGAGTCGCCCCGTCATCGGCTGGAAACGCGTGCTGCACGAGCAGGGCGTGCTGCTCGGACTGATCACGCTGCTCATCCTGCTCTTCATCCTGCAGCTCGCGGTCGGTCGCAGCGGCTACGAGCCCTTCATGTGCGTGCCGGCGGAGGTCACGGCGGCCTGGAATCACCTGCTTGCCGGAACGGCGGGAGCGACCGAGGCGTGGAGCCTTTTCACGCTGCTGAGTTGTGCGCTTCTCCACTCCGACATCGGACATCTGGCGAGCAACCTGCTGTTCCTGTGGGGCTTCGCCGCGCTGGTCTCCGAGTTGCTGGGATGGCGCTGGATGCTCGTTTTTTTCGTGCTCGCCGCCATCGGCGGATCCATCACCCACGTCGCGCTGCAACCCGACAACCCGATCCCAATGCTCGGGGCCTCGGGTGCCGTCTCGGGTTTCATGGGGGCCTACCTCGGCCTGGCCACGCGCTTCCGACTGCCCGATCCCCACGTCTGGCCGCTGGCCCGACCCATTCCCCCGAGCCACCTTGCCTTCTTCGGCGGCATCTACATCGCGATGGATTATTTCGCCATCTTCGGCGGATCGACCGAGCTGATCGCCTTCGGCGCCCATGTCGGCGGATTCACGACAGGGCTTCTGATGGCCGGGCTGCTGGTGCCGCGACCCGCCTCAGCCCGGTGACGCCGCCCGTCCCCATCCTCCGCCTCCCGGCGTTTCGATCCGGATCGACTCGCCGGCCGCCACCTCGACGGTGCAGATGCCGGGAAGCGCTTCCTCGTTCCCTTGGTCGTCGATCCGCCACTGCCCGCCCCTGGATCCGTCCGCGCCCCCGGCCAGCCCACGCGGCCCCTCGTTGCGGCGCTGGGTGAGGAACGAAACGGTGAGCGGCACGAGAAACCGCACCTCGCGCACGATGCCCTCCCCTCCCCGCCACTCGCCGCCGCCACCGGATCCCCGGCGCAAGGCATGCCTCAGCACCTGCACGGGATGGCGGTGCTCGATCACCTCGGGATCGGTCAGGGCGGTATTGGTCATGTGGACCTGGAGCCCCGAGACCCCGTGAAATCCGGGACCCGCCCCGGATCCACCGCCCAGGGTTTCGTAGTAGCCGAAGGACTCGTCGCCGAAGAGGAAGTTGTTCATGGTTCCCGAACCGTTGGCACACAGGCCGAAGGCCTCGCACAGCAGGTCGGCGAGGCGCTGGCTGAGCTCGACATTGCCGCCGACCACCGCCGGCGCCTTCGACGGATCGGGATCGAAGACGGGGTTCAGCATCCCCCCGGGCAACTCGAGCCGCACGGCCTCGAGAAGCCCCTCGTTCAAGGGCAGGTCCTCGTCCAGCCACAGCCGCAGCACGTAAAGCAACACGCTGCGCACGATGGCCGGGGTGGCATTGAGATTGCCGGCATGAACCGGTCCGGACCCCGAGAAATCCACCGTCATCGCGCCGCCCCGGACCTCGATCCGGACGGCCAGCGGCGACCCGTCGTCCAGCGTCGTGCCCACCGACGAGGAAAATTCCCGGCTCGCCAGCTTCGCCTCCATCAAGGCGGCACTGCGATCGATGATTCCCGAAATTTCATCGCGCACCACACCGGCCCCGTGGGCCTCGACCAGGCCGACCAACGCCTCGCACCCGAAACGGCAGGCCGCCAACTGGGCCTCGACGTCGGCGAGGTTGTCCGCGGGGCGCCGCGAGGGGTACGACGCATCCCGTAGCAAGCCCGCCAGCCGCTTTCTCCGGAACCGGCCGGCATCAACCAGGCTCATCGGCTCGATGACCACTCCTTCCTGCTCGAGGCAGGTCGCACCCGCCGGCATCGACCCGGGGGCCATCCCCCCGATCTCGGCGTGATGGGCGCGGTTGGCGATGAAGCCGACCAGCTCGCCCCCCGAATCGTGCACCGGAGCGATCAGCGTCACGTCCGGCAGGTGCGAGCCGCCGAAGCCCGGATGATTGGTGATGACCACCTCTCCCGGCCGCATCTCCATGCGCCGGCGGCACTCCCTGACACAGACGCCCAGCGCGCCGAGATGCACCGGCACGTGAGGCGCGCTGGCGACCAGGCGGCCCTTGGCATCGAGCAGGGCACACGAGAAATCCAGGCGCTCGCGGATGTTGGTCGAAAGCGCCGACCGCTTGAGGGCCTCCCCCATGGAATCGAGAATCCCCTCGAAGCGGCTCCGGAACAGCCCCGCGGCAATCGCGGAACCAACCGGCGCCCCCGACGCGCCGGACGGCTCGATCCACTCGAGCCGGACCGTCCCGCAGTCACCCCGCCGCGCCTGCCATCCCTGCGGCACGACACAGGTGGAAAAGGGATCCTGCCACAGCAGCGGACCGACGCCGACCGGTTCACCAAAACACTCGTGCTCCTCCCCGAGGGCCGGCTCCTCCGCCACCACCCGCAAGCGCACCAGCTCGATGGCGACCGCTGCCGGCGGATCGTAGCCGAAGATCCCGCGATAGCGTTCCGAAAACCTTTCCCGCAGCCCCGCGGAGCGTCCGTCTTCCGATTCCAGTTCGAGGGTGGCCTCCTGTCCCTGCAAGCGGAGCGAGGCAATGAAGCGAAAGCCGGGCTCCCGGACGCCGAGCGCTCCCGCCGCCTCCTGCGACATTTCCCGCCACACCGTCTCGACCGGATACCCCTCCAACCCTGCCAGGACCTGCCGCACCCGCTGTTCCTGGCGCCGGGCGCGCTCCAGCCCCCACGCGCTGAGCAAGCCGGCATCGGCCGGAACGAGAACCGTCGAAACCCCCAGCCGCTCAGCCACCGCGCAGGCATGCTGGGGACCCGCTCCACCGAAGGCGAAGAGGGCGTGATCCGCGACCTCGACGCCCTGCCGGATGCTCACCGAGCGAATCGCCTCGGCCATCCTTTCGACCGCGATGTCCCGCAGGCCGGCCAGCAGCCGGGCCTCCTCCCCGGGGTCTTCCCCGTCGTCGCGCATGGCGGTCATCAATTCCTCCAACCGGCAACGCGAAGCAGCGGCGTCGAGGGGAAGGCCCGCCTTCCCGGCCTCCATCAGCCCCAGCAGCAAATTCACGTCGGTCAGCGTGAGCGGACCGCCCCGGCCATAGCAGGCCGGTCCCGGATTCGCCCCGGCACTCTCCGGTCCGACCTCGAGCCGTCCGTTGCGCCAGGCACAGATCGACCCTCCACCCGCCGCCACGGTTTCGATCTCCAGCGCCGGTGCCACGACCCTCGCCGGCCCGATCTGTTGCTCCTCCCGGTAGTTGAAGGGTCCGTCGACCCGCGCCACATCGGTGCTGGTGCCCCCCATGTCAAAGGTCAGCACCCTCGAAAATCCCGCCGCCCGGGCCAACTCGGCCGCGCCGATCAGGCCTCCCGCCGGACCGGATAGCAGGGAGTCCTTGGGTTGATACCGAGCGGCCGGAACCAGCCCCCCGGCACTGGTCATCATCCACACCGGCTCGTCGCCCAGCGGCGCCCTGACCCGTTCCACAAACCGGCCCATCACCGGTCCGAGAAAGGCGTCCGCCAGCGCCGTTTCCATCCGCGGCAGAAGGCGGATCAAGGGCGACACCTCCGAGGACAGGGTCACGTCGGCGAAGCCCTCCTCACGCAACCAGCCTGCCACGCTCGCTTCGTGGTCGGGATTCCGCCACGCGTGCAGCAGCGCGACCGCCGCCACCTCACATCCGGCCGCAAGCGCTTTCCTCGCATCCCGCCTCACCTCCTCCTCGTCGGGCAGCTCGACGACCGATCCATCGGCCGACAACCTACCACGAACGCCGTAGATCTCCCCTGCCAGCGGCGCACCGCCGGTGCCTGCCAGATGAAAAAGGTCCGCCCGCCGCTGATCGCGGATGCGGGGCATGTCCTCGAATCCCGAGGTGATGAACAAGGCCACCCGCGCCCCCTTGTGCTCCAGGAGAGCATTGGTTCCCCGGGTCGTCGCCACCCGGAAATCCATCGCGGGCAGGGCCTCCCCGAGCGGGGTTCCGGTCAGCAACCGGGCCGCCACCACCGGCGCCTCCTCACCGCTGTCCAACTCGATCACTCCGGGCCCGGCCGCCAGCCGGATCCGCCCGTCCGCATGCTTCCCGACCACGGCACCACTTGCTTCCCTCCAACCCACCAGCAGGCCGTCGGCCAACTCCGCCGACGCCCCCTTCAGGACCAGCCAGCCGTCCTCCGACGCGTCGACCTCCACCCGCAGCCGGCCATCCGAAAGCACCTTGCAGCGGCGCTCCCCGCCGTCCGGACCGATCCCCCACGCATCGGTGAAGGTTCCGCCCGTATCCACACGGATCCGCCAGTGGTCGGTCATTCCTGGGAAGCTCCCGGGATCAGGCCCGAAACAATTCTCTCGAACGGCTGTTCGGGCGCATCCGATGTCGTCGAAAACCGGACCAGCCCCCTGCCGTCGAGCCCGAGCCAGGCGTCCATGCGCTCGGCATCGAAGCGCGGTTCACGCTCGATGCGATGATACTGCAGGGCGAAAGGCCGCTCCTCGTCCTCGAGCTTCGGCCGGTGACGATCAAAAACCCGACGCGACTCGACGATGCGACCGGGTGAGACATCGAACATGAAGACGACCCCGTCGGCGGAACCGAGCATCAGATCCCGCACCCCCGCGAAGGGTCCGGGATTCGCCAGACAGACCAGCTCGACAGGCGTCGATGCCACCGTCACATCGGCTCGAAGCACTTCCCAGCACCCCGCGACCAGGCGCTCCGGAGCGTCGCTTCCAAAGCGCGTCGCAACCGCCTGGAGCAGGTCCACGGTCCCGGATCCCGTGGCACCGACGACGACCAGTCTGGTCCCGCGAAACTCCGGAGAAGTCTTCATCCCCGGCCGGAATCCACTTACATCTTGCCGAGCTCGCGAGCGGCGATCATCAGGGTCTCCCTGACACCCGGGGCGAAGCCTCCGTCGGTTTGCACCGCCAGCAGGACCGATCCCTCACGCACGAATTCGATCGGCGCGCTGCCACAGTAGAGCTTCACCTGACCGTCCCCGAACCCGAGACCACCGATCAGGCGCTTGATCGCATCGACGGCACCGACTTCGGAGGCCGAGACGCGGGCGAGATTCCGGATCCCCGGAAGGGCACCGGCCCGTTGCAGGATTTCGGACGCCGAAAGTTCGCGGTCGACGCCGAAGATCGCACGAAGCTCGAGCTGCTTGATCGAGCTGGAATCCGATTCCATCGAATCGGTAGCCGCCGGCGAGGGAGCCGGTTGCGGTGCCGGTTCGGGAGCTGCGCTCGCGGGCTCCGGTGCCGGCGTGGGATCCACGCCGAAGGGCGACGACTGCGGCTCGGATGCCGTCGCAAAGGGAGAACTGGACTCGGCTTCGGCAGGCTTGGGAGCCTCACTGAAGGGAGACGCCGCCTCGGAGGCTGCCGGTGGCTCGTAGCCGAAGGGGGATTTTTCGCTGCCGGAGGCGAAAGGCTGGGATGCCTCGGGCTCCAGGCGCTTCGGAGTTTCCTCCGCCACCTCGGAGAAGGGCGACTTGCTCTCGGGCGACGGCGACGCGAAGGGACTGTCGTCGCCCTCATCCACGGCGAAGGGACTCTTGGGTGGATCGGTGAATCCTTCCTGCGGTTCGAAGATGCCTTTGTCTTTGCTCATGCTGCCTGGTGTCGAATGGAACTGCCGAAATCGGCTGGCCGAGTTTTTAACCGAGATGCTTTGGGAGGTCGAGAATTTCATTGGTCCTCGCCAGTGAACGCCGGAACCCGGTGAATCGCCCGCACTCCAATCTCCCCTCCAACGCCCCATTTCGATTCGGCGTGCTTCCCCACCCCTCCTCGACGAGCCCTTTGATCACCTCTCCCGGGCTGCCTATCACCCACACATTTCCGGCGACACTATGAAGCGTTATCTTGTATTCAAGATCTCTCAGCCGGCCTGCATCTTCCCTTGCGTGGCAAGTCATACTTGAAAGTCCCAACTACAACTACCGTAATTCGACCGGCTTTCCGTCACTCTTTTACCCGAAAACCGGCTTAATCCCGTGCCAAGCTCTGGTACTACTGACCCGAATGGGAGGCCCCGATCTCCAAACCGGCACCTTTCCCGCCGCCGCCGCCCTCCCCAGGCACCTCCGCCGGCTTGCCTCAATCCAGCGGACTGCGCACACCCATCCCTCCGTTGCCCGTCACGTGCAGGTAGATCATCGTCGTGCTCACGTCCGAATGCCCCAGCAGCTCCTGCACCGAGCGAATGTCGGTTCCTCGCTCCAGCAGATGCGTGGCGAAACTGTGCCGCATCGAGTGACAGGTCGCCCGCTTGGTGATCCCCGCACGCCCGACCGCCTCCTTGAACACCTTCTGCATCGAACCCTCGTGCAGGTGATGCCGACGCCACTCGCCCCTCTCGTCGCGCACCAGCTTCGCCGCGGGAAACACCCAGAACCACGGAAAGCTCGTCGCCGCCCCGCGATACTTCCGCTCCAGGGCACGTGGCAAAGTCACCCGTCCCTCGCCCCGCGCCGCATCCCCGGCATGGACCCGCCCCGCTTCCTCCACCGCTTGGCGCAGCCGTTCCTCAAGTGCCCGCGGCAAGGGCACGACCCGCTCCTTCCCTCCCTTGGTCTCCCGCAGCACGATCTGCTGCCGGTCGAAATCAAGGTCCTTGATCCGCAGCCGCATGCACTCCGAGATCCGCAGCCCGCTCCCGTACATCAACTCCGCCGCCAGCCTCCACGGATCGGGAAGTTCCTTCAGGACCCGCTCCACCTCCGGCTTCGACAGCACCACCGGCAGGTGCCGCCGCTCCCGCGCCCGGCCGAACTCCCCGAAATCCACCGTCTCCTTGCCGAAACCTCTCTTGAAAAGAAACGACAGGGCATTGAGCGCCTGCTTCTGGGTTCCCGGCGACACATCCCTCACCACCGCCAGGAAATGCAGGTAGCGCCCCACGGATTCCGGCTTCCTCACCGCCTCCGGCCCGCCCAGCACCCGGTAGGCGAAGCGCACGTAGCGCGTCGCCCACGACACGTATCCCGACTCCGTCCGCAACGCATACTCCAGCGCCCGCGCCCGGTCCCGCACCAGCCTCGCCGTCCACGCCACGCCCCGCTCCTCCCCGGGGTGGGGCTTGCGCCACGCCTCCTCCATCACCCGCCACTCCTCGCACCGGATCTCCGAACGCATCCGCGTCGGATGCTCCCGCTCCAGCGTCCGCACCCGTTCACTCCACCCCGCCCAGTCGATCCGCCGCGCCCATTCCCCCCACCGCGCACGCCCCGCACGACACAGGGCAAGCCGGCACGCCTCGATCGCCTGTCTCACCTGCCAGCCCGAAACCCTCTCATCCCCTATGAGCCGATGCACGAACTCCTCCACCTTCTCCCGGTCCGGCCCTCCCGGACCCGCCTCGTGGAACATCCGCTCGACCCATCGCACGAAATACGGCCGCTGGACTTCGGGAATTCCCTCCTCGGAAAGAACCCTCATGAAGCCACGCCAGAAACCATCGTCAGACAAACCGGATAATGTGTTCATAACCACAGCATCTAAAAGTGTCCTTCTGAACACCTGAAAGCATTTTGTTGTAAGGAACTCCGGCCATCAAATTTTCCACGAACATCAACGAACCCTGATGACTCGGCCTCGAACCCCCGTCACTGCAAGCAATCGGCCCACGGGCACGATCCGACCCGAAACGTTCCGCGATGTTCCACGGACGGGCGAACTTTCTTATCATCGTACGGGATATCCCCCTGGAAACCACGATCCGTAGTTTCATCTGAAAGCCGACGCGGGCCATCAACCAGAAACCCGCCCCCGTGCCGGACCTCCGATGCCCCACAAGTCGCTGGAAGTCAGCACCCGGCGAGTCTAGAACCGCTGCCAGACCGCTCCCTTGACGAAGCCTCCCGCCCTTGGCACCCTTCAGGAAGACAAGATTCGTGATTTCCCCGGGAAACCACGAGTCGATACAATACACTGTTGGGCAAAAAAAGACTTCGCAATACTGCATCCCATTATGTCCCCGCGTGATTACACCGAAGCTGAGCTTGTTGAAGCCTACCTCATCGCAAATGGGATGACAGGCGACGAACCATCTTCGTGGGCGAATGACGAATTGTTGGGTTTGGTGTGGCAGGACCCAGAACGGGCTTGGCCGATCATATGTTTGATTGTGGAGCGCAAACCACCAAAATGGATACTGGGTATCCTTGGTGCCGGGCCACTAGAAGACCTGTTAAGAGCGCATGGCTCCCGTTTTATTGATCGAATCGAAGAATTCGCACTACAGAATGAGCTTTTCCGCTGTGATGTTCTTGCATGCGTTTATCCCATTGCTTGCCATCCTGAGAGGGTTGCCGACAGGGTAAGAGCTGTTTGCCACTTAGAATCCGAGAGACCCAAAACACAAGAACAAGAAGCCCAACAAGCCGGCGCATGACAACCCCTGACCCGTTCTGAGTTCGATGACCACCGGTAGCATAACCCTTAAACCACAGTCGAAAGCGCGCCCTCGGTCAGGGGTGCATGGCCTTTGACGTTCTGCCAAGAAAACCATGTGGAAAACCGCTACACTAATCTCCGCTGGTGGGGTGGTTTTCGCGATCGTTGGGACTGAGCTTCTGCGTGGAGCTGTAGATAAGCACCGCACGAAGACCCAGGGTATGGGCGGAACGCAGGATGTCTTATTGATCGGTATGATTGTCGGCTGGAGTTTCTTCTTCGCGGCAGTCGGTTTCGGAATCAAGTGGTGGATGACTGCAGATTAGAATAGAATCACCGAGACGATGCCCAAATTGCTCTGCAAGATCATTGATTCCTTCTCCATCGAAGGGCGTGGCACCGTGATCGCCCTAGAATCGATGTATGAGTGGCGCATTCCGAGATCGGAACCTGTTCACCGCCGAGAGGTCATCAGGATATTGCGGCCGGATCAGTCGTCCACTACGACTTTCATCAAGGACTTCGATTTCATCCGGCACGCGGGAGGGCGAGAGTCTCTCGCGTTCACGCTTCCTCGGAATGTTGGCGTGGAGGATGCGCCTGCTGACTCGATGATTTTTCTCGAACGAGAGGATGACGTTCCGATATTCTGGGATGGCGTGCCACCTCGAATCACCAAGGCAGAACAAGGCGGTGGTGGACAAGCGGCTACTCGCTCTGAGTCGACATGACCCTCTTTATTACAACACTCAACCCTGTTTCGAGGTGGCGCTCCCAGTAGCCGCTGCCACACCTCGGACGTTCGCTAGAAAACCATGTTCGAGTTCCACGGTTGGGCGACAATTCACGCCGATGATTCGGATGATCCTGCCGGTGACCTGATGGAGGACCGGGAGCGGGGGATCATGGCGGCAGTTCGTGACGCCATCCGTAGGGTCGAAGGGGCCAACCGTGACTTCCGCCTGAATCGATTGAATGGGACCGCCCACCTGATCTTCTGCGGCGACCACAATCACCGAGACGAAGCGATAATCGAGTTCTTCAAACGCCTCTCGAAGATTGCGCCCCATTCGTATGGCAAGCTTCACGTCCGCGACGACGAGGATGCCCGTGGCTTCGAGAATTCGATGCGCGAGTGGACGATGGCCCTCGGACAGGTGACCGAATCAACAGACGCGCAAATGTCCCCCTGCGTCCCCGCGCTCGAACCAGAATACAACGAAGCGAACAAGCCGTCGTAGGCAACCCCGCTACCCGCTCCGAGTCGAATTTTCATCGTGATTTGAACCCTTTCCAGTGTATCGGAGTGCGGCTCCCGTAGCGGGTTGCCTAGACTCTGACGTTGGACTAAAATATCTAGCGATATGAAAAGTCCGGCGGAGTTATGGGATTAGGTCGGACTTGAATTGGCGAGTCATACTGTTTATGTGAACAGTCATGCTTGCGACGGTCAACGACATTCTGCGTGAATGGCGGCATCTGTGGCCCGGCGGCCTGACGGAGCGGGATTACTCGGTGCTCAACCTCATGGCGCACTGCCGCCACGGCGAACTGGGATACAACCGCGCCGAATGCCGGAGCTGCCATCATGACGAGTGGTACGCGAGTTCCTGTGGCGACCGCCACTGCCCGCAGTGTCTTGGTCCGCGCCAGGCGAAATGGTCTGAACAGGTCTGCGGGCGTCTGCCGGACTGCCCGCACTTCCACGTCGTGTTCACCGTGCCGGCGGAGTTCCACGAGTTCTTCGCGCTGAATTACCGGACCGCCGCCGACCAGCTCTTCGGGGCGGTCGCCGAGACGCTGCGGATCTTCCAGCGCAACGAGTGGAAGATGGAGGGCGGCTTCTTCGGGGTGCTGCACACCTGGGGCCGTGCGCTGAACTGGCATCCCCACATCCACCTGCTGGTCAGCGCCGGAGGGGTCCGCTACGACGGGTGCTGGACCTCGGCACGGCGCAACTACCTGTTTCCGGTGCGGGCGCTTTCGAAGGTGTTCCGGGCGGTGATGCTGCGCCGGATCGAAGCGCTCGACGCGTCGCGTGAGGTGAGCTGGCCCGCCGGACTCGCCGCACTGGAAGAGCGCCGGGACTGGCGGCTCAAGCTCGCGACGAAGGGCTGGAACGTGTTCAGCCGGCCGACGCTGGGAAACACCCGGGCGGTGGTGCGCTACCTGGCCCGCTACACCAGCCGCATCGCGATAAGCAACCACCGCATCCGGCACGTCGACGAAGGGCGGGAGACGGTGAGCTTCGAGTGGAAGGACTACCGCGAGGGCGGGCGGAACCGGGAGATCACGCTCGGAGGGGCGGAGTTCATCCGCCGCTTCACCCGCCATCTGGTGCCCAAGGGCCTGCGGCGGATCCGCTACTTCGGACTGCTGGCCGGGCGCAGCGAACGCTTCACCCGGCTGCCCGGAGCACCGGGGAGTTGCGCCGCAGAGAGGAGCCTCCCGGTGTCCCGGCCGGTCTGCAAGCGGTGCGGACGGGAGGAATGGCGCTACGACGCGTGCTATCTGACGCGCCGGGCTTGCGTCGAGGGTTTCCGATCTGCCGCAGGCCTTCTGGCACGGGGGCTGGCGAGCTTTTCCCTTCCTCCCCCGACAGGCGCGAACTAGAGTGTCCAACAAGTCGGATGCACGCGACGGCGAACCAGCCTTGATGGAGAAAGTGTCTGCAAGCCGCCGCGCGTGATCCTAAACGTTGGCCAGAAATGAAGACCCTACTGATTCTTATTGCACTTGCTACCTTGACGATCAGCTCAGAGGCAGACGGCCCTATTGCGGTGAATCGAATCGTAGCCACCGTCAACGGAAGGCCGATTACCGCAAAGAAACTTTCACAGCGGGTTGAGAGGGATGTTCGAGCGTTCCTTGCTGAGAATGACAATCGGCGGAATGACCCAGAGGTCGTGGCGGGCGCTCGAGAGATCGTGCGCGAGAAGCTGTGGGAAGCAATCCACGAGGCGCTTATCGAAGACTATGCTCGACGATTGAAGAAGGTGGAGCGAGAGGCGTGGCTCAAGGACTTCCAGGCAAAAGAGGTAGAGGAAAAGGAGAAGGTCTACGAGCGCCTGCTGGAGAAGGCGAATGTGCGCATCCGACAGCCTGAACTCCGTCAGTCCGACTCGGAATAATCGAACCAAGGCCAACAAGGCGAATATGGCGACACCTTACAGCGCCCTTGTTGAATTTTCGTTTTGGTGATTAGAATCCGGTAACGAGAAGCGGAGCGGCGTCGTAAGGGACGGTGCCGCCATTTCTCAGACGTTGTGCCAGAAATGAACCTTCCAGACTGCGTAGTTCCCTTGATCGATGCGGTATGGAAGGAGTGCCGTGCTGCGGAGGTCCGATACGAGTCTAGCGGCGAGACGAAGAAGTACGGAATCCCACCGAAGGAACTCTGGATCATGCAGGCAACCGACGCCGACTGGAAGCGCGCAAAGTGTAAGGAGCCATACAGCGGATTCTGGCAGTTCTCCGGTAGCGAGGTCGAGGAGGCTGCCCCGTTCGAGATTACTTGGCGCGATGAGAAGCCGAACGGAATGTACTGGAGAATTGGGCTCATCCAGTTCGTGCTTGATGTGCAGAATCAGCGGAGCGTTTACCACTACACCCTGGGGCCGCGATACGGGCGGGGCTACAAGGTGACCTTTGATGACTTCGAGCAGTTCAGAATGCGTCCGGATCGAGATCGGATGCTTTGGGTCAGCTGACCCGGTAATCGAACAAGGCACAACAAGCCGAAGATGGCGACTCCTTACAGCGGCCTTGTTGCGTTCGCGCTTTGGTGATTCAATCCGGTAACGAGAATCGGAGTGCCGCCATGAGGGCCGGGATCGCCATTTCTCAGACGTTCGGCTCAGAAAATGAAACAAGACCTCCCCGAGCCCGATACTGATTCTCAGCCGATTTATGTCTCGGAAGAGGTTCTGGAGATACTCTTCTCGCCATCTAGACGATACAGGGCAATAATCACAAAGGATCGCGAAGGACTTCTCCGTATTCACCGCGATTACTGGTGCACCTCTGATTACGAATACATCGGAGAAGGCTACTGGTGCCAGAACGACACACTTGCCACGATCACAGACACGATCGAGTCAGCACGGAAGCTGGCGCAGGAGGCCTTGGACCAGACCGGGGATCGAGCTCCGCAAACAACCCAGCCGAACAAGGCAGAGTAGGCAAGCCTCACCACGCCGCGAGTCGAAAGCTTCATGGCCATTCAACCTTCAATCCCGATTCGGAGTGGCGCTCTCAGGTGAGGCTGCCTATCTTCGGACGTTCGCGATGAAATGACCCGCTATCTCCAGGTAGGTTCCATCGTGCTTCTCATGCACATCGTCGGGTCAGCGCTCTTCTTCGGATACCTGAGCGGACCGACCGCCATCATTTGGGCGCCTCTTACGGGCCTATTCGGATGGTTTTTCGTCATTCCCGAGCTGATTGGTGTTGCCCTTCAATGGCTTCTCTACGACCCCTATCCAAAGCCATCCATGCGGAAGTTTGCTGGGTATGCAGCCTCGTCGGCGCTGGTTGGAGGTGCCGTCGTCGCAGTGCTTGTGCCGAAGGAGCAAGGCAGCCATCTTGAGTTCTGGATCGCTGGTCTGTTGGCTGGAGCCGGAGCAGCAATCTTCTCGTTTCTGTGCATCCACCTGGTCAAATCGATGGAAATCGGGAACGCGAACAAGCCGCTGGTGGACGACCCTTGACCACGGCCTTGTTGTAGGTCCTGTGAGGTGGTAGAAGAACCCCGGGCTGCCCGAACCGCCGTCATTGGGACCCGGGCCGCCACAGCTCAAACGTTGCTATGGCTGCTTGTTTGGCAAGGGGCAAATTGATGTTTTTTCCATAACTCGTGGGGAGTGATAGTTTAACTTCGGGGAAGGGCT
>JAKZES010000034.1 GCA_022548915.1 Verrucomicrobiaceae bacterium E54
CGCTTGGTCAGCTCGGCCCAGAAGCAACCGAAGAATCAGAAAGAATTGAGAAAACTGGCGAAAATGTTGAAATGCAGCACCTGACCCCATCTGCATCTGCGCGCCGGGTTCCAACGGTCGCTCGGCGTGCTGCGAGATCGTTAGGCAGCTTCGAGAGCCGCCTCTCCTCATGCCGAGGCCGCCGCCCCGGAGTCATCATGGTTCTGCGCGTCCGGGTGCGGGGGCACCTCTGCGTCCGGGGGAAGGGTGATGGTGAAGCGGGTGTCTTCTCCCGGTGTCGAGGCGACGTCGATCTGCCCGTGGTGGGCCTCGACGGCCCGCTTGACGATGGATAGACCGAGGCCGGTTCCCTTGATCTGGTCCTGATTGTGGTGCTTCTCGACCCGGTAGAAGCGGCGGAAGATGTGGGCGAGGTCGGTGCTGGGAATGCCGATGCCGTCATCCGAGACCCAGATTTCGATCGATTCGTCGGGCCTGCGATGGCAGCCGATGGTCACGCGCAGGCCGTCGCGGGGATTCTGCTTGAGGGCGTTCTCGACCAGGTTGAAGAGCACCTGGGTCCAGTAGAAGCGGTCGCCGTTGATGACGAGATCCTCATCGTCCATCCTGATCTCCACCCTGGCCTTCTGGGCCTGGATCATCGCCTCGAGGCGCTCGAGCACGTCGGAGATGCAGGAGCGGATCTTGAAGGGCTTCAGCTTGAGCGCGGCGGCCTCGCCGGATTCGAGTCTCGAGATCACCAGCATGTCCTCGACGATGCGCGAGATTCGCTCGGTGTGCTTGCGCATCACCTTGAGGAAGCGCTTGGTGAGCTCCGGGTCGCTGACCAGCCCGTCGTCTAGAAGGTTTTCGAGGTAGCCGTTGATGATTGCCAGGGGCGTCCGGAGTTCGTGGGAGGCATTCGCCACGAAGTCCTTTCGAATCTGTTCGGCCTGGTGCTCGGGGCTCACGTCGCGAAAGACCACCCGGAACTCCGGAGCGTCGTCGGGGGTTTCGGAAATCCGGGCGGCATCGACCACCCAGGCGCTGTCGCCGGGGCGCTCGTCGTCGCCGGAGCGGCGGAGGACCACGCGGCGAATGGTGTTCTCGCCGGTCTCGAGGCATTCGAGCACCGGTGCGGCGAGCCGGCGCTCCAGCAGGACGTCCTCGATGGTGCGGTCGATGATGCTGCGACCGGCGAACATCTCTTTCGCCGCACGGTTGGCGAAGAGGATGCGGGCGTCACGGTTGATGAGCAGGAAGGCCTCGTCGAGGGCGTCGAGCAGCAGGTCGCGCTCCTTGCGGGCGCGCTGCAGGTCGAGATCGAGCCGGAGTTTCCAGGCATCGACCTCTTGGATGAATTCACGGCGGGCACGGCGGAGTCGGAAGGCGACCAGGGTGAGGGCGATGATGGCGGCGAGGGCCGCCAGGACCGCGAGAATGACGGAAGGTTCGGTCATGCGCTAGGTGGACGACACGCGGTAGCCGATCCCGCGCACCGTTTCAACCATCCCGGCATGATCCCCCAGTTTCTGACGCAGCCGCTTCATGTGGGTGTCGAGCGTGCGGCTGTGGACGTCGTCGCTGTAGCCCCAGACCGAGCGGAGAAGATCGTTGCGATCCTGGGCCTTGCCGGCGCGCTCGGTGAGAAAGAGCAGCAGCTTGAACTCGGTGGAAGTCAGGTCGACGGGTTCACCGTCGAGGTGGAAATTGAGGTCGTTCTTGTTGAAGCGGAAGGGTCCGTGCTCCACCACCACGGCGCCCGGGGTGGAGTCGGAGCGTTTCAGCACCGCCTGGACCCGGAGCATGAGTTCCTTGGGAGAGAAGGGCTTGGTCAGGTAGTCGTCGGCCCCGGCTTCAAGGCCCTGGATCCGGTCCTCGGTCTGGGCCCGGGCGGTGAGCATGATGACCGGGGTGTCCCGGCTGCGCGAATCGCGCCGGATCTCCTTGAAGACCGCGTAGCCGTCCTTTCCGGGCAGCATCAGGTCGAGGATGATCAGGTCGGTCGGTTCGTGAATCGCGAGTTGGGCTCCGCGGATGCCGTCGTGGGCCTTCAGGACCTCGAACCCGGCCCGCTCGAGGTTGAAGGCGATCAGGTCGGCGATGTCCCGCTCGTCCTCGATGATCAGGATGCGCTGCATTGCCGTAGGGAAATAGAGCGGTTCCGACACGGAGAGAAAGCCAGGCGGGTGACGAAATCGTTGCTTTTGGCGGCAGCGGACTGGGAGGACTCAGCTGGCGTGCTTGGCGTGCCAGTCGCGGTAAACCGCCGGCGAGATCTCCGAGGGCTTGATTTCGGAGCGCCCGCCCCAGAAGACGTTGGTGTAGCTGACCGGGATGCCGCAGCTCTCGAGGTGGGCGTCGATGGCGGCCTTGTGTTCGAGGACCTTGTCCTTCTCGGTGCCGTGGACGACGCCCATGATGTTGACGTTCCCGAACTGCGGCCCGCCCTCCCGCCAGTAGCAGTGGGTCATGCAGTAGTGGCGGCCGACCTCGGCGCCGGCCTCGACCTCGCGGCCCTTGGGCACGGCCCAGTGGAAAAGGCCGTTGAAGCGGGTGACGCGCTGGCCGGTGGAGGAGGGTTTGACGTGCTCGAGAAAGGTCGAGAAGCGGCCGATGACCTTTTTGGCATTCAGTCCGGTGGCGATCTCGCAGAAGCGCTCGACCGGCATGCCAAGCTGTTGGGCGCGCCCGACCCACGGCTCGGCGACGATCTCCCCGGCTGAGAGTTCCTCCTTGAGGACCAGCAGCACGGCCCACTCCTCCTCGCTCAGTTCCACCGTGGCGGTGGTCATCATCACCGCCGGTTCATCCGCCTTGCTGCCGGGGGGGAGGCCCTTGCGGCGGACGTGGCCGACCCCCAGGGCGAAGACGCCGTTTGCCGGCATCAGCAGATACTCCTCGGCACCGGTCAGGCCCATCAGCACGGTGGCGTGCTCGTCGAGGGACTCGCCGACCGGGACCTTGAGGGTGGTCCAGAGGCGGTAGCCGGAGCCGGAGACATCGCTGTCGGTCGAGCGGATGACGACATGACCGGAGAAGGGGTCTTCCTTGGCCATGTAATCGAAGGCGTCGTTGAGCTTCTCCTCGGGAACCCGCCACGCCACCAGCGCGCCGTGGGCCAGCTTGGTCGAAAGCAGGGTCTGCCGGACGCGGCGGATGACTCCGGCCTCGAGCATGACGCGGATGCGCCCGAGCACGGTTTCCAGGTCGACCCCGCTTTTCTCGGCGATGAGGTGGAAGGGATGCTCGTGGAATCCGGAGATCAGGTCCTCGGAAATCGCGAGAATCTTCGCGTTGACGGGGTCGGTGTGTTCGACGGGAACGGTTTCCATGGCCGGACGCTATGAGGGGACCGGGCCCCGGGCCACGAGGAAATTTGCCGAAATGGTGTCCGCCGGGGCGACAAAGAAGCGGCTTGTCGTCACCCCGGCCCGCTGGTGGGATGGAGACATGAGCAAGGACAGTCTGTTCGCGCGGGCCGGAGGTGAGGCCGGAATCGAGAAGTTGGTCGAGGCCTTTTACGAGAGGGTGCTCGCCGACGAGGTCCTGGCGCCGTTTTTCGAGCACGCCCCCATGGACCATCTGCGGACCATGCAGAAGGAGCTGTTCAGCGAAGCGCTGGGTGGGCCGCTCTACTACAGTGGGCGTTCGCTCCGCCAGGTCCACGCCGGGAAGGGGATCAAGCGCCGTCATGTCCGGCGCTTCGTGGGACACCTGCTCAAGACGCTCGAAGCCGAGCGCGAGGACCTCCAGATCACCGAGCAGGAGGTGAAGGACATCTACAGCCGCATCGCGGTGGAGGTCGACCGGGTCACCGATGACGTGGCCGAGTCGGGCTGACGGCCCAACTCAGCGGGTCCGCTTGCGTCCGCCGCGGATGGGGGTGCGCTTGCGCTGCGGCTGTGGCCTGTTCTTGGCCGGGCGGGCCGGACGGGTGGATTTCCGCTCCGGCGGATTCTTGAGCAGGAGTTCGGTCTCCGCCGGCGAGAGGCGGGCCCACTTTCCGGTCCCCAGATTGCCGAGTTCGAGCGAGCCGATGCGCACGCGGAGAAGGCGCTGGACGCGGTAGCCGAGCTTTTCCAGCATCACGCGGATCTGGCGCTTGTGGCCGGTGGTGAGGACGATGCTGAGGCGGCGGGGGGAAAGGCGCTCGATGCGGTCGGCGCGCAACTTGCCGTCATCGGTGTAAATGCCGCTGAGGAGTGTCCGGACATGGTCGTCGGTGACCGGTTGGTTGGAGGTGACGAGGTATTCCTTTTCGACCTTCTTGGACGGGTGGAGCATGGCGTGGCCGAGGTCGCCGTCGTTGGTCAGTACCAGCAGGCCCTCGGACTCGCGGTCGAGGCGGCCGACGTGCTGGAGGTGGCGCAAGGAGTCCGGCAGCAGGTCGAAGATGTTGCCGCGCCGGAGTTCGTCGGCCTTGGTGCAGACCAGCCCGCGGGGTTTGTTGAGGACCACCACGGTCTCCTGCTTCGGCGCCACGCGGCGGCCGTCGACCTTGACGTGGTCCTCGGGTCCCACGCGGGTGGCGGGATTCAGGCAGGGCTGGCCGTTGATCTCGACGTGGCCCTCCTGGACGAGGGCGTCGCAGGCGCGGCGCGAGCCGATCCCGCAGGAGGCGAGATACTTGTTGATGCGGGTGCCGTCATCCATGGTGGGGCGAGGGGTAGAGACGAAAAAGGCGCGGTCCCCGGAGGGGGGAGCCGCGCGCTCGGGAAAAGAACCGGGTGAGCGGATCAGTCCTCGCCCTTGGTCTTGGGCAGGCCGATCGGGCTCTGTCCTTCCTTCCACTGGCCGCGGGACTTGAGGACTTTGATGCGCTCGAAGCGCTTCATCACGGAGCGTTTGCCTTCGGCGCCACCTTTGAGCTTGAGACTGTTGTGCTTGGACATGGGGAAAAACGGTTGGTTTCCGGTCGCGGGGCGCGGAAACTAGGGTTCGGGCCACGGCTTGGCAAGGCGAAAGGTTGGCGAAGAATGCGCGGAGGCGGCCGGACTCGTGGATTGATCGACCTGCCGGGGCATGACACGCTCCTCGCGATGAACCTCAAGATTGCCGCGCTCGTTCTGGCCGTGATTTCATTCGCCGGGGCCACCACCATTTCGGTCGTGCCGATCTACGAGCCGATCACGCTGCACGGCACCGACGTGGACGAGGCGATCAGCGAGATCGGGGAGGCGCTCCAGGCGACCGTCATGCCCCGTCCGATGGCGCTCAGCGGGGCCTTTCCCGAGACTCTCGTCGAGGCGGTGCGGACGACTCACGAACTGCCGGGCAACGATCCCAACTACACGGTCGACGAGGTCAACCTGCTGGTCCTGTGCCGTGTCGGCGTCGCGGCGGAGATTGTCGACCAGAAGCTGGAGGTTTCGCTCGATGTCGGCGAGATGGTCGTGCCGGAGGGAATCGACCTCACCGAGCGGCAGGTGATCCGGTTGGCGATCGTCGCGATCCGCAAGACTCTCGAGGTCTATCAGGAGCCCCAACCGGACCGCCTGGAGGTCAAGATCGCCATCGTGGGTGCCGGGGACCAGCGCGAGGGCCTGGGCGAGTTGGCGTGTCATTTCGAGATCGAGGGTTCCTGAGGGGCTTTTCCCCTTTGCAAGTCAGCGGGTGGGCGCTTGGATCGGGGCGCAAGATGAGCAGCGACACCCCCCCCGCAAGACGCCGGGTCATACTGAAACTGAGTGGTGAGGCCCTCCGCGAGTCGGGGAGCCGGGACAACATTTCGCCCGAGATCGTCGAGCGCATCGCCAACGAGGTGAAGGCCGCGGTGGAAACGGGAAGAGTCGAACTCGGCGTGGTCGTCGGCGGCGGCAATTTCTGGCGCGGGGCCTCGGCCAGCGCGCGGGGGATGGACCGGGCGACGGCCGACTACGTCGGCATGCTGGCGACCGTGATGAACGCCCTCGCCCTGCAGGGGGCGCTCGAGCACAAGGGGGTGCCCTGCGTGGTCCAGTCAGCGATCGAGATGAAGAACGTCGCCGAGACCTTCATCCGCCGCAAGGCGGCCCGGCATCTTTCCGAGGGACGGGTGGTGATTTTCGCCGCCGGCACCGGCAGTCCCTTCTTCTCGACCGACACCACCGCCGCGCTGCGGGCCAGCGAGATGGGTGCCGACCAGGTCCTCAAGGCGACCATGGTCGATGGGGTGTACGATTCCGATCCGAAGAAGAATCCGCAGGCGAAACGCTTCGAGCGGGTCAGCTTCCAGGAGTGCATCGCCAAGCGCTTCCAGGTGATGGACTCGACCGCCTTCAGCCTGTGCATGGACAATCACATCCCCATCGTCATCTTTGATCTGACCAAGCCCGGCAACGTGACCTCCGCCTTGCTCGGCGAACCCATCGGCACGGTGGTCGATGCCGAGGAATAACTGCTTTTGCCAACCCCAGAACCCACCCCGCCATGGACCCGGAAGAATCCCTCCTCGAAGTTGAAGACACGATGCAGAAGGCGCACGAGCATCTCGTGCACGAGTTTGCCACGGTGCGCACCGGCAAGGCCTCGCCGGCGCTGCTCGAGAACATCGACGTTTTCGTCCACAGCTACGGCAGCCAGATGAAGCTCAAGCAGCTGGCCGTGATCAGCGTGCCGGAGCCGCGGTTGCTGAATGTTTCCCCCTTCGATCCCTCGACCACCCAGGAGATCGAGAAGGCGATCCGCGAGTCGAAGCTGGGCCTCAATCCCGTCGCCGCCGAGCGTTCGATCCGGGTGCCGATCCCCGAATTGTCCGAGGAGCGACGCATCGAGATGACCAAGCTGGTGAAACAGCTCGGCGAGGAGGCGAAGGTGCGCATCCGGGCCGCCCGCAAGGAGGGCATGGACGCCGCCAAGAAGATGAAGGCGGACAACACCTTGACCGAAGATGGCCAGAAGGATCACGAGGCCGAGGTCCAGAAACTCACCGACCGCTTCGTCAAGGAGATCGACGACACCGTCGCGGCGAAAGAGGCGGAAGTGATGAAGGTGTGACGGGAGGCACCTCGTGCCTGCGCGCGGCCACCAGTCATTCAGGGCTGCTTTGCCTTGATTCAAAAACTGAGGGGGCGACCCTGCCGCGGCCGGCGCCGCCATCCTCGGCACCGCTTTGCCTTGATTCAAAAACTGAGGGGGCGACCCTGGTGCCGCCGAGCATCATCACCAGCGAGGGGCTTTGCCTTGATTCAAAAACTGAGGGGGCGATGCGCCAGAAAACTTTTGCGCACTCCGCTTCTTTCGTTTTGGCCCGTCCTTTGGCGAGCATCTCGAAGCGTGCGAGGCGTGGATCTTCAGGGGCGATCTCGCGGGCGAGGGAGAGTTGGTTCCGGCATTTGGCATCGATGGTTTTCCGCCAAAGGCGATCACGCAGCTGGGCGGGGATGTAGGCCTGGGCGCGGGTGAGCAGGGTGTCGGTGGCACGGTTGGCAGGCAGGACGAGCGAGGCGGGCTTGAAGTTCTCGCAGATGACGAGGCCGACGCCATGTTTGGCGGCTTCGAGCAGGAGCTTGGAGTGAATGGAGGCGGAGAAGGAGGTGACGACAATGGCACCGACGTCCTCGAGGGGCAGGCGCCGTTCGCCTTCGTTGCTCTTGCAGGTCAGCTGGCCGTCCTTGCAGGACAGGGAGCAATCTGGAGCGTCGATACTGACGATGTGGTAGGACATGGGGGAAGTGGCGAAAAGGGAGACTCCGCCCCCGATACCATGACCGACTTGAGGGCTTCCGGGCATCCCGTGATCGCGTGGCGATTGGGACACTTGAAACTTGACTTCGGGGCGATGTGCGTCAAATAAGTTAACAATGAAGACGGCGACCGTGCGGGAGGCTCAGCACCACTTTTCCAAGCTCCTCAAAGAGCTGGAGCACGGGGAGGAGATCGTGATCACCCGACGAGGCGTCAGCGTCGGGAAGTTGGTGCCGATGGAGGCGGAAGAGAATCCATTCACGCGCAGGGTGGACTGGAGCGAATCCATTCGCCGCCGGAACGAAGTGCTTGGTGATCTACCCCAACTCCAGCGGAACATCGTCCTGGAAATGCGCGAGGAGGAGCGCTACTGAGACAAGCTGGAATGAAGCAGGTGTATTCTGACACGAGCTTCTTGATGAGTCATTTCATCAACGACGAACATACGGATCAGGCGAGACGCCAAGTTCAAGGGCTTTCGGGCCCGATAGGGATTTCACGGTTGGGCGTTCTGGAGTACCAAAACTCGGTTTGGCGAAAGGTGGGTTTCGACGGTTTCGGGAAGGACCACGCGGAACGAGCGATCCGCGAGTTCGGAGAGCAGGTCAGCAAGGGCTGGTTCCTCTTGCAGCCGGTCGACGACGAAACGATCTGGCAGCGGGCGATGGGCTTGAGCACGAGCTATTCCTCGGAGCTGAAGGTGAGAAGCCTCGACATCTTGCATGTCGCCATTGCCATGGAGCTTGCGGCGGATTCCTTCTGGAGTTTCGATCAGCGGCAGAACGCTTTGGCCAAGAAGGCGGGATTCGCGATCATTGACCAGTAATGGGATAGCCGGTGTAGCGGCGGGGGAGGATCTCGAGGCCCGCCGCCATCATCTGCGGTATTCGGGCGTTCCCTTTTTTCAGCCCAATCTCTGCAGGTGAGGCCAGATCGACAGAAACCCCGTAGGCTTCAGAGTTTTTTACGGATGTTACTCGCCAAGTTCCTTTCCAGGTGCCCCCTGCGACTTTGATCAGGTCTCCCTTGCGAATGATCTTCGGTTTGACTCCCCCTTGGCTTTCGGTGATTGATCGAAGTGTTTCGTTGATCTTGGAGTGGGGAATCAGACGAGGATCTGTAAGCAGGGCGATTCCATAGTTCTCTGAAACGACGATCGCTCCGCGTCCTTTTCCGTGGGGCTGGAGTTTGCTTTTCTCTGTAGTCGGATTGGGTCCTAGGAGTGCGGTAGTTCGCTCTTTGGTGAGTTTTAGGAGTCCTCGCTGAACCAAGTTTCTCTCGCGCTGACTCAATCTGAGGCCGTGCATGTCGAGTAGTTTCAGGGCCTCCTTTGAAGGCTTTTGGTTTTCCCACCTCGGTTTAACAGAGTTGGGAGCTTGAGTGAATGTCGATCGGTTTGGGCGCTGCAGCAGGATCGTGTAGGGACCATCGAATGTGACGATCTTCCAGGTGGTGCGTTCGGCTTTTGTTCCTGATTGATCCGATGGGACGTGCTGCATGACGCGGGATTCGGCGAGGGAGCGGGCGAGGGCATTCTTGATCTCAGCGGGGAGGTCACGAAGGCGGACGTCGGTTTCGTGGTATTCATTGCCGTCGCGGTCGAGGCGCTCTCTCTGGTAGCGGTCGAAGATGCCGAGCTTGAAGAGGAAGTCTTTTTCCTCGTCAGTTCGCCGCCGCTTCATCAGTGACTGCCAGATCTTGCCGGCTTGGTTCTGACCGTGTTGGCGGAGGGGGAAGAAGTGGGCGGCGAGGGCGAGGGTGGCGGCGTCGAGGGCGTGGTGGAGGTGGGTGAGACCGCGGATTTCGTTCTTGGTCCTTACGTCGCCGTTTTCGTCGAGGATCTCGGGGCAGGCCAGGGATAGGGTGCCGATCAGGTCCCAGGACTTTCGGATTTCGGCATTCACCGGACCCGGGATCGGGTCGATCCGGGCGTTGGGCAGCTTCTTTCGGAGAGCACCCATCGCGAGCTTCATCAGCTGGCTGGATTGGGTGAGGGCACCGTCGGTGAACCCAAGCTCCTTGTCTTCGAAGTCGGTGGTTGCAAGGAGGGCTTTGCGGGCCTTCTTGCGGCGGCGGTCGTCATCGTGGCCCTTGGTATCGAGCTTATCGACGAAGGAGTCGTAGTTCTTGAGCGTGAAGAGGGAGAGATTGGATTTTCCCTGAACGGGCTGGCCCTCGAATTCAGCGATGAACTGTCGGGCGGTGCGCTTGCCCTTCATCCGGTTGACCTCGGGCCAAGTAAGCACGAGGGAGTGGAGAGCGCTGGTGCTCCGGGTGGAGTAGGGGATGATGTGTTCGCGTTCGAGATTCGGGAGGTCGTAGGCGTCGAAGGATTCGCCGGTGAAGGGGCAGTGCCAGTTCATGTCCATGGCGATGCGGGCCTTGCGGATGATGCCCCCGCTGACGGGAAGGTCGGGCGCATGCTTGGCGAGGTAGTCGACCGCTGCCTTGAAGTCCTTGAGGCGGCTCTTGAGTTCGCTTGCGATCTCCTTGGCGGTTTTGCCGGAAAATTCTTTCAGTTCGCGGGCGACTTCCACCACGACCTGGGAAAACTCGTTCCCGCCGGTGCCGAACTCGGCGAGGATGTCATCGACGAGACGGTCGAGGATGAGCATGCGGTGGCGGACGAGGTGGTTGTTGGTGAGTTGGTCGATGGGGCGTTCGGCCTGGAGCAGGCGGACGCGGGAGGTGGGAATCCCGAGATCGTAGAGAACTCCATCGGCGGGTTTGTCCTCACCGTTTTCGGGATCGGTGCTGCGGCTGGCTTTCCGGGGATGGTGGCCGGCGAGGACCTCGGTGACGACCTGCTCGAGGACGGGGCGGGCGTAGGGCGCGCGGCCACTGATCTTCCTGGGGGCGAGCGGTTGGAGGAGAAACTCGTCGAGAGACATCTTCGACGAGGCCTTGCGGGTGCGCTTCTGGCTGGCGGTGTGGGCGGCTTCGATGGCCTCCATGACCGGGACGGCCATGCCACTGAGTTGGTGAAGTTCGGCGAGCGTGATCGATTTGCCCCGGGTCCAGCGGGTGAGGGCCTTTTGGCGGGCGTCTTCGTCGAGATGGGGCCAGATGGCTTTGATCGTCTGATTCTGCGCGGCGTAAGCGCGGGCCGGGTCAAGGAGGAGGGCGTCTTCCGAGTCGGGGTGAATCTTGAAAGTGGCGTCGAGGTTGTAGGGGGAATGTCCTGCGTCCTTGATTTCGCGGGCGAGATCCTTGTGGGTGAGGCGACCTTGCCTTTCGGCGAGATTCCAGAGTTGTCGGCGGAGCGTTGCGGGAAGTGGCTGGCCGTCGTCGACCTTGAGGTTCGCCAGCAGCATGGCGAACCGGTAACGCAGGAATTCGGGGGATTTGGCGGTGGGGACCTTGGAGAACTTGTCGGCGAGCTTGCGGGCGACGCCTTCGGGCTCTCCGCTTTCGATGGCATCGTCGTACTGCCTGGCCCAGGTGATAGGGCAGCGGGCGATGATGCGGTTGTCGAAGCGGGGAACGAGCTGGCCGAAGAGGAGCCCCCCTTGGTAGCGGCGCGGGAGCTTGATCCCGGCGGCAGTGAGTAAGTTGCGGTCGTCGCGGGTGAGAGGCGAGTCCTTCAGGACAAGGCGGGCTGTGGCGGGATCAAGGCCGGGGGTTTTGCGGATGAGGTCGGCGACCTCCTTGGTTACGACGGAGCGGGGGTATGCAGCGTTGAGGGTCTTGTAGGGGAGATCGGAAGAGATCCGCTGGTCGTGTTCGGCAGGTTTGAGGCCGAGGCAGGCACAGACGGTTTCCGCCATCGTGGTAGTGCCGTGTTTGGCCATCAGTTGGCGGGCATTGGACTCCTTCTCGGTGTCTTCTTCATTCTTCTCGTCCCGCGCCCAGCGTGAGTTTCCGTCGTAGCCGCGGTTGTGGGCATACCATCGGAGGACCGTCCAGAGTTCCGCAGGATTGAGGGTCCGATGATCGTTGAGGGCGGCAGCGGCGAGGAGGAAGGGCGCGGGATGGCCGGGGGCGTCGAGTTCGGCACGGGTGAGGATTCGGCGGTGGATGAGCCACTGCTTGAGGCGCTCGATGCGCAGGCGGGTCGAGCGGATGTGACGGCGGGTGCGGCGAAGGTCGCGGCGGGTGGAGGCCAGGCAATCATCGGTGGGAAAGGTGACGACTCCCGTCCCGAGAAACTCGGGGTCCTGTTGATTTGAGGAGGAAAGAACGCACCAGCCGATGGATGCGTAACCAATGTCGAAAGAAAGAGTCAGGTCCATGGCGAAAATGTTAGGTCCAGGGGATAGGACAAGGGCAGGGGGAGTGCGAGTGAAAACGGCACGGCACTGGCGGAAGAGGGTCAGGACCAAGGTGCTGCTGGCAATCGCCTCATCGCCCTTCGTTCACCGCCGCGCAAGTTTTGGGTTGCCAGGGTTCGGGGGGGTCTGACAGCCTCTCCCCGAATCAAGACAAAGTTTGAAGCGCAGACCGATCTTCTGAAATCGCCTTCGGGCGTAACACACCGGGAAAACGAGCGCTTGTTTTGGAACGGCCACCCGACGGGGTGGCCGTTTCACTGTCACCGGGTTTCGGTGCTGGTTGACGCGGATGCCGGCGGCTTGGACCACTACTCGCTGCTATCGGGATAGGAACCGAGCAGCTTGACGATGGAGCAGTGGCGCTGGAGTTCCGTCATCGCCTCGCTGACCTTCTTGTCTTCGCAATGGCCGGCAAGGTCGACGTAGAACACATATTCCCAGTCCTTCCGCTTCGAGGGGCGGGATTCGATCTTCGACATGTTGATGTCGAAGTGCTCGAAGGCCTGGAGCGCCTTGACCAGCGATCCCGGGCGGTCGTGGATCGCGAACAGCAGGGAGGTGCGGTCCTTGCCGGTGGGTGGACAGGTTTTCTCGCCGATCACCAGAAAGCGGGTGGTGTTGGTGGCTCGGTCCTGGATGCATTCCTCAAGCATCTCGAGCCCGTTGAGTTCGGCGGCGAGGGGACCTCCGAGCGCCGCGGCGCCTTCGCCGGCCTTTTCGCGGGCGATCTCGGCGGCCCGGGTGGTCGAGGAGACTTCCACCAGATCCGCCTCCGGGAAATGCCGCAGGATCCAGTTCCGGCATTGGCCGAAGACCTGGGGGTGCGAGTAGAGGGTGCGGATTTCTTCGCGGGGGATGGATGCCATCAGGCCGTTCTCGATGCGCAGCAGGATCTGGGCGCAGATGTGCAGCGGCGAGTCGACGAAGAGGTCGAGGGTGTGGGAAACGGCGCCTTCGGTCGAGTTCTCGATCGGCACGACGCCGTAGTTGGCCCGGCGGCGGCTGACCTGATCGAAGACCTCGGCGAAATTGGGTTGGGCGCTGTATTCGACCGAGTGGCCGAACTTCTTGATCGCCGCCTGGTGGGTCCAGGTGCCCTCCGGTCCGAGGTAGGCGATCTTGAGATCGTCCTCGAGTGCGAGGGCGGCCGACATGACTTCGCGGTAGATGGCGCGGATCGACCTTTCGGGGAGCCGGCCCTCGTTCATCGCCACGAGCTTGCGCAGCAGGGCCTCCTCGCGTTCGGGGGCGTAGATTTGAAGGCCGTCCCGCTTTTTCAGCACGCCGACCTCGTGAACCAGATCGGCCCTCTCGTTGAGCAGGGCCAAGAGCTGGCGGTCGATCCGGTCGATCTCCTTGCGAATGTCGTCGAGATTCACGATTCCTGATCGGCGGTGACTTCGCCTTGGGGTTCGGAGCTGCCGGCCTCCGCCGGTGGTGCGTCGGCCCCGGCTGCCTTGAGCGCGAGCTGTTCTTCGGGGGCGGGTCCCCCGGATTCCTCGGGAGCCTCCGGGAGCTTCACCTTCCGCAGCTCGTCGGCATTCGGCAGGTCATCGATCGACCGGATGCCGAAGTGCTCGTAGAACAATTCGGTGGTCTCGTAGAGCAGGGGGCGTCCGGGAAGTTCGGCGCGGCCGCCGATCCGGATCAGCTCGCGATCGAGGAGTTTCTGCAGCATGCCATCGCAGGAAACGCCCCGCACCGCCTCGATGGCGGACTTGGTGATCGGCTGGCGGTAGGCGATGATGGCGAGGGTTTCCATGGCGGGAGCGCTGAGGCGTTCGGGACGGCGCCCGGGGAAAAGTTGGCGGACGAATTCCCCGTATTCGACCCGGGTGAAAATCCTCCAGCCCCGTGCCCTCTCGCTGAGTGTGAAGGCCCGCCCGGTCTGTTCATAGGCCCGGTTGAGTTCCGCGATGGCCGCGACGACCTGCTCCTCGGTGACTTCGGCGAGCGCCGTGAGCCAGTCGGGCAGAGGGTCCGGATTCTCGCCCTCCTCGGTCTGGCGGGCCCGCACATCCTCGGCCTCGGCGACGCGGGCACGGATCAGGCGGGCGATTTCCGGGGACGGGAGGGCGTCGTCGGACGCGGTGACCAGGGCTTCGATAATGGAGCTGAGCTGCATGGGCAGGCGGCAGCTTAGGGATCCGCCGGGGCAGATCAAGTGCCGGGGAGAGGGGTAAGATCTTGGAAAAATCAACTTGAAGGGGTGGGGTGGAGGGGATAAGCCACCGCGCCCCGGACGAAGGAAAGCAATTCAAGGCTCCTTCAGGCATCATTCATTTCCGACACCGAGATCCATGGCTGCGAAGAAAAAGGTGGCAAAGAAAGCCGCCAAGAAGACCGCGACGAAAACCTCCGCCAAGAAGGTGGCGAAGAAGGCTGTCAAGAAAGCGGTGAAGAAGGCCCCCGCCAAGAAAGCCGCGAAGAAGGCGGCCAAAAGGCCGGTGAAGAAGGTGACCAAAAAGGCCGCAAAAAAGGTCGCCAAGAAAGCCGCCAAGAAATCTCCAGCAAAGAAGGTCACCAAGAAGGCCGCGAAAAAAGTCGCCAAGAAGGCTGCCGCAGCGAAGAAGCCGGTCGCCAAGCCTCAGCCGGTGAAGAAGGTTGCCAAGAAGGCGGTGAAGAAGGCAGCGGCGCCCAAAAAACTGACGGCATTTGCCAAGAAGCAGCGCCAGCGGCTTCTCGATCTGCAGGATCAGCTGGTGGATGCCATGTCCGGCGTGACCGGGGAGATCCGCAATGGTCCCGACGGCAGTGATGCCTCAGGCAGCGGGATGCACCAGGGCGATGCCGGGAGCGACGCCTACGACCGCGATTTCGCGCTCAGCGTGCTGGCGAAGGAACAGGACGCGCTCTACGAGATCGAGCAGGCCCTTCGCCGGATCGACCGCGGCGTCTATGGAATCTGCGAACTTTCCGGTGAGAAAATCCCGCAAGCCCGCCTCGAGGCCATCCCCTTCGCCCGGTTGACGGTTGAATGCCAGGAGAACTGGGAGAAGGAATACGGCAAACAGCGTTTCCGGCCGAAGTCGGAGATCGGATTCAGCAATGGAAGCGTGATCGACGACGATTCCGAGGCGGTTTCGCTTGACGAGTCGGACGAGTAATCTAGTCTCCGCGCCCCTCCCACTCTCCAGACGAAAGTCCCATGCCACGCGATATCATCACTCTCGAATGCACCGAGGCTCGCCCAGAGGGCAAGTCTCCGTCGCGCTACGTCACCACCCGAAACAAAAAGAGCCTGCGCACGCCGGGTCGCCTTGAGAAGGTGAAGTTCAATCCGGCACTCAAGCGCCGCACGCTGCATCGCGAGCTCCGCTAACCTTTCCGACTCATGTCCGAACCGAAAACCGTTCAGCGCCGGATCGCCTTCCGCAAGGCGAACCGCACCATGCCCCGCCGCCGCCTCGACATCCCCGTCGAGCAGGTGGTTTACACGAATCCCGACATGCTCTCGAAGTTCACGTCGGAGACCGGCAAGATCCTTCCCCGCCGGGTGACCGGGGTTTCGGCCAAGTTGCACCGCCGCATCACCCGGGAGATCAAGCGGGCCCGGGCCGTGAACCTGATGCGCTGAGGAGCTTCCCATCGACTTCTCGAAAGGCCTGTCCGGGTTTCCCGTGGCAGGCCTTTTTTCTGAGCCCATGAAGGAACTCAAGGATACCCAGAACGAGCGGGACGACCGCCGGATTCCGATCGACCGTGTCGGCGTCAAAGGCCTGCGGTTTCCCGTGGAGGTCCGCGACAAGGGCGGCTCAACCCAGCGCACGGTGGCGACCGTCGCCCTGGCGGTCGATCTTCCCGAGCACTACAAGGGGACCCACATGAGCCGTTTCGTCGAGGCGCTCAACGCCCATGGCGGATGCCTCGATGTGCGGGAGATGGCGGCTCTGCCTCGCGAGTTGCTGCAACGTCTGGATGCCGGGAAGGCGCACGTGGAGTTCGAGTTTCCCTTCTTCCGGTCGAAGCCGGCGCCGGTGACCGGCAAGCCGGGCTTGATGGACTACCAGGTTCGTTTCGAGGTGGAGGCGGAGAAGGGCGGCAAGGTGGACTTCGAGGTGACCGTGAAGGTGCCGGTGGCCACGCTCTGCCCCTGTTCGAAGGAGATCAGTGACCGCGGTGCCCACAACCAGCGCGGCGAGGTGACGTACTCGGTTCGTTTCCGGGAGCCGGTCTGGATCGAGGATCTGATCGAGTTGGTCGAGCGCTCCGCGAGCTGCGAACTCTTCAGTCTGCTCAAGCGGCCCGATGAGAAGCACGTGACGGAGCGTGCCTATGATCATCCGGTCTTCGTCGAGGACCTCGTCCGCAACGTCGCTTCGCGCTCGAACGCCCACGAGGAGATCGTCTGGTATCGCGTGGAGGCGGAGAATTTCGAGTCGATCCACAACCACAACGCCTACGCGGTGGTGGAGAAGCGGCTCTGAAACCGACGACCGATCAGAGACCGAGGAACTGGATCGTGCAGCCGGCGACGGCGATGGTCGCACCCGCGAGCACGTGGTTGTAGCGGGCGAGGCGGCCCGCGGGCAGCCACGACAATCCCCACCGACCGAGCAGCACGAGGGCGGTCATCGAAATCAGCGTGACGCCACCGAAGGCGATCGCCACCAGCCATGCCCCCGCCATGCTCTCGGTGGCGGCCGGGTAGATGAAGAAGGGGATCAGCGGCTCGCAGGGACCGAAAAAGAAGATCACGAAGAGAATCCAGGGCGTGAGGCTGATCTCTTTGCCGGTTTTCGGATCATGGACGTGATCGTGGGCATGGAGCCGGATCATGTGGTCGTGGGTGTGGCCGTCGGGTCCGGACTTCTTCATTCGCCACAGTCCCCAGGCGGCGTAGAGGGCCCCGAAGATGATCAGCAGCCAGGCCGCCACTTCACCGCGGAAGGACTCGATCCATTCGAGGTGCGTGAGCGCCGCGCCGACGGCGAAGCCGGCCAACCCGAGCACGATGGAACTGGCAACGTGACCGAGACCGCAGCCGACGGTGATCCAGGTGGTCCGGGCCCACGACCAGCCCCGTGCCTTCGACATGACGATGAAGGGCAGGTAGTGGTCGGGGCCGATGACCGTGTGGATGAAGGCCACGGCCATCGCGTTGATCGTCAGGATGGTGAGCTCGGGGTCCATGGGCTGGATTGCTGCGGGCATGAGGATTCCAGCCGGGACGTCTTTGGACTCCGCAAATCCCGTCCATCTCGCAGCATGGCTTTTCCCAAGGGCCGCTGCTGCTGGACCCGGTGTTCGGAAAGGGGCATGATTCAGGCATGCACGAAGTCGGCATCATGGAATCCGCCATGTCGCTGGTCGAGCAGCACGCTGCCGGCCGGGAGCGAAGCCGGGTGAGCCGGGTGGTCCTGCGGGTGGGGGTGCTGGCGGGGGTGGATCTGTACGCCCTGCGCTTCGCCTTCGACGTCGTGTCGGCCGGCACCCTGGCAGAGGGAGCGGACTTCGAGGTCGAAGAGGTGCCGGTGACGGCCTACTGCCTCGGCTGCGAGAGGGAATTTTCGGGGGTGGACGGGGACTTTGTGTTCGCCTGCCCCGACTGCGGAGACTTCAGCGGCGAAGTCCGGCGTGGTCGTGAACTGGAACTGAGCCGCATCGAACTCAGCTGAACGTCATGTGCCGGGAATGTGGATGTGCGGATCGGGTACCCTTCGGGGTGAAGGTCCTGAGTGTGTTTGCGCCGAAGCTTCTTCAGTCGGCGGCGCGGGAGTCGGCCGGCCCCGCGACCGTGGAGATCCATACTCCCTTGCTGGCCAAGAATGACGATGCGGCGGAGCGGAACCGCGCGGTGTTTCGTGATCGCAAGATGCTGGTGCTCAACCTGATCTCCTCTCCCGGGTCCGGAAAGACCGAGTTGCTGTCGAAAACGATGGACGGCTTCGACGAGAAGGCGGCGGTTCTGGTCGGTGATCTCGAGACCGACAACGACGCCCGGAGAATCCACCGGCCCGGGGTGCCGGTGGCGCAGATCACCACGGGGACGGCCTGCCATCTCGACGCCGAAATGATCGCGCGCGGCATGGAGGGACTCGACCTCGATGGCGTGCGGGTCCTGTTCATCGAGAATGTCGGCAACTTGGTGTGCCCGGCCGAGTTCGACCTCGGGGAAAAGATCCGGGTGGTGCTGCTGTCGGTGACGGAGGGCGAGGACAAGCCCCTGAAGTACCCGCCGATCTTCAAGTCGGCCGATCTGGTGCTGTTGACAAAGACCGACGTGGCCGGAGCGCTGGGCTTCGACCGCCAGGCGGCGCTTTCGAACATTGCCCGGGTCGCGCCGCAGGCGGAGGTCATCGAGTTGTCCGCGCGTTCGGGCGAGGGTCTGGACGCGTGGTACGGTTTTCTCCGGAAACAGCTTGTCGGGAATCCCGAGGCGGCCCCCGCATGAGTGTGGGCCTGCCAGTCTCCCGCGATCAGTTGCTGCGGGTCCGGGGAACCGTGCAGGGGGTGGGTTTCCGGCCCTTTGTGTGGCGTCGTGCCACCGAACTCGGAATCAAGGGTTGGGTGCGCAATGATGCCGAAGGGGTTCTGATCCGCGCGGTGGGTCAAGCGGATCGGGTCGAACGACTGGTCGAGGCCCTGTGGAGCAAGGCTCCCGGGGCGGCCCGGGTCGTGGTTGTCGAGCGCCTGGAGGAGGTGCCCGCCGATCCGGGGGTGGGCGAGGACTTTTCGATCATTGGGAGCGAGGGATCTTCGGGTGAGATCGAGACCGGTGCCCCCGTGGACCTCGCCCCCTGCGAGGATTGCCGCCGGGAGCTTCTCGACCCCGCGGATCGGCGTTTCGGCTATGCCTTCATCAACTGCACGCAGTGCGGCCCGCGCTACTCGATCATCGAGAGTCTGCCCTACGATCGTCCACAGACGACGATGAGGGACTTCACCATGTGCCCGTCGTGCCAGCAGGAATACGAGGCGTCACGGGACCGACGGTTTCATGCGGAACCAAATGCCTGCCCACGCTGTGGTCCGCGAATGGAGTGGAGCGACGCGTGGGGCCGGATGCGGGTCCACGGCCCGGCGGCCATCGATGAGGCGCTGGAGGTTCTGCGGGCGGGAGGCATCGTTGCGGTCAAGGGAGTGGGAGGATTCCACCTGATGGCCGACGCCACGAATGAGTCGGCGGTTTGCGAGTTGCGGCGTCGCAAACATCGTGAAGAGAAGCCCTTCGGGGTGATGTTCGCCGATCTCGAGATGCTGCGTCGCCGGGCCGAAGTATCCGAGAAGGCGGCCGCCTTGCTCACGTCCTCCCCGGCGCCCATGGTCCTCGTTCCGCATCGCGACGGGGGTGATCTGGCGGCGGGCGTGGCACCCGGCAATCCGTGGATCGGCGCGCTGCTGCCATCGGCTCCGCTGCACCTGTTGCTGTTCCAGCGCTGGGACCGGCCGCTGGTTGCCACCAGCGCGAACCTTTCCGAGGAGCCGCTGTGCACGGAGGACGCCGAGGCCCGCGAGCGGCTGGCTGGCATCGCCGATGGCTTCCTGGGGCACAACCGCCGGATTGCCCGGCCGGTGGATGATTCGATCGTTCGTCTTACCCGCGAAGGAACCCCGGTGGTTTTGCGCCGGGCACGCGGTCAGGCACCTTCGCCATTGTCACTTCCCGCGCCGCTCGAGCACCCGCTGCTCTGCGTGGGAGCCGACCTCAAGAACACGGTGGCGGTGGCTTCCGGGCAGCGCCTCGTGCTCAGTCCACACATCGGAGATCTGGCTGGGGCCGCAACCCAGGGAGTCTTCCGGAGGACGCTCGAGACCCTGTCGTCCTTGATCGGAGCCACGGCCCGGGCGGTTGTCTGCGACAAGCACCCCGACTACCGCTCGACGCGCTTCGCCGAGGAGTGCGGGCTGCCCCGGATCGAGGTTCAGCATCATCTCGCCCACGTGCTGGCGGTCCTGCTGGAGCACGGGCGCGGGCCGGATGGGGTTCTGGGCGTCGCGTGGGACGGAACCGGCTACGGCGAGGATGGGACTGTCTGGGGCGGGGAGTTTCTGTTGTTGGAGAAGGGGCGGGCATCGCGCTTCGCCTGCCTCCGGCCGTTTCAGCTTCCCGGAGGAGAGGCGGCGGTGCGCGACGCACGGAGGGTCGCGCTGGCCATGCTGCGGCAGGCCGGACAGGAATTCCTTCCGCGGCTGGGTTTCTCCGGTTCGGAGCTGGCGACGCTGGAGGCCATGCAGGACCAGCGATTGAACTCACCGGTTTGCACCAGTGCCGGCCGCTTGTTCGACGCCTTCGGTGCCGTGCTCGGGCTGGGACAACGGAACCGCTTCGAAGGGCAGATTCCGTTGGCGGTCGAGGCGGCGGCGGTCGCCGGCGACGAGGTGCTGCCCTTCACTTTGGGCGAGACCCTCGCCCCGGCCGATTGGGAGGTCGACTGGCGTCCGGCCATCGAGTCTTGCCTGGAAATGGATCCCGGCAAGGCGGCTGCCGCACTCCACCGCGGGCTGGCCGGGGCGATTGTCGAAACCGCCCGCCGGGCCGGGGCCGCGACCGTGGTGCTTTCGGGCGGGTGTTTCCAGAACGTGCGGCTGCGGGAACTTTCCGAGGAGGCCCTTATCGCTGCCGGCTTCGAGGTTCTCGCCTCGAAGGAGCTTCCTCCGGGTGACGGAGCGATTGCCGCCGGCCAGGCGCTCGCCGCCCTGTGGCAGCTTACCAGTGTCGGGTTGCCCCCTGCCGGCTCTTTGTCCACGATGAAATCGAAACCCACTGAATCATGTGCCTCGCCGTTCCTGGAAAAGTGATTGAAGTCGAAGGGGATGACCCGCTGCTGCGCAGTGCGCGGGTGAGTTTCTCCGGTGTGATCAAGGAGGTCAGTCTGGCCTGCGCACCCGAGGCGCAGCTGGGGGACTACGTTCTGGTCCATGTGGGACTGGCGATCAGCGTGATCGACCAGCAAGAGGCCGAGGAGACCTTCCGCTACCTCAAGCAGATGGGGGAGCTCGACGACCTGGAAGAAGAGACGGCATCGCCATGAAATACGTCGATGAATACCGGGACGCGGAGCTGGTCCGGAAGCTGGCGGACGAAATCGAACGTCTGACCACGCGCCCCTGGACGATCATGGAGATCTGCGGTGGGCAGACTCATGCCATCGTGAAGTTCGGTCTCGATGAATTGCTGCCGGACCGCATCACCCTCGTCCACGGGCCCGGCTGTCCGGTCTGCGTGACGAGTGCGGAGCTCATCGATCAGGCGGTCGAGCTGGCGACCTCGCACGGGGTGATCCTGTGTTCCTTCGGGGACATGCTGCGGGTGCCGGGAAACGGCATCGATTTGCTCACCGCCAAGGCGCGCGGGGGCGACGTGCGAATCGTCTACTCGCCCCTCGATGCGGTGAAGATCGCCGAGGAAAATCCGTCCCGCCAGGTGGCCTTCTTTGCGGTGGGCTTCGAGACCACCGCCCCGGCGAACGCGATGAGCGTCCTCCGGGCCGAGCATGCCGGGTTGAAGAATTTTTCCATCCTCACCTCCCACGTGCTGGTTCCGCCCGCGATCGAGGCGATTCTCGGTGCCCCCGACAACCTCGTGCAGGGCTTTCTCGCCGCCGGCCATGTCTGCGCGATCATGGGCAGCCGCGAGTACAGGCCGATCGCCCGCAGGTTCGGTTCGCCCATCGTGATCACCGGCTTTGAACCGGTGGACATCCTCGAGGGCGTCCGTCTCTGCGTCCGGCAGCTGGAGGAAGGACGGGGCGAGGTGGAGAATGCCTACCAGCGGGCGGTGAAGGACGAGGGCAACCCGTCCGCCCAGCAGATCGTCGGGCGGGTCTTCGAGGTCTGCGATCGCGACTGGCGTGGCATCGGAGTGATCCCGCAGAGCGGATTGGCCGTCCGCGAAGCTTATGCGGATTTCGATGCCAGCCGGCGTTTCGAGCTGCGCACCACCGGGGACGCCGGTGCCGGCGAATGCATCAGCGGCGAGATCATGCGCGGCGTGAAGAAACCGCACGACTGTCCCGCCTTCGGCGTCCGCTGCACCCCGGAGAACCCGCTCGGGGCGCCGATGGTCTCCAGCGAGGGTGCCTGCGCGGCCTACTATCGTTATCGTAGCCGTCAGGGTGTTGCTTGATCTGTGTTCGTGCGGGGGATTTTAGCCTCTGGACAGGCTGGCTTCTGGTCCATCGCGTCGCGGCCGGAGTCCTTCGAGGGCAAACATCGCGGGGAATGCCGCGAGGAGTCCGTAGCCGGCACACTTGGCGGTGAGAATTACCCAGGCGGGGGGCGACTGCCACCAAGGGGCAGGTGGACCGCACGGGATCGAACCCACTATCTTTAGTTCATATCCCAACGCGCCGTCTCCCATCAACCATTGGAGATCGTCCTCCAGGCGCTCCTGCTCGTTTGCCAACGGGATGTCATCTCGGCCTGCGATCCCACCTTTGGATTCCGCGATGCGCATGGCTTCATGGATCTCATCGAGCCTCGCTTTCAACTGCGAACGCCACTGATCGCCATACTCGCTTCGCACGCGGCGAACAACTCTCCGCGATGCCGCCTGGAATGCTTCATCGAGCCGGTTCAGACCATCTTCAGAGTGGTGGGTGAAGATTACGTGTATCTGTCCCCACGTAGTACCGTTGGGACCAGATTGCTTGCTCGACGAGCTCACTCTCGCCCTTGGGCGGAGCCAGAACAGGGGAGGAGTCCAATATTCTCCCTCGCCGGAAAGATTGGTTTGGAGGGCAATCAGGGTCGCGTTGCTTGCCAACTCGTCGCGGAGATTTGCCATGTAGGGTGAGGTATCCACTCCCGCTGGTAGCACGCCCACTTCCAAGTCAACACGCCGGCTCTGGTTTGCCTTGAGGAAGACCATTACCAGAACAACGCCGGTCAACAGACCCATTACTGGCCCGATCCACAGCATGGCACCCCAGCGTCGGACGAGACGCGCTGGCAACCACCGTTCCGCGCCGGATCTCATTGCTTGGATAATCTCTGATTTGCTGCCAAAGGCAAAGTTGGAATGCGACGCACCAGGGGGCTGGGCGGTTGTTGAGTCAGTGGGACGGCCAACGGTGATTCAGGTTCAGCAGATCCTCGGCAACTGTTCGCCGCTGAGCCGGTCGACGATGCGCTCGGCACCGATGACGCTGCGCTGGGTGACTTGGCCCGCCGGGCCGGAGCCGACGCGACCGATGATGGCCGGGGATTTGCCGGGGGCGGTGTCGGTGAGGATCTTCAGGGCCCGCTCCGCTTCGCCTTCGGGCAGGATGCAGACGAAGCGCCCTTCATTGGCCACGTAGAGCGGGTCGAGGCCGAGAATTTCGCATGCACCGTTGACCGCCTCGGGAACCGGGATCCTGACGGCATCGATCGCGATCGAAAGTCCGGACGATTCGGCAAGTTCGACGAGGGAGGTGGCGAGTCCGCCGCGGGTGAGGTCGCGGAGGCAGTGAATTTCCAAGCCCGCTTCAAGCAGGGCCTTTACCGGCTTCACCAGCGGCGCGCAGTCGCTTTCGATCGGGCTTTCGAATGAGAGTCCTGCCCGGGTGGCCATGATCGCCATGCCGTGGCGGCCGAGGTCGCCGGAAAGCACCACGGCATCTCCTTCGCGAAGTTCGGTCGGGGCGATGGTCCGCGGCGTTTCCACCACCCCGATGCCCGAGGTGGTGATGTAGAGACCGTCGCAGCGTCCCCGCTCGACGACCTTGGTGTCGCCGGCGACGATGCCCACGCCGGCCGCGTCGGCGGCGCGCTTCATCGACTGGACAACCCGTTCGAGGGTGTCGATGGCGAGGCCCTCTTCGAGGATGAAGCCGGCGCTGAGCCAGAGGGGGCGGGCACCGGTCATGCAGAGGTCGTTGACGGTGCCGTTGATCGCAAGTCCGCCGATGTCACCTCCCGGGAAGAACAGCGGGCTGACGACGTGGGAATCGGTCGAGAAGGCGAGACGACCCGCCGGAAAATCAAGCAAGGCGGCATCGTGCTGGGCCTCCAGCGAGTCCGTATCGAAGGCCGGGCGGAAAATCCGGTTGATCAGGTCCTGGGTAAGGCGGCCGCCGCCTCCGTGGCCAATGGTGATTTCCGACCCGACGGGAAGGGGAACCGGGCAGGAGGAAAAGGCGAAGGCGTCGGGCGTCGGGTCCACGGCGGTTTGGGTACGCAATCGGTGGGGTAGATCCGAGCCTATTCGTTGTCGGCTCGACCGTGGAGTACCGGGGCAAGGCGCGTCTCGATCATCGTGACCGCTTGCTCGACACACTTGGCGGCAAGGTCCGAGAGTCCCTCCCGGAGTTCGAAATCCCGTGTCGGGATCGCGATCAGGCTGGCCTCGGGGGCGTGCCCGTAGAGCGCCTTGGAAAGGGCGAGCAGTGAGGCGGGATCACTGGCGTGGGAACCGATCTGCGGGTTCTCGGCGGGCTTCATCGGAGTGACCTCGATCCCGCCGTCCGAAAGCTCTTGATGCGCGTCGACGAAGACCGCCCGAGCGACCCGGGAAAGGGCTTCCGCATGCTCGGGGAGGAGTTGGTGGCATTCGATGACGATGACGCCGGGGAGGCCGAGTCGTTCCACCCGACGGGCGGCCTCGGGTCCGGCGCCATCGTCACCGCGAAGCGGATTGCCGTAACCGATTACCAGCAACCCGTTCATCGCTCAGTCGCGACGCTTTTCGTCGAGCAACTCGCCGCCGGGGCCGATCAGCTTGATCAGCATCGGCATCTGGCCCACCGCGTGGGTCGAGCAACTCAGGCAGGGGTCGAAATTTCGGATGCCATGCTCGACCCGGTTGAGCACGTGTTCGGGGATCTCGGGACCGTCGATGTAGGCCTTGGCGATCTCGAGGCATGAGCGGTTCATCGCGAGATTGTTCTGGCCCGTGGCGATGATCATGTTGACCGACTGGATCACACCGTCGCGGTCCACGGTGTAGTCGTGGAACAGCGTGCCACGCGGGGCTTCGCTGACCCCGACGCCGCGGAGTTGGTTGATTCCGGCCTCCGAGCGAAGGCGGTCGGAGAAGATGTCGGGATCCTCCATCAGCTTTTCGATGCGCTCGAGGCAGGCGACGATCTCGATCAGGCGGGCGTAGTGGTAGAGGTAGCTGGAAGTGACGGCGCGACCGCCCCACTCGGCCCGGTATTCCTCGAGCTCGGCGTCGGCCTGCGGGGTGCCCATGAAGTCGGCGACGTTGAGGCGGGCGAGCGGTCCCACGCGGTACATGCCATCGGGAAAGCCGAGCGGCTTGTAGTAGGGGGACTTGAGATAGGACGACGACTGGACGGCCTCGCCGATGTGGTCGGAGTAATCCTGCGCACTGATCTTGTCGGCGACGATGTTGCCCTTGCTGTCGGAAAAACGCAGCTGTCCGCCGTGGTGCTCCCATTCTCCGTCGGGCGCCACGAGTCCCATGAAGAGGGAATCGAACTTGCCCATCTTCTCGACATCGTCGCGGTGCTCGTGGATGACCTTCTTGAAGAGGTCGAGAGCCGCGCGGGTGGTGTCGTAGGCTTCGGGAAGCTTCGAAACGATGACGTCCCGGTGTTCCTTCGAGAGTCCGCTGCGCACGCCGCCGGGAACCGCCCATGACGGGTGGACCTTCTTGCCGCCGAGGAACTCGATGATTTCCTGGCCGAACTGGCGGAGCCGGATGCCGGCGCGGGCGAGGTCGGGGTGTTCCCGGACGATGCCGATAATGTTCCGCTTGGCGATCGGAGCGTCCCAGCCGATCAGGAAATCGGGGGCGGAAAGGTGGAAGAAGCTCAGGGCGTGGCTCTGGGTCAACTGCCCGAGATTCATCAGGCGCCGCAACTTGTCGGCGGCGGGCGGGACCTTGACCGCGAGGATCTCGTCGCTGGCCTTGGACGAGGCGAGCAGGTGGCTGACCGGGCAGATGCCGCAGGTCCGGGCGGTGATGGCGGGCATTTCCCACAACATCCGGCCTTCGCAGAACTTCTCGAAGCCGCGGAACTCGACGACGTGGAACTGGGCGTCGGAAACCTCGCCCTTGTCATCGAGGAAGATGCTGATTTTGGCGTGACCCTCGATGCGCGTGACCGGGTCGATGATGATGCGTTGGCTCATGACTTGCAGGATGAGGCGTCAGCCGAATTTGAGTTGTTCGCCGGAGAGCGGTTCCCCGACGCCGAGAAGATTGAGAACGAGGGCCTTGATCCGCTCGGCCGGCGGCGGGCAGCCCGGAAGGTAGTGGTCGACGGGGATCACCTGGTGAAGGGGGATCGCCTGCTCGAGCAGGTTGGGAACGATCACGGGATCATTCGGAATGCCCTTGTTGGTGTCGGCGAGCGTGACGTAGGCGTACTCGAGCGGAACCTCCGGTTTGCCGAGGGCGTTGCGCATGCCGCAGACGTTCGAGGTCACGGCGCAGTCGCCGAAGGAGCAGACCAGCTTGGTCCGCTTGCGGATGTGGTGGGCCATCTCGACGTGCTCTTCGTGACACACGGCACCCTCGATGAGGCACAGATCGACCTCCTCGGGGTATTCCTTGGTGTCGACGATGGGGCTGTAGACGATGTCGATCTTGTCGATCAAATCGACGAGGAACTCATCGACGTCGAGAAACGACATGTGACAGCCCGAGCAGCCGCCGAACCAGATGGTGGCGAGTTTCAAACGTTCCATTGCTTTTTCCTTCTGGCGGTGATGATGTCGTTGAGGCGGCCGGGGTCGCGGGTCATTTCGCCCGCGGTGGCCCCGATCTGGAAGAGGGCCCCGGTGGGGCATGACTGGACGCACTTGCCGCACCAGGTGCAGGTGGCGGAGTCGCCCCAGTCCTCGTTCATGTCGGTGATGATGTGGGCGCGGCCTCCACGGCCGGCGACGTTCTTGGTGCCGGCACCCTCGATGTGCCAGCAGGTCCGGACGCAGCGGGCGCAGAGGATGCAGCGGTTGTGATCCATTCCGAAGAGCGGATGGGTCAGGTCCATTTCCCACTTCGGGTAGCAGTAGTCGTAGCGGACGTGATCCATGCCCTGCGAGTAGGCCATGGTCTGCAGTTCGCAGTGACCGTTGGCGACGCAGGCGGCACAGACGTGGTTGCGTTCCGCAAACAGGAGCTCAAGCGTGATCCTGCGGTATTTCTTGAGCCGCTCGCTTTGGGTGTGGATCACCCATCCCTCGGCTACGATGGTCGAGCAGGCGGGTAGCAGCTTCGGGATGCCCTCGACTTCCACGAGGCACATGCGGCAGGCGCCGGTGTCGTAGACCCCGTCCATGTGGCAGAGGGTCGGGATGGTGATGCCGGCCGCCTTGGCGGCGTCGAGCACCGAGGAGCCTTCCTCAACGCTGACGTGTTGGTCGTCGATGGTGATGGTGCGGACTGACATGGGATTGGATCAGGCGGTGGTCACGGGAGGAGCGGCATAGGGATTCTCCTGAAGGAGTTCCTCGTATTCGTTGCGGAAGAAGCGGAGTGTGCTGAGCACCGGGTTGGGGGCGGTCATGCCGAGGCCGCAGAGGCTGGTGTGTTTGACCATGTCGCAGAGCTCCTCGAGGAGTTCGAGGTCGCGGGCGGTGGCCTTTTTCTCGATGATCTTGGTCAGCAGATGGTGCATCTGGACGGTGCCGGTGCGGCATGGAATGCACTTGCCGCAGGATTCGTCGCGGCAGAACTCCATGAAGAACCGGGCGACGTCGACCATGTTGGTCGTCTCATCCATCACGATCATCCCGCCGGATCCCATGATCGAGCCAAGCGCGGAGAGGGATTCGTAGTCGACGGGAGTGTCGAGGTGGTCGGCGGGGATGCAGCCGCCGGACGGGCCGCCGGTCTGGACCGCCTTGACGGTGCCGCCATCCGGGGCGCCGCCGCCCATCTCCTCGACGATCTGGCGCAGCGGAGTGCCCATGGGGACTTCGACGATCCCCGTGTTGGTGATCTTTCCGGCGAGGGCGAAGACCTTGGTCCCCTTGCTCTTCTCGGTGCCGATGTCGGCGAACCACTTGGCGCCGTTACGGATGATGGGCGCGACGTTGGCGAAGCTCTCCACATTGTTGATCAGCGTCGGGCAGCCCCACAAGCCGCTCTCGGCGGGGAAGGGGGGGCGTGGACGCGGGACCCCGCGCTTGCCCTCGATCGAGGCCATCAGGGCGGTTTCCTCGCCGCAGACGAAGGCACCGGCACCGATCCGGAGGTCGATGGAGAAGTTGAACGGGCACTCCATGATCTGGGCACCCAGGAGTCCCGCCTTCTTGGCCTGCTTGATCGCCTTCTGCAGCCGCTCGATGGCGAGCGGATACTCGGCCCGGACGTAGATGTAGCCCTGCTCGGCGCCGACCGCGTAGGCGGCCAGGGTCATGCCCTCGAGGATCGCGTGGGGATCACTCTCGAGCACGGTGCGGTCCATGAAGGCACCGGGGTCTCCTTCGTCGGCATTGCAGACGATGTATTTCTTGTCGCCGCGGGCCTTGGAAACGGTCTGCCACTTGAGGCCGGTCGGGTAGCCGCCGCCGCCGCGTCCGCGCAGGCCGCTGGTCATCATCTCCTGAACGACTTCCGCGGGTTGCATCTCGCGCAGGGCGTGGCGGAGGGCCATGTAGCCGTCGGCCGCGATGTAGCTCTCGATCCGTTCCGGGTCGATCTCGCCGCTGTTTCCGAGCACCACCGAGAACTGCTTGGCGAAGAACGGCTGCGTGGGATCACCCGTCTGGAGCTTGGCGATCGATCCATCCAGAGCCGCGGTGACGATGGCCTTGGCATCGCTCGGTTCCAGCTTCTCGTAGAGAGGTCCCTCCGGGTCGGCCTGGGCGAGCGGTCCCTGACAGCAGAGGCGCATGCAGCCGACGCCGCGGACTTCGATCTGATCTTCCGCACCGGCCTCCTTGACGGCGGCCTTGAGGTTCTTGAGGAGATCTCCGGAGCCCTGGGAAGTACACCCGGCCGCCATGCAGCAGCGAATGGTGGTCTTCTTGCGGGCGGCGAGTTCGGCCTCCTTGATTTCCTTCAGTTCATTCAGCGTCATGGCCGGTCCATTCCTTGATTTTGGCGAGGGCGTCCTCGGGTGTTTGCTTGGCGGCGACCTGCCCGTCGTAGGTGACCGCGGGTGCCACGCCACAGGCGCCGATGCAGCGGGCGGTGAGCAGGGAAACCTTGTCGTCGGGCGTGGTTTCACCCGCAGTAATGCCGGTGGCCTCCTCGACGGCGGCCTGCACCTTGTTGGCTCCCTTCACGTAGCAGGCGGTGCCCAGGCAGACCACACAGGTGTGCTCGCCTTTCGGTTTGAGTGTGAAGAAGTGGTAGAAGGTGGCGACGCCGTAGACACGGCTCGGCGGCAGCTTCAGGTGATGGGCGACGAAGATGAGCAGGTCGTCTTCCAGGTAACCGAAGAGCTCCTGGGCCTTGTGCAGGACCTCGATCAGGGCGTCGGCGCGGAACATGTGGCGCTTCATGAAGACCTCGAGGATCTTGAAGCGCTTGTCTCCGCTGGCGTGCTCTAGGACGTGGTCGATCTCCCTCGACCGGGGCTGGTGAATGAGCGGCATGGGTTCGCCGGGGTTGGCGTTGGGTGAGTGGAGCGGCCCTTCCCTCTCCACGCGTCTAACGATTTATGATTTTGAGATCGAGGGCACAATCTCCGTCCATGCGCGTGGATTGTGAAAACCTCCGCATCAAATTCGACGGTCTTGGCCGACGTCGTGAAACCCCTGCTTCGCGCCCGTGCGCTCCACCGGCAACAGACATGTTAGAGTCTGTCGTCGAAGCGGAAATCGACCGCTTCGCCGACCCGGACCCGGGCCATCTCGGGGTGGGCGGGATTGAGCAGGTAGTTCGGCTCCTCGGGGATCAGGGCCGATGGGGCGCGCAGGCACAGGAATCGTTCCTGCCGGATCCACGAGTCACCCACCGTCGCCGGGTTCGCGTCCCGATCCGCATCGCGGATGTGGCGGGTGGGAATCCGGGCTTCGAGGATGCGGTAGGGCTTCGCCCGGCTGCGCGGCGAGGGAAGGTGGAGGAGCAGTTCGAGGGCGGCGAGGGCGCGACTTCCGGCGAGGTAGACGACGGGTCGGCCGGGCGAGTTCCACCGGCCACCATGGCGGCGGGCCCCCTCGCCGGAGAAGGCGGTGGACACCCACCGCGGCGCCACGATCCGGTAGGCGGTCAGGAACTCACGAGAAGACGCCATGATCGAGGCGGCCGAGGAGGTTTTCCACTTCGCGGGCACCGAACTCGGTATCGGCATAGGAGAGCGGCGACTCGTTGGCGGTGCCCCGGTTTTCCGTCTTGAGCCACTCGCGGGCCGCTTCTTTGCTGCCGAGGACCTCCATGGCGATCCCGAAGAGCCGGGCGAAGCGGACGATGCGTTCGCTCTCCGGCGTGCCGAGTTGGCGGGCCTTCTTGCGGCGGTTGAGGGTGGCGGGAGAGATGCCCAGTAGTCGGCCGAGTTCCTCTTCGGGGATGGCCAGCAGCTCAAGGAGGGCGCGAAACTCCGCGAACGGCAGCCCCTCCCGGATCCTCTCGACGAGGGGCGCAGTCAGCAGCCCTTCGTCGTTCAGAACGGTCGCGGAATCACCTTGGGGCAGGAGGTTCCGCACCACCGGAGCCAGACGGTTTTTCATGACACCAAGGTGCCAGCCAAATCAGCGGGGGTCAATCAAAAGAAAGAATCCGACTGATCAAATGATGTTTCAGGAATCCACATAGCCATTCTCCCGAGCGTACTCGCGGACGTCGGCGGTGATCTTCATCGAGCAGAAGGTGGGTCCGCACATCGAGCAGAAGTGCGCGGTCTTGGCGCCCTCGGCGGGAAGCGTTTCGTCGTGGAAGGCGATGGCTTTCGCCGGATCGAGGCCGAGCGCGAACTGGTCGCGCCAGCGGAACTCGAAGCGGGCCTTGGAGATCGCATTGTCGCGGACCTGCGCGGCCGGGTGGCCCTTGGCGAGGTCGGCGGCGTGGGCGGCGAGCTTGTAGGTGACCACCCCCTCGCGGACGTCGTCGCGGTTCGGCAGGCCGAGGTGTTCCTTCGGAGTGACGTAGCAGAGCATCGCGCAGCCATACCAGCCGATGTTGGCGGCGCCGATGGCCGAGGTGATGTGGTCGTAGCCGGGGGCGATGTCGGTGGTCAGCGGCCCGAGCGTGTAGAACGGGGCCTCGTCGCACCACTCGATCTGCTTCTGCATGTTCTCCTGGATCAGGTGCAGCGGGACGTGGCCGGGACCCTCGTTCATCACCTGGCAGCCCTTTTCCCAGGCGCGGCGAGTGAGCTCACCCTGGACTTCCAGTTCGGCGAGCTGGGCGTAGTCGTTGGCATCGGCAATCGATCCCGGGCGCAGCCCGTCGCCGATCGAAAAGCTCACGTCGTAGGCGGCGCAGATGTCGCAGATCTCGTCCCAGTGGGTGTAGAGGAAGTTTTCTTTTCCATGGTGGATCGACCACTTGGCCATGATCGAGCCGCCGCGCGAGACGATGCCGGTCATCCGCTTGGCGGTGTGCGGGACGAAGCGCAGCAGCACGCCGGCGTGGATGGTGAAATAGTCCACGCCCTGCTCGGCCTGCTCGATGAGGGTGTCGCGGTAGAGTTCCCAGGTCAGGTCCTCGATGCGGCCGTTGACCTTCTCCAGCGCCTGATAGATCGGCACGGTGCCGATCGGGACCGGCGAGTTGCGCAGGATCCATTCGCGGGTCGCGTGGATGTTCTTCCCGGTGGAAAGGTCCATCACCGTGTCGGCGCCCCACTTGGTGGCCCAGCGCATCTTTTCGACCTCCTCGTCGATGGTCGAGGCGACCGCCGAGTTGCCGATGTTGGCATTGATCTTCACCAGGAAGTTGCGGCCGATGATCATCGGCTCGTTTTCCGGGTGGTTGATGTTGGCGGGGATGATCGCGCGGCCGCGGGCGACCTCGTCGCGGACGAACTCCGGCGTGATCAAGGCCGGGATCTGAGCGCCCCAGCTCTGGCCCGGGTGCTGGTGGTTCATCGCATTGCGCGCGACCTGGCGTTGCGGTTCGATTTCGGAGGGCCGCGGCATGTTGTAGCCCTCGGGCGTCGAGCAGAGTTGCTGCATGCGCGCCCGGACCTCGGGCGAGGCGTCGGCAGGGGTCGGATACTGGTCGCAGATGGTCTTGTATTCCTCCCGGCGGCCGAGGTTTTCGCGGATCGCGACGAACTCCATCTCGGGTGTGATGATGCCCTGGCGGGCATACCAGAGCTGGGTCACCGGGTGGCCGGCGGATGCCCGAAGCGGCTTGCGCTTCAATCCCGGATACTCCTTCAGCTTGTTCTTCGCCGCCTTGTTCTCGTTGTACTTCTCGGCGTGGCTGTCGGAAAGGTAGCCGTTGTCTTCCGGCTTCACGTTGCGGCCCTCGTATTCCTCGACGTCGCCGCGGGCGAGAATCCAGTCGGCACGGAGGGCGGGCAGGCCCTGGGTCACGTCGCCTTCGAAGCAGGGATCGCCCCAGGGGCCGGAGCAGTCGTAAACCCGGACGGGATCGTTCGAACGTTTCGAACCATCCGGCAGTTCGGTGTCGGCCAGCCGGATTTCCCGCATCGGCACCCGGACGTCTTCGTGCAGCGTTCCGTTCACGTAAACCCGGGATGAGTTCGGGAAGATCGTCGGATCCTTCTCGATGGCGGCGAGTTCCTCGGAGTTGTCGATGTCTTCGACGAAGTTTCCGGTGTAGTCGGAGCGCTGGTGGGAGGTCTCCGGGTTGAGCGTGTCTTGCGGATTCATGAATTTCGGTTGCGTGTCGTGGAAACGGGAAAGGCCGCGCGGAGGGCGCGGCCGAAAGGAAGAAACCGGGGCGACTTCCTACGGCGGCACAACCCGCGTCAGGTTCGGAGGGTCTTTTCCGCGCGTCGGAAAATCTCGGCCCGGCGGTCGGCGGGCACCCCTGTCGTGTGATCAAATGATGGAGAGCTCGGGAGTGAAGTCAAGATGGGGTCCCGAGCGTCGTGGTTTCCGAGCGGGCGATCTTGATGAAAACCTCGTCGAGATCGCGGCCCGCGAAGCGTTGGGTCAGCTCCGAAGCGGTGCCTTCCGCAAGGATCCGGCCCTCGTGGAGGAACAGCACCCGGTCGCAGACCTCCTCGATGTCCCGCATGTTGTGCGAGGTGTAGAGAATCGCCGGATGCCGTTCGCGCTGGATGCGGCGGACCAGCTTGCGCACCTTGTCGGCGATGTCGGGATCGAGCGAGGCGGTCGGTTCGTCGAGTAGCAGCAGATCGGGATCGTTGAGCAGCGCCTTGGCGAGGTTCACCCGGGTGCTTTCACCGGCCGAAAGCTGGCCGGTGACCTTGTTCGCGAGGTGGGGGATCTCGAGGAGTTCGAGGAGTTCGGCTACCTTCCGCTTCGGCTGTTTCACCTCGTAGAGGCTGGCGAAGATCTCGAGATTGTGGTGGACCTTGAGGTTGCCGGGAAGGGTCGCGTAGGTGGTGCAGAAGTTGGTTCGCTTGAGGATCTCGATGCGGTGCCGGGCGAGGTCCATGCCAAAGGCCTCGATGGAGCCGTCGCTCGGCGTGATCAGGCCGAGGATCATGTTCATCAACGTCGTCTTGCCCGCACCGTTGACGCCCAGCAGACCGACCGTTTCGCCCCCGGCCACCTCTAGCGAGACGCCGTCGACGGCGGTGAACCCGTCGAAGCGCTTGGTGATCCTGTCGATGGTGAGAATGGCCACGCGCGCCCAGCATCGACGGATCGGCCGCCGGGTCGAGTGAGAAGCATGGGCGGAAGGATGCGGCGAGGTCGTGCGTAGTGACAGGCATCATGAAATGTACCCCGTCCTTCCTCTCGCTGTGTCTGGTCCTGGTTTCCGCCTCCGGGCTTTCGGCAGCCGAAAAGCTCCAGGCGCTGATCATGGACGGCCAGAACAACCATGCCGTGTGGCCGAAGTCGACGATCATGATGCGCGAGTATCTGCAGGACACCGGTCTCTTCGAGGTCGACATCGTGCGGACCGCGTCGATCTGGAAATGGGAGCGGGAGGAGGCGTGGCTGCCGATGGCCGGGGTGGGCGAGTCGAAGCGGGCGAAGAAGCCCGAGCCGGACCCGGACTTCGCGCCGGACTTTTCGCGCTACGATGTGGTGGTCAGCAATTTCGGGTTCAACGCCGCCGGTTGGCCGGAGGCGACCAAGCGGTCCTTTGAGAAATACATGGCCGGGGGCGGCGGCCTGGTCGTCGTCCACGCCGCCAACAACGCGTGGGGCGACTGGCCGGAGTTCAACCGGATGATCGGCCTCGGCGGATGGGGCGGTCGGAACGAGAAATCCGGACCGTATGTCTATTACAATGCCGAAGGCGAGGTGGTGCGCGACGATTCGCCGGGGCGCTGTGGGACGCACGGGCCGCAGAGCGAGTTCGTGGTGACGATGCGCGATCTTGATCACCCGGTCACCAAGGGGGTGCCGGACTTCTGGATGCACGGCAAGGACGAGTGCTATTCACGGCTGCGCGGACCGGCGGAGGACATGACCATCCTGGCGACCGCGGCGGACACGCCGGCCTTGCAGAAGGAGGGCCGCAACGAACCGATGCTGATGGTGATCGACTACCACAAGGGGCGGGTGTTTCACACCACGCTGGGTCACGACACCCCGGCCTTCGAGTGCGTGGGCTTCATCGTCACCTTTCAAAGGGGAACCGAGTGGGCTGCGACGGGCGAGGTAACCCAGAAGATCCCCGAGAACTTCCCTGGCAAGGCGGAGACGGTGTCGCGCTCCTTCGACCTGAAGCCGGCCGAGTGAAATCGGGAGGCTCAGGACTCTCTCAATCCACCCGTCGCCCATTCGGGGCTCGCCGGACCGCCGGGGCGGACTGAAATCCGCGCTCCATTGCTCCGGAGCTACCGGACCTCGATGACCGCCTTGATCGCGCCGGTGGCGGGGTCGGTGAAGTCGGCGAAGCGCGCGGGGACCTCGTCGAATGCGACGCGGTGGGTGATCCACTTGTCGGTGTCGACCTTGCCCTGGCGGATCAGGTCGATGATCGCGGTGAATTCGTGCGGCACCGCGTTGCGCGAGGCGAGCAGGGTCAGCTCGCGCCGGTGGAACACCGGGGCGTGGGGAAACTGGAGGTCGGTGGTGGTGATGCCGACGTAGACGACCCGCCCGGTGAAGGCGGCGTATTCGAAGCAGGTCGACATCGACTTCGGGCTGCCGGTGGCGTCGATCACGACATCGGCCAGGTGTCCGCCGGTCAGGGCCTCAAGCTCCGGCAGCGGCGAGTTCGTCGGATCGAAGCGGATGCCCTGCGGGAGGCCCAGGTTTCCGGCGCAGAAGTCGAGGCGGCCCTGGACCATGTCCATCACGATCACGTTGACGCCGTCCATGAGCTTGAGGAACTCCAGTGCGGCGAGGCCGATCGGGCCGGCGCCAATGACCAGGACGGTCTCACCCGGCTGCGGGTTTCCTCGCGCCACCGCGTGGTAGCCGATCGCGAGTGTCTCGACCAGGGCAAGCTGGTCGTAGGAGAGGTCGTTGCCGGGGTGCAGCTTGACCGCCGGCACCTTGTAAGTGCCCTGGCGCAGGCCGCCGTTCATGTGCACGCCGATGACCTGCACGCCGGGACAGCAGTTGCTGTGGCCGGCCTTCGAGGTGCGGGATTCCGGGTCGTTGAAATAGGGCTCCACCGAGCACTTGTCGCCGGGCTTCACGTTCGTGACCCCTTCGCCGACGGCCACGACCTCGATGCCGAGTTCATGGCCGGGGACGCGCGGGTAGTCGAAAAAGGGGAACTTGCCGAGGTAGCACGAGAGGTCGGTTCCGCAGATGCCCATGCGGTGGGTGCGGACGGTCGCCTCGCCCGGGCCGGGCGCCGGAGCGTCGGGCAGGTCGATGACATGGATCGTCTCGGGTGCGGTGAATTCGATGGCGTTCATGAAATTGTGATGGATGCTCGGCATGGCGGATGCAATCCGCCGCCACGTTCAGTTGTTTTCAGGCAGCCCGCTCTCGTGGCCGAGATTTTTGACCGGCTCGAAGATCGCGAGGACCTGGTCGAGCAGTTCGCGGTCGATCGGTTCGGCGAGCCACTCGGCCCACTTGCGGACGTTGACGGGGTTCGCCGAGCCGGCGACGCAGGTGGCGAGGTCCTCGTGCTCGCAGGAAAACTGCAGCGCGAGTTGGGCGAGGTCCACGCCGCGCTCGTCGCAGAGCTTGGCGGCATCGCGGGCGGCCTGCTTGACCTCCTCGGGTTCCATCACCCAGTCGGGCGGGCCGGTGCGGGTCAGCAGCCGGGCCGAGAACGGACCGGCATTCATCACGCCCAGACCCTTGGCCTTGAGCCGCGGCAGCAGGTCGTCGACCAGCGTCGTGTTCTGCAGCGTGTAGCGGTTGTAGCACAGGATGCAGTCGATCAGGTCCTCGACGTGGTCGAGCACGGTGTGGAAGGTCTTGAGAGGGTAGCAGGAGAAGCCGACGGCCTTGACCTTGCCCTGCTCCTTCGCCTTGAGCACGGCGGGCACGGTTTCCTCCCAGATCTGGGGCAGGGGCACAAACTCGACGTCGTGCAGCAGCAGGATGTCGAGGTGGTCGGTGCCGAGGCGGTGCAGCGAGGTGTGGATCGATTCCTCGACCCGCTTTGCCGAGAAGTCGAAGTGGCGGTCGGTGTAGCGGCCGAGCTTGGTGCAGAGCTGGTAGGAGTCGCGCGGCACGTCGCGCAGGGCCACACCGAGCAGCACCTCCGACATGCCGCGGCCGTAGAAGGGCGAGGTGTCGATGAGGTTGATGCCGAGGTCGAGGGCGGTGTGAACGGACTGCAGGGCCTCGTCGAGGCGGACCTGGCGGAATTCCTGGCCCAGCGACGAGGCGCCAAAGCCGAGGACGGGGAGATCGATGCCGGTGTTTCCAAGAGGGCGTGTCTTCATGAGATCTGTGACTTGATGGATTGGATGGTTTGGGCCGCGGCGGCCTCGGCGTCGGGCAGCGGGAAAATTTCGGCGGAAAGGTAACCGCGGTAGCCGATCTCCTTCAATGCAGCGACTAAGGGGGCGGGATCGGTGTGGCCGAAGCCCATGGCATGGCGGTTGGAGTCGGCGTAATGAACGTGGCCGACGAGATCGCCACCTGCGCGCATGGCCTCGGCGAGGTCGGTCTCCTCGATGTTCATGTGGAACATGTCGGCGAGCAGCACGATGTGGTCGAGCGACTCGCTCCGGACCCATTCGGCGGCGTCGCCGACGCGGTTGAGAAGGTTGGTTTCGTAGCGGTTGAGCGGTTCGTAGATGAAGGGCACGTCGTGTTTTCCGGAGGCGGCTCCAATCGTGCGCAGGGCGTCCGCGAGCCAGCCGAGAGCCTGGTCGCGGGACACATCACCGCCCCACTTGCCCTGCATCGACCCGAGGATCGCGGGTGCCTTGAGCGGACCGCCGAAGTCGATCATCGCGAGAATGAACTCGAGGGCGGCGGCGCGTTTTCCCGGGTCCGGATCGGTGAGGGACAGGCCATGCTTGACCATGCCGGCGCCGGTGCCGACCGCGGCGATCGGCAGCCCGTGCCGGTCCTGCAGGGCCTGGATTTCGCTGATTTCCACGGCATCGGGTCCCGGAAGGAAGAGCTCGACGGCGTCGAAACCGAGCGTGGCGGCCTTTTCAAAGCCCGCGTCCAGCGGGTCGTGGAAGACGAAGGGTCCGGCGGCGGCTTCGGCGACGCGGCAGAGCGTGACGGCGGATTTCATCAGACCGATTCGATGATGATGTTGCCGTAGGCGGTCGGGTCACCGGTCCGGATCAGGCCGATGGCGGAGGGAACCAAGGCCTTGAAGTCCAGGTGGGGCAACCGCTCGACCTCCGGGATGCCCTCGAAGGCTCCGTCGAAGGCTTGAAGCGTCTCGGTGGGATTGGTGGACAGAAATTCCTCCGCCTGCCAGACCTTGCCGATCGTGAAGTTCGGCCGGATCAGGCCGAGAACGTCGAGAATCGTGGGGATGCCGCGGGTCAGCGAGATGTCGACGGTTTCGACCTCCGGCCAGTAGGGGAAGGCCCAGTCGGCGATGACCAGGGTGTTGGTGTGGCGGATTCGGGCGAGGAGCTCGAGGATGTGGGGGTTCAGGATGCCGTTCTGCAACATGGCGGCGGAATCCTGAGCCTCAGGGCGGGTTCGACGCAACCCTTGCGGCGGATTTTCCGCCAGTCCGGTGTTGCCAAATCCGCCAAGGTGGATAGCAATTCGCCGCCCTGCGACTTGGTCGCCTGACAATCAAGCAACAACGACCCGATGACGGACCTCAGCAAATACCGCAACATCGGCATCTTCGCCCACGTCGATGCCGGCAAAACCACCACCACCGAGCGGATCCTCAAGCTCACCGGTAAGATTCACAAGCAGGGTGAGGTCCACGACGGGGAAGCCACGACCGACTTCATGGAGCAGGAGCAGGAGCGCGGCATCACGATCCAGTCGGCCGCCACCACCTGCTTCTGGCCCGGAAAGGACCAGCAATGGGCCAAGGAGCCCATCCGCTTCAACATCATCGACACCCCCGGCCACGTCGACTTCACCGTGGAGGTCTACCGCTCGCTCAAGGTGCTCGACGGAGGCGTCGGCGTCTTTTGCGGTTCCGGCGGCGTCGAGCCCCAGTCCGAGACGAACTGGCGCTACGCCAACGACTCGAAGGTCGCGCGCGTCATTTATGTGAACAAGCTCGACCGCATCGGCGCGGACTTCTACCGCGTGGTCGAGCAGGTGAAGAACGTCCTCGGTGCCAAGCCGCTGGTGATGGTGCTGCCGATCGGCACCGAGAGCGATTTCGTCGGCGTGGTCGACCTGCTCGAGGAGAAGGCCTACTACTGGGACGACTCGGGTCAGCCCGAAAACTACGAGGTCAAGGAGATCCCCGAGGATCTCAAGGAGAAGGCGGCCCAGTACCGCCACGAACTCATCGAGATCGCCGTCGAGCAGGACGACGAGGTGATGGAGGCCTACCTCGAAGGCAACGAGCCGGATGTCGCCACCATCAAGAAGTGCATCCGCAAGGGCACCATCGCTCTCGACTTCTTCCCGACCTTCTGCGGGTCATCCTTCAAGAACAAGGGGGTGCAGCAGGTCCTCGACGCGGTGGTTGACTACCTGCCGAGCCCGACCGAGGTCCCGGCCCAGCCCGAAGTCGACGCCGAGGGCAACGAGACCGGCAAGTTCGCCGTGGTCGATCCGGACGGTCCCTTCCGCGGCCTTGCCTTCAAGATCATGGACGACCGCTTCGGCGCCCTGACTTTCACCCGCATCTACTCGGGCAAGATCAAGAAGGGTGACACCGTGCTCAACAGCTTCACCGGCAAGACCGAGCGCATCGGTCGGATGGTGGAGATGCACGCCGACCAGCGCACCGAACTCGATTCCGCCCAAGCGGGCGACATCATCGCCATCGTCGGCCTTAAGAACGTCCAGACCGGTCACACGCTCTGCGACGAAAAGAATCCCGCCACGCTGGAGCCGATGGTCTTCCCGGAACCGGTGATCTCGATGGCCGTGTCCGCCAAGGACAAGGCCAATGCCGAGAAGATGAGCGTCGCCATCGGCAAGATGGTCGCCGAGGATCCGTCCTTCCGCGTCGAGTCCGACGAGGAGACCGGCGAGACCATCCTCAAGGGCATGGGCGAACTTCACCTCGACATCAAGGTCGACATCCTCAAGCGGACCCACAAGGTCGAGGTCGAGGTCGGAGCGCCGCAGGTCGCCTATCGGGAAACGATCACCAAGCCGATCAGCGACAGCTACACCCACAAGAAGCAGTCGGGTGGTTCCGGTCAGTTTGCGAAGATCGACTACACCATCGAGCCCTGCGAGCCGGGCGAGGGTTTCATCTTCGAGTCGTCGGTCGTCGGCGGCAACGTGCCCAAGGAATACATTCCGGCGGTGCAGAAGGGCTTCGAGCAGTCGATCGAGAACGGCCCGCTTGCCGGTTATCCCTGCCTCGACTTCAAGGTCACGCTGAAGGACGGCGGCTTCCACGCGGTGGACTCTTCAGCCGTGGCGTTCGAGATCGCTGCCAAGGCGGCCTACCGCCAGTCGATGCCGAAGGCCGCACCCCAGATCCTCGAGCCGATCATGAAGCTCGACGTGTTCTGCCCGGAGGAAAAGGTCGGCGACGTGATCGGCGACCTGAACCGCCGCCGCGGCATGATCCAGGGTCAGGACCCGACGCCGACCGGCATCCGCATCAAGGCCCAGGCTCCGCTCAGCGAGATGTTCGGCTACATCGGCGACCTGCGCACCATGACCTCCGGTCGTGGCCAGTTCTCGATGGAGTTCGAGCATTATGCCCCGTGCCCCAAGAACATCGCCGACGAGGTGATCGCCGAGGCCAAGAAGCGCGAGGAAGCGCGCCGGGCCGGCAAGTAAGCGGAGGCGTGGCGGCGGCTTCCAGCCGCCAAGCCCCTTCATCCACAAGTCCGTCACCATTCGGTGGCGGGCTTTTTCTTTTGCGTGCGGAGGCAAGCCCCCGCCCGCAAAAATTCACACCCGCACCCTCTCCACGTTGGCCCCGAGTGCCTCGAGTTTCTCGTCGATGTGCTCGTAGCCGCGGTCGATGTGGTAGAGGCGGTTGATCTCGGTGGTGCCCTCGGCGGTGAGGGCGGCCAGCACGAGGGCCGCGGAGGCCCGCAGGTCGCTGGCCATCACCGGTGCGCCACTGAGTTTCTTGACGCCGGTGATCTGTGCCTGGCCGTCGGCGACGTGGATGTCGGCGCCCATGCGCTTCAATTCCGCGCAGTGCATGAAGCGCTGCGGGAAGATGGTGTCGGTGACCCTGCTGGTGCCCGGCGTGGTGGCGAACAGCGCGGTCATCTGTGCCTGCATGTCCGTCGGGTAGCCCGGGTAGGGGTCGGTGGAAATTTCGGCCGGCATGGGCGTGTCGCCGCGATGGATGGTGCAGGCGTCGCCGTTGTCGTTGAAGTGGACCTGGTGGCCGGCCTTTCGCAGGGCACTGGTGATCGCCACCAGGTGGCCTTCGTGAACGCGGCGCAGGGTCACACCCTCGCCGGCCAGGGCGGCGGCGACCATGAAGGTGCCGGCTTCGATCCGGTCGGGAATCACGTTGTGAACCGTGCCGTGAAGTTCCCCGACTCCCTCGATCGTGATGGTGGAGGTGCCGGCACCGGAGATCCTGGCACCCATGGAATTCAAGAAGTCGGCGAGGTCCACGACCTCGGGTTCGCAGGCGGCGGAGGTGATGGTGGTGGTGCCCTCGGCGAGGGTGGCGGCCATCATCACGTTGTCGGTGCCGAGCACGGTCGGCCCGTTCTCGCCGCACAGGTCGACCGTCGCGCCCTTGAGCCCGCCGGGGGCGGAAAGGATCACGTTGCCGCCCTCGAACTCGGTGGTGGCTCCCAGCGCCTCGAGCCCGCGGATGTGCAGGTCGATCGGCCGGTCGCCGATGACGCAGCCGCCGGGCAGCGCGACGACGCAGCGGCGCTTGCGGGCGAGCAGGGGCCCCATCATGCACACCGACGCGCGCATCCGGCGGACGATGTCGTAGGGCGCGGTGTCGGAAATGTCGGCGGCCGTCACGCGCACGGTGCCCGAGAAGCGCTCCACGTCCGCCCCGAGGCCGGTGAGGATCTGCACCATGTAGTTGGTGTCGGAGACGTCCGGCACCCGGCGGATCACCACGTCCTGGTCGGTGAGCAGTGCCGCCGCGAGGATGGGCAGCGAGGCGTTCTTCGACCCGGAAATGGTGATGGCGCCGTGGATCGGTGTGCCGCCGTGAACGAGGAGCTTGTCCATGAAGGTGAAGAGGAGGGCGGATATTCCTGTCCGCGATTCGGGTTCTGGAAAGGCGGACAGGAGTGTCCGCCCTCCCTTCATGCCTTGCGGGCAATCGGGAAGCGGGGGATGCCAGAGAGGTCGTTGAGGGTCAAGACGTCCGTGAGTCCGGCGTCGCCGAGCAGGCGCTCGACCTGCGCCGCCTGATCGATGCCGATCTCGAGGGCGAGCCAACCACCGGGGCGGAGACGTTCGCTGGCCTCGGGAATGAAGCGGCGGATGACGTCCAATCCGTCTTTTCCTCCGAAAAGGGCGAGCGGGGGGTCGTGGCGGACCTCCTTCGCCAGTTCCTCGCCCTCGGGCACGTAGGGGAGGTTGGCGGCGATCAGGTCGAAGGATGCGTCCCCCGGGATGCCGCTGAAGAGGTCGGACTCGATGAACCGGACTTCTGCCGCGCCGATGGAGGTCGCGTTTTCCCGGGCCAGATCGAGGGCGTCGGCGGAAACATCCGCCAGGGTGACCCTCGCCCCCGGAAAATCGGTCGCCAGTGACAGCCCGAGGCAGCCGCTACCGGTTCCCATGTCGAGGATCGCGGCGTCATCGGGCAGTTTGACGTTCTTCGCCAGCCATTCGGCCAGTTCCTCGGTTTCGGGGCGGGGGATCAGCGCGCGGGCATCGGTCTTGAACTCGTGCTGCCGGAAGCCGACGGACCCGACCAGGTGCTGCACCGGGACCCCGTCGCCCCGCTGCTTCAGCGATTCCCGGAGGGGGGCCATGTCGGACTCCTCCATCGGCTCATCGAAGCGCAGGTAGAGGTCCATGCGGGTGCAGCCGAGCTGGTGGGCGACGAGCATCTGCATGTTGCGCCGTGCATCATCGATCCCGCGCTTCTCGAGGTAGGCGGTGCCCTTGTCGAGGATGTCGAGGACGGTGGTCATCTGATTTCAGATTTCAGATTCTGGATCGCAGATTGTATGAAGCGGGTGAAGAAGGTGGCACCTTCCTCAAGGGCGGCGATTTCGATGAACTCGTCGGCGGTGTGCGCCTGATTGATCGAGCCCGGGCCCATGCAGACCGAGGGAATCCCGGCGGTCGAGAGGTGGGCGGCATCGGAGAACCAGGGGGCTCCCACCGGCGTCGAGTCCGCCCGCACGGACCGGATCCGCCCGATCCACGGGTGGTCCGCCGCGGTTTCCATCGGCGGATTGTCGTGGGGATCGACGAGTTCGAGCGGTGTGCCCTCCAGCGCTTCCTTGAGGACCTCAAGAACCCCGCCCGCGTCGTCCAGCGACGGTGTGGTGCGGATGTCGATCTCCGTCTCGCAGCGGTCGGGCACGACATTCGGCCGGCTGCCGCCGCGGATCACGCCGATGTTCAGGGTCGAGTGTCCGAGAACGGGGTGGGTGAAGCCGGCGAGCCGGGTCCCGAGCTGGTCTTCCAAGGCGGCGAGTGCGCGGGCCATCTTCATCACCGCGTTGTCACCCTTCTCCGGTTGGGACGAATGCGTCGCCTTTCCCGTGGTTCGCAGCGTCGCCCACAGCGAGCCCTTGGTCACATGGACGATGTCGAGACCGGTCGGCTCGCCGACGATGGCGAACTCGTAGTCGGCGGCATGACGGCGGGCGAACTCCCGCGAGCCCCACTGGCCGGATTCCTCGCCCATGAAGGCCACGAAATCGATGGCGACCGGCGAATCGGCCAGGGCTTCGGCATGCTCCCGCAGCCCCCACAGCATCGCGGCCATGGGGCCCTTGGTGTCGCAGGAGCCACGCCCCCAGAGGCGGCCGTCGCGGATCTCCCCCGAAAAGGGCTCGATGGTCATGCCCTCGACGCCGACGGTGTCGAGGTGAGGCCCGAGCAGGATGCGCGGGCGACCGTCGCGCGGCGCGAAGGTCGCGATCAGATTCGGGCGCCCGGGCTTGATCTCTTCCAGCTCGACGGTCGCGCCGATTCCTTCGAGCCATTCCTTCAGCCACGCCGCCATCGCCGCCTCCCCGATCCGGTCGGTGCCGGGGGCGTTGTCCGGATTGACCGAGGGAATGCGGACGAGTTGCTGGAGGAGTTCGGTGACGGACACGGGCCGAGGCTGCGCCTCGAATGACGAATGACAAATGCTAAATGACGAAGGTGGAGGAACGGGGGCGTGTTAGCCTGCATTTCTCACGCGTGAGAAATGCATCCCGACCGGGTCGGGACCGTTACGGCACCACAGAGGATTCTGGCGATTGTTTTTGTTAGACAGTGTGTTGCAGGGCCTATCGGGGCTAACCCCGACAAAGTCGGCCCTTCGGGCGGATTCCTCACGTCCCGTGAGAAATCCGGGTTAGTGCTTCTTCACCGCCCGCCGCGGGGCCTCGACGAGAAGAGGGGACTTCACGAGGTCGCCGGGAGCGACGGCCGGCTCGTCCAGCGGCAGGTTCTGCCGTCCGCCGTAGCGTTGGTCGATGATGGCCTTCACGGTGGGGGCCTCGAGGTTGTAGTCGCGGAACGGGCGTTGCTTGCAGAGTTCAACGCCGGCCTGTCGATAGAGCTTCCACACGAACTCGGAGCAGTAGAGGGCGCCGTCGTCCCAGCGGAACTTGAGGTCGTAGTTGAGGCCGAGCTGCCGTTCCGCCCAGCCGCGGGCCCTGGCGGCGGATGCCGGCTCGAGCGGCTGTTTCAAACGATAGGCGCGAAAGGTGTCGGGCAGGCTGCGGGCGATCCAGCGGTCGAGCGGCGTGGCACCGACGGGCTGGACGGCTTCGACCACCATCCAGCGTCCCTCGTGTTTGAAGACCACGCCGCAATGGGTGAAGGGCGAGCCGGTGGCGTCGCGGATGGCATCGCTCTGGGCCCCGGGGTTTCCCTGGAAGACGATGTCGCCCTCCTGCAGATCGTAGCGGGGCTGGGCGGGTTGCCGTTTCGACCCGGCCGCAGCCGGGAGCAGTGTGGCGGCGAGCGCTAGCAGGAGAAAGGACCGGACCATGGTTTCGTGTAGCGTCAAAAGCCGGTTCTTGCCATGCGATTCTTCGCATCGACGCCGGGGGCTGGATTTCCTAACGTCGGGTCTGATGCAGCCTAGGACACCCTTCGAGTACACGATTCTGAGCCTGCGGGTGCTGCTCGGTGTGTGGTTTGCGGCCATTGGCGGGGACAAGCTGTTTCGCGTCGGTGCACCGGCATTCTCCCGTCAGGTCGCGGAATTCGGCATCCTCCAGGATCCATGGAACCTGATGGTCGGCTATTTCGTCCCGTGGCTGGAGCTTCTCGCCGGGATCTGCCTGCTCGCCAGCGTCCTGCACCGGGGGGCGGTGCGGGTGCTGCTTGCGCTTACCGTGATCTTCCTCTTCGTCAACGGCCAGGCGATGGCCCGCGGCATGGATCCGGATTGCGGGTGTTTTGGAAAATGGTTCGAGATGGGGGTCGGTGGAAAAATGATCCTGCTGGTTTTTCAGGGGGGGCTGCTGGCTTTCCTGATGGGGACGGAGCGAAAGGTGGGGCGTAAGGTCTTTCGCGGGACGCGGATGCGCCTTCCGGGCTGAAGGGCCGCGCGACCCCGGTCGCGCATTTTGACGGGAGCGCGAGTGCCGCCTACGCCAAGGCTCCGGCGTGCCAGGGGGCTTGCGCGGTCCTTTCGGCCCCCTTGCCCTTGCCGTGGGCGATCGATGGGGCAAGATTCCGGGCATGCGCTACGCCGAACGATTGCAGGCCCGGATCGACGCCACGGGATCGAGACTTTGCGTCGGGATCGATCCCCGCCCGGGGGACGACGGGATCGGGGCGGTGCCGGATTTCCTGAAGCGACTCGTCGACGAAACCTGGGAGCAGGCCGCCGCCTTCAAGCCGAACATGGCTTACTTCGAGGCGATGGGGCTGCGCGGCATCGAGATCCTCGGCGAACTGCTGGAGGCGATGCCGGACGAGGTGCCGGTGATCCTCGACGCCAAACGCAGCGACATCGGGGAGACCCAGAAGTACTATGCGCATAGTTACTTTGATCACTGGGGGGTCGACGCGGTCACGCTCAACCCCTTCCTCGGCTACGATTCGCTCGAGCCCTTTCTCAACTGGGAGGGGAAGGGGGTCTACCTGCTCGCGGTGACCTCCAATGCCGGTTCGGCGGACTTCCAGCGCCAGCAACTTGCGGACGGCCGTTCGGTGTTCGAGTTGGTGACCGCGCTGGGGGATCGTGCCGGTGCTGAAGGACGCGCCACGGACACCGGCTACGTGGTCGGGCTCACCAATGCCGCCGACGTTCTGGCGAAGATGCCGGATGCCCCGTTGCTGGTCCCGGGACTCGGGGCCCAGGGCGGGGACCTCGCCTCGCTCGCCGGTGCCGGACGCAGGGCACCGGATGTGATCAACGTATCGCGCGGCATTTCCTACGCCGGCGACGACCGCGGCTTCGCCGAGCGCGCCCGTGACTGGGCCGAACGGATTTCCGAGGCGTATGCGGCGGCCACGGGCGCTTGAAGGAGTAGGGGCATGGCAAAGAAGCGAGCGAGGCCGGGGCGCGCCAGCGCGCACTATTCGGGGATCCTTCCGCAGAAGGGTTGGCCCCGGCGTAACTACAAGTTTTTCCGCCATCGCATCGTGCCCGGCATGTTCCGCCGGCGAAATGGTGAGATCCAGGTCCCGGTGCTGGAGCCGCCCGCCGAGGGCGCGGTGCGGGTGACCTGGATCGGCCATGCCGGGTTCTTCCTCCAGTTCGCCGACCACACGATTGTCATCGATCCCAACTGGGCGCGCTGGCACGGCATCGTGAAGCGCCAGCGCGAACCCGGCCTGCCGATCGAACGGATTCCGGAACTCGACTTGGTGCTGGTCACCCACGCCCACTTCGACCACCTGCACAAGCCCAGCCTCAAGGTGCTGCAGGCGCGCGACGGGATCGTGGTGCCGAAGGGAAGCGGTTCGTTGGTCCGCAAGCTCGGCTTTCCGGAGGTGCACGAGATGAAGGTTTGGGAGCAACTGGAACTCGACGAACTCCACATCCTCCACACGCCCAGCCACCACTGGGGCGCGCGCTACCTGCACGACACCCATCGCGACTACGGCGGCTACCTGATCGAGGCCGGTGGCAAAAGCGTCTTCCACTGCGGCGACTCGGCCTGGTTCGACGGCTTCGCCGAAATCGGCCGCCGCTGCCCGTCCATCGACGTCGCCCTGATGCCGATCGGGGCCTACGACGCGCCCAGCGGCCGCGACGTCCACATGAACCCGGAGGAGGCCGTCCGCGCCTTCGCCGAAATCGGGGCGAAGATCATGATCCCGATGCACTACGACACCTTTCCGCTCGGCAACGAGGAGCCCGGGGAGGCAGTGGACCGCTTGCTGCAGGAAGCCGACCGCCTTGGCATCAGCAAGCACATCCTGATCCCCGAGGAAGGGGTGGGGATCGAGTGGTGAGCCGGTGTTGAATTTGAGAATGGGCGTCTGGATTGGGTCATTCGGTCTCGCCGTGCATGTCTTCCTTCAACGGGCTTGTTCTGTCCTCGCCGGGAGGTATCCTGCGCGCATGAGTGGTTCGATTCTAGTGGACCAGACCCAGCGTGGCCGAGTTTGGTCCCGCAAGCTTGGCGTCGAGGAGGACGACGGCGAGTTCGATCTCGCGTTCTGGCAGGCGCAATCCCCCGAAGTCCGGTTTTCGGCGGCTTGGGACATGGTCGAGACCGCCTGGTCCATGAAAGGGCTACCAGTCGATGAACTTCGACTTCAAAGAACTGCTGGCCGAGCTGTTCCGTTTCCAGGTTAGGTTACTGGTCGTTGGGGCTACGCGGTGATGTATCACAGCGAGCCGAGATTCACGAAGGATCTCGACCTGTGGATCGAACCGGATCCGGATAACGCGGCTCGCCTGCGTGAGGCCATGTTGAAGTTCGGCGCTTGGCTGAGCCACATGGATGTCGGTGATTTCAGCCAGCCGGGGGTGATGTTCCAGATCGGGGTGCCACCGGTCCGAGTCGATTTGCTGACCAGTGTTCCCGGGCTTGAGTTTCCGGGCTGCTGGACTCGTCGCGAGGCGGTCCGGATCGGAGGGATTGAGGTCCCGTTTCTCGGCCTTGATGATCTGATCTTGGCGAAGCAGCGGGCTGGCCGCGATCAGGATCTCCTCGACTTGGAGAAGCTCCGGCGGCGGATTGACTGAGGGTGCTGGCGAGGCGGTCGATCGATTGCTGCAGGAAGCCGACCGTCTCGGCCTCAGCAAACACATCCTGTTCCCCGAGGAAGGGGTGGGGGTCGAGTGGTAGGCGGCCGCCGGAGGACGGCCGATTCCGACGAATTTCCAAGGAATCACCGTCCAAGGGGTCATTCAGGATGAAGGAACGGACGGAGTCCTTCCTGCGGGGCGATTCTTTACATAGGCCTTACACACCGCCCGTGGCCTTTCCCCTAGCCTCATCCAACCATGAAACTGCTCCTTGCCCTCGCTCTGGTTCTCCTGTCTCCGGCATTTGCCGCCAACCCTCTGCTCCCGGCCGAGCGGGCCCTGAAGGCGAAAGACTTTCCGAAGGCGGTCGAGTTGATTGAAAGTCATCTGAAAGCCGGGGACGCGAAGCAGGCTGACTACGCCCGCTATCTCAAGGCCCTTGCTCTCGAGTTGAGCGGCCGGCACGGGCTCGCGGTGGAAGCCTGCGACGAGCTTCTCGACCGGCACCCGAAGAGCGAGTGGAAGCGCAAGGCGCTCTATCTCAAGAGCCGGGCGTTGGTCGCGCAGAAGAAATTCGAGGAGGCGGAGAAGATCTATGAGGCGGAGGCGAACCGGCTCTTCTCGTCGGATCGGAAGCAAGGACTGGCGCGGATCCTGGTGGAGTTCGCCGATGAGCTGGGCCGGCAACCGGAGCAGGACGAACTCGATGCGCCGCCCGCCGACTACGCGAAGGCGCTGCAGCTCTACACCCATGCACTCGGGCTCGAAATCGGCCGCGCGTTGAAGGACGAGGTGCAGTTCAAGATCGCCTGCAGTCACCAGGAGCTTCAGAACTGGCCGCAGGCCGAGGCCGAGTTCCGCGCCTACCTCAAGGAGTTCGATCCGAATTGGGCGGGGCCGGTCGGCAGTCCGGAGCGGCTGCGCGGCCAACTGCGCGAGAATCCGCTCCCAGCCGGGAAGCACTTCAAGGAGGCCCGCTTCCACCTCGCCGACGTGCAGCTCGCCCAAAGCGGCCAGAGCATCGTCGTCGTCGCCGGCATGCGCCATCAGGCGCTCCAGGTCCCGGACGACCCGAGTCCCCACCTGCCCAAGTTGCAGATGGCCCGACAGAATGCGGAGGACCTGATCGACCTGCTCGGCGGGAAGGACCAGGCGCTGAAGTCCGACACCCACTGGCTGCTGGTCCGTTCCTACAACCTGCCTCATCCGGCCCCCGGCGAGCTCGACCAGGCGATCCTCGAAGCGCGTGATTTCCTCAAGCGCCATCCGAAGCATCCGCGCGCGACCGACACCTCGCGGCTGATCGCGCTGACCTACCGGAATTTCGGTCGGACCGACGATGCGATCGCCGCCTACCAGGACTTCGCCACCGGGGCGAATTTCACCTTCGTCCCGGAGGATGGTGAGATTGATCCTGAAATCAAGACGGGCGTCTCCTGCAGCGAGACCTTCGAGAACTGGACTCGCGAAGCGGTCTTCATGATCGGTGAATTGCGCTTCCGGCAGAAGGACTACGAGGCCGCCATCCGGCAGTGGCGGGAGTACATCGCCCGCTTCCCCAACGGCGCGCAGTGGTCGCAGTGCCAGTCGGGCATCATCAACGCGCAGTTCCAGATCGGCATCGATGCGGTCGCCGCCAAGGACTACGACGTGGCGGGTGGGCATTTCGACAAGTTCCTGCAGGATCATCCCCTCGACCCGCGGGCGCGTCAGATCCTCTTCACGCTCGGGCAGATCCAGCACGCGCAGGCGGTCGAGCTCGAGGAGTCCATGGAAGATCCCGACGAGGAAACCCGGGAGAAGATTGCCGGGCACTACCGGAAGGCCGTCGAGGAATGGGAGAAGCTCGTCAGCAAGTATCCGAACACCGAGGAGTCGTCGCTCGCCCTCTACCGCATCGGCCAGGTGCAGGAGGAGAAGCTGGGTGAACTCGAGCAGGCGCTCGCGACCTACCAGCGCCTGAACTGGGGTTCATGGTCCGGCCAGGCCAGCCAGCGTTTCGCCCAGCTCACCGCGCACTCGCTCAGCGCGCGCACCGAGCGGACCTTCCGCACCAACGAGGACGTCTTCATCGAGGTGACCTCGCGCAATGCGCCCAAGCTGACCCTCAGCCAGTATTTCCTCAATCTCGAGGCCTACTTCCGCAAGACCCACGGCATCGAGGGCATCGACGGTCTCGACGTCGACCTGATTCAGCCGGACAAGACCTGGGAAGTCGAGGTGCCGGACTACGAGAAGTTCAAGCCGACCACCCAGCGGATCAAGATCCCCTTCGAGAAGGGCAAGCCGGGCGTGTGCGTGATCAAGGTGACCGAGGAGGATTTCGAGGCGACCACCCTGGTGATCCGCTCGGACATCGACATCATCACCAAGACCAGCCGCCGCGAGGTGCTGGTCTTCGCGCAGAATCGCCTGACCAACCAGCCGGCCGCCGGGGTGTCGGTGATCGCCAGCGACGGCGGGGAGGTTTTCGGCACCGGCAAGACCGGCAAGGACGGGGTCTTCCGCGGCAAGTTCGAGGAACGGCTGAAGGACGGAAACAGCGTCCGCATCTTCGCCTCGAGCGAGCAGGGGATCGCCTCCTACAACCTCGACCTGAGCAATCTGCAGCTCAGTTCCGGACTCAGCGCCCGTGGCTATGTCCACACCGAGAAGCCCACCTACCGACCGGGGGAAACCGTGAACATCCGCGCGATCCTGCGCGATGTGGAGGATGGCAGCTACATCGTCCCCAGGGAGAAGAGCTTCGACGTCGTGGTGTTCGATCCCAAGGGCCGGATGCTCACCCGGGAGCACTGCAAGCTCTCGGAATTCGGGGCGCTCGATGCCTCGCTGAAGATCGACTCCCAGGCACCCCTCGGAGACTACACGATTAACGTCAGGCTCCGCAATCACACGGGCGGATCGTTCGGCGGATGCAACGGCACCTTCGCCGTCCAGCGCTACAAGCTGGAAAAGGTCAGGCTGGCCTTCGACTTCAAGGAGCCGGTGATCTTCCGCGGCGAGATGGTGCGGGGCCGACTGAAGGCGAGCTACTACTGGGGCACCCCGGCGGCCGGCGAGATGATCGACTACACCCTGCCGGACGGTCGCAGCTACTCGGGCCGGGCCGATGACAAGGGCGAGATCGGGATCGAGTTCGATCCCTCCGGTTTCCTCCCGGGCCGTGCGCTGGAGTTCACCGCCCACGCCAAGCAGTACAATGTCGCAGCCGTCGACCAGGTGTTCCTGGCCGAGCTCGGGTTCAGCGTGAAGGTCAAGCCCTCGCAGGAGGTGGCCCTCGCCGGCGAGCCCTTCGATGTGGCGCTGGAGACCATCGGGGCGGATGGCGAGCCGGTTGGGCGCAAGCTCACGCTCACCGTACTCCGGCGCGAGGTGCCGAAACCGGACCGGATCCTCTCGCAGGTGCCGTGGATCGACCGCGGCAGCCTGCCGGCGGCGGAGGTCACGGTCGAGGAACACACCGTGGAGACCGATCCGAAAACCGGGCGGGCGACCCAACAGCTGACCCTGAAGAAGGGCGGAAGCTACCTGCTGCGCGTTTCGGGAATGGACCGCTTCGAGCAACTCGTGTCCGGGCAGGCCGGCATCCGCATCTCGGACGACGAGGATGCGGTGAAACTCCGCTTCTTTACCGACAGCGATACCGGGCAGGTCGGGTCGAAGCTGCCGATCCGGCTTCACTCGAGGTTGGATGAGGTCCTCGCGCTGCTGACGATCGAGGGCGAGGAGGTCATTTCGCACGAGGTGCTGACGCTGAAGCCGGGCTTCAATCCGGTCGACCTGGTGCCCGACCACGCGCACTACCCGAACTTCCGCATCGCGGTCGCTGCCATCGACGGCCGTGAGCTGCGCGCCGCGCACAAGGACCTGACCGTCGAGCGGGAACTGCGGGTGACGGTGAAACCCCGTCGCGCCGTCGAGGCGCCCGGAGCGGACGGTGAGGTCGAGCTGGTCGTCACCGACCACAACGGCAAGCCGGTGCAGGCCGAGCTGAGCCTCGCCTTGGTAAACGAGGCGCTCTACGCCCTCTATCCCGAGCGGGTGCCGCCCATCCTCGAGTTCTTCCAGTCCGGCGCCCGCCGCCATGCGGGCTTCGATCTCGGGTCGACCTGTGGTTTCGGCTACACCGGCCTCACCCGTCCGGTGCTCAAGACCATCCTCGAGGAAGAGGAACGCCTCGAACGCAGGAAGCGCGAGGAGGCCCAGCTCGCCGAGCTGGCGGAGATGAATCGCGCCACCTACGGCCAGGGAGCCGCCCCAATGGGCCTGGATATCGAGGCCTTGAAGGACCAGATGCCAGCCGGCCAGTCCTTGGGTGGCATGGTTGCCAACGAGCCGACGGCGCCAAGGCCAATGTCGAGGGCGGAGCAGCGTCTGGCGGAGTCGGGCGCCTCTGGAGAAGCCAAGGTGGTCGATGGCAAACCGGCGGGAGCGCCGCAGCCGCGCAAGGACGTCATGAATGCCTCGCGGTGGCTGTCGCCGATCGTGACCGACGAGGAGGGCGAGGCCACCGTGACCCTGCCGCTGCCGGAGAGCACCACCCAGTGGCGCCTCACCGCCCGCGGCTGCACCCGCGAAACGCTGGTCGGCCAGGCCACCGCAGACCTGATCACCCGCAAGGATTTCTTCCTCGAACTCAAGACGCCGACGATCGTCCAGGAGGGCGACCGCATGCGGTTCCTCGCCAAGGTTCACAACCTGACGAACTTCGCGGGTGAGATCGAGGTGAAGCTCGAAGTCGGGGCCGAACCGCCCTTCGTCAGCCGCCGCAAGGTCGGGATCAAGGCCAACTCGGTCACCGAATGTGTCTTCGAGGAACTCGAAATCCCGCTGGCGAAACGGGTGACGCTGACCGCGTCGTCCGCGACCGGCAAGCATGCCGACACGCTGGAGATCGACATGCCGCTGCGGCCCTGGGGCATGGAGTTTGCGGTTTCGGACGGCGGGGTGTCGTCGGGCAATGCGAGCGCGATCCTCGAGCTTTCCGACCAGCGCGAATACAGCTGGCGCGAGATGGAGCTCACCCTGAGTCCCTCGCTCGAGCAGGCGCTGGTGGATTTCGCCCTGCACACCGCGGGGTCGTCGGGTCAGGCGGACGACCTGCTGGCCGCGGTGGCGGCGCTCGACTACGCCGTCGCCCGCGATGGCCGGGAGGACGCGATCCGGATGCTTCGCGAACGGGTGCGGACGCTGGTGGCGTCGCTGACCGCGACCCAGCAGGACGACGGCCACTGGCAGTGGTGCGGATCGACCGACCTCTACCTGACCTGCCGCAGCTACTGGGCGCTGGCCCGGGCGCACGCCGCCGGGACGCCGATGCAGCCCGACGTGCTCGGCAAGACCGAGGCTTACCTTGCAAACCGCTTCAGTTCACTCGGCACCAAGGACAACGACAACAAGGCGGTGATCCTGCAGGCGCTGTCGGTGACCGGGAAGGCCGACTTTGCGCACCTTAACCGGATCTATCGCGAGCGGGCCTCGCTTTCCAACAGCGCCCTCGCCCACACGGCGGTGGCGATGATCAACCTCAAGCGCGACGACTTCGCCAGCGACCTGGTGGATTTGCTGGAACAGAAGGTCGAGTTCGAGGAGGGGGACCGGCGGCCGAAGATCGCGTGGTGGGCCGGCCACGGCCACACCGTGCTCCAGGACCGCAACGCGACCACCGCGCTGGCCCTGCTGGCATTCGCCGGGGTGAAGCCGGACTCGCCGCTCGCCGAGCAGGCGGCCAACCTGCTCCTGCGCAACCAGGGGTGTTTTCCGCACCACGCACCCGGCGCGCTGGGACCCGCGGTGGCGGCGCTCGCCGCCTATCACGGGCGCAACCAGGCGGAACAGACGGACTTCGATATCGATGTCCTCGTCAACGGACGCAAGGTTGCCTCGCTGAAGAGCGGCGACATCGTGCGGAACACGCGCATTCCGGTGCCGCCAAAGGCGCTGGTCGACGGGACGAACGTCGTGCGCTTCGAGAAGAAGGGGCCGGGCCGTTATCACTATGGCGCGATCCTGACCGGGTTCTCCGCCGACATGAAGAATCCGGACAGCTGGGGGCACCAACTGCGGTTCACGGGCGGGGGCTTCTTCCATGACCGCCTTTCCTACCGGGGGGTGCCGCTGGGTTCGCTCAGCACCTCACCCGTCACCAAGGTCGAGATGGGCCAGAAGATCCGGGTGACCTCCACGGTCAGCAATTCCTACAGCGATGCCCGCCGCCAGTACCGCATCCGCCGGGAGTTCCTGCCGGCCGGGATGCTGCTCGTCGATGGCTCGCTGTCTGGCAGCGTGCCGCATCACGAGATCGGCGACGGGATGATCACGCTCTACTACAGCCCGGGTCAGGCGATCGGTGACCTTTCCTACGAGCTCGTCGCCTACGCGCCGGGGACCTACCGGGTGCTGCCAGCGATCATTCACGACCTCTACAACCGCGGGCGGATGACGCTCGGCAAGCCGCGCGAGATCACCGTGCTCGGGCCCGGGGAGAAGAGCGACGATCCCTACAACATGAATCGCCATGAACACTTCGAGTTGGCCGGTCTCAACTTCAACGATGGCAATCACGAGGTTGCCCTCAAGCATCTGACGCTCCTATTCGAGAAGCATCGCAGCCACTACGAGCGCGACCTCGCCCGCATGCTGCTGTGGATCTACACGATGGAGGAATACTTCGACGCCGACCAGGTGGTCGAAATGTTCGAGATCCTCCGCGAGCGGCATCCGGACCTGACCATCCCCTTCGACAAGATCCTGGCGGTGGGCAAGGCCTACCGCCTGATCGGTGAGCACGAGCGGGCCTGGCTCGTCTTCCGCGCGACGATCGACTCCAGCTTCATCAACGATGCCAGCCTCTCGGCGGTGCTGGAGGACCAGGGGCAGTTCCTTGGAGGGATCGACTACATGGAGGACATCTGGCGCGAGTATCCGGACACCTCCCAGGTGGTTTCCTCCTACTTCGCCCTTTCCCAGCAGCTCTATGAAAAGGCGCCGAAGGCCCATGAGCTGAAGGCCGAGCAGGATCGCCGTCGCCGCCGCTTGGGTGAGGAAGAGAAAAGCGAGGAGTTCGACCGGGTCGGTCTGCTCAAGCGTTCGCTGGCGCTGCTCGACCGCTTCCAGACCCTCTACCCCGAGGATCCGCTGGTGGACGACGCGGCCTTCAGCATGGCCAACGCCTTCTTTGCCCTGAAGGACTACGAAACGGTCGTGACGGTCGCGGAACGCTTCCAGAAGCGCTACCCGAAGAGTGACTTCGTCAGCAGCTTCCAGTACATGGCCGCGCTCGGTCACTTCTGGCAGCTTCACTACGACGAGGCGCTTGCCTCGGCGGCGCCGGTGACGGAGGGCAAGAGCAAGGACCGGGACTACGCCCGATACATCACCGCGCAGATCCACCACGCCCAGGGGGCGCCGGGCAAGGCGATCGAGTGGTATGAGAAGGTCGAGGGGCTCTACCCGGACGCGGGGGCGGCGATCGAATACTTCGAGGAAGAGAAGATCGGCCTCGAGGAGGTGACCACCTTCAAGCCGGGAGAGGAAGTCGTGCTCGACCTGAGCTACCGGAACATCAAGGAAGCCTACCTGCAGGTCTACAAGGTGGACCTGATGAAGCTCTACCTGCGCGAGAAGAACCTGTCGAAGATCACCCAGGTACACCTCGCCGGCATCGCGCCCGAAAGCGAGCTCACCGTGGAGTTGGGCGACGGCAAGGACTACCGCGATCTCGAGAAGAAGGTGACCCTGCCGCTCGAGGAGGAGGGCGCCTACCTGGTCATCTGCCGGGGCGACAACCTCTTCACCAGCGGCATGGTGCTGGTGACGCCACTGCGGCTCGAGATCCAGGAGTCACCGGCCGCCGGGTCGCTGCGGGTGAACGTGCGCGACACGGTCGATGAAGGCTACCAGGCCGACGTGCACGTCAAGGCGATCGGTTCGAGCGACAGCGAGTTCAAGAGCGGCGAGACCGACCTGCGGGGCATCTTCGTCGCCGAGGGCCTGCAGGGTCGGGCGACAGTGATCGCGCGCCAGGAAGGCCGCTACGCCTTCTACCGCGGCACCACCCACCTCGGGGCTCCGGACACACCCAATCAGGCGGCACCGCAGCCTCAACAGGAACTGCAGCAGCTACGGCAGCAGGATTTCCTCAACAACCTGAACATGGACAACAGCACGATGCAGCGCAGCAACATCGACGGCTGGGAATCGCTCCGCCGCGGCAAGGGCGGCAAGGGGGTCGAGGTGCAGAAGGCCTATTGATCGCCTCCCCGAGACCAACCGCACTGAAAGCCTTGCGCCGCGGTTGGTATCTGGGAGAGGAGAGTTTTGGCGAGAAGGTGCTGGCGATGCTGAGGCCGGAAGTGGCGGAGAGGCACCGAGAAAGGGAGCCTGCGGGGAGCGGCGGCTCGTGCGCACGATGCGGCGGAGGCGGAGCGCCTGGCGAAGGCGGGGCTCGAGTGGATAGGGTTGCCGGTAAAGGCGGGGGACCTGGTGGGGCGGGGCCGCTGGTTGGATGAGAAGGCTGTATTGGCGGCGCTGATCCGGTGGCGGACCGGAGTGCGCAATGCATGGGTGGCAGAGCGCCTGGGGATGGGGGTGGAGGGAAAAGTGACGCGCGCGTTGAGGCGGGTGCGGGGGGAGAAGGGAATGGAGGGAGCTTAAAG
>JAKZES010000035.1 GCA_022548915.1 Verrucomicrobiaceae bacterium E54
GACAACTGAGCCAAACACCGAAACCAACAACCGTTCCAAACCACCTCCAGAACCCCGTGCCTCTTCACAATTTACAGAAAAAATCTCGCGCGGCCACCAAACCTTCCATCTATCGGGAGGTCCTGCTGCATCGGTCACTGATCGAGGCTCTGGCAGGAGACGCTGGAGCCGCAAAGCAGCGAATGGCCGAGGCACGGGAGATCGAGGAACCCGACGCCTCCATCCTCAAGATCACCGAGCGTCTGCAGAAGCAAATCGAAGCGCTAATCGCGCCGTAGGAAGCCATCGCAAGGTCCAACAGTTTCCGATTGAGCCCGGCGGCGGCCCGGTCAGGATTCCGCCCATGGATTTCCGGCAGATGCGCTCCTTTCTCGCGGTGGCCGAGGAAGGATCGATCACCGCCGCCACCGGGCGGACCCATCTCAGCGCCTCGGCGATCAGCCGGCAGATCAAGGCACTCGAGGAAGAACTGGGGGTCGTCCTGCTCGAGCGCTCGGCGCATTCCATCGAGCTCACGCCGGCCGGAGAAGTCCTCGCCCGCGACGGCGCGGCCTGGGTGGCCACCGCCGGGCGGATCGCCGAGCGGGTCCGCGAAGTGGCGAAGGGCGAGTTGATCAGGGTCGCCTACGCCCCCTCCCTCGCCGGTCCCATGCTCGGCCCGGCGCTGGAATGCTTCGCCCAGCTCCACCCGGGGGTCCGTGTCCAGCTCTTCGACGCCTCGACGACCGAGATGAAATGCGGGCTGCGGAGCGGATCCTACGATCTGATCGTCACCGTGCCCGGCAGTGGCGATGAATCGGCGATCGAATGGCGTCCCCTGATGCGCCTGCCGTGGCGGGTCGCGACACCGGCCGCCAGCGGAAAAACCGGTCCGCTCCAGCTTGCGGAACTCAATGGTGCCCGACTCCTGATCTACCAGCGCGACGAGTATCCGGACTACTGGCGCCTGGTGAGCGAGCTGCTGCGCGATTCCGGCGCCAAACCCGTGGTCGTCGGGGAATTCGACGGCTGGACGAGCCTGCGCACGGCGGTCGAGGGCGGCCTCGGCCTGGCCCTGGTCGCGGGACACGACGACGCAGGGGATCGGATCCTGCTCCGGAAGATCGAACCGCAACCCGAGCCGGTCTGCGTCTCCGTCGGATGCCGCCGCGAATCCCCGCCCGGCCCGGCATGCTTGGTGCTGATCGAGGAAATGGCCCGCGCCGCCCGCCAGCGCGGCTGAACCCGACTTCCAAGAGGCCGAAAAATCGTGGCGTTCCCCGCCACACGTGTGTATTTACCAAGTGATGCGTCATTCTGAGGTTTGTCATCGACCCGCAGATCGGCGGCGACGGGGCTTTGCCCTCGTCGTCACGGTGCTGATGATGGTGCTCCTCAGCCTGCTGGCCGTCGGCATGCTGGCCCTTTCCACCATCCAGCTCCGGTCGTCCGGCGCCGGGCAGGCCCAGACACAGGCCCGCGCCAACGCACGGCTCGCCCTGCAGCAGGCCATTGGCCAGCTCCAGGTGGAACTCGGTCCGGACCAGCGCGTGTGTGCCCCGGCGGACCTCCTCGAGGGCGAATCGGACATCCACTGGACCGGCGTCTGGTCGTCCACCAACCCGGACAACGAATCGTGGTGGTCCCGGGACCCGGACACCGGCAGCTGGGTCGACCGGCGCGTCGAAGCCGATTGGAGCGCGAAGGAAAATGCCAGGGCCTGGCTGGTCAGCGGCGGCGCCCGTCCCGGAACCTCCCCGTCGGCACGCATCGATCTCGTGGCGGAGGGTTCCGTCGGCGATGAGGTCGACGCCCGCGTCTCGGCTCCTCTGGTCGAAATCACCGGCGACCACCCGGGGGCGATGGCGTGGTGGACCGGCGACCTGAGCCAGCGGGCCGACGTCGCCCTCTACGACCCCCATGCCGCGGGCGGTGAGACCCGTGCGCGCTACGGCCTGGTGACAGGCCGGGGCAACTCACCCGAACTCATCGGCGAAGGACTCGATGTCGGGGATTCGGAACGCGCCCGTTTCGTGAGCAGCCGCTCGGTCGACCTGGCGGCGGGGACGGCCTGGCCACGCCGCCATTTCCACGATTTCACCATCCACTCACGAGCCGTGCAGGCCAATGTCCTCGACGGCGGTCTCAAGCGTGACCTCAGCTCGTGGTTCGAGAGCGACGGCAGCGTCCCCGGCTACAGGGGGCTGCCGGGCATCGACGACGAAACCCCCATGCTGGCACAGCTCGACGGCGCCGGGCTCCGGCCCGCAGGTCCGACCATGGGCCTGCTTCGCGACTGGGCATCCTCCGCCGTCACCTGGACCGGCAACGATGTGGCGACGGTCAGTCCGGAAACGGTCGAGGATCCCGACAGCGAAGACTACGCCCTCGCCAACGAGAACCCGGCCCGACTCAGCGACACCCGTCGTGCGAACCTCCAGCCGATCCTGGTCGAAGCCTCGAACTACATGCAGATCAGCACCTTCGAGACCGTGCCCCAGGACCCGGAAGACGACGTCGCCTACCAGCTCCGGCACCATATCTATCCGCGGGTCGTCCTCTGGAACCCCTACAACGTGGAGCTCGAGTTCGAGCCCGCCATCTTGATGATCCAGGGCAACGGGCGTCAGGAGATGTGGACGACCAACAACTTCGGACAACGATTGGCCTGGATTTCGTTCGAGGGAGGTCGCAGCACCAATTTTGCGGATGGTAGCCTGGCGGCCCTCCTCGCCTCGGATGATTACCACGATCCCTACATGGGCTCCTACTATTTCTCGGTGCCCAAGACGACCTTCGGTCCCGGCGAGTGCCTGGTCTTTTCCCCGGCCCGATCCGCCGAATACGACGCGCTCAGCACCTACCGCCCAGGCCCTTACGACCTCGCGGCAAACGAGCTAAGTTGCGAGGTGTCACCAGATCCTTCCCGCAGCTTCTATGTCTCTGGATCCGACATCGGCGGCGGAGTTGAGCATCAACCAACCCAATACTGGTACGCGCCAACCCCCTTCTGGTGGCTGGGGCTGTGGGGAGGCATCGAGAACCAGGCCGATGACACCCGCGTCGTGATGAAGCAACTTGGGGACGCACGACCAATCGTGTTTGGCACTGCCGAAGCGACGGAAGGGTATGGAGGCGATTCACAGTATTCCCCGGACCATCACTTCGACAACCTCCCCCAACTCTCTTACCTCTCCGGCTCGCTTCAATTCGGTGCCGGCAAGGAGCCAAGGATCGCGTGGGACGACCAGAGCCGGATGGACATCGAGCTGCTCGATCGCCTGAATCCGCGAGCCACCCTTCCGCCCGACGTCCGCACCCGCCAGGGCCTGCGGCTGAGGTGGTTCGAGGAACACCGGTCCAACCTGGTCAACGCCGGCCCGATGTCCGGCAACGAGGCCTTCTTCCAGGAGGCGCTGTTCGCCACCTGGAACCCGCGCGCTTCCTATGCCGTCCGCAACCCGTGGGAGAACCTCGCCGGCAGCCTGCCGACCCGAGGCTCGAACAGCAGCGGTGGCGGCCCGTGGTTCTTCGGTGCCTACACGCGCGATCTCTACGACGAAGCCGTCGGCTGGGACGCCCAGACTCCCCGCTTCCAGAACGGTCGCTACCACGGCAACCCCTTCGGACCGCCGCAGGAGGGGCTCGATCGGCACATCCTCTTCGAGCTGCCGCGGCGCGAGACCGGCATCCTCTCGCTCGGCCAGCTCCAGAGCGCCAAGCTCTCAGAGCTCGTCTGGCACCCGTCCTTCGCCTTCGGCAACTCGCTCGCCGACCCCCGCCTCGGCTACGACGGTCTCGACCGCACCGTGCCACCATCCCGCGACGACGATGACTACGGCGGATTCGATCCGAACGCGATCGGCTGGTCGTCCGATGGCGAACGCTCCGACAACCGCGACGCCTGGGCCAAGCAGGGACGGGCCCTGCTGCAGGGCCTTCCGGGAGAGCGGCAGCTGGTCTACGACCTCTCCTACGAAGTGAACCACGCGCTGTGGGACGCCTACTTCGTCTCCGGCGGCGACCGCAGACAGAAGTCGGCCTTCCTCGCAGACCCGGCTGCCCAGCCGTTGCCAAACGGCCGGATGATCCTCGCCGGAACCGCCCCCTCCGACCCCGCCGAGCTCGACTTCCACCGCGCCGCCCGCCACCTCATGGTCGAGGGCGCCTTCAATGTGAACTCCACCCGCGTCGAGGCGTGGAAGGCCGTGCTCGCCGCCACCCGCGATGACGACGAATCCAGTCCGTTCCGCCGGTTGCTGGCCGCCGACCGGGAGGTCACCAATGGCAGCGCGGGCCTGTCCGACGAGGCGTGGAACGGATTTCGCAGCCTCAGCGACGAGGAAATCGAGCGCCTCGCCGAGGCCATCGTCGAACAGGTGAAGTTGCGCGGACCCTTTCTCTCGATGTCCGACTTCGTGAACCGCCGGCTGCACAACGACGAAACCGGCCGCAAGGGAGCGCTGCAGGCGGCTATCGATGCCTCCGGGCTCAACCAGGCGTTCGTCGACGCGCTTCCCATCGAGAACGACGAATCGCTCGAAGACTACGTGCACCCGGACAACATCGAGGATCCCACCCGGCTCGAGCAGACGCTCAAGCCCGGGACGATGGCATGGGGCGCCCCCGGCTTCCTCACGCAGGGCGACCTGCTCCAAGTGCTCGCTCCGTCGATCACGGTGCGGTCCGACTCATTCGTCATCCGGGCCTACGGCGACGCCCGCGACCCGCAGGGGAACATCCTCGCCCGCGCCTGGTGCGAGGCCGTCGTCCAACGCACGCCCGAACCACTGGAGCCCGGACCCGACGGACTCAATCCGAAGCCGAGGACACCCGGCGACACCGAGTTCGGCCGCCGCTTCGAGGTGGTGAGCTTCCGCTGGCTCAAAGCGGAGGAAGTCTGAAACCCCAATCAGACCCTTCCAGCCCGACTTCCGCGTTCGTAGTTCCTCCTTTAGGAGGTCCCCATCGCTCCCGTCGACTCGTACAATATCTTTGACCTGATCTGCCGCCCTGATCGGAAGGTTGAACCGCTTTCCCTTTCTCACTCCCCCGGCTCCGCCAGCCGCTTCCTCCAGGCGGCGATCTCATTCTTGAGCCGCTCCACCACCCCGGGTTTCTCCTCCGCGAGATCGTGCTTCTCACCGGGATCTTCCCGGATCTGATAGAGGTGGGCCGGTGCGCTGTCCCACGCGTGGAGGTTGCGATACTTCGTCGTGTCCTTTCCGGCATGGCGGAGGATGAGCTTCCAATCGCGCCCGACACACCACTCATACTGCAGGGTGTCCCCCGGGTCTCCGGGCGTCATGTTGTGGATCGAGTGGGTCACCCCGAAGACCCGCTCGCGTTCTCCGCGGGCATCGGCATCGAGGAGGTCGAGGCCCGGCAGGTCCTCCGGTGCCTCCACACCGGCGGCAGCCGCGATGGTCGGAAACAGATCGATCGCATGGGCGAAGTCGTCCGACCTCCCCGGTTCTACCCGGCCCGGCCATGACACCAGGACCGGACTGCGAATGCCGTTCTCGTACGGTGAGCCCTTCGAGCGCAGCGCGAAGCCGCTCCAGAGCTTCTGGTTCGGATCCCCGGCATTGCGGCTGCGCGGTGCCCAACCGTTGTCGCAGATGAAGAGGACCAGCGTGTTGCCGGTCTGGCCCTTCTTTTCGATGTGGCCGAGGAGTTCCCCGCAGGTTTCGTCGAACCATTCGCACATCGCGAAATACTTCGCTTCATCCATCGGCCGGCCCTCTCCGCGGTATTTTTTCAGCAGACGTTCCGGCGGGTTGTGCGGGGTGTGGGGAAGGAAGGGCGCATACCACAGCAGGAACGGCTTCTCCTCGGCGACGGCGTGGTCGATGAAGTCGGTGACCGGCTTCATGCCCGCGCGGCCGATTTCCAGCCCGGCGTCGCCGTGCCGTCCGCCGCGCTTCGGATCGCCGTGGGTCATGCCGTGGGTGAACCCACCATCGGCATACGCCCCCTCCCACCACTTGCCGGACTGGTGGGCGAGATACCCGGCGGCGGTGAGCGCCTTGATGAAACTCGGATGCCGGTGGAATTCCTCCTTCACCGGCCCATCCAGCTCGGCCCGGCGATTCATCCCATCAACATCGTTGCCGGTCACGCCGTGCTGGAAGGGGAACAAGCCGGTCGCCATCGAGGCCAACGAGGGGCGGCACAAGGGTGCGGCCACGTAACCGTGGCCAAACACCAGGCTGCGGTCGGCAAGCTTGTCGAGGTGCGGGGTCCGGATCACGGAATGCCCCATGAATCCGTAGTCCGCCCATCCCTGGTCATCGCCGAGAATGAAGACGACGTTGGGTCTTCCGGCGGCGAGCACCGGCACATGGACGAGAAAGACGACAAGGAAGAACAGGCGGGTCATGATCATGATGACTCGGACGGTTGGCTTACTCGCGCCAGCGAGGTATCAGAACGAGTCGGGGGTGAGGGTCTTCTCGGTGCCCGGCTGGAGCTCCAGCGTCACGGTCTTCCCCCCGTAGCGCACCACGCATTTCCCCGGACTGTTGCTGCCAGCTCGGATCACCGCCTTGGTCAACTTGCCGTCCTTCCAGTCCATATCGACCTCGAAGTCACCACGCGCGAGCATGCCGTGGACGCTGCCATCGGACCAGGCGTCCGGAACCGCCGGCAGCAGATGAATCTCTCCGGTCTGCGACTGGAGCAGCATCTCGTTGACCCCGGCGGCGTAGCCGAAATTGCCGTCGATCTGGAATGGCGGGTGGGTCATCCACAGGTTGCCATAAGTCTTGGAAGCGACCAGATCGGTGAGGATCTCATACGACTTGCGGGCTTCGAAAAGCCGGGCGAAGAGGCTGATCTTCCACGCCTTGCTCCAGCCGGTCGGGCCGTGGCCGCGGGCGTTCAGGCTGACCTTCGCCGCCTCGGCGAACTTCGGGGTCTCGGTCGGGCTGATCTGGCGACCGGGATAGACGCCGATCAGGTGATTGGTGTGGCGGTGCGTGCCCTTCGGGTCATCGATGTCCTCCATCCACTCCTGCAACTGGCCCCACTTGCCGATCTGCGGGCCGAGCAGCTTCCCGCGCTTGGCTCGGAGTTGCTCGCGGTATTCAGCGTCCACCCCCAGCACCTCGCTGGCCTCGATCATGTTGGTGAAGAGGTCCCAGCAAAGCTGCTGGTCATAGGTCACGCCATCGACCCCCACCGGACCGTGTTCGGGCGAGCGCCCTTCGGGTGCGACCAGCGTGCCGTCCGGCAACTCCTTGAGGTGATCGACCCAGAACTCGCTGATTTCCTTCATGATCGGGTAGGCGTAGTTCTTCAGGTATTCCTTGTCCCGGGTGAAGGCGTAGTGGTCCCAGAGGCTCTGGCACAGCCAGGCCGAATCGCCCTTCTGGACGTGCCAGGTCGAGCCGCCGAAGACGTTGTTCTCGCTACGCATCAGCCAGCCACGCTCGGCATCGAACACGCGCCGGGTTTCCTCCTTGCGAACCTCGCGGATCGAATCGATCCACTCGGCCAGCGGCACGAAGCACTCGGTCAGGTTCGACGGTCCGGTGAGCCAGTGGCACATCTGGACGTTGATGTCGGTGTGGTAGTCGCAGCGCCACGGCGGCCGGCGGTCGATGAGCCACAGCCCCTGCAGGTTCGCCGGGAGTCCGCCGTGACCCGGGCGAGACGAGCTGATGATCAGGTAGCGGGCGTACTGATAGAGCAACTCCTCAAGGTCGTGGTCGGTCACGTTTCCGTAGCCGCTTGTCTTCACCTCCTGCTTGTATCTCTCGACCCGCTCGGAGGTCTTGAGCGAAGTCAATGCCTCCGGGGTTTCCCCGAGGTCGATGGCAACCCGCCCGTAGAGCGCCTGGTAGTCGGCAAGATGGTCGGCGAGCAGGGTGGTATACGGCTTCTTCGCCGCGGCGTCGAGCCAGCCGAGCACGCGCTCGTGCGGATGCGGGCCGGTCCACCCCTTCTCGCGCTCGTTCACGTAGTTGGTATCGGCGGAAAGAATCAGCGTGAGCGCGTCGCAATCCTCGAAAATCATCGCCGCGCCCTCGGCCTTGACGGCACCACCCTCGTGCAGCACCCGGCAGCGGGCCTCGAGATCGAGGTCGATGTTCTCGGGAGACGCGTATTTCCGGTCGGCGAGCAGCTTCTTCTCGTTGACCAGTTGCTGCTGCCACCACCAGAACCCGCTGGTGTCGCCCTTGAGCACGAGGTCCTCACCTTCGACGGTCATGGGCAGCTCGTGGTCGTTGTCGAGAAAGACCCGACCGCTGAGCGAGCCGGGCTTGTCGGCGGTGAAGCGCATCACCATCACCTGGTCCGGATAGCTTGAGAAATACTCCCGCTTGTAGGTCACCCCGCCCGACTTGTAGGAGATCGTGTGGATCGCCCGGCTGATATCGAGCTGGCGCCGGTAATCCGAGAACTCGGCATGCGGCATTTCCAGATAGATGTCGCCGAAGGGCTGGTAGCCGCCGGTGTTGTCCTCGTTGCCGACCCACACCGAGTCCTCGTTGAACTGGATGCGCTCCTCGGCCGGGCCGCCGAAGATGGTCGCCCCGAGCCGCCCGTTGCCGATCGGATAGACGAACTGCGACCACTTGCCCCGGCGGCGGGGGTTCCCCCCCTCGTCGAGCAACGAAAGCGGCTCGTCGGTCCAGATCAGGCGGGTCTCGGGGGTGGATTCGGGGGCGGCGTGGGAGAACTCGGCCAGACCGAGGAGGGCGAGCAGGAAGCAGGTGGTGCGTTTCATGGGGACGTGGGAGAAGCTTGCAAAAGACTCCGCAGGCGTCAGGGAAAAAGCCACTTGCGAGTCCATTTCCAGATCCGCGATGGGTGGGGGATCTAGACTGCTGCGCTTCAGCGCCGCTCTCGGCAGGCGCTTCAGCGCCGGGGAGTGCCTGTGCCATCGGCTTCATCGGCCACCCGGCTTCGCAATGAATTGCTTCGCCAGAGCGGCGATGAATCGCCGCAGTCCAGGAGCTGCCTCCTCCGGGCCGCACCACCATCAGCTCCAAGCCCGACCTCAAGCGAACAGGTCCATCACCGCCTTGCCCTTGCCGTCCTCGGTCGCGTAGAAGGGCCGGCGCTCGATGTCGAAGACGGTCTTGGGACTGATGCCCATGGCCGTGAAGAGGCTGGCGTGCAGATCGGTGATGGAAACCGGGTTCTCCACCGCCAGGCACGGACGCTCGTCGGCGGTCCGGCCATAAACGAAGCCCTTCTTCATCCCACCGCCGAACATCGCGACCGAGCTGCCGCCGGTGAAATGGCGGTGCAGGCCGTAGTGCTTCATCTCCTTGATGACGTCGGTCTTGGCGCGCGACTGGTCCTTCGCGGTCGAGCCGGGCACGCCCTCGATCATCATGTCGCGGCTGAATTCCGAGGCGATCACCACCAGCGTGCGGTCGAGCATTCCCCGCTCCTCGAGATCGCGGATCAGGCGGGCGATCGGGCGGTCGATTTCCGCGTGCAGACGCTCGTAGGTCTTGTGCCCGTTCTCGTGGGTGTCCCAGTGAAGGAAGGGGACATACTCGGTCGTGACCTCGACGAAGCGCGCGCCCTCCTCCACCAAGCGGCGCGCCAGTAGACAGCCACGGCCGAAGCGACCGGTGTCGTATTCCTCGAGGATCTCCGGCTTCTCCCGAGCCAGGTCGAAGGCCTGGCGCTTCGGCGAGCCGAGCAGGCGGTGAGCGGCGTCGAGCGAACGCAGCATCGACTCCTGATGGTAATCGCTGAGGCCCTCCCCCTTCGGCGAATGCTCGAGCATCTGCTTGAGCGCCCTGTAGCGGCGGGCGAAACGATCAGGGCCCATGCCGTCGGGCGGGCGCACCGCCTCGGCCGCCTTTTCCGGATAGGGCAGATTGAAGGGAGCGAACTCGGAGCCGAAAAAGCCGCCGGTCGTGAAGGCCTTGATCTCCTGGCTTTCGCCGATGCCCTCGAGGCGCTGGCCGATGTTGATGAAAGGCGGCATCACCTCGTTGCGCGGGCCAAGCACCTTGGCCATCCAAGCCCCGATGTGCGGCGCCGCGACCGTCTGCGGCGGCACGTAGCCGGTGTGCCAGTGGTACTGGTGGCGCGAGTGCAGAATGCTGCCGAGGTCGGGCTGCACGTGCGAGCGGATCAGCGTGCCGCGATCCATGACCTTGGCGATCTCCGGCAGGCCGGCAGAGATCTGCAGCCCGTCGACCGAGGTGTCGATCGCCGGAAAGGTGCTGATGATTTTCTCCACCGGCGTGCCCACCTCGAAGGGCAGGTAGGCCTTGGGATCGAAGGTTTCCGGCGAAGCCATGCCACCCGCCATCCAAATCAGGATGCAGGAGTCGGCCCGCGCCGCCGGATGCTCGACCTCGTCCTCGGCACGCAGCAGCGGCGCGCCGCCCGCCAGTGTGAAGGCCGACCCCGCCGCCAGACGACGAAGGAACTCGCGGCGCGACCAGTCCGGACGCGACGCATCGAGCCAATCAGATGAATTCCGGTCACTCATTGGATGTAGAAGAACTCAGGTTGCACAAAGACGGTCCAAAGGAAGTCGGCGAGACCTTCTTCGGCGGTGCCCTCACCGAGCATGCCGACCGCCACGGCCTTCTCCCCCTCATCCGGGCGACGCCCGAGCGCGGCAAGATAGACGTGATCGACAAGTTCGTCCGCCGGTTTCTTGGTCGCGAGCAGTGCGGCCGCGCCCTCGCGCAGCATCGAGGCGAACTCCGGTCCATTGGCGAGGTGGATCGCCTCGAGGGTGGAAAGCAGGTCCGGACGCGTGGAGACGACCTGGTCGCGGTTCGGACGGCCGAGCGCGGCCTGGAACGCATCGAGTCCGCGCAGCGACGCGCGCACCGGACCCTCCCATTTTCCGAGCCCGCGAGCCTTGGCCACGACTTCAAGCGTCTGCGGCCCTTTCTTCCCCCCCTTGGGTGCCTGGGGCCAACTGCCCGTCACCCGGCTCACCGCATCGACAAACTGCTCCGCCGTGAGGCGCTTCATCACCGGCCCCCGGAACTCGCCCTGCTTGGATTCCTCGGCGACGTTCACGCTGCGGCTCTGGTAGATCTCCGAAGTCACGATCAACTCGAGGATGGCCTTGAGGTCGTAGTCCTCGTCCACCAGTCGCGTCGCCAGGTAGTCGAGCAGGTCGACATTCCAGGGCTCGGTGTCCATGGCATCGACGGGATCGACGATGCCGCGCCCCATCAGCCGCTGCCACAGGCGGTTGACGATCGTCCGCGCCGTCCGCCCGTTCTCCGGATGCACGATCAGGTCGGCGAGCTGCTTCAGGCGCTCGTCGCGCGGAGCGCTCGCATCGATGTCGCCCAGCTCGGGGTAGATCCACCTGGCGAGCGCCTTCTCGCCGGTCGGCTTGTCGCAGCGATGCAGCTCCAGCGGTTCGTTCGAGTAGATCGCCGCCAGGCTGTAGGCATCCTCCAGCTTCCACTGGTCGACGAAGCTGTCGTGGCACGACGCGCACTTCATGTTGATGCCGAGAAACACCTGCGAGACGTTCTGCGAAAACTGGATCGCCTTGGTCTGGCTGGAGTTCACCTCGCCGCGCCACTGGATGCCGTCGATGAATCCGCGCGCCTCCTTCCCGGGAGCCACCAGCTCGCGGACGAACTCATCGTAGGGACGGTTCGTGTGGAGGGCACCGTAGAGCCAACCGGTGATGCGGGTGCGCCCGCCGGTGATGAATCCGGTGCCGTCGTAGGCATTGCGCAGCAGGTCGTTCCAGAAGGTCAGCCAGTGATCGGCGTAGTCGGTATGGCGGCCGAGCAGATCATGGATCGCCGACTGACGTTTGTCGGGCGAGTCATCGGAGAGAAACTCCGCCAGCTCTTCCGGTGTCGGCGGCAGGCCGATCAGATCGAAGGACACCCGGCGCAGGAACGCGGAATCGTCCAAGGGGTGCGGTGGCTCGACCCCGTTCTCCTCGAACCATTTGCCCAGCAGCAGATCGATCGGATGCGCATCGGCCGGCCCGGCCGGCAGCTCCGGCCGGCGGGGCTTGAGCGGGGCCTCGTAGCGGTCACCGGCAAAGCTGAAACCCGGCTCCCAGGGCAGGCCGGCCGCAATCCAGCGCTCGAAGACCCGGATCTCCTCCTCGGGCAGCGGATCCGCCTGCTTCTTCGGCGGCGGCATCCGTTCGTCCTCGAAGTCGGTGCGCAGCAACTCGATCAGATACGAATCCTGCGGCTTGCCGAGTTCGACGACATCGGCATCGAGAAAGATCCCACGGTCGTTCAGCGAAAACCCGCCCTTCGACTCGTCCCCCCCGTGGCACTCGACGCAGTGCTTCTGGAGCAGCGGCACCACCTCATGGGCGAAGTCCACCTCGCCCCTCGCTGTTTGAGGCGCGGCGAGGGCGATCAGCCCGAGGGCAGAAGAAATGCGGGCCGGGATCATAAGACTCAACATGAAGTGCCATCCCTACGTCTCCCGCGCAACCGTCTTTCGCCGGCCGGGAGCTGGGCCAATACCGCTCTGACTGCGTATGGGTCAAATGACCCGATGGGTCCCGACGGCAGGAGCCGGAGAATTCACGACTCCTGCGCCCGGATACCCAGCGCCCGCCCTGTTTCGCAGAGCGAAGGCGGGATCCCCGACCTGCCGACCTGGGCGGCATCCGGTGGCAGCCCTCAGCCCGTCGTCCAGCTGTTGAGCACCATGGCGTAGTTGCCGCGCTCGATGGCCTCGGGATCGGGGGCGTTGCGGTGGCTCATGCAGCCGCGGAGATCCTCAAGGTCCTTGTACTCGTGCTCCGCCAGCCAGTAGCGGAAGTCGTCGAGCAGGGTGCGCAGGTGGTGGATCCCGTGGTGCAGCAGGCCGGAGACGGTCTGCACGGTGGTCGCGCCCGCCATCAGCCCCTTGATCACGTCGTTGGCCGAGTGGACACCGCCGCTCAGGGACAACTCGAGGTTGGTCCGGCCGTGGAGGATCGCCAGCCAGCGCAGGCGGAGCGTGAGCTCCGATGGGTCGGAAAGCCGCAGCGTCGACTCGGTGCTGAGTTCCTCGATGTCGATGTCCGGCTGGTAGAAGCGGTTGAACAGGACCACGGCCTGCACGCCGATCTCCTCAAGCCGGGCCACGAAGTGCGGGATCGAGGTGAAGAAGGGCGACAACTTCACCGCGATCGGAATGTCGATGCCTTCGCGGGCGGCCTTGACCGACTCCAGCAGGCGGGCCTCGACATCGGCCGCGCTTTCGTGCGGATCGGAAGCGAGATGGTAGAGGTTGACCTCCAGCGCATCGGCACCGGCCGCGGCGATCAGCCGGGGATACTCGCGCCAGCCGTCGGGGCTGATCCCGTTGACCGAGGCAATTACCGGCACATCCACCGCCGCCTTGATCTGGGTGATCGTCGAGAGATAGTCGTCGGGGCCGAGACGGTAGTCCTCGGGCTCGGGCAGGTAGCTCAGCGCTTCGGCGAAGCTTTCCTCGGCCTCGTCGACCGCGGCGAAGGCGGCGCGCTGCTCCCTAACGATCTGCTCCTCGAAAAGCGAGTTCATGATGATGCACGGGGCTCCCGCGTCCTCCAGTTGACGCGCGTGGGCGGCATCACAACCGAGGGGTCCGGCACCCGGCAGGATGGGATGGCTGAGTGGAAGGCCGAGATAGTTGGTTTCGAGGTTCATGGTCGGGGTGTTTGGGGATGGGATGCAGACTGCCTCCTGGACCAAGGCTACGGTGGCCAGGAGGGTCCGCGCTCCGTTCATTCGTCGTCTTCGGCAGTGGTGACGGCGCCTTCCTCCGGGAAATGGATGGCCGCCATCTGTTCGAGGAGTTTCCAGCGATGAAGCGCACTCTCCTGTGCCTCGTCGGCCAGCATCTTGAAGCGCTCGGGATTCATTTTCTCGATCATCCGGAAGCGGGTCTCGTTGCGCATGAAGTCGGCGGTCTTGACCTTCGGCTCCTTGGAATCGAGCACCAGTGGCGGCTGTCCTTCGGAGATACGGCGTGGATCGTAGCGGAACAGCGTCCACAGGCCGGAATTCACCAGCAGCTTCTGCTGCTCCATGCCCAGCGACAGGTCGAAGCCGTGCGCGATGCAGTGGCTGTAGGCGATGACCAGCGACGGGCCGGGCCAGGACTCCGCCTCGCGCAGCGCCTTGACCACCTGGCTGTCCTTGGAGCCCATGGCGACCCGGGCGACGTAGACGTTTCCGTACTGCATGGCCATGAGGCCGAGTTCCTTCGGCGCGCTGCCCTTGCCGCTCGCGGCGAACTTGGCGGCGGCACCGATCGGCGTGGCCTTCGAGGCCTGGCCTCCGGTGTTCGAGTAGACCTGGGTGTCGAGCACCAGCACGTTGACGTCGCGACCCTGCGCCAGCACGTGGTCGAGGCCGCCGTAGCCGATGTCGTAGGCCCAGCCGTCGCCACCGACGATCCAAACCGACTTCTTGACCAGGTAGTCGGCGAGTTCCTTGAGCGTCACCGCCTCGTGGCTCGAGCAGCTGGACAGCTTGGCTCGAAGCGCCTTGACCCGGTCGCGCTGGGCGTCGATGCCGGTCTCCTCGGACTGGTCGGCCTCGAGAATGTCACGCACCAGGTCGTCACCGATCTCGGGAGCGAGGCCGGCCAGCAGGCTGCGGGCATACTCGGTTTTCTGATCGACTGCGAAGCGCATGCCGAAGCCGAACTCGGCATTGTCCTCGAACAGCGAGTTGGCCCAGGCCGGACCGCGGCCCTGCGCGTCCTTCGCATACGGTGTGGTCGGCAGGTTTCCGCCGTAGATGGAGGAACAACCCGTCGCGTTGGCGATCATCGTGCGGTCGCCGAAGAGCTGGCTGACCAGTTTGAGATAGGGCGTTTCCCCGCAGCCGGCACAGGCGCCGGAGTATTCGAAGAGCGGACGCAGGAACTGCGACGACTTCACCTCGCCGTGATTGAGCTTGGAGCGATCGGGATCGGGGATCGTGTTGAGGAAGAAGTCGTAGTTCTCCCGCTCGGTGGCCCGGATCTCGTCGAGGCCGGTCATGTTGATCGCCTTGAGCTTCGGCTCCTTGCGATTCTTCGCCGGGCAGACGGTCACGCACAGCTTGCAGCCGGTGCAATCCTCGGGCGCGATCTGAATGGTGTAGGCCGCGCCCTTGAACTCGCGCATCTTGAAGTCGGCCGACTTGAAGGTCTCCGGCGCATCCGCCAGCACGTCCTTCTCGTAGAACTTCGCGCGGATCGCGGCGTGCGGGCAGACCATCACGCACTTGTTGCACTGAATGCACACGTCCGGATCCCAAGCCGGGATTTCGCGGGCAATCGCGCGCTTCTCCCACTTGGTGGTGTCGGTCGGCCAGACGCCGTCCACGGGGAAGGCCGAGACCGGCAGCAGGTCGCCCTTGCCTTCCATCATCACCGAGGTGACGCGCTTGACAAAGTCGGGCGCATCCTCGGGCACCGATGCGGCCCGCGGCTCCCCGTCGAGCGTGCCGGGGATCGGGACCTCGTGGAGGTGCTGCAGGGCCATGTCGACCGCCGCAAAGTTCCGGCGGACGATCTCGTCGCCCTTCTTCGAGTAGGTCTTCTTGATCGCGTCCTGGATCTTGGCGATCGCCTCGTCGCGCGGCAGCACGCCGGACAGCGCGAAGAAGCAGGTCTGCATGACCGTGTTGATGCGGCCGCCCATGCCGGCTTCGGTGGCCACCGAAAAGGCATCGATGGTGTGAACCTTGAGCTTCTTCTGGACGATCGCCTGGCGCGCCTCGAGCGGCAGCTTGTCCCACAGCTTGTCCGGGGCGTAGGCCGCATTGAGCAGCACGGTGGCCCCTTCCGCCGCGGCCTCGAGAACGTCGTATTTCTCCAGGAAGCCGAACTGATGGCAGGCGACGAAGCTGGCACTGCTGACCAGATAGGGTGCCCGGATCAGGTCCGGGCCGAAGCGCAGGTGCGAGACCGTCACGCCGCCGGACTTCTTCGAGTCGAAGACGAAGTAGCCCTGGGCGTAGTTCTCGGTCTCTTCGCCGATGATCTTGATCGAGTTGCGGTTGGCACCGACCGTGCCGTCCGAGCCGAGGCCCCAGAAGACGGCGCGCACGACCGTATCGGGCTCGATCGAGAAGGAAGGATCGTAGTCGAGCGAGAGGTGGGTGACGTCGTCCTCGATCCCGACCGTGAAGCGGCGCTTCGGCTCGGGCTTGTCGAGTTCGTCGATGACCCCCTTGACCATCGCCGGCGTGAATTCCTTCGAGGAAATCCCGTAGCGACCGCCGATCACCGATGGCATGTCGAAAGGCAGCCGACCGGTTTCCCGGGCCTCGCTGAGCGCGGCGACCACATCGAGGTGCAGCGGCTCGGCGGGAGCACCGGGCTCCTTGGTGCGGTCGAGCACGGCGATCGATTTCACCGTGGGTGGCAGTGCCGCGAGCAGCGCCTCCTCGTCGAAGGGACGATAGAGCCGCACGCGGATTGCGCCGACCTTCTCGCCCTGCGCGCTGAGGTGCTTCACGGTTTCATCCACCGTTTCCCCGCCGGAGGCCATCACGATGAGGACCTTCTCCGCCTCGGGGTGCCCCGTGTAGTCGAAGAGCTTGTACTGACGCCCGGTCAGCTTGGCGAAGCGGTCGAAGGCCGCCTGCACCTGCCCCGGCACGGCCGCGTGGAAAAGGTTGCATGCCTCGCGGGCCTGGAAGTGCCCGTCGGGATTCATCGCCGTGCCGCGCACGCTGGGGGCATCCGGCGTGAGTGCCCGGCGGTAGAAGGCCAGCCGGGCCTCGTTGTCGACAAGGTCCTCGAGCACCTCGTCTCCGAGCGTCTCAATCTTCTGGACCTCGTGCGAGGTGCGGAAGCCGTCGAAGAAGTGAAGGAAGGGCACCCGGGTGGTCAGGCTGACCGCATGCGCGATGGCGGCGAAATCGTGGGCTTCCTGGACCGAGGCCGAGGCGAGCAGCGAGAAGCCGGTCTGTCGCACCGCCATGACATCGGAGTGGTCGCCGAAAATCGACAGCGCGTGGGTCGCCAGGGAACGCGCGGCCACATGCATCACGAAAGGGGTCAGTTCGCCGGCGATCTTGTACATCGCGGGAATCATCAGCAGCAGTCCCTGGGACGAGGTGAAGGTCGTCGAGAGGCAGCCGGACTGAAGCGTCCCGTGGCAGACCGCACTGGCTCCGCCCTCGCTCTGCATCTCGACCACCCGCGGGGTCGCCCCCCAGATGTTCTTCTGGTTCCGGGTTTCGAACACGTCGGCAAACTCGGACATCGGCGAGGACGGGGTGATCGGGTAGATCGCGATCGTCTCGCTCAGCCGGCAGGCGACAGATGCCACGGCCTCATTGGCCTCCAGGGTCGCGTGTTTTTTCATCGATCCCATTCAAGGCAAGCGACCCCCGCCCGGCTTCGCGCCAATGCCGATTCGCGGCGCGGGAATTGCTCGCCGGGCGACCGCCCCGCGGGTGCCCCAGCGGGTGCGTTGACGCGGCAAAGCGTTTCCGGTAGAACGTCGCAACCCTCCCACCGGCACCGCCGGTGATTTCAATGCCCGAAGACGTCATTCATTTCTCCTGCGGCAGCTGCCACACAAAGCTCACGGTGCCCTCGAAGCTGGCGGGGGTGGAGGGCCCCTGCCCCAAGTGCGGTGCCACCATCCGCGCGCCCCGGGCAGAGCCCACGGTCCAGGCACCGGCCCAAGCCGCCCCTCCCGAGCCCGCCGCGGAATCCGCGCCTCGCCTCCAGCCCGGCACCCTGCCGGAGCGTCGCAGACCGGCCAATGCCGTTCCGGAATCCGAGAATGAACGCATCCGCCCGGAACCCCGCGAACTCCCGGAACGCCCGGCCCGCGGCGGGGTGAGCCCCCGCCACAGCACGGCGGACGTTTCACGACGCCCGGCGCCAAAGGCCGAGCGTTCCTCCGGCCCCTCGCGCAAGAGTTCCGGACTCCAGCGTGTCCTGGTCCCGCTCCTTTTTTTGTTCCTCGGCGGGGCGCTTGCCTACATCCTGCTGAATTCCTTCCTCGGCACCCAGAATTCTGATCCGACCGCTGGGAACCCCCCTACTGCATCCGATCCGGGACCAAATCCAGCCCCGGCGGGAGATCCCGCAGCGGCGGCCGCGAACTCGGGAGGGAACTCCGGAACCGCCACACCGCTCCCGCCCGAGGATCTCGACCCGGCCGACGGCCAGGAAGCCGAAGACGTGCTCCGCGCCTTCCTGCGCGCCTCCTCGATCGGGGCGCGCTTGCCCCTGATCGAACCCGTCTACGAACGCGAGGAGCTCACCGGCTCGGTGATCGACACGCCACTGCTTTCCGCCGACCGGATCACGCCGGATGCCCCCAACCGCAATTCGCTCGAGAACTTCGTCGACCACCCCTTCCGGGTGCGCTTCGAGCAGACCGACGCGGAGCCGTTCACCAGCCTGGTCATCGTCCGCAAGCGCGCCGGCCAGAAGGCCCGGGTGCTGATCGATCCGGTCCTCGACCTCCTCGGCGGCCGGCTGGCGGCCTTCGCCGCGGAGCCCTCCGATGAGCCGCAGACCTTCCGCGCCGTGATCGAGGCGATGCCGCGCTGCTTCGAGGAAGGGGTCCCGAACCCCGACGACAAGATCACCTACAAGCTCTCGTCGAGCACCCACGGCGGCGAGATCGCCCGCGCCTACGCCTCAAAAATGTCGCCGCTGGCCGAGATGCTCTACTCGCCCGACTCCGCCCTGCGCTGGGGAAAACGGGTCCCCGCCACGGTGACCCTGCGCTGGAACCGGGAGGAGGCACCCGGCAGCAGCACCCCCGTGGCCCCGGGGGAACCGGATGTTGAAGAAGACGGGCCCGGCGAAGAGCAACCGGCGACCGGAGATGAACCCGCTGTCGAAGCGACGCCGACGCCCGAAGCGGACCCGGGGCAGCCCTACCTCGAACTCATCGAGATCAAGAGCCTGGACTGGAGCCCTTGACCAGCCCGCCCTGCCGCAGCGCGGTCATGCCGCCCTGCAGGACCAGGATTTCTCCCGGAACGAGGCCGATCTCGCGCAGTCCGTCGGCCAGGTCGTGGCTCAGGGAACAATGCAGGTCGTCGCAGTAAACGACCACCCGCCCGGCATCGGCCAGCTCGTCGAGGTGACGCTCCACCTGCGCCATCAGCGGCTCATCCGAGAGGATGGTCAGGTGAATTGATCCCTCAAGCCCGTCGCTCTTCCACGCCGACTCCTTGCGGGCATCGACCCAAAGGATGCCCTCGAGCCCGCCTTCGACGAGGGTCGCCAGGCGCACCTCGCCGGGCCGGAGCGGCGCCGCGGCCAACTCCTTCTCCGGCATGCCCGAGGGGCTGCCCCCGGCCATCCAAGTGCCCAGGCTCGCCGCCACGGCAACCACCCCGATGACCGCCACCTCGATCGAACTCTTCATGGCTCGACCGGCTTTCTCACGAGCGCAAACGCCCGCTGACTCGAATAGCGGCTGCTTTCGGCATCCGTGCGGATCTGGATTACCCCGAGCGCCGGCTTGGACACCTCGACCGGAGTGACGTGAAGTTCGTAGGCCTTGCCCTTTTCGAGGGTCTTCAGCTCCGTGGTGAATTTCTGATTTCCCGGCTCGACCGACAGCACGTGGATCGGTTTGTCGTGATTCATCGTGATCGAAATGACCTGGGTCGTCGGTTCACCCGCGGCATCGACGTCCCACCGCACCGTCTTGGGTTCGATCTCGACCAGCACCGGGATGTGGACGCGGGTCGTCAGGGTGATGGAGGGCTCCCCCGCCGGGTCGCCCTTGAGCCACAGGCGCACCGATTTATCCACCTCGCCGGAGAAATTCCCCATGTCGAAGATCGCGCGGATGGTCCCCTTCTCACCCGGTTCGTAGCGCAGCTTGCCGCCCTTGACCTTGACGTTCATGCACGAGCAGGTCGATTCGTAGCGGGCGATGGTGATCGCCCCGTCGGTGTCGTTGCTGAACTCGAAGTCGCAGGTCACTTCCCGCTGATCATGGCCGGCATGGACATCCTTGAGTTTCGTTTCAAAGCTCAGCCCCGCCGAAAGCGGGAGCGGCAGAAACAGCACGCAGAGGAGAAGCGCTCTCATCGGGCGCACTATGGACCCGACCCGGGTGGGGGCGCAAGTTCGACCGCCACGATCAGGCGTCCGCCGCGCCACTCCGGACCCAGCACCAGCACCGGCTTGCCGTGGGTCAATGCCATGCCCGACTTGAGGATCTTCTTGCGGCTCAGCCACAACTCGAGATCGAGCCGCATGGTGTCGCGGGAAATCACGCTCTCGGTCTCAAAGCGGCACAGGATCTCGTCGCTTCCCTTGATCGGCTGCGCCCAGTTCTCGTAGCTGCGATAGACCTTCTGGCGATCGGACCCGAGCAGGCGGTAGTGCGTGAACTCCAGGGGCTCGTGCCGGCGCAGCTGTTCGGCCGTGGCGGCCGGGACCTCCGTCGTCCGCTCACCGGCCTTCGCCGGATCGTCGTTGGTGCCGAAATACACCACAACCTCGACCTCACCCACGGCCTCCTTGCCGCGATCCGCCGCCGCTGCCGCAAGCGGCACCATCAGCGTGATGAGGAGCGTGGAAAGGAATCTCATCGCACGTCCTGGTCGTCTTCTTCCTCGCCGTGATTGGCCATCCGGCTCGGCTCCGGTTCGAGCATCGCCGTTTCGGGAATCTCCCACTCGTCGGGAATCGCCTGAACGCCGGCCAGCACGATCACCGAAGCCTCGTCGCCCCCGACGAACTCGGCCTGCACCCCACGCTCGGGGGTGTAGAGGACGGGTGCGAGCTCGGCGGCCACCGGTGGCGTCGCTTCCGGCACACCACCCCGGTCGTGGCCGAGGAAGAACCCCAGGGCCACCCCGGCCGCGGCCGTCGCCGGCATCACCCACAGCCACGGTCCGCGGCGGACCTTGCCGGGCTCGGGGGTCGGCCCGGCTGCGGGCGCGGAAAGCTCGATCTCGCGGCGGATGCGGGCGTTGAAGAACTCGGCGTGCGGCACCTCGTCTTCGCCTCCCAGGGCGGACCCCAGGAGTTCGCGGCTCCAGCGTGCCTGCTCGCGGCGTTCGACCCACTCGGGCTGCTCGCACGCCCAGCGCTCGACCTCGGCGGAGGCTTCGGCATCCAGTTCGTCCTCGACCCACAGGGCCAGGAGTTCGTCATCGGGCTTCGTATTCATCCTTCAGGAGTGATTGGAGTTTCTGGCGGGCGTAGTGCAGGCGGCTCATCACCGTGCCGATGGAACAATCCATCACTTCGGCGATTTCCTTGTAAGCCAGACCCTGCACGTCCTTCAAGATCACGACTTCGCGGTGTTGCGGCGAAAGCTGGTCGAGGGCGGCCTCGATCTTCACGCGCAGCTCACCGTCGCGCATGGCATCATCGGGCCGCCTCTCGGCCGCCGGCGTCGTCGTCGAGGCCGGATCGATCGACCCGGAGCCGAAGATCTCCTCGTTGAGCTCGCCCCCGCCCGCTTCCGGGCGCTTGCGGCGCGCCCAGTCGTAGACGGTGTTGTGGGCGATGCGGTAGAGCCAGGTCGAGAACTTCGCCTTCACCTCGAAGCGTGGCAAAGCCTTCCACGCCTTGATGAAGGCCTCCTGCGAGAGGTCCCAGGCGTCGGCTTCGTTTTTGGTCATCTGGCGAATCATGGCGAAAATCCTGCCCCGGTGACGGGTCACCAGTTCGTCGAACGCGGCGGAGTCACCCGCCTGCGCCTGAAGGACCAGCACCTCGTCGGCCGGCTCTTCGCCAGCCTCCGGGGATCCTTTCGACGCAGATGACTCGGATTTATTCATGTTGCTTCCGCCGGCCCACGATGGCGGGTCCGCCCGCGCCTGCCAAGTTTGGAGGTTCGGCCGTGGAGTGCCGCTCTACCGGGGCATTCTGCCGGACCAAATCCGCAACCCGGAGGTCGCTCGGGCCCATCAGCCATCGCGCAGCGGGTGACGCCAGTCCAGCAGCGGAAAGCGGGCAAAACCCGAATCGGTGCTGAACCAGATGGCGCCGGCCTCGATCGCGAGCGCGGCGTGGTAGGCATCCGGAATCAGGTTTCCCTTGGCGCCCACCGCCTCGCAAAGCGAAGTGAATATTCTCCAATGCTCCTTCCCCGGAGCGAGCAGATGGAGGCCGGTATGCCGACGAAGCCGTTCGCAGAACGCGAGGGCGAGTGGAAGAGGCGTCGGGTCGCGGAACGCTTTCGGATGGGTCACGACCCGGAGAAAGCCGGACAACACCAACTCCGACACCGCGCACAACTCCGGCGCGTCGAGCTGCGACTCGAGCCAGTCGCGATAGGCCGCATGATCCGGCGAGTCCTCGCGGTGCGCATAGACGAGGACGTTGACATCGAACAGTTTCACCGGGTCTCCATCAGGTCGAGCAACGCGGCATTATTGTCGAGATCCACACCGTCCTGAAGTCCACGGCCTCCGTAGGTCGGGAGCGGTTCGACAGGCGTCGGGGCATCGGCCGGACCGCGACTCAGCAACATCCGCAGCCCCTCGGCCACCAACTCGCCCAGCGTGCGGCCTTCGGAAAGCGAACGCTCGCGCGCCTCCTTGAGCAGGGCATCGGGTATGTTGACCGTCGTTCTCATGCATCATGATGTAGCAATGCTGAATCATGATGTCAACGGGGGGCAGAACTCCGCTTCTCAGAACTCTCGGAAAGAGCAACGGGCTCACCCGGCCGCCATTCGCCCGGCCGCCTCGCCGGTGGCGAAGCAGGTGCCCATCACGCGGATCGAGGCCTGGGCCTCGTGGTCGCAGGAAATGCAGCGCCCGGCGACGAACAGCCGCTCGAAGCCCTTCGCCCGCAGAGCTCCCGCCGGAATTCCCGCCGAGCGCCCCTCGTCCGGGTAGCGCAGCTTCGGGCCGCGGTTCGACTCCCGCATCTCCATCGGCCACGCGGCAAAGGCCACATCGTCGTCGTGGGTGGTGCCGGAAATCACCTCGTCGCCGGTCAGGCACGCCTCGCCCTGCCAGCGGCGGCTTTCGCGCACCCCGGCGCGCACCGGCCAGTGGGCCACGTAGGCCTCGTCCCAGCCCGGCTGATGCTCACGAAAATACCCGATGATCTCCCGGGTGATGGCCCGACCCGTGGACTCCAGAGCCGAGAGGCAGGCCGGATCCGTCGGGTCGTAGCGGCCCGTTTCCTCGCCGGCGAGATCGAGTGTGCCGAACACCTCGCCCGGGCGGCCGCTGCTGCGGAAATGCATGCCCATGGCGGACTTCGGCAACTCGCCGGCCCGCACGCCCTCGACGATTCGCCCGGCAAGCTCCAGACCGGAAAGCTCTCCGTTCACGCCTTGCACGCCACACACGTAGGCGGGCCGCTGGAGGCGCTCGGAGGGGGTCCGCTCATCCGTCAGGCGGAGCAAGGCCGCCGCCACCGCATCGCCGCTGGCATCGACCACCGCCGCCGCTTCGATGTCAAAATGCCCGCCCCGACAACTCGCCTGCGCCCGCCACCCGGGCTCCAGCGAGATCAGCTCGCTGTGGAAAAGGCATTCCACCCCCGCCTCGCGGACCATCGCGTCGGCGATCGAGGCAAAGTCCACCGGATGCTGCGGCAGCACCCACAGGCGCCCCATCTTCACCGGACCCCGCCCGGTCGCCACCTTCATGCGGTCGGCGATCTCGACCGGGAGTCCTTCGTTGGCATGCTCCGGCCCCTCGCGATCCATCCGGTAGAGTCCGCAGAAGGTGTGCACCAGCGAGGCCGTGCCCATGCCGCCGAGCATCCCGTGGCGCTCGACCAGCACCACCTTCGCGCCGGCCCGTGCCGCGCTCACCGCGGCGGCCAGCCCGGCACTTCCGCCCCCGATCACCAGCACGTCCGCCTTCATCGCCGCGAATTGATCGTCGCCACCATCCGCGCCGGCGTGCCCAGCGTCTCGCGCCCGACATCCCCGGCGCCGAGCACCACCCCCCAGCGTTCCTCGACCACCACGATCAGCTGCATCACCGCCATCGAGTCCATCCCGGCCTCGAAGAGGTCCGTCTCCGCCCCGGCATCCGCCGGGAGTTCGACGAGCTGCTCCTCGCCCAGCATCCTCAGAACGTCATCGACTGCACAATCCACCATGCTGCTGGCTGAGTTTCACCATCGCCATCCGCCGGGAACCTGACTGCGTCAAACCACGGATTTCTCATCCGGCGACGCCGCCTCGGCCACGTCCTCCTCGTCGGCATCGGCGACCCGGATCTTGTCCCAGAAGGAGAGGAAGAACAGAACCGCGATCCCTCCGGCGATCAACGCCGGCAGAATCCAGAACTCCTTCCACTGCTCCATCGTGCTGGTCAGCAAGTCGGGATCGACCCCGTCCGGCATGTCCATGGAAAACATCTGGCCGAGCTGTTGCAGGAAGCTGCTTTCTTCAGCACCCCGGATGCCCTTGATCTGCGCCTCCAGCGGAACAAATCCGGAGACGCCGCCGCCCCAGCCGGAAAAGTCGACGTTCATCCCGAAAAGCTTGCTCGGCACCTGGTACATCACCCCGAAGGCAATCGCGTAGCCGACATACATCCCGATGCCCTGGGTGAAGAAAACCAGCATGCTCTGCGCCTGGCTGCGAACTTTCTTCGGCGCCACCTTGTCGGTGTACATGAAGCCGGTGACGAAGAAGAAGTCGTAGCAGATACCGTGCAGGGCCACGCCGAGGAACAGCATCCACACAATCTGATCCGGTGCCCCGAAGGCGAAGAGAAGGTAGCGGGCGACCCACGCCAGCATGCCGACCAGGATCATCCACTTCACCCCGAGCCGGCGGAAGAAGAACGGGATCAGCAGCATGAAGATGATCTCGGACATCTGGCCGATCGTCATGGTCGATGCCGGCTGCAGGAACCCGGTGTTCTGGAGATAGTTGGATGTCAGCCCGTAGTAGTAGGCCAGCGGCACGCAGATCAGCATCGAGCAGATCATGAAGACCGCGAAGGCCGGGCGCTTGAAAAGCCCGAAGGCATCCACCATCAGCAGCGCGCGCAGGTTCACCGGCTCGCCCTTGGCCGGAGCCGGGGTGTGGGGCAGCACGAAGGAAAAGGCGCCGAGCACGAGCGAGGCCGCTCCCGCGAGGTAAAACATGCTGAACTTCGCCGACCAGCCGAGGATCCCGACCACCAGCCCCGCCGCGATCCAGCCGATCGTGCCCCAGACCCGGACCTTGGGGAAGGCGATGCGGTCGAGATGGCTGAAGGCCACCGAGTTTGCCAGCCCGAGCGTCGGCATGTAGGTCAGCATGTTGCCGATCATCAACCACACCATCAGCTCGCCATTCCCGGCCGCCGCCGCATTCGGAATCGCCAGCAGCAGCGCCCCGCCGATCAGGAACAGCACCCCCATCACGATCTGCGAGGGGAAAAAGCGGTCGGCGATCAGGCCGAGGAAAAGCGGCGCGATCATCGCCCCGATGGGGGCCGAGCCGTAGGCACCGCCCGAGAAGGCTCCAAGCTCGTTGCTGCCGAGGCAGAGACCCAGGGTGGCAAACCACGCCCCCCAGACGAAAAACTGCAGGAACATCATCACCGACAAGCGCATCGTCGGCCCGCCGTGGCCTCTCTCGTTCTCCATGCGCGACATCATGCCGCGATCCGACCCCCACCCGGCAAGCGCATATCGTCCCGGGGGACCGCCGATGATGAAATCGGCATCTCGCGGGTCCGGTGGCCGGCCCGGACGAATTCGCGTTCATTCGAGCCGATTCGGGCCTTCAATCCCCCCACCTCCCCCGGCCACCGCCATGTCGCCGATCTGAAATCCGAAATCTCCAAATCTGAAATTCCAGATGTCTCTCCCGCCGCCCGGACAGTTCGATTTCTCGCAGCAGCGGCGTACCTTCCGGCTCGAACTGCTGCGCTCCTTCCCGCAGGGCTTCGTCGAGACGGCGATGGCCACCTTCGCGGTCTTCGTCGCCATCCGGATCTTCGATCTGCCGTCGTGGGTGAAGGGCGCCATCCTGGCCTCGGGCAGTGTCGGCCTGCTGCTCAGCCTGTTCGTCGTCCAGATCATCCGCCGCCGCGGGTGGACGGTGAACAACGTCGCCGCGGGCTTCTGGTGCCTGTCGGCCGTCGGCTTCGGCACCTCGGCGGTCTCCGCCGACCGCCCCGTCCTCTACGCCGCCGGCGTGTGCTTCGCCTTCGTCTTCCTCGCCTCGGCCTCGCCGCTGATGGCACAGATCTACCGCAAGCACTACGCCGACGAGAACCGCGGGCGCCTGTTCTCCCTCACCTCGCTGAGCCGGGCCTGCACCGTCGCCCTCGGCGGCTGGCTGCTCGGCCTGTGGGTCGAAAACCAGGGCTTTCAGCCTCTCTTCGCCACCTACGCCGCCGGCACCCTGCTCATGGCGCTGTGCGTCCGCGCCATGGCCCCGGTCCGCCTCCGCGCCTCGAACCGCATCCGCTGGTTCGACGCCTTTTCCCACGTCGGCGACAACAAGCCCTTCGCCAAGCTGCTGGTGATGTGGATGCTCATCGGCCTCGGCAACCTGATTTCATGGGCGCTGTTCGTCGAGTTCATCGGCAATCCCGCCTACGGCTTCGGCTTCGATGCCGAGCGCACCGGCTTCATCACCGCCACCGTGCCGATGCTCGCCTTCATCGTCACGGTCGTCCCCTGGGGCACCGTCTTCGACAAGCTTCCCTTCTACCGCGTCCGGGCGATGGTGAACCTGTTCTTCATCGCCGGCATCCTCATCTACTATCTTGGCAGCAGCGTCTTCACCCTGTGCCTCGGCATCGCCCTGCACGGCATCGCCCGCTCCGGCGGCCAGATCCTGTGGATGCTGTGGACCACCCGCTTCGCCGAGGAGGACCGCCTCAGCGAATACCAGAGCGTGCACTCGTTTCTGACCGGCGTGCGCGGGGTGCTCGCGCCCTTCATCGCCTACGCCTGCCTCCAGCACCTCGGCCCCGTCTCCGTCGCCCTGATCGCCTCGGGCCTGCTCCTCATCGGCACGCTGCTGATCGCCCCCGAGATCCGTGCGGAGTTTGCGGCGGGCTCTCAGAAATAGGTCCTATGGGACCCATGGGACCTATGGTATCCCGCTCCGCAGTTCATGAAACTCTTCGCACTCCTCCTCATCGCCCCGCTGACCGCCGGCGAACGCCAGCAGTTCTCGCGGGAGTTGATGGGCACGACCTTCTCCATCACCTGCTACACCGACGACCCGGCCCTCGCGAAGAAGGCCGCCGCCGAAGCCTTCGCGGCCGCCGCGGCGATCAACGCCGTCGCCTCCGACTACCTCACCGATTCCGAACTCTCGAAACTCTCGAGCGCCCCGGTCGACGAACCCATCGAACTCTCCGCCACCCTCTTCGACCTGCTTGAAACCGCCCGGCGCACGGCACAAATGACCGGCGGCCTCTACGATCCCACCCTCGGGCCCCTCACCCGGCTCTGGCGGGAATCCCGCCGCACCGGGTGCCTGCCCGACTCCGAAACGCTCGCCGCCGCCCGCAAGGCCACCGGTTGGCAGCACTATGCGCTCGATTCCGAGGCCCGCACCATCACGCTCGGCAAGCCCGGCATGCGCTTCGACCTCGGCGGTCTCGCCAAAGGCTACGCCGCCGACCAGATGCTCGCGATCCTCGTCGAACAAGGAATCCAGCGCAGTTCGGTCGTCGCCGGCGGCGACATCGCCGTCGCCGCCGCTCCTTCCGGCCGCGGAGCGTGGCGGGTCGGCCTCAAGACCTTCGACCCCCGGAAGCCCGACGAGGCGGTCCCGCTCGTTCACGCCGCCGTCTCCACCTCCGGCGACCTCTTCCAGTTCGTCGACATCGACGGCGTCCGCTACTCCCACATCCTCGACCCCGCCACCGGCCTCGGTCTCACCGATCCGATCGCCGTCAGCGTCATCGCTCCAAAAGCCACCCTCTCCGACCCTCTCGCCACCGCCGCCTGCGTGGCCGGCGCCGACAAGGCGAAGGAACTCCTCAAGTCATGGGGTGCCACCGACTTCCGGGTGCGGACCCGCTGACCGCCGTGACGACCATCCCGGGTTCATGCCGGACGGGTTGATTCAGGCTTGCGCCCGCCCGGGCAAGGGGGAGGCTTGATGATGCTCGGCCGTTTCCTCAAGACCATCCTGCTCACCGGACTCGCGCTGGTCCCGGCAAAAGGGGTGGTGCTTTTCCAACTCGAGACCTTCGACGGCCCGACCGGCTGGACCGCGGGCAGTCCGCACCCGAGCCCGCCGTTCATCCAGCCCGACAGCGGCCCGCTGGGCACCGGCGACTCGTCGCTGGTCATCAACGCTTCGCCCGGCAGCGGCCCGGGGAGCCGGCTGGCCACCTACAACCGCACCGACTGGACCGGCGACTACCTCGGGGCCGGGATCTCGGCATTGACCATGGACCTGCGGAACCAGTCGCCCAACGCCAGCCAGATCCGGATCGGGGTCAACGGTCCCGGCGGCTGGTTCGTCACCGAGGCCCGGCCCCTCGGAGTCTTCAGCACATGGACCTCGGTGGAGTTTGATCTCACCGCCGACAGCCTGCTCAGTGCCGGGGGCAGCGACGCCCACGCCACCCTCGCCGGCGTCACCGAGCTGCGGATCCTCCACAACGCCGACGTCAATTTCCGCGGCGGCACCGGGCAGCGCACCCTGCGGGTCGACAACCTCTTTGCCGTACCCGAGCCGGAAATCCCGCTCCTCGCCGGACTCGGGGTCATTTTTTTGTGTGGTTTTTTGTGTCGACGCCGCCGTTGAGCCGCTCTAATCGTAAACTTTTGTAAATCATCCTCGCATGTCCCGAAGCCTCCGCCTCGCTGTCCTGGCGATCCTTTGGGCGGCCCCCAGCGCTCAGTCGCAGCTCACCGATCCCGTCTGGTCCCTCGGATCCGACGACGGTGCCGCCTCGCCGTTTCAGAACGAAAGCTACGATTCGAACGCCCCGCCCGGTTCCGCGTCGGCGAAGGACGACGACTACTATTTTGCGGGCACCTACGCCCCGCCGATCGGCACCGTCGCCAGCGACGAAGCCGTGTCCAACGTCGAGCGGGCGGTGACCGAGGGGGATCCGCGCGTGCGGTTCCACTTTCCGCTGACCGCGGCCCAGCGCTCTTCCACGGCCCGGCTGTTCCTCACCATCGACCTCTACTCGGCCGGGATGTGGGTCGGCAACACCCTGCCCGGCTTCGGCAGCCACGACGTGGAGGTCCGCCTCAATGGTCAATCGCTCGGCACCTGGACCGCGCTGCGCTTCGGGACGGTCCTGCGCATTCCCTTCGATGCCGTGGATTTCCCGCTGACCGCCGAAGACAACATCCTCGAGGTCGAACGCACCGGCGGCTCGGCGGGCGGCTACATCCTCTTCGATTTCCTGCGGCTCGACGCCGATGCCGATGCGCTGGCCGATGGCGACGCCGACGGCATGCCGCGGTGGTATGAGGAAACCTACGGCCTCGACGACGGCGAGCCCGCCGACGCCGTCCTCGATCCCGATGGCGACGGGCTCAGCTCGCTCGCCGAATCGGCCCTGGGCACCAACCCCACCAACCCGGACACCGACCACGACGGGCTGCCCGACAACGAGTCCAGCGACCCGCTCGATCCCGACAGCGACGGCGACGGACTCCTCGACGGTGACGAAGTGACGACCCATCCCGCCGTGGCGGACAGCGACGGCGACGACTTCCCCGATGGCTACGAGGTGGCGGTGGGCACCGACCCCGGCTCGGATGCCTCGCAGCCGTTCGCCTTCGCCGGCAGCATCGGCCTGCAATTTCTCGCCGAGCGGCCCGGCTCGGTGGGCCTCGGTCCCTGGGAAATCGCCGGCGTCGTGCCGGCCCCGCACTGGAACCACTCCGACCGCCAGCCACTCTGGCCGCCGAACGCGACGGCGCTCACCGGCTCCGCCAGCGGCCTGGTCGACGGCACCGGCTCCGCCACCCCGGTCACGGCCGGTTGGTCCTTTGGCTATGCGACCGTCGGCCGCCACTCACAAGCCGGAGACCCCCGCATCCTCAACGGCAGCCTGGGAACGGATCAACCCTTCGGCCCCGACGTGCCGGTCGAAGTCACGCTCTCCGGCATTCCCTTCTCCAGCTACGACCTCATCGCCTACGTCGGCGGTCCGAATCCCTACTACCGCGCCAGCGTGGCCCTGGCCGGTGATCCGACCAGCACCCGCTACCTGCTTTCCGGCGCGGCGCCCCCTTTCCTCGGGTGGAATGAAGCGACCGCCACCAGCACCGCGGAGGTCGAACTCTCCAACTTCGTCCGCTTCCGCGGTCTCAGCACCGCCGCGCAAACCATCGTCCTCCAACAACTCGACAACGACAGCGTCGGCCTGCACGGCATCCAGATCATCGACATGTCGTCCGACGCCGACAGCGACGGCATTCCCGATGCCGTGGAGATCGAAATGAACCTCGACCCGCAGGTTCCGGACGCCACCGCCGATCCGGACCAGGATGGGCTCGACAATGCCGCCGAAGTGGCCGCGGGCACCGATCCCCACGACGCGGACAGCGATGACGATGGTCTGCAGGATGGGGATGAAACCACGACCGATCCGCTCGATCCCGACAGCGACGAGGATGGCCTGCGCGACGGCGACGAAGTCCATGGCGATCCCTTCCCCTCCCTGCCGACGCTTGCGGACAGCGACAGTGACGGCCGGAACGATGCCGCCGAACGCGCCGCGGGCACCGACCCGATGAATCCCGCCGACGTCGCCCCCGGCGTGCCGGAATGGACGGCGGCCACACGCACATGGCACTGGCAGGTCGATGACCTGTCGCTGCGCTGGAACCACGGGCAGTCCCCGATGGCAGGCCGTCGCACCGAACTCGCCGAGCTGGTCACCGAGCTCGATGACGGCGGTTGGTCTTCGGCCGTTCGCATGGGCCTCTACTACCGCGACGGTGTGGTGACCTACCGCTTCCGCTGCATCGAGGACGTCTTCCACCAGGATGGCGAGCCGACCTGGGCCTTCTACCACACCGGCTCGACCCAGCCGGCGAATGACCTGAAACATGCCCTCGGCTTCAGTGGTTTCGGCGACGCCGACGACTCGCTGCCGCTGCGCTTCACCTTCACCGCCAACCAGCCGGATCCGGGCGAGAACCTTTGGACCCTCACCTTTCAACTCCACCAGACGGCGGACCCCGGAAATCCGGTGCTGCTCGGCACCCATACCTGGACCAACGCGGTCGCAGCCGATCCCCGGCTGCTCGACGGCAGCGCTCCCTGGACGGATGCCTCCGGCAACCCCGGCGTGCCCTCCATCGAGACCGAACCCGGCGTCGATGCCGTCATCACCCGCAACCCGCTCGGACCCGCCGACGGAGACCACGACGGCATGCCCGACGACTGGGAAAACGCCCACCTGCTGGATCCCTCCGACCCGACCGATGCGACCCTCGACCCCGACATCGACGGCCTGAACAATCGCGACGAGTTCTTCGCCGGCACCGATCCCAACGACGACGACAGCGACGATGACGGCGTGGACGATGGCGAGGAAATCCGTCAGGGCAGCTCGCCCACATCCGGTGACTCGATCCCCGCCTGGTTCCACTTCACCGGCACGCCCGACGACCTGGACGGCGACGGCCTCTCGGATGCGTGGACGATGTGGGCCGGCGGCACGCCGCGGGCCGCGCTGGCCGACGACGATGGCGACGGCATGACCAACCTCGAGGAAAGCGAGGCCGGCACCGATCCGGACGACCCGAACTCACGCCTTGATCTCGCCGCCCTGCGCCACGGCAACGACATGGTGCTCGACTGGCCCGACATCCGCGGCAAGGCCCACGTCGTCGAGTTCTCCGAATCGCTCGGCGGCTGGAACCCCGCCACCGGACTCCCACCCGCGACTTCCTCCGGTGGCCGCCTTTCCGTGACCATCCCCGACGCCTTCGGCGAAAACCACGGCTTCTATCGTACTTCGGTCCTCCCGCTCGACGCCGATGGCGACGGGGTGGACGACTGGGTCGAACTCGAGTTTCTCGCCAGCTCGACCACCTCGGCGGATTCCTCCGGCCAAGCAACCGAACGCTCCGGTCAGCCTCACCTTTCCGGCGACGCCAGGGCGCTGCTCGAAAAGCTCACCACCGGCACCTACCCCGGCTCCACCCGGCCCGGCATCCCCTCGCCCACCCAGGCCGCCCGTTTCCTGATGCAGGCCAGCTTCGGCCCCACGCCGGAGTCCATCGATCGCGTGCGCGAAATCGGCTACGAGGCGTGGATCGACGAGCAGCTCGCCCTGCCGCCCTCGCGGCTGCGCCCCTACGTTCAGGAGATCAAGCGCGATGCCGCCGATGGCCGGCTCGATCCGCTCTATGACTTCAACGAAGGCGGCGGCTACGTCACCGGCTACAACGTCACCACCCCGTGGGCGCGCCACGCGATCGACGCGCCCGACCAGCTCCGCCAGCGGGTCGCCTTCGCGCTCTCGCAGATCCTCGTGGTCTCACGCCGCGATGCCCAGCTCGCCGAACGCGTCGAGGGTCTCGCGACCTACTACGACATGCTCATCGACCAGGCATTCGGCGACTACGGCGGGTTGCTCCACGACGTCTCCCTGCATCCCGTGATGGGCTGGTATCTCAGCCACGTCGGAAACCAGAAGGCCGACCCCAGCATCCCGCGCTTTCCGGACGAGAACTACGCGCGCGAGATCATGCAGCTCTTCAGCATCGGCCTGTGGGATCTGAACATGGACGGCACCCGCAAGACGGACGAATTCGGGCAGCCGATCGAAACCTACGGCAACGGCGAGATCACCGAGCTGGCCCGCGTCTTCACCGGCCTCTTCTTCGACGCCCCCTGGGGCTGGGGCAGCGGCGGCTGGGCCGACGATCACTACGTCAAGCCGATGGTGATGCATCCGGACTACCACGACTTCGAAAGCAAGACGCTGCTCGGCGGCATCGTGATTCCCGCCCGCGATCCCAGCGCCGAGAACGGCCTTCGCGACATCCGGGACGCCGTCGACTCGCTCGTCCGGCATCCGAACACCGCGCCCTTCATCTCGAAGAAGCTCATCCAGTTCCTCGTCACGGCCAACCCGTCTCCCGCCTATGTCGGGCGCGTGGCGGCGGTCTTTGCCGACGACGGCAGCGGTGCCCGCGGCAACCTCGGTGCGGTGGTCAAGGCCATCCTCCTCGATTCCGAGGCGCGCGCGGTCCCGACGGATCCCGCCTTCGGCAAGACCCGCGAACCGGTGATCCGGACGATGCACCTGGCCCGGCTGATGAAGCTGACCGAGGCCCACCCGGACTTCGTCTGGTGGAATCCCGAACGCACCCACTATGCCTACAGTTTCCAGGAGCCCCTGCTGTCGCCCAACGTCTTCAACTTCTTCACGCCGGAGTACCAGGCCCCGGGCGAGATCCGCAATGCCGGGCTCGTCAGCCCCGGCTTCCAGATCGTCGATTCCTACTCCGCCATCTCGTTCCCGAACCTGCTTTGGGAATACCTCAACGAAGGCTACGCTTCCGGGTGGTCGATCCGCTTCGATCCCGACCACCACGAACTGCTGAAGGTCGCCGGTGACCATGAAACGCTGGTCGACCGCGTCAATCTCCTGCTCTGCGCGGGCAACATGAGCGCCCGCACCCGCACCGCCATCCTCGACGCCTTCGCCGCCACTCCCGACCTCACCGCCAAGGACAAGGTTGTCGTCGCCCTCTGGACCACCATCAACTCACCCGAAGGAGCCACTCAGCGCTGAGGACCGCCGATCTCCGAATCGGCATCCAACATATCACCCATCCACCGCCCTCCACTCTTCCATCATGCGCTCCCGCCGCCAATTTCTCGGAGAAGCCAGCTGTGCCGCGATCGGCTCGACCTCGGTGCTCTCGACACTGCTCAACCTGACCATGGCCAATCACGCGGCCGCTGCCAATGGCGAGGCCGCGGGCACCCGCAAGGCCCTCGTCTGCCTCTATCTGGGCGGCGGTTGCGACACCTTCAACTTCCTCGTTCCGATGGACCAGCCGGGCGGCTACGACGACTACGTCGCGGCCCGCACCAACCTGGCGATCCCGCGCAACCAGCTCATCCCGCTCAACGCGACCGACTCCTTCGGCCGCAGCTACGGCATTCATCCCGCCTGCCCGCGCATCGCGGAAATGTTCAACGGCCTCGGCGGCGACCCCGCCGCAAAACGGCTCAGCCTGCTGACCAACATCGGCACCCTGGTCGAGCCCATCCCCGACAAGCAGGCCTACCTGCAGCGGCTGGTCAGCCTGCCACAGGCCCTCTTTTCCCATCGCGACCAGACCGAGCAGTGGCAGACCTCGGTGCCGCAGGGCATGCAGGTCCTCACCGGCTGGGCCGGGCGCTGTGCCGACGTGATCCACTCGGCGCTGAACACCGACCAGACCGGCGGCTACTACATGCCGATGAATTTCTCGCTGTCCGGGAACTCGACCTTCCAGATCGGCGAGAGCGAGGGGCAGTTCGTCATCACCGACAGCGGCGCGCTCACCTTCACCGGCACCACCTCGAACCAACCGGCCCACCGGGCCAAGCAAGCGGCGATCAGCGCCACCGTCGACAGCCCGATCGAAGAGCACTACCAGAATCTCTTCCAGCGGACCCACGGCCGGATCACCGCCAACAGCATCGCCCGCGGCGAGGAGTTCCAGAACCACTTCGACAACCCGGGCACCATCGACGGCGTCGACGTCAATGCGGTCATCGAAGCCGCCGGATTCCCCGACAACCGCGTCGGCCGCAATCTCGCCGCCGCCGTCCGGACCATCGCCATCCGCGACAAGATCAGCCTGCACCGCCAGACGATCTTCGTCGAATACGGTGGCTGGGACCACCACAACGAACTGCTGCAGACGCAGGCCGCCATGCTCACCATCCTCGACCAGGCGCTTTACGCCTTCCAGCAATGCCTCGAGCAACTCGGCCTGGCGGAGGACGTGATCACCTTCACTGCCTCGGACTTCGGCCGCACCCTGCGATCGAACGGCCAGGGCACCGACCACGCGTGGGCCGCCAACCAGATGGTCCTCGGCGGTCCGGTCGGCGGCGGGCAGGTTCTCGGCCACTTCCCCTCGCTGGCGATCGACGGCCCCGACGACATCGGCCGCGGCGGGCGCATCTTCCCCCGGCTCTCGGTCGACGAGTATTTCTGCGAACTCATGCGCTGGTTCGGCGTGAGCAACGGCGACATGGACACCGTGCTGCCGAACATCGCGAACTTCTACGACCCGACGAGTTCGACCAATCCCATCGGCTTCCTTGCCTGAGGCCATGCCCATGCGCCGCTTCCTTCCGGTCGTCGCCGTGCTGGTGGTCGTCGGAGTCTTTCTCCTGATCCGCCGTGACGGGTCCACCCCGGAACCGCCCGCTCAGCCGCCCGCCAGTGCGCTCCCCGCCCACGACGACGACGTCATGCCTCCGCTCCCCGGCGAGCGCCTGATGGGCAACACCCGCGATCCCTTCGCCGAGCCGATCGAGGACCTCCGCGCCCTCGACCGGGTGATCGTCGGCTACTTCTCCATCATCAAGGACCACGAAGGCTACTCCATCGGCGGCAACGAGGACCTTGCCGCCGCGCTGCGCGGCGAGAATGCCTACAAGCAGCGCTTCCTCCCGGACGACCACTACGCCTTCGGCGCCGACGGCCGCCTCATCGACCGCTGGGAAACCCCGATTTTCGTCCACCCCATTGCCGCCCGAGACATCGAGCTCCGCTCCGCCGGACCGGACCGCGAGATGTTTACCAACGACGACATTGTCCTGAACAAGTCGTCCGTGGACCCTTGACGCACGAGCCATAAAGCAGTAAATATTGCTCCGTGAAGACGACGATCGATCTTCCGGAGGCCCTGCTTGAGAAGAGCAAGGTCGCAGCGGCAAGGCGCCGGACGACCCTCAAGAACCTGGTCATCGAAGGCCTGGAAACCGTGCTGGCGGCGGATGAGGCAATTGCCGACCCTACCGCCGCCCTCGAGCGCCTTCAGCATGGCTATCGATTGGGAGGAAAGCCCCTGACTCGCGAAGAGGCACATGCCCGCTGAACGGTTCATCGACACCAACATCCTGCTCTACGCCTACGATCTCGACGCCGGCGAGAAACGGGAGACGGTCCTCCCCCTGATTCGGGCGGGCTGGGAAATGCCCGGCCTGAATGCGATCAGCGTCCAAGTGCTGCAGGAGTTCTACGTGAACTTCGTGCGCGTCGGTCGTTCCCACCGGGAAGCCTTACAGATCATCCAGGACCTGACGAAATGGCCTGTGGTCGATAATTCCCTTGAGCGTCTCGGCCAGGGTCTGGCGCTCAAGGAACGTCATCAGGTCTCCCTCTGGGATGCCATGATCATCGTCGCCGCCCAAGCCAGCGGAGCCCGCGAACTGATCACCGAAGACCTGAATGCCGGACAGAACTACGACGGTGTCATCGTCGTCAATCCGTTCTAAACTCCGGGCACCTGACGAACCCCGCAACGTTCCCAAGCCACCCGAGAAACCAAATCTCCCCGGACGTTTCACCTCGGATCAACCGCAAGAGCCGATAGCGTTGTTTCCATTGAAATGAAACTCAAACATTCATTGGCTGGCTCTCTGACCGCTATCCTGCTGGTAGGCCTTCTCCAAGGAGCAGAGATCCTCGACACTCGCGTGCCATGGTCCGGCAACCTCAGGGACTACACGATGGCGGAGCTTGTCGCGAGAATGACCGGCTGGGCGGACCTCGATCCGGATGGTGACTTCCGTTTTACGGAGAGGCTTCCCGACGATATCGGCAGCAAGAGGATCGATCTGATCCGGATTGCAGAAGATTCACGCCCCACCTATCGGGAGCTGCTGGTTTCTGCCTTCGATGAGATTCAAAAGACGGTCGAGATACGGCGCGGCAGGTCGGGTATCGAGGTTATTTACCTCTACACCAGGATCTACAACCTGCCTTATGCCACGAAGCAGGAACTTTCACGCAAGGGGAGGCTCAGCCTTCAGGGCATCCAGGCAGAACTCGATGAAAAGGGCTGGCAAATGTCCGAGTTCGCCGATGTGCGTTTCTTCCCGGAGACCTCGTCGATTCTGATTCGCGGCACCAAGGAGGATGTGGAAAGCGCGTGGCGTTTCTTCGGACTCAACTGATCCATCCGGCTGATCCGGTCCGAAGACCAAGCGGCCCGAAGGGTCGCCAGAACGCAGCCCAGGGCCATCGGCCCTGGGACTCACCGGCCCGAAGCCAGGCGGCCTGAAAGGCCGCATCCGGATGCTGAACGGAAATCCCAAGGGCTGCCAGCCCTTGGCTTTGCTCTCATGACCCTTCAGGCCATCAGGGGGTGGATGCAAATGGGCCGGAAGCCTCCCCGCAAGCTCACTCCGACAGCATCTCGATTGCCTCGGCGTTCTCGAACTTCTTGGCGAGGTCGAGGGCGGTGACACCCTGCTTGGACTTGAGCGTGGGGTCGATCTTGGTCTTCAGCAGCAGGGCGATCAGCTCCTTGCTGCCGCCGGTCGCGGCTTCGTGGAGGGGCGTGCCTCCGAGTTTGCTGAGGGTGGTCGGATCGGCTCCGCCTTCTAGCAGGGCCTTCGTCGTCTCGAGCTGGTTCTTGGCCGCCGCGTGGTGCAGCGGCGTCCAGCCGGACTTGTCGAGCACGTCGGGCTTCGCCCCGGCCTTCATCAGCGCGACGATGATCTCCGGGCTGTTGCGGGTGACGGCGTGGTGCAGCGGCGTGCTGCCGGAGTTGTCGGCGCGGTTCGGATTGGCCCCGGCTTCGAGCAAAAGCACGGCAATGTCCTTCTTCTTTCGCAGGATCGCCAAGTCGAGCGGGGCGCGGGCCTTCGGATCCTCGGGGTTCAGGATCGCCGGATCGGCGGCGATGTGGCGCTGGACGTCCTCCACATCGCCCTTGGCGATGGCCACACCGATGTTGGGGGTCGTCGGCTCCTCGGCGGAGGCAATCAGGGAAGACAACAGCGAAACGGCGACGATGACGGTGGAAAGGCGATGAATTCTCATGAGTTCGGGATGTTGGAAACCACTAGCGCGAATCCTCGCCCCGTCCAATCCCCACTTGCCTGAAAATGGGGGGATTTGGCGCGACAAAATCGCTGGATTCCGATGGAATCCGCCGTCCACGACCGTTTTCTGACATCATGACCGATCTCAACCGCTACTCCCGCCGTTCCGTTCTCAAGCTGCTCGGCACTTCGGCCGCCGCCGCTCCCTTCGTCACCACCAACCTGATCGCCGCCCCGCCGTCCGGAAAGGTCCGCCACGGCGCCTTCGCCCTCGCCGGACAGGGTTGGGCCGACCTCCAGCAACTGGCCAACGTCGAGAACGTCGAAATCGCCGCCCTCTGCGACGTCGACCTGAACCGCGCCAAGAAGGCACGCGAGATGTTTCCGAAAGCGAAGTTCTACCAGGACTGGCGGGAATTGCTGGAGAACGAGGACCTCGACACGGCCAACGTCTCGGTCCCCGACCACATGCACGCGGCGATCGCCGTGACCGCGATGAAAAAGGGAATCCACATCTACGGCCAGAAGCCGCTGGCCCACAATCTCCGGGAAACGCGCCGGATGACCGATCTCGCCGCCGAGAAGAAGCTGGTGACCCAGATGGGCATCCAGATCCACTCGACGGCGTACTACCAGATCGCGAGGCAGATGATGCAGGACGAGGCCATCGGCAAGGTGAAGGAGATCCACATCTGGTCCGGCAAGTCCTGGGGGGACATGGGCACCAAGCCGGACCGCACCGACCCGGTGCCGGACTATCTCGACTGGGATGGCTGGCTGGGCGTCGCCGCCGACCGGCCCTACATTGGCGACAACTACTACCACCCCGGTAACTGGCGCAAACGCCTCGACTTCGGCACCGGCACGCTCGGCGACATGGGCTGCCACATTTTCGATCCGCTGTTCATGGGCCTCAAGCTGGCGGCACCGATCGCGGTGCGCTCCGAGGGACCGGCACCGAACGCCGACAACTGGGCGCTGAACGGCAAGGTGATCTACCTCTTCAAGGGCACACCGCACACCGCTGGCGAAACGCTCAAGGCGACCTGGTACGACGGCACGGCCAAACCGCCGGCGGACGTCCTGGCCCTCATCGAGGACGGCAAGGTCCCGGGTCAGGGCTCACTGCTGATCGGCACCGAAGGGGTGATGGTCGTGCCCCACGTTTCGCGCCCGAAGCTCTACCCCGAGAAGAAATTCGCCGACTACGCGCTGCCGCGGGTGAAGGGTGCCCAGCACTGGGGACAGTTCATCGACGCCGCCCGCGGGGTGGGCAAGACCACGGCGGACTTCGCCTACTCCGGCCCGCTGACCGAGGCCATCCTGCTCGGCTGCCTGGCCTCCCGTTTCCCGCAGACCAGCCTGAAGTGGGATGCCGCCGCCCTGAAATTCGACAAGCCCGAGGCCAACGCGTTTGTCGGCCGGGACTACCGCGACGGCTGGAAGATCGAGGGACTGGGATGAGGAACGAACCGAGTGTAAAGGAGGGACTACGTACGCCACTGGCCCGCCTGTTCAGTTTGTAGTTCCTCCTTCAGGAGGTCTTCGTTCCCAACGGGCTCGATGCGAGACAGCGTCGCGCGCTCCTCTCGAACCTACGCCACGAAATCGTAGTCGTAGGGCTTGCGCATCTCCCGGGCGACGTGGGCATTGCCCGCGTCGGCGTGCTCGCCGGTGAAAATCTCCTTGTCGGGATCCCACTGCAGGCTCTTGCCGGTGCGCAGCGAAATGGCTCCGAGGTGACAAACCGTCGCGGAGCGGTGGCCGGTCTCCACGCTGCAGATCGGGTCCTTCCGCGACCGCATGCAGTCGAAGAAGTTCCCCATGTGGTCGTTGCTTTCGTAGAGGCGTTCGGCATCCTCCGGCAGCGGCCTGCCGAGCAGCTCGCGACTGCTGGCGTCGATCTTTTCGCGGCTGACCCAGATCCAGCCGTCGGTGCCCACGAAACGGATGCCGTTGCGCTGGCCGTCCTTGTTGACCGTCTCGCCGAAGGGACCATCGTCGCGGGTTGAGCGGACGTTGAACACGATCCCGTTGGGATAGGTGAACTTCACCTCGTAGTCGGCGATCACGGTGTAGCCTCCGGGGATCGGCTGACTCAGCGCCTTGCTTTCGATCCCGGTCGGAGCCGGTAGGCCGATCGCCCAGTAGCCGATGTCCATGTGATGCGCGCCCCAATCGGTCATCGTGCCGCCGGAATACTCGTACCAGTAGCGGAACCACGTGTGGCAGCGCTCGGGGACGTAGTCGACCGCCTTGGCCTGGCCCTGCCAGAAATCCCAGTCGAGGCTGGCGGGCACCGGGGCCGTCTTGAACGGGCCCTCCCGCCGGCCGGCGGGCAACCAGACGTTGACCTCCTTGAGTTCGCCGATGCGGCCGTTTCGGACCAGTTCGCAGGCCAGCCGGAACCGCTGCGAGCTGCGCTGCTGGGTCCCGGTCTGCAGGACCCGCCGGTGGTCCCGCACCGCCTTCACCACGTGCCGGCCCTCGTCGATCGTGAGCGTGAGAGGCTTCTCGGAGTAGATGTCCTTCCCGGCCCGGGCCGCAGCGATGTTGATCAGGCTGTGCCAGTGGTCGGGCGTGCCGTTGACGATGGCATCGATGTCGTCGCGCTCGAGCAGCTTGCGGAAATCCCGGAAGGTGTCGGGCTTCCCGCCGTCGGTCGAAAAGCGGGCGACCGCGCGATCGATGTGGGCCTGGTCGACATCGGAGACCGCCACGACATCGCCGAAGCGCCGGGCACCCGCAGTGACGCCGCTGCCCTGGCCGCCGCAGCCGATCAGCGCGATCGCCGGACGCTCGTTCGGCGAAGTCACCTTCGGGGAAGGAGTTTCGGCCAGGGCCAGCTGGCGCTCGACGAACCACAGCGGCAGGCCGGTGGCGGCGGCGGTGGCCGTGCAGCGGCGCAGGAACGAACGGCGGGAGATCTGGAATGGCTTGGGTGGTTTCATCGGTGGGTCGAACGGTTCCGGTTCTTCTGGGTCACAGTATCGGCATCCGCCGCCCGGAGAACAAGCTTGCGGAGCGGCGCTGGGCCACGAAGCTCCGCGGCAGCAAATCGTGAGCGAGACGGAGAAACGAAAGTCGCCCTGGCAATGGCTGGGCATCCTGGTGGTGGCGGGTCTGATGGTCCTGCTCCTCCGGCACATCGACTGGCAGGCGGTGAAGGCGGGCTTCGCCGCGGTGGACCTGAGGTTTCTGCCGGTCCTGGTGCTGCTGATCGCCCTGAATTTCCTGATCCGCAGCTGGCGCTGGCGCTATCTGCTGACCGGCGGGGAGACGATGAAGATGCGCTCGCTGGTGGACGCCACGGTGATCGGGTTCACCGGCACCTTCCTGCTTCCCTTCCGCGCCGGGGAGGTGGTCCGCCCGTGGATCCTGACCCGTTGGGAGAAGATCAACTTCGGCGCCTCGGCCGCCAGCATCGTGGTCGAGCGGGTGGTCGATGCACTGACCATCATCGGCTTCCTCGCGGTGGCAATCACCTGGATCGACAACCCGCCCGAGTGGCTCGGCACGGGCGCGAAGCTGCTGGGCGCGGTCGCCGTCGTCGGCGTCGGCTTCATGGTCATGGCCTACTTTTTCAGCCGCTCGTTCTCGAAGTTGGCCCGCAAGATGATCTCCATCTTCCTCTTCCCCAAGTTTCTCGCGCGTGTCCGCGCCGCGCTCTATCAGCTCGTCGATGGGTTCCTCGAGGGGCTGAAGGCCGTCTCCACCGGTCGTCAGCTGGCCATCGTGCTGATCGCCTCGCTGCTGCTGTGGCTGGAAATGGCGCTCTTCTATCAGGCCACGCTGTGGACCATGGGCATCGGTCTCGGACCGGCCGCCGGATTGATGGTCACCGTGCTCGTAGCGCTGGCCGTCGCCGCCCCGGGCCCGCCGGGATTTCTCGGCACCTTCCAGATCGGCTGCCTCGCGGCGCTCGGCCTGTTCGAGGTCAGTCGCGAGGTGGGACTCTCCTACGCCATCGTCGCCCACTTCGTGCAGGCGGCGTGCATCATCCCCGCCGGGCTCTGGCTCCTCCAGGCCCGCGGCCTGAAACTGCGCCAGTCGCTGCCCGTTTCGAAGGCCGCGACGGATGATCGCAAGCAAGAGTCGTGAACCCCACAGGAGCGATCCGTCGGGTCAGCCCGCGACCGCCTTGCCGAACTCCCAGCCCTCGCGGACCGGCTCCCTGAGGTGGGCATCGAGCTCAGGGCGGTTGGTGACCTTCATCGTCGCGGCGTCGTAGTCGAGACGACCGCCGAAACGCTGGACGAGGACACCGAGCAGCAGCATCTCGGTGAGTTCGGAGGCGTAGTCGAAGCTCGAACCGGGTGCCGGGCCGTCACCCTTGATGGCGGCGGTCCACTCGCGGTAGTGGCCACCCTTCACCCGCGGGATCGTCTTCTCCGGGAGATCGCGGCGGAAATCCTGCCACACATCCCCGGGGATCAGCCGCGGGCTGTCCGGCCGGGTGCCACTCATCAGGCTGGCCTTGTCGCCGGACATGATCATGCCGTCGCCACCGAGCTTCTCGATTCCCCACTCTTTCCTGATCTCCGGTCGATTTCCTCCTTCATACCACAGAATGCTCACCGGAGCCTTGTCGCCGCGCGCGGCAAAGTCGTAGCGGATCACCGAGGCGTCGGGACAGACGAGCGAGTCGTTGCCGGTTTTCTTCACCGCCTCGATCCGGCTCGGCATCCCGAGACCGAGCGCCCAGAACGGACCGTCGAGCGTGTGGCAGGTCCAGTCTCCGAGCAGCCCGCCACCAAAGTCGTAGTAGCTGCGCCAGCGCTTGGGCACGTAGATCTCGTTATAGGGGATGTCCTTCGCCACCGGGCCCAGCCACAGGTCCCAATCGAGCCCGTCGCGCACCGGCTGGGCCGCCGGCGGATGGTTCGCCGCCTTGGCAAAGTAGCGGCTGCCGAAGTTCGGTCCGCTGAGCCAGGCGTGCACCTCGCGGACCTGCCCCAACGCCCCCGCCTCATACCACTCCTTCATGTAGCGAATGCCCTCGGTCGCATGGCCCTGGTTGCCCATCTGGCTCACCACCTTGTAGTGGGCTGCCCCTTTCTTGAGCATGCGTGCCTGCCAGACGTTGTGGGTGAGCGGCTTCTCGCAAAAGACGTGCTTGCCGCATTCCATCGCCGCCATCGTCGCGGCGAAATGGGTGTGGTCGGGCGTGCTGATCACCACCCCGTCGATCTCCCCGCCCATCTTGTCGAGCATCTCGCGGAAATCCTTGAAGCGCTTCGCCTTGGGCCACTTGCCGAAGGAAGCGGCAGCCTCGCGGTCGTCGACATCGCAAAGGGCGACCACGTTCTCCTGCGAGAGTCCCTGCAGGTTCTTCTCGCCGCGACCGCCAACCCCGATGAAGGCGAGATTGAGGCGGCTGTTCGCGGACGGGCCGGACTGGCCGATGCTGAAGCGCGGAAGCACGAAGGCCCCGGCGGCAAGCGCGGTGGTGGAGCCGATGAAGCGGCGGCGGGTGGATGTCATGGCACCGGATACGGTGGCCGTTGACCCCAGCTAGCGAAAAACTCGAAGTAGGTGGTGAGTCTGAAGGTCCGAATGTCGCAAGGTCGAAGGTCCGAACTGCCAGCACCCAAGGCCTGTCGAATGCCGTCGTCCCAATGGACTTTCAGACCTTTCGACTTTCAGACTTTTGACCATCACCGCCCCACTGCCGGACCCCCTCGGCATCCTCGACATAGAGGCAGGCCGGTTGGTCGTCGCCGAGTTCCTTGATCTGGTCATCGGTCATCAGCATGACCGCGGTCGACCACGCATCCGCCTCCGCCGCCGTGGGCGCGGTCAGCCACACGCGCTTGTAGGACAAGCCCTCCCCGGGCTCCCTCGCGGCATCGGGGTGGACGATGTGATTGCCCTGGATGCCGACGCCCGAGGCGCTGAGTGCCTCGCGGTAGAGATCGATCCGCACCGAATCGTGATCGCCGGTCAGGTCGAGCGGCCACGCCAGCCGGCCATGGGCCAGCTGGGTGCTGGCCCCGGCGGACAGCAAAGCCGAATCGATCTCCCAGTCGATGAGGATCTGCCGCAGGCGGTCGAGGGCAAATCCCTTGCCGATCCCGCCTAGGTCGATCTCGCGACCGGGTGCCTCGCACACGATCAGCGGTTGATCCGGGGCGACCGTTAGATTGCCGAAAATCTCGGGAGCCTCGCCGCCCCTGCCCTTCTTCAGGTGCTCGATGCGCGCTCCCAGCGTCACGTCGAAAAGGCCGCCGGTCTCCTGATGCAACTGGAGGGCCTGGAGCAGGCAGGCGTGGCACTCCTCCGAAATGAAGAGACTGTCGCCCGCCCGCATGTGATTAATCTGCGACACGTCGCTGCCCTCGACGAAGCGGCTGAGCAGCGACTCGAGGCGGTCGAGTTCCTCGAAGCACACCTTCGCCACATTGCGCTGGCGCTCCGCGCTCCCCTCCGGCATCCGGAGGTTGAAAGTGGTCTTCATCGCCTCGTGGGCGAACTTGACGGTCTTCGGCATGGCAACTTCTTCATTCATTCCGGGGGTGCGTCAAGCGAGGCATCCCAGAAGTCGCCGCGCACCCAGACGGTCATCGGCGTGTCGGCGCGCAGGCCCTTGGGAACGGGCACATGGCTTCCGGCGAGCATGACCGTTAGATCATCAATCGCGATCACCACCGGCAGGCGTGAAATATTGTCCGGAGCCTCCGGCCAGTAGCCCACCTTCCCGTAGCCGCGGAGATACCAGGGCAGCGGCCAGTAGTCGCTGCCAACCACGCCTAGAGGCTCGATGGAGCGCTCGGGCAGCGCTTCATCCAGGGCATCCAGCCACGGCACCAGCGACTCGATGTCGTCGCTGGTCGGAACGTAGGCATACGGGTTCCGCTCGTCGGAGGCGAGGCGCCCGGTCGCCTGCCGGCTCTGCAGGAACTGGCTCGCGAATCCCGCCGAGATTACCAGGCCCACCACGCCGGCAAGCACCTTGTTCCCCCGCGGCACCGCCGTCGCGACGAAGCCCGCCAGCAGGCAGACATGCGCCCAGGGCAGGACCATCAGCCAGGGCGTCTTGTAGGCGATGGCGCTGTAGATCGCCAGGTGGAAGACCGCCGACAAGGCGAGGAACCGGACCGCGAGGCGGGTCGCGGGCTCCATCGATCTCGACACGAAGCTCAGAACCAGAGCCGCCGCGGCGAAAAGGGCCACCGGCGTTTCAAACCACCAGCTCCCGCCCAATTTGCGGGGCCACAGGAGCAGATCGACGAAATAAGCGGCCGGCTTGTCGTGTCCCTCGACGAGATCGTAGATGAAGTACGACTTCACTGCGTCCACCGCCCCCTGCCAGCGGGTGAAGCCGTTGGTGTAGAAGGCCAGCGAGGTCAGCACGGCGAGCCCCGCGGCAAGCAGAGCCGTGCGCCAGTAGCGGCGGACCAATTCGGCGGGCATCACCTTGTCCGGGCCCCGCGGGCTGAGCAGGTAAAGCAAACCACCCGCCGCCCCCCACGAGGCGATGCTGAAGGCGAAACTCGCCTTGGTCGCGAACATCAAGCCGACCCAGATCCCGGCGAGCCACCAGCGCTTCGTGCAGGCGATCTGGAACAGGGCCAGCACCCCGAAGAGCCCGAGCAGCATCTCGTGGATGAACATCCGGCTGTAATAGACAAGCAGCGGCGAGGTCGCGAGTGCCAGCGCGGCGATCAGCATGGGCGCATCACCGAAGCGCCGCCGCCCGAGCAGCGGCACCAGCACGAGCAGGCAACCCGCGAGCGCCGGGACCGCCCGCAGCGGGGCCTTCTCAAATTCCGCCCAGCTCTTCATCCCGGTGATCCGCGCCACCACCATCGCCGCACCGCTCAGGGTCGGCCCGTGATAGTGCTTGGGATCGAAGACGTAATTGCCCGACTCGACCCGGTGCGCGGTGATCCGGGCGCCCGTCGCTTCGTCGGCGTGGAAGGGGCGTGCCGCGAGGTCGTTCCAGCGCAGGAACACGGCGACAAACGCCACCGCGACCCAACAGGCAATCAGGACCGAGCGTTTCATCATGGAAAATTCCGTAGGGTTGAAAGCCTCGAGAAGTGCTTCACGTTCGGGAACCATGCGGGACGGAGACACCGAGGCAATCACGATTCTCGTAACACCCGTGTGGAAGGATTCGAAGCGGCTCGCTCTTTTCGGCCGGGAACTGGCGGCGGAACTCGCGATCCGCGACGCGAACATCCGCTGGATCATCGCCGATGACGGGTCGGGAGAAGAGGAGGTCGGGCGCCTGAAGCTCCTGTGTGCCGAACTCGCGGCGATCTACCCGCACGTCCGCGTCCACGCCGCGCTGGCTCACCACGGCAAGGGATCGGTGGTGCGGGAGGCCTGGGCGCTTGAACCCGAGGCCGAATGGCTTTCCTTCGTCGACGCCGACGGCAGCGTCAGCGCGCCGGACATGCTCGACCTGATCTCCACCGCCCGGGAGAGCGGGCAATCGGTGATGGCGATCCGCAAGAACACCGCGACCACCAGGGTCGAGGAGGGAATTTTCCGCTGGATCCGGCACCATGGGTTCCTGCTCGCCTGCCGGCTGATTCTCCGGATCCGCTCCGAGGACACGCAATGCGGCGCCAAGGTCCTCAAGGGTGAGGCCTACCGGCGGATCGCCGGCAACCTGAGCGAACCCGGCCTCGCCTTTGACGCCGAACTGCTCGCCGAAATGACGGCGGCGGACATCCCCTGGATGGAGGTGCCGGTCAACTGGGTGCGCAAGGGTGGCAGCCGCATCCACCCCTGGCACGATGCCTGGGACATGCTGCTCACGTTGTTTCGCATCCGCGCGAGGCTGGGAAAGGCGACGGTCGCCGGCGCCAAGTAGTCTCTGCAGCTCGAACCGTGCAACCCCCTGAAGGGGGAACTACGAACATCACCGGCGGGCCTGGTCTGTTTGTCGTTCCTCCTTTAGGAGGTCCAACGCCACGGGTAAGAAAAAGGCCGGACCCTGCGACGGGATCCGGCCTTTGGTTTGATCTGGTTGAACGCCTACTCGGCGGCCGCGGATTTGCCGTAAACCTCCACTTCAATGTAGTGGTTCATGTCGTTGGACGTGTTGCCGTTGCTGTAGAGGCGCACGTACTGGCCCGTCGTCGCATTGCCGTTGATGACCTTGCCGAAGCGGGTTTCGACGTAGGGGCGGTCGGATCCCTTGCCCATGCCGGCCGAGTCGTCGTAGTCGTTGTTGAAGACCGTGGTCACCCCTTCCTTGAACTCCGGATCATTGGAGATCTGGACGATCACGTCGTGGTAGGCGCGCTTCTGCGAGTGGAAGTGCCACAGCCAGATGGCGTTGATCTCGGCGGGAGCGCCAAGGTCGATCTGCACCCACTGCAGGCCGTCGAGAAGCTCGACGTAATAGCCTTCGCCGGCTTCCTTGTCGCCGTCGGTGATGAGGGCCACGTCGCCGATGATCGGATAGTCATCCGAGCTGGTGACTGTTTTGCCCGCGGAGAGCAGTTCGGTGCCTTCGGGCACCTTGAACTCAGGGGCCGACTTGGGCTCGTCCTCCAGGTTAGGGACCTTCATGGGCTTGGGCGTGCCTTCGATCAGTTCCGGAGGGAACTCGATGTCGAGCGCGACGCCATTGGCGACGCCACCGGAGCCGCCGGACGAGGAGCCTCCCTCGTCGCAACTGGCCAGGCCGAGCGTGAGGGCGGAGAGGATGAGGATGTCGGTTGTTTTCATACGGAGAGTTGTTCCTTGGTGAATTCGATGCGCTCTTTTTGCAAGGCCGAAGGATTGACGTAGAAGATCGGCGCTTCGCTCTCGAACGCGTGGCGGGCGTCGCAGTTGAGCTTGGCTTCGCCGCGCAGGGCCGCGAAGAAGTTCTCGAGGTGCGGCTGGTGGGCGGGCTTGGGAACCAGTTGACCCTTGTTGTCGCGGATGTAGGGCAGACCTCCGGGGAGATCGTATTCCTCGGGGGCGGCCGACTCGTAGACCTCGACCGCACCGGCGGACGCCGCCTGCGGCCTGGGTGCGGCCGGCTTCATCCGCAGGTATCCCCGGCGGACCAGATCGTCCCACTTCTTCTCCATCGCCTCGAGCTCTTTCTCATCCGAAGGCGTCTCGCGGTAGATGGCCGATGTTGCGGCGATTTCAGCGGTCCTGATGTTCGCTTCGGTGCCCATGAAGCTCTCCCAGAAGCCACCGCCGGCGCTGGTCGTGGTGAGCACCTGATAGAAGGCCCGGACCTCGCCCTGGGGCGTGTCGTAGTCGAAGCAGGCCATCACGTTGTCGAAGTGCTCGCGCTCCTTGAAATAAGAATGGCCGCCGGTGGCATAGACCGCCTTGGGCTGGGTCCCGAGGAACCAGTTGAAGATGTCGATCTGGTGCGCCCCGAGGTCGGAGATCGGCCCCCCCGACAAGTCCCGGTAGAAGCGCCAGTTGAGGAACTGGTCCATGTTCTCGAACCCGTACTTCTGGAGCTTGTCCTGAGGCACGATGATCTTCGGCGAGATATCCTCGCCCCCGATCGGCTGCGAGGCGCTGAGCGACCGGTTCCACTGCGCGTTGGCATTGACGATCTGTCCGCACAGGTTGTGCTTCTTGATCAGTTGCTCGTAGGTGAAGAGGTAGCGGGGATTGCTCCGGCGCTGGTGACCGATCTGGCAGAGCTTGTCGTTGCGCTCGGCGGCACGAACCATGTCGCGGGCCCCTTCGATCGTGTTGGACATCATCTTCTCGCAGTAAACCGCGAGTCCGGCGTCGAGGCACTTCACCGTGTGCGGCGAGTGCCAGAAGTCCGGCGTCGCGATGATGGCCGCATCGAGACCCTTCTCGGTGGCGAGCATCTCGTCGATGTCGGTGTAGCGGTTGGGGCGTTGGTTCGGAACCGAGCGGTTCCGTTGGATGGAGTAGGCGGCACCGACCCCCCGCTGGAGGTTGTAGTCGGAAATGTCGCAGACGGCCTGGAAGTAGAGGCCCGGGATGTTCTTCAGGCAGTTGAAGAGGACCTCGCCCTGCTTGCCGTATCCCACGATCGCCACGTGGATCAGATCTCCCTCGGCCTGGGTGGCCGCCTTGAGGATGCCGGGAGCCGCGAGAGCCAGGCCAGCCCCCGTCGCGGTGGTGCTTCCAATGAAGCGCCGGCGAGTGATTGGAGAAGGTTGCATGCTCATGTCGGAATTACTGTTGCAGGGGTCACCATTTTTTCAACAGGCAGAGCTTGTTGTAGGGGGCGAGGTAGAGAGCCCATACGATCAGGATCATGTGGGCCGCGAGCCACGCAACCCCGGAATTGCCCTGCTGGCCGCCGATCAGGATGAGGCCCCAGGTGAGGCTCACATACAGCACACCGAGCAGGAACAGCGAGGTGCGGCTGGCGACGCCGAGCAGGATGGTCAGGCCGAGCACCAGCAGCGCAGGACCCAGGACCTTGTCGTAGATCGGCAGGAAAAAGCCGGGAATCAGCGGCTCCTTGGAGAACGTCTCGGCCATCGAGGGCGGCACCCCGTGGTAGTTGGAGAGGGCGTAGAACTTGTCGACGGTCTCGACCTCCATGCCGTAGGAGTTGGGAGCCCCGTCGATCATGACGTCGGCGGAGGCTTTCTCGGTTCCGGCGAATTTCTCAATGCCGGTCTGGAGCGCACGAACGGCGAGCCAGAGGCGGCAAAGCCATGCGGCGAAAGTGAGGGCGAGGGTATCGGGCTTGGATTCAGTTTCGGTATTCATCGACTTGGAGTTCGGGAAGAGAACGGAAGGACGAGGACTCGGACCTCTGATAAATTGCGTTTTACTGGGAGAAACTTGCTGTGGGGAACCTTTACGTGCGGCGGAGGCGAAATCTTCAGCCCGCGCGGCAGGGCGCATCCTAACGCGCGAACCGCGCCGGAGCTTTCAGCCGAATGGGGCGGGGGCAGTTTTACAGCTTTTCGCCGTATGACCAGCCTTCGCGCACGGGTTCCTTGATGAAGGCATTGAGCTCCGGATGGTTGGAAATCCGCGCGTTTTCCGCGTCCCACTCGATGCGGGTGTTGAAGCGCTGGGCCAGCACACCGAGCAGGATGATTTCGGTCAGTTTCGCCGAATAATCGAAGTTCGAACCCGGCTCGGGGCCCTCGCCCTTGATGGCCCGCAGCCACTCGCGGAAGGGACCGCCCGCCACGCGGGGAATCGTCTCCTCCGGCGGATTCGTCTGCCATTCCTTGCGCAGTTCGTTGGGCAGGATGAGCGGGGCACCGGCGTGGGTGCCGCAGCCGAGAAGCCCCTTGCTGCCGACCATCCAGCAGGCGCGCCCGAGGTGGGCGGCGTGCTCGGCGCCGAACTTGTCGATGCGCCCGACCTTCGTCCAATCCTGCGGACCGTCGAACCAGGTCAGCGTGACCGGTCCGCGGTCGCCCTTGGCCGGGAAATGGAAGCGGACGCGGCTGCCGGCGGGGATGACGCCCTCCAGCGAGTCCTTGCGGTCGAGGCACTCGACGGCGGTCGGCGGGTCGAGATCCAGAGCCCACACCGGCGTGTCGAGGGTGTGGCAACCCCAGTCGCCCAGCATTCCGAGGCCGAAATCGTAGAACGAGCGCCACTTTTTCGGCAGGTAGTCGCGGTAAAACGGACGCTTTTCCGCCGGCCCGAGCCAAAGGTCCCAGGCCAGGGTGGGCGGCACCGGCGACTCCGGCGGCGGCATGGTCGCGGGATTGGCGAAGTGGTCGTTGCCCATCTGCGGGCCATCGTTGCGGCAGAACACCTCGCCGACGTCGCCGATCACCCCGGACCGGACCGCCTCGACCGACTGGCGGATGCCGTCGCCGGCGTGGCCCTGGTTGCCCATCTGGGTCATGACCTCGTAGCGGTGCTTGGCCTTCACCAGCTGGCGCGACTGCCAGATGTTGTGGGCCAGCGGCTTCTGGGTGTAGACGTGGATCCCCCGCTCCATGCAGGCCAGCGTGGCGGGGAAATGGGTGTGATCGGGCGTGGAGATCACCACCGCGTCGATCTCCTTGTGCATCTTGTCGAGCATCACCCGGAAGTCCTCGAAGAAGGGCTGGGTGGTCCGCCAGTTCTTCATGTTCTCGGCGCTGACCTCGCGGTCGACGTCGCAGAAGGCCACCAGGTTCTCATCGCTGCAGCCCTGGTTGTATGGCTGGCGGGCAATCCAGCCCCCCGAGCCGATGAAGGCGACGTTCAGCTTGCTGTTGGCGGAGGGGCCGGGCTTGCCGATCGAAAACAGCGGCAGGGATCCGCCGGCTGCAGCCGCGGCTCCGGTCGTGGTGGCGAGAAAGGATCGGCGTTTCATGGGAATCGGGTGGCAGACTAACGGCCGCCATTGGGCGGGACAATCCGCAATACCCCGCCCAGGCCCGCCTCCTTTCGTCATCGCACGTTCGGGGGATCCAGCCGCCCACGAGGCCGTCGATCCACCGCAGGACGCCACAACCGGGCCCGCCCGCCGGGTCGATCATTTCGGGTCAACCTTCTTACGTATCTCAATTCACGACTTTTTTTACATGTTTTTATTTGCGCCATTCATTTTTCGGCTTATCCGTTCGGCGTTATGAAGAACAACAACCTCATCCTATCCGCCCTCACCGCCACCGTCGTCCTGGTTGCCCCCGTGCATCTCAAGGCCGAGGTGCTCGCTCCGAACGTCGGCACGCTGCCCGATGGTCCGGCCATCACCGCCGCTGACGTCCAGGCCGCCCAGGCCATGTGGGGTGATGCCGTGGTCGCGATCGGCAAGGCCGGCGACGACGCCCCGAAGGTTGCGAAGGAAGCCGCCGAGGCTGCCTATGCCTTCGAGCTGGGTCCGATCCAGTTCAAGCCGACCCTCGCGGCCGAGACGCCCTTCCGTCCCGACCTTGAAGGAGCCCTCAGCTACTTCGTCGGCGGCAACGACAAGTATGCCGAAGACAAGGGCTTCGCGCTCAAGCCCTGGTCGAAGGTCCGCTTCGAGAACCACACCGTGAAGATGCACGGCAACATCGCGATCACGATGGGCCACTACTTCTTCACCGGCCCCGACGACACCGAGACCAAGGTGGAGTACACCAAGGGCTACGTGAAGACCGAGGACGGCAAGGTCCTGATCTTCCTGCAGGACTCCTCGCTGCCCTACGGCGCCAACTGATTCCGATCGCGCATCGCCCGGCCCCGCGTCCGCTTCCGGACGCGGGGCTTTTCGCGTCAGGATCTCCCGCCCGTCCATTCCGGCGCTGCGCGAGCCCCCGGCTCGGGGCAAGGCCCGGTTCATGTGGCTCGCGCCGCTGTTCCACCACGCTCCGCGACCGTTGTAGGCGGTTTCCTTCAGCCCACCAAAGAAAACGCCCAAAGAAAACGCCCGGCCGGCGGGAGCCGGTCGGGCGTTGGAAAAATTGGGGATTGCAGGGGCTTACCAGCCGGTGTCGCGCTTGCCGCCACCGCGGCGATCACGTCCGCCGCGGCCACCGCCGCCGCCACCACGCCGGTCTCCACCGCCGCCGTAGCCGCCACCACCACCGCCGCCGTAGCCGCCACCACCACCGCCGCCGCCGTAGCCACCGCCACCACCACCACCGCCGCCGCCGGAACGGGGCTCGCGAGGTTCGGCAGGATTGACCCGCAGGTTGCGACCTCCGAAGTCCTGGCCGTCAACAGCCTCGGCCGCTTCCTTCACCTTCGAGGTGTCGGCCAGCGTCACGAAGCCGAAGCCGCGCGGGCGTCCGGTTTCACGGTCGGTGATCAGTTTCACTTTCTCCACCGCTCCGAAGGCGGCGAAGAGCTCTGCCACTTCTTCTTCGGTGGCGCTGTAGGGCAGGTTGCCCACGTAGATGTCCATTGGTTTGGATAGGTCAGTCGAATGCACCATGTGGAAAAACGTCCGAAAGGCATGGTGCCACCTCGCTGGAACGGACCGAGGTTCTCCCCGGCTGCTAGTCGGCTACACGCCCTCCGCCCCCACGACAAGCACCGAAATTCGGCCGGGCGGGCTGATTTCTTGCCAGAAGGGTCCCCGCGGCCCTCATTAGCGGCCCTTGAGCAGCCCCCGAAACGCCCCACTGGACGGCTGGCGAGCGATCGCCGTGCTGGGCGTGATGTGGCTGCACTGGGCGGTTCCCCACTGGCGCGGTCCGATTCCCTTCGAGATCGGGCTCTACTTCTTCCTCACCCTCACCGGTTTCCTGATCACCCGCATCCTGCTACGCGAAAGGGAAAAGGGTGAACTTTCCGGCTCCCCCTGGCGGATCGAGGCCCTCAAGCGCTTCCAGTGGCGGCGGGCGCTGCGGATCCTCATTCCCTGCTACACGGCGATGCTCTTCGGCCTGCTCGTCGGCGCCGAAGACCTGCGCGGGCATCCGCTGGTCTACTTCGCCCAGGTCTCGAACTTCCACCTCGCCACCCTCCCGGAATGGCCGTCGGGCACGGCCCACTACTGGACGCTGGCCATCCAGCAGCAGTTCTACCTGTTCTGGCCGCTGCTGGTCTTCCTGCTGCCGAGGCGCCTGCTGCTTCCCGTTTTCCTCGCCGCCATCGCCACCGCACCGCTGTCCCGGCTGGTCCTGCTCCACCACTTTCCCGAAATCCCGAATCCCGGCGCCATCACCACCTCCGCCCTCGATTTCCTCGGCGGCGGCTCGCTGCTCGCGCTGGCGATGCACCGAGGACTCGATCCCGCCGACAAGCGCCTGCGCCTTCCCGTCTGGATCGCGCTCGCCGCCTACATCGTCCTCTACGCCTTCGACAACCGGGGCCACCCGATCCCCGGCCTGCGGCATTTCCAGCAGACCTTCCTGACCTTCGCCATGCTCGGCCTGATCGCCGCGTCGCTCGCCGGCCTGCCCGATGCCTTGGCCCGGGTGCTCTCATCGAAGCCGCTCCAGCACCTCGCCAAAATCAGCTACTCGCTCTACCTCCTTCACAATCTCGTCCCCCTCGCCCTCGGCTGGGTCCTGCCGCAGCTTTGGGAAATCAACGGCCCGCCCGGCACCGCCATCCGCCTGCTTGCCTTCACGCTGGGGTCATGGGGGCTGGCCTGGGCGTCGTGGCGCTGGATCGAGCAGCCGGTCGACCGGCTCCGCTCATCCCGCCGCTGAATCCATCCCTCCCCCGGCCGCCAGGCGCAGAATTTGCACAGGCTGGCACTCCACGTGCCGCAATCTCACGCAAAAACGCGCTTCGCGATTCACAAACCCGACTTTTCCTCCAACGTTCTCGCCCGTCCGGACATTTCCCGGCACCCACTTTCACGACCCCACCCCACCATGGCTGAATCCTTCCTTCCCGACCCCTACACGCACCCCTACGAAATCGATCCGAAATACGCGAAGAGCGCGGTCTATTTCTGCTGCGAGTTCGGCATCGACCAGTCCTTCAAGATCTACTCCGGCGGCCTCGGCTTCCTCGCCGGCTCGCACATGCGGTCCGCCGCGGCGCTGCAGCAGAACCTGCTCGGCATCGGCATCTACTGGACCTGCGGCTACTACAACCAAACCCGCGGCGAGGGCCGCGAAATGGCGGTGCAGTTCCGGCGCAAGGAATACGCCTTCCTGCAGGACACCGGCATCCGCTTCCAGATCCCGATCTACGGCAAGCAGGTCTGGGTCGGCGCCCACTTCCTGCCCTCGGAGGTCTTCGGCACCGTCCCGATGTTCTTCCTCACCACCGATGTCGAGGAGAACAACCACGACGACCGCCAGATCACCCAGCGCCTCTACGACAACGACCCGGGCCGCCGGATCGCCCAGTACATGGTGCTCGGCATCGGCGGTGTCCGCCTGCTCGAGGAATTGAAGGTCGACCCCGAGGTCTACCACCTCAACGAGGCCCACGCGCTTTCCGCCGCCTTCCGCGTGATGGAAAGCCACGGCACCGATCCCGAGGAAGTCCGCAAGCGTTTCGTCTTCACCACCCACACCCCGGAGGAGGCCGGCAACGAGAAGCACGACTTCGGGCTGCTCAAGAAGGCCGGTTTCTTCGGCGACCTCGACGAGGCTCTCGTTCGCGAAGCCGCCGGTGTCGGCGACGACAACGTCTTCAATCACTCGCTGGCCGCACTTCGGCTCAGCCACAAGGCCAATGGCGTCTCGAAACTCCACGGCGAGGTCTCGCGCAAGATGTGGGACCACCACGAGGGCATCTGCCCGATCGGCCACATCACCAACGCCCAGAACGCCCGCTACTGGAAGGACCGCGGACTTGAGCGGGCCCGCGCGACGGGCGACGTCGGGTTCCTCACCGACCGCAAGCGCGAGCTCAAGGAGCAGCTCTTCCGCATGGTGGCCGACCAGACCGGAAAGCTCTTCGACCCCAAGGTGCTGACGGTCGTCTGGGCCCGCCGTTTCGCCGGCTACAAGCGGGCCGAACTGATCACCCGCGACATGAAGGCCTTCCGCAAGCTGCTCGCCTCGGAAGATCATCCCATCCAGATCATCTGGGCCGGCAAGCCCTACCCCTTCGACTACGGCGCGATCGACACCTTCAACCACCTCGTCCGCCTCACCAGCGACTTCCCGAATGCCTCGGTGCTCGTCGGCTACGAGCTCGAGCTGTCGCGGATGGTGAAATACGGTGCCGACATCTGGCTCAACAATCCGGTCGTCACCCGCGAGGCCTCCGGCACCTCCGGCATGACCGCCGCGATGAATGCCGCGATCAATCTCTCGACCTTCGACGGCTGGGTCTGCGAGTTCGCCAAGGACGGCCACAATTCCTTCATCGTCCCGCCGGCCGACCCCGGGCTTTCGGATCACGATCGCGACGAGCACGACCGCATCGGCATCCTCGACATCCTCCAGAACAAGGCGTTGCCGATGTACTACGAGCGTCCCGCCGAGTGGAGCCAGCTCGTGCTCAACAGCATGGGCGAGGTCGTCCCCTTCTTCGACTCCGACCGCATGGCCGACGAGTACTACGAACAGGTCTACAGCTGACGGAGGAGGAAAGATAGGGGTAGGGACGGCGCATTGGCTTGCGCCGCCCCTCCCTTCGAACCGGACGTGCGGATCTCCCGCATCCGGCTGTCCAGTCAGCGGT
>JAKZES010000036.1 GCA_022548915.1 Verrucomicrobiaceae bacterium E54
CCCTCCACCCCCCTGCCTTTTCAAACCGGGTGACTCCGAGAACAAAAAAGCGGTTGCATGCACGGCCACCGCTTCCGTAGTCTCCCGCGCCGCGACGGAGGGTGCCCAGGCCGACTCCGTTTCGCCCGGCCAAATGCGCGGTTAGCTCAGCGGTAGAGCACCTCCCTGACACGGAGGGGGTCACTGGTTCGATCCCAGTATCGCGCACCATCCTTTCCCGGCCCTCACCCCGCCCCATGCCTGGACCGTCGCCCACTGCCGATTTCGCGACCCTGCTCCGCCTCCTCGACGACGAAACCCCGGAGGTCCGGCAATCGGTGGCCACCGCTCTCGGCTCGTTCGACGGCGATGTGAGCGAACTCATCGGAGAGATCGAAGGCCCGCTCCGCGCGGATCACCTGCATCTTTTGTCCGATCTCCTCCGGCCCGCGAGGCGGGCCCGGCTTCGCCGTGAGTGGATCATCCCCGGCCAGGGCCTCGCCTGCCTGCACGAGGACTGGGATCACAGCGAGTCCATGCTGCGCGTGATCTCGGATTTCCTTCACGACGGCGTGACCCTGCGCCAGCCGCTCGTGGATGCGCTCGATCTCCTGGCGGAGGAATCCGAACCCGCCTTTCTCCGCGGAGGAGCCGTCGGTCTCCTTCAACATCTGCTTGCCGGGGGCACGCTTCGCTGCGACTCGATTGACGAGCTGCAGCCCGCCCATCTCGATCTGGCGGCGGCGGCGAGCGGCCACCCGTCGAACGCCGTGGGATGCGGCGCGGTGACCCTGCTGGTGGCCCGCCGTCTCGGTGCCGCGATCTCGGGAATCAATCTTCCCGCGACCCTCCTGCTGGTCTGCGAAGATGCGCAGGGAGGCACGGTCCATGACCCCGCCTCGCACGGTCGGGAAATCGATCGGGAGGATCTTCTCCACCGGATCAGCCGCCACCCGGATGAGGTCCGCATCCGCTGCGGACGCCCCATCAGCCCGGGAGAACTGCTGCTTCGGGTCGTCGAGGAGCTGGCGTTGTGCTACTCGGCGCTCGAGCAGGATGAAGACGCCGACTTGTTCGACCAATTGGTTGCAAGCTTCAGCACCACGGTCTGAAACCGGCAGGCACGGCACCTTGCTCAGGACACCTCGCCGTCTGGATAGAGTTCGTGCGCCTTGATCGCCTCGACCGCCACCGCGGCGGCGGTTCCGTAAAGGGTATCCTCGGAAGCGGTCCGGGGCACCTGCGCCAGCGGCCGGGCCATCCCGACGAGAAACTGACCGAAGTTCTGCGCCCCGGCGCAATGCTGCAGCAGCTTCATCGAAATGTGCGCCGCATCGAGACTCGGAAACACGAGGACATCGGCCGACTTGAAGCGATTACCCGGAAGCTTCACCTCGCAAGCGGCCGGATCGAGCGCCACATCCGCCTGCAGCTCGCCCTCGATCCGGAAATCCAAAGCCTCCGCGGAGGCCTTCTCGCGGGCGAGCACCGCGGCGGCGGCAACCCTCCGGGCCGGCTCGGTGACCGCCGAACCCTTGGTGGAATGACTCAGCAGCGCAACCCGCGGCGCCCGGCCGAGAAAATGGCGTGCCAGTTTTCCGGTTTCGACCGCAATGGTCGCCAGCTCCTCCACCGATGGATCCGGCACCAGACCCGTGTCCGCCAGAAAAAGCACGCCGTTGCCCCCAAAATGCTCGAGATGGGGCGCAGACAGCGCCGTCACGCCGAAAAGTTTCGGGATCGAAGGCATCGGCTTGATGGCATGGATGACCGCCCGGAACAAGGTCGAGGGCATCGCCAGGTTGCCACCCACCAGCGCGTCCGCCTGACCGTACTGCGTCATCATCGCCCCGAAGTAGTGGGGCCTGCCGACAAGCTCCGCGACCGCCGAGGGCGAACGTCCCCGGTAGCGCGCGGTCTTTTCCAGGCGCGCGCGGAACAGGTCGAAGTCCGAGGACGACGCCGGGTTGATCACCTTCACGAAGCGCATGTTGATGCCCTCGTCGGAGGCCATCCCAAGGATCCGCGCCCGGTCGCCGAGCAGGATAGGCACGACGGCCTGCTCCGCCACGAGACGCTCGGCCACCCGCAGAATCCGGAGATCCTCACCCTCGGTGAAGACAACCCGCTTCGGATGACGTCTCAGCTTCTCGATCAGCGGTTCAATGAACCGGGATGCAGCTTGGCTTGTCGCGTCATTCATCAGAAACTCGACGCAGCCATTCCACCGCGCCCGCGCAAACATTACGGACTGCCTAACTTGCCGCAACCCGAAACCCGTGCCCGCCGACTATCACACCCACACCCCCCTCTGCCGCCACGCCGAAGGGGCGCCGGAAGCCTACATCGATGCCGCCATCGCCGCGGGGCTCACCGAATACGGCGTTTCCGACCACGCCCCGGCACGCCCGGAGCCCTTCGACGACTGGCGGATGAGCGAAGCGGAACTGCCGGACTACCTCGAGTGGATCGACCGCGCCCGCCAGCACGCCGGCGACCGGATCCCGGTGAGGGCCGGCCTCGAGTGCGACTGGCTCCCCGGCTGCGAAGAGTGGATCGCCGATCTCGCCACCCGCCACGAGTGGGACTACCTGATCGGCTCGGTCCACTACCTCGACGACTGGGATTTCGACAACCCGAAGTGGATCGGGCGCTGGGCGGACGAAGACCTGGAGGTCGCGTGGACCCGCTACTGGAGAACCTACGCCGCCATGGCGGCAAGCGGGCTGTTCGACATCCTCGGGCACCCGGATCTCATCAAGAAGTTCTCGCCCGGCCCCTCCGGCGATCTCGACCGTTTCCATGAGCCGGCGATCGACGCGATCGCCGCGTCGGGATGTGCCATCGAGCTCAACACCGCCGGCAGGCACAAACCCTGCACCGAAGCCTACCCGTCACCCCGCTTCCTCGAACTCGCCCGGGAGGCCGGCATCCCGCTGGTCATTAGTTCGGACGCCCACACCCCCGCGGAAGTGGCCCGCGACTTCCCGGCCGCCGTGGAAATCGCCAAAGCAGCCGGATATACCGAGACGCTGCTCTTCGAGAGAAGGAAACGGAGCGTCGAGGCGCTTTGAGAAAGTGGCGCAAAGCTCCTGCTTTGCGAGAGATCGACCAAGCTTCGCTTGGTCGTGGGAAGGAATGTCGGCGTCTTCTTCCCTGCGCGGAGGCAAGACAAAGCCTTGCCCATCCCTCGCAAAGCAGGAGCTTTGCGCCACTCAAGCCATCACCGCGTTGACGATCTCCCCATAGAGATACTCGGCGCTCCGGACGTCACCGCTTCCCCCTAACACCACCGGACGCTCGCCCTCGGGCACGACATCCCGTCCGTGCGAGCCCTTCACCAGGCCGGCATCCAGCGGCACGACCTCCAGCAACCCGCGCAGACCGAGCTTTTTCCTGCCGAGAAACTTCGCGATCTCCCACTTCGGGAAACGCAGCGCCGGATCGATGAACAATTCCACCGGATCATAGCCCGGCTTGCGGTGGATATCCACGGTCCGTGCGAAGTCCGGCGCCTTCGCATCATCCTCCCAGTAATAGTAGGTGAACCAGGCGTCGGCCTCCGCCACCACCACGAGATCCCCCGCCCGCTGCGCACCGACTCCACTGCCCCACATTTCGGCCGCCGCGCGGACCTCCGCGACGCCGGGGACCTCGTCGAGAAACGCCCGGACCCGGCCCAACATGGACGGATCCCGCAAATAAACGTGCGCCACCTGATGATCCGCCACCGCAAACACCCGGCACCCTCCGGCATCGAGGGTTTCCCGGCCCAGCTCCTCCTTGACCTGGATCCAGCCCTGCTCACGGAACAATCGATTGAGGTGGATCGGCCGGCTGACCGGTGAAATGCCGTATTCGGAGACCACGACCGGCCTCACCTTACGAGACTCGTAGTAGTCGATCAGATCTCCCGCAACCCGGTCGATCGCCCCGAGTTCCGCCGTCATCTCCGCCGCCCCCGGACCGAACTTCTGCAGGCCGTAGTCGAGGTGCGGAAGATAGACGAGACTCAGGGTCGGCGACTCGCGCTCCTCGGTCCAGCGCGCTGCCGCCGCAATCCACTCCGAACAGGCAATTCCCGCAGCCGGACCCCAGAACGACGGAAACGGAAACTCGCCGAGATCCGCCTTCACCTGCCCGCGCCAAGCCATCGGCTGGGTGTGAATGTCGAAGACCTTTCTTCCATCCGCCGGATAGAGCGGCCGCGGCGTCATGGTGAAATCCGCCGACGAGTACATGTTGTACCACCAGAAAAGCTTCGCGCAGGTGAAGCCCGGCAGACGCTCCCGGAGTTCGTCCCACACCTTGCGTCCGTGGACCAGGTGGTTGCTCTGCTTCCAGAACCGGACTTCCGCCGACTCCCGGTCATACCAGCCATTGCCGACGATCCCGTGCTCGCGGGGACAGGTCCCCGTCAACATCGACGACTGCGCCGTGCACGTCACCGCAGGAAATGCAGGTCGGAACGAAGACCGGCCCGCCCGCCCGGCGAAGGCCGTCAACCGGGGCATTGCGGGACCGAGCAGGGACTCCGACAGGCCGACGACGTTGATCACGGCGACTCTCTGCATGCCCGCGACTCTCCGCGCTGTGGCCGGTGGCGCGAGAAAAATCGCCCAGCCCGCCCGAAGCGCTGCCCGAACTCCCGGTTGATTTGCGGAGCAATGCGTCCACGATCTGCTTGGCTCTCAAAGACATGGCGAAATCCGAAAAGATCCTGGTCGTCAACGCCGGCAGTTCGTCCCTCAAGCTCGCCATCCGGGAGAAGGCGGAGGCGGAACCGGTGGCCACCGTCCTCCTCGAGTCGCTCGGCACCCCGGCCGCCCGGGCATCGATCCGCGTCGGAACCCGCCATCGCCACCTCGACCTGCCCGACGCCGACCACGACTCCGGTTTGCGTGCCGTGCTCGACACCCTCGCTGCCGAACTCGGGGACCCGCTGCCGATCCGCGCCTGCGGCCACCGCGTCGTCCACGGCGGCGAACGGTTCTCCGGGGCGACCCTGATCACCGGCGACGTGCTCGACGGCATCCGCGCCTGCGCCGAGCTCGCCCCGCTCCACAACCCACCCTCCATCCGCGCGATCGAGGCGGTCTCGCGGCTGATGCCCGACCTTCCCCAGGCCGCCGTCTTCGACACCGCCTTCCACCAGACCATGCCGGCCCACGCGTATCGCTACGCGGTGCCCCGCGACTGGTACGAGGAACACCGCATCCGCCGCTACGGCTTCCACGGCATCAGCTACCAGTATCTGGTCGCCGAGGCCGCCGACCTGCTCGACCGCCCCGTCGCCGAGCTTCAGCTTCTCGCCGCCCACCTCGGCAACGGCTGCAGCGCCGCCGCCGTGCGCAATGGACACGGCGTCGACACCAGCATGGGCCTCACTCCTCTCGAAGGCATGGTCATGGGCACCCGCAGCGGCGACATCGATCCCAACGTGATCGGCTTCCTCGTCGCGCGCACGGAAATGACCGCCGCCGAAGTGCTCGACCGCTTGCAGCGGCAAAGCGGGCTGCTGGGCATCTCCGGCCGCTCGCACGACATGCGCGAGATCACCGAAGCCGCCGGGGCGGGCGACGCCGACTGCCGGCTCGCCTTCGAGATCTTCTGCTACCGGGCGGCCCGCTCCCTGCTGGGTCTCGCCGCAGGACTCGGCCGGATCGACGCCCTCGTCCTCGCCGGGGGCATCGGCGAACACGCCGCACCCGTCCGCGCCCGCGTGCTCGACCACCTCGCGGTTCTCTCGCCCCGGCTCGATGACGGCCGCAATGCCCGCCACGGCCGCGACAGCCGCTGCCGGATCACCACCGACGACTCCCCGCTTTCCGTCCTTGTCGTCCCCACCGACGAGGAGCGCATGATCGCCCGCGAGACCCGGAACCTTCTCGATTCCACCGCATGAAACCTGCTTTCTTCCTCTCGCCTTCTTCGATCGACGTCGGCCTCACCACCGTCTCGCTCGGCCTCGGCCGCGCACTCCAACGCCGCGGCGTGTCGGTCGCCTTCGTCAAGCCGATCGCCCAGCAACGCGCCGATCCCTCCGAGGGAGAACGTTCCGCCGCCTACGCCGAGAGCGCCCTCGGCATCCGCCCCGTCGAACCCATCCCCTACCCCGAGGCCGCCGAATGGCTCCACGAGGGCAAGCTCCAGGAACTGATGGAGCGCATCATCGAGGTCTTCGAGCACTCGACCCGCGAAGCCGATGTCGCGGTCGTCGAAGGACTCATCGTCAATCAGGCCGACCTCGCCTCGGCACGGCTCAACCAGGCCATCGCCCGCAGCCTCGACGCCCGTGTGGTCCTCGTCGATGCCTTCACCGACTCAGACACCAAGGCCCTCGAACACCGCCTCCAGGCAGCCAGTTCAAGCTACGGAGGGGTCCGCACCCGGCGCGTGGTCGGCTGCATCCTCAACAAGGTCTCACCGGAAACCTGCGGCCCGACCCGCGAGGAGTGGAAAAGCGCCCTCAAGGATTTCCGGGAACGGGTGCCGGACTTTCGCAGTGGGACCTTGCAACTCCTCGGTTGCGTCCCGCGCAACCCGGCACTGCTCCACTGCCGCACCCTCGACATCGCCCGCCACCTCGGGGCCCGGATCGCCACCGCCGGCGAGATCGCCAGCCGCCGCGTCACCTCGGTCAAGATGGTCGCCCGCACCGTGCCGAACCTGCACGACACCTTCACCGCCGGCGCGCTGCTGCTCACCCCGGCCGACCGCGACGACGTGCTCATGGCGACCTCGCTCGCCGCGATCAAGGGCATCCCACTCGCCGGACTCGTCCTCACTGGAGCCGACACGATCACTCCGGATCCTTCGGTGCGCGAACTCTGCACCCCCGCCGCCGAATCCGGCCTCCCGGTGCTCCTCGCCGCCGGCAGCAGCTACCGGGTCGTCACTGCCGTCGGCCAGCTCAATACCGAAATCCCCACCGATGACCAGGAACGGCTCGACGCCACCCTCGACTTCATCGCCCGCCACCTGGACTGCGAATGGCTGATCAAGGAAGGCATCGACCAGCAACTCGAAGCCCAGCTTTCGCCACCCGCCTTCCGCTTCCGGCTGGCCGAAAGCGCCCGCGCCGCCAACAAGCGCATCCTCCTTCCCGAAGGCGACGAACCCCGCACCATCGCCGCCGCCGTCAGCTGCCACCAGCGGGGCATCGCCCGCTGCGTCCTCATCGGCGACCCGGAGGAGATCCGCGCCAAGGCTGCCGGGGTCGAGATTCCGCCGGAAATCGAAATCCTCAATCCTGCCGACATCCGCCAGCGCTACGTCACGCCGCTGGCCGAGATGCGCCGCCACAAGGGCCTCACCGAGGCGATGGCCGCCGAGTTGCTCGAGGACAACGTCTACCTCGCCACCGTGATGCTCGCCCTCGACGAGGCCGACGGCATGGTCGCAGGCGCGGTCCACTCGACCGCCTCGACCATCCGCCCCGCCCTCCAGCTCATCCGCACCGCACCGGAGGCCAAGGTCGTCTCCTCGGTCTTCTTCATGTGCCTCCCCGACCAGGTCCTCGTTTACGGCGACTGCGCAGTGAACGCCAATCCCGACGCCGAAACCCTCGCCGACATCGCGCTGCGCAGTGCCGAGAGCGCCGAGACCTTCGGCATCACGCCGCGCGTCGCCATGATCAGCTACAGCACCGGTGAATCCGCCGGCGGCGCCGAGGTGGAAAAGGTCCGGACCGCCACCCGCCTTGCCCGTCAGCTGCGGCCCGACCTGCTCATCGACGGCCCCTTGCAGTACGACGCCGCCGCCATTCCCGAGATCGCGAAAAGCAAGGCCCCCGACAGCCCCGTCGCCGGAAACGCCACCGTCTTCATCTTCCCCGACCTCAACACCGGCAACACCACCTACAAGGCGGTCCAGCGCTCGGCCAAGGTCGTCTCCATCGGCCCGATGCTCCAGGGACTGCGAAAGCCGGTCAACGACCTCTCCCGCGGCGCGCTGGTCGATGACATCATCTACACCATCGCCCTCACCGCCGCCCAGGCCGCCGGGCGGTAGTGGCTGCGGCGGCCCGCCGCAGGCCGTGGAGGCGGCGGCCCGCCGCCTCTTCAGTTCACCCCACCGCAAACCCATAGAAATCCTCCTCGTCGAACCACCCGCCGCGACCGACACGCCTGCTGTGGCCCGGCTTCGTCATGGTTGAAGGGTGATTCGCAAAGCGGAGGCAAGCCTCCGCACTCCAAAGCCTCCGGCATGCATCCCCTGACAGAAGACCCTTCCCATCCCGCAGCGGAAGCCCGATCGAACCTCGTCGCTGTCAAAAACTTCATCTTGCTTCTCCTCCCCACGCTCGCCTCCGGCCCCGATCCCGACGCCGGAGGCGTCGCATTCCGGTAGCCGGTGGTTGAGCGAGGCACGAGCGACACCACCGGATCGCGGTCTCATCCCGAAGCCGCACCCCGGCAGGGGTGCCATGTGGTGGGCGGTTGCCATCATGGAGGACCGAAGCGCTGCCTCTCATGGCAATGACCTTCGACTCTTCTTACCACGATTTCATTCAGCGGGATCTCACGCGGGCCTTGTCGGGTTCTCCTCTTTTCCGGCAGGCCGCGTTGCGGACTGCGAGCTTGGCGGGTGCCTGCATTTCCGGTTTCCTTCATTCCATGCACTTCGCCCCTGCCTTCGGCGGTCCGCAGCGCCGGATCCGCCTCTTCTCCGAGACCTTCCCCTGCCGCACCCGGGCCGAGGTCATCCGCACCCTGGCCAAGCGCCGCATCACCGTCTGGCGAATCACCGGCGCTCCCGGCCGCTGGACGACCTGGTTCCGCCTTCGCGGCCGCAAGGACACGCTGGGTCGCCAAGAACTCTCCACTTCCGTCTGGCGCGGCGTCGAGCGACCGACCCTCTCGACCCAGGCACTGCCTGAAGCTCACCGCCCATGCCATGTCAAAAACCGATGTTTTTGGCATCGCATCATGAAAAATAAAGCATTGTTAGCAGCAGGAATTGCAGGATTAATGGCAGCAGGATCATCTAAAGGAGCTACTGTTGCGAGTAGCGCTTTTCAGAGTGCGGGCTCAACCAATATCGATACATACATTACAAATAATGATAATGCAATCTATAATTCAGCAACTTTTGATCTTGTTGGAACTTATGGTAATCTACTGCAAGCAATTAAAGATAATAATCCTACATATGCTGGACTCGGATTAAATGATATCGCAAGTAATATCGGAACTACAATTCGTTCAAATCCAACTGGTGAAGTTAATAATGGATGGACTTCTGCATATGATATTGCAACTGGGAAGGTTACTTTGGCCCATATTAATGGAATCCCAGGTCTATCATACGATCAATGGAACTCTGCCGTCGCAAATAACGACATGATGGCACTCACTTTCAACTTTGGCAACATGCTCGACTTCAACGATAACGGTGTCACAGACTTCACCGAACTCCTCCAACCAACAGGCACAACATATACTAATGGTTTTCGAGGAATTGAAGGTGGATTACAATATGGTGGAGATACACCAATGTTTGAATTGGCGAACATTCCTGAACCATCATCTGCATTACTAGTAGGAATTGGTGGACTAGGACTCGCTATGCGACGACGACGTGAATTTCGCTCCGCGTTTCCTTCCGTGAGCAAGGGGAGCGGGATACGAGCCGCGTAGGCCCCAGATTCCGCAGGTTTCCTTCCGTGCTCCGGGTTCCAGGCGTGGGGTGATTTCGATTTCCATCCGGGACTTTTTGATAAGCTCTGGATTGTCAATATCCCCGGTTCTGACATCCTCTTCCCATGTCAACGACGCATGAATTGACGATCCAGTTCCCCACGGGCCTCGAACCTGGTGAAGAACTCCTGCAAATCGCCCGCGAAGGAGCGGAGCGGGCCCTGCGCGAGGCGGCGGACCTGCAAGCCAAGGTCAGGGACCTCCAGGAACTCGGGATCGACATCACCCTTGCCGAGTTGCTGCGCAAACGCCGCGGAGCCTCCCCCAAGGCCGCATCGTCCGCCACCCGCCGCACCCGGCTGACGCCTGCTGAGAAGGACGAGATCCTCGCCGCACTGAAGTCCGGCACCCCGGCCACCGCACTCGCCGAGCGCCACGGCCGTTCGCTCGGCACCATCATGAACCTCAAGCGCCAGGCTGGCCTCACCCGCCCACGCAGGTGAAGGGATGACGGACACTCCCCTGGCACTCCGAAGCTCACAGAGCGAAGGCGGCTGTCGATCTTCATCCATCCCGGACAAGTGCCCTATTTCTCACCCCTTTCCGGCCGAACCACCCGCACCTTGACGCCACCCGCGAGAACATGTATTCGTTTTTGTATGACAAAGGTTTTGACAGTCCGGATCGACCCGGCGCTGCTTGAGAAGGCAGAGGCACGGGCGGCTCGGCTTGGGCTGGATCGGGCAAAGTATGTGCGCACGCTCATCGAAGAAGACCTCGCCGCCGGTGACGAGCCGTCCGGTCCGGGCTTCGCATCATCCGACTTGGCGGGCATCTACGAGGGCACCGGCAAGGCGGCCACCAACGATGAAGCCCGCGCACGCCTGCGCCGACGGCGGTGAAGGAGATCGCCGACACCGGGCTGATCGTCGCGCTGCTGTTCCGCAACGATCCGTTTCATGCGTGGGCCCAAGAGGCCTTCCGCAAGCATGCGCCCTTCCTCACCTGCGATCCGGTCCTCACCGAAGCGGCGAGTTTCTGCCCCGACCCGGTCGCGGTGCTGAAACTCGTGACCCGCGGGGACCTGATCCTCGATCCCGATTTCTCGCTCGACGAGGAAGCATCGCACCTCGCGTCGTTGGCAGCCAAATATGCCGATCGTCCGATGGATCTCGCCGACGCCTGTCTGGTCCGCATGAGCGAGCGGCATCCGAGATGCCGCATCTGGACGGTGGATCGCAACGACTTCGCCACCTACCGCCGCCTGGGGCGCCGCGCGATCCCCTGCGAGTTCCCTCCAGCGGGCTGACGGGGCACCAGGACCAGCGGTGATGAAACCGGCACGGCTGCTCATCCGCCCCCGCCCACCTCATCGCCGGGGCGCACATCGGCGGCTGATCCCGTCAGATTTCACGACGACGACGCCTCACGGACGATGGCAGGATGTTTGGCGGCGATCTTCAGGAGCGTACGGGCGGCACCGCTCGGCCGGATGGTTCCCCGTTCCCATTTGCGAACCGTGCCCAGGGAAACGCCGAGCATGCGGGCGAACGCTTCCTGGGTGAGGTTGATTTCCCGGCGGATCCTGGCGGCCTCGGTTTTCGCTTCCCACGCGCGGGCCTGGGAGGTCCGGTATGCTTCCGGGTCGAGGGCCTTGCGCTCCACGCTGCCATCCGGGCGCTTGGTGACCTTCCAGACGCGGCCCGCTTGGATTTCCCCGCGCTCCATGGCCAGGGCTTCACGCTCGAGGGTTTCGATTTCACGCTTTTTCATGGGTCCAGTTCGGTTTGGATTTGCTGAATTTCGGTCTTGGAGAGATTGGATTGATCCGATTTCTCGTAGATTCGGCAGAACTGGATTTTCTCCGGCTCCACATACCAATAGTAGATCACGCGCGAACCGCCTCGTTTGCCCTTCCCGCCGGTGGCCACACGGATTTTCCGCAAGCCCCTGGAACCCGGAATCAGATCGCCCGCATCCGGCCTGTCGATCAGGAGGTCTTGCAGTTCGAAATAATCCTGCTCGCGGAGGATTTGCTGCACGGCCTTCGTGAACGAGGGCGATTCGCTGAAGATCACACCGGGCAATCTGCCCACGGAGCCAGGACGCCGCAATGCAAAAGTGAGCAATAAGGGTATTTAGCCTTCATCGCCGAGCTCAAGGCCGGCACCCCCGCCACCGACCTCGCCGAGGGCCACGGCCGCTCGCTGGGCAACATCATGAACCTCAGGCGCCGGGCCGGCCTCACCCGCCCGCGCAAGTGAAGCGCAGGGCTCAAAGTGGCTGCGGCGGCCCGCCGCAGGCCGTGGTGGCGGCGGCCCGCCGCCTCTTCGCGACGGGATGTGCGGCGGCTGTTCATCAATTCGGGGGAGGTCGATGGCATCACGCGCTCTGTCCCTGTCCGGGTGGCTTGAATGTTCACTTCTTTGTGAACAAAATCACTCAAGCACCTTTTACGACCTCCTCCTGAACCCCTTTTTGAGTTGATTGTTCACTTCTTTGTGAACACTCTCATATCCATGAAGCTTTTCGGAACGGACGGCATTCGTGGCCGGGCCAATGAATTCCCGATCACCCCTGAGGTGTCGCTCAGTGTCGGTCAGGCGGTCGCCACGGTCCTCCGCAACAGCGACCCCCGCCGCAACCGGGTGGTGGTCGGCAAGGACACCCGGATCTCCGGCTACATGTTGGAGACCGCGCTCACCGCCGGCCTCGTTTCCTCGGGCATGGATGTTTATCTGCCCGGCCCCCTCCCCACCCCGGCGATCGCCCACCTGACCAAGTCGATGGGCTGTGCCGCCGGCATCATGCTCACCGCCTCCCACAACCCCTTCGAGGACAACGGCCTCAAGATCTTCGGGCCGGATGGCTTCAAGCTGAACGACGAACTCGAAGCGAAGATCGAGGGTCACATTCTGGGCGAGGAGGGCGAGACCCACACCGTCCCCCCCTCCGAGATCGGCAAGGCCTACCGCATCGACGATGCCCGCGGGCGCTACATCGAGTATGCCAAGCAGACGGCGGACAACATCCCGCTGCACGGACTGAAGATCGTGGTCGACTGCGGAAACGGGGCCGCCTGGTTCATTGCCCCGCTCATTTTCCGTGAACTGGGTGCCGAGGTCATCAAGACCGGCTGCACCCCGGATGGCCTGAACATCAACGACGACTGCGGTGCGCTCCATCCCGAGCACGCCGGCGAACTCGTCCGGGCCCACGGCGCCGACCTGGGCATCTCCTTCGATGGCGACGCCGACCGCGTGATCTTCACCGATGCCAGCGGCACGCCGGTCTCGGGCGACCGCATCCTCGCGCTCAGCGCCCTCGCCCTCAAGGAACAGGGCCGCCTCCGCGGCAACACCATCGCGGTCACCGTGATGAGCAACCTGGGCCTCCACGACGCCATGAAACAGCACGGAATCAAGGTGCTGACGACCGCGGTCGGGGATCGAAACGTGATCGAGGCGCTTCGTGCCAACAACCATTCCTTTGGAGGCGAGAACTCCGGGCACCTGATCTTCGCCGACCATGCCACCACCGGCGACGGCATCCTCTCGGCCCTGCAGGTGCTCGCCATGATGAAGCGTCGGGACGCGACACTGGCCGAACTGGCAAACTGCATGACCGAGTTCCCGCAGAAACTCGTGAATCTCCCGGTGAGTTCGAAGCCTCCCTTGGAAACGCTGCCGGAATTATCCAGGACCATCGCCGATGCCGAGGCTGCCTTTGGCAACTCCGGGCGGCAGTTGATCCGCTACTCGGGCACCGAGAACAAGATCCGGATTCTGGTCGAGCACCGGGAGGAAAAGGTGGTCGAGGAATGGACCGGCCGCTTCATCCGCGCCGTGCAGAACGAACTTGGAGCCGCCTGAGCCACAGCCAAAAACTGCTCCACCGAGATGTTTCGCATGATGAATGGGATGGAAGTGCATGATTGTCGCAACGGGTTTCACCGGCGCTCATGGGTTGGAGTCTTGGAACGGCGACAGCGGATGTGGCCGGGGCTTCCAGCCCCGTCGCCATTCCTCGAACTGGATGCGGCGACGGGCCTGGAAGGCCCGGCCACGGCCACCGCGGCATGACCGGTTTCATCGTTCCCTCCCTTCCATTGCATCGAGCAAGCATCCCCGGAAATCCCACCTCCTGAAACCATGCCCGTCTTCGACACACGATCCATCCGCGACTTTCCCATCGGCAATATCCCGCTGCGCGACCATCACGCGACCCTCCCCAAGGACTGCTCCATTCATCCGGAGGCGTGGATCGACGCTCGGGATCTGGCGGCCCTGGCCGATCAAGGCGAAGGATCCCTCATCGACGAATCCGGGCTTCCTCTCGCCTGGTTCAGTGAAAGCCCTGCCTCGGGCCCGGCCCTTCAGGCATCGAATTCCTTCGTCATCCGGCACCCGTGGGACCTGCTCCGTGCCAACGAACTCCACGTCTCACTCCTCGCCGAAAGCTGGATCCCGGCTGACCTGAGCCCCTTGGTCTCCATCGACGGCTGCGTCCGCATCGGCGAGGGGACCAAGCTGCTTCCCGGAGTGGTCATCGAGGGCAACGTGGTCATCGGCGCGAACTGCAAGATCGGCCCCAACTGCTATCTTCGTGGCAATACGTCCATCGGCGACCACTGCCACGTGGGCAACGCCGTCGAGATCAAGAACTCCATCCTGCTTTCCCACACCAATGTCGGCCACCTGTCCTACGTCGGAGACTCGGTGCTCGGCGAGAAGGTCAATTTCGGAGCCGGCACCATGACCTCCAACCTCCGCCACGACGGCAGGAACCACCGCACGATGGTCGGCGAAACCCTCGTCGATACCGGACGCCGGAAATTCGGCTGCATCGTGGGCGACGGCGTGCATACCGGCATCAACACCTCCATCTACCCCGGCCGGAAACTCTTCCCCGGCACCTCCACCCTGCCCGGCGAGATCGTCCGCCGCGACGTGCATGCCTGATCTCCGGGCGCGCAGGACTCTTGCTTGGAACTTCGAACTTCTTACTTGGAACTTCAGCATGTGCGGCATCGTCGGTTACATCGGAAAATCATCGGCCCCCGAGGCGCTGGTCCGCGGCCTGCGCCGCCTCGAGTATCGCGGCTACGACTCGGCCGGAATGGCGGTGCTCGAAAACGGCTCGTTGATCGTCAGCAAGGCCGCGGGCAAGGTCGCGTCACTCGACGAGAAGGCCCGCTCCGAATGGCCGGAAGACCGCTTCCAAAATTCGCGCATCGGGATCGCCCACACACGCTGGGCGACGCACGGCCCGCCCACCGAAATCAATGCCCACCCCCATCTCGACCGGAGCGGCGGCATCGCCCTGGTCCACAATGGAATCATCGAGAACTACCGCGCCCTGCGCGCCCGGCTCGAGTCGCAGGGCCACGAGTTTCTTTCGGAAACCGACACCGAAGTGCTCGCCCACCTGATCGGCGCGTGCGACCAGGGAAACCTGTTTCAGGCGGTGTGCGACGCACTCCACCAGGTCGAGGGCACCTTCGGCATCGCCGCCATTTCGGCCGACGAGCCCGACCGCATCATCACGGCCCGCCGCGGCAGCCCGATCGTGATCGGCATCGGCGACGACGAGACCATCATCGGCTCGGATGCCGCCGCCATCATCTCGCACACCCGGCAGGTGATCTACCTGGAGGACAACGACATCGCGGTGGTCACGGCGGAAGGCGTCGAGATCCGCGACCTCGACCGGGTCCCGGTCACGCGCGAAGTCGCCGAGCTCGGATTCGACGCCGAAGCCGCGGAGAAGGGCGGCTACGAGCATTTCATGCTCAAGGAGATCCACGAGCAGCCCGATTCCCTGCGCAACGCCATTCGTGGCCGTCTCGACTTCAATCTGGGTTCGTCCGTGCTTTCGGGCATGGGCACCTCGGCCCGCGAACTCGCCGAGATCCAGCGCGCCGTGCTGCTCGGCTGCGGCACCTCGCTGCACGCCGGACTGGTGGGCGAGTATGCCTTCGAGGACCTCGCCGACATCCACGCCGAGGTCCAGCAGGCAGCCGAGTTCCGCTATCGCAATCCCCTGATCACCCGCAGCGACCTCGTGGTCGCCATTTCCCAGTCGGGCGAAACCGCCGACACCCTGGCCGCCGTGCGCGAAGCCAACCAGAAGGGAGCCTTCGTCATGGGTCTGTGCAACGTGGTCGGATCCACCATCGCCCGCGAAACGGGTCGCGGCGTGTATCTCCACGCCGGTCCCGAGATTTCCGTGGCCTCAACCAAGGCCTTCACCTGTCAGGTGGCCGTGTTGCTGATGATGGCGCTCAAGCTGGGGCGCGGAAGGCGCTTGTCACGTGATGAAGGGGTGCGCCTCGCGCGCGAGATCGAGCGGATCCCCGAGCTGGTCGAGCGGACGATCCGACAGAATGAGGCGATCGCGGCACTCGCCGGCCGCTACGCCGAACACGAGAACGCCTTCTTCATCGGTCGGGGCTACATGTATCCGGTCGCGCTCGAGGGCGCCCTCAAGCTCAAGGAAATCTCCTACATCCATGCCGAGGGCTACCATGCCGCCGAGCTCAAGCACGGACCCATCGCGCTGCTTGAGCAGGGCACGCCGGTCGTGGCCCTCGCCAATGACATCCCCGGCAAGGACAAGACTCTCGGCAACATCGAGGAATGCCGCGCGCGCGGCGCCCGCATCCTCGGTGTGATCACCGAGGGCGATGAAGATGCCCGCGGCTTTGTCCACGACGCGATCGCGGTCCCCGCCTGCCACCCGCTGGTGGCGACCATTCCCTCGGCGGTCGCCCTCCAGCTCTTTTCCTACCATGTCGCCCGCCACCGCGGCTGCGAGATCGACCAGCCCCGCAACCTCGCCAAGTCGGTGACCGTCGAGTAGTGCTGTCTGGAAACGGAAATCCCCGGATGCTGCCGGGGGTCGGCCGCATCCGGGGACTCGGTTGGGGGGAATGAAAATGCCGCCGCGGGAAGTATGGTTTGTTTTCCGGGGGGATGTGGGGGGAAGGGTTTCCCGCGACGGCAGGGGCACCATAGCCCGAAACTCCGGACCGCCTACCCCATGATCACGTAATCACAGATGATTTGCATCAACGCCGCCGGGATTGCTTGTCCGGAGTCCCCGATGGTCCAGACTTCCGCCATGCGAACGTACCTCGATCTGCTCCGCGACGTGCTGCAGAATGGTGAAGACCGCGCCGACCGCACCGGCACCGGAACGAAGGCGGTTTTCGGCCGACAGGTCCGCTACGACCTGCGCGAGGGGTTTCCCTGCCTGACGACCAAGAAGCTCCACCTGCGGTCGATCATCCACGAGCTGCTGTGGTTCCTGAACGGCGACACCAACATCGCCTACCTCAAGGAGAACGGCGTGCGCATCTGGGACGAGTGGGCCGACGAGCACGGCGATCTCGGCCCGGTCTATGGCCGTCAATGGCGATCCTTCCCCGCGCCGGACGGACGCCATGTCGACCAGATCGCGGAGTTGGTCCACGGTCTGCGTGGCGACCCGCATTCGCGGCGTCATCTGGTCGTGGCCTGGAATCCCGGCGAGATCTCCCGCATGGCCCTGCCGCCCTGCCACTGCCTGTTCCAGTTCTTCGTTCACGAACCGGACTCGGACAAACCGGGTCTCTCCTGCCAGCTCTACCAACGTTCGGCCGACCTCTTTCTCGGGGTCCCCTTCAACATCGCCTCCTACGCGCTGCTCACGCTGATGCTCGCGCAGGTCTGCGGCTACGAGCCGCGCGAGTTCATCCACACCTTCGGCGACCTGCACCTCTACGCGAATCACGTCAAGCAGGCCGAGGAGCAGCTGTCCCGGGATCCCCGGCCGCTGCCGACCATGTGGATGGAACCCTCGATCACCGAACTCGCCGACTTCCGCTTCGAGCACTTCCGGCTCGAAAACTACGATCCGCACCCGCACATCAAGGCGGAGGTCTCCGTGTAAAAGCTGAAATTCTGAAACGCTGAAAAGCTGAAATGAAGCTCATCGGGATCGTTGCGATGACCGCGGACCGGGTGATCGGCCGCGACGGCGGACTGCCGTGGCATTTGCCGGGCGATCTTGCGTTTTTCAAGCGGACCACCAGCGGCCATCCCATCGTGATGGGGCGCGCGACCTACGACTCGATCGGCCGCCCGCTGCCGAAGCGCCGGAACATCGTCATCACGCGCAATCCCGACTGGGCGGCGGAGGGTGTCGAAACCCTCGGATCCCCCGAGGCACTCGCCGCGCTCGAACTCGACAACGAGGTCTTCGTCATCGGTGGAGCGGCCATCTACGAGGCCTTTCTGCCCCATCTCGACGAACTTCTCGTGTCCCACGTTTTCGAGTCCCACCCCGGCGACACCCGGTTTCCGGCCTTCGAGCACCTGTTTTCTCCGCCTGAAGTGGTCGAAAAACACGAGGATTTCGAAGTCCGGCGCTACTGCCGCTTGAAACCCGGGGCCTGAACTCCAAGACTCCCTGCATGGCTTACGAACTCGAAGGCACCGTCCACAAGATCTTCGACACCCAGACTTTCGCCTCCGGCTTTTCCAAGCGGGAATTCGTGGTCGAGGTGCCGGACGGGAATTACACGCAACAGATCAAGCTCGAGGCGGTGAAGGACAAGGCCGCCCTCCTCGACGACGTCTCGGAAGGCGACCAGGTCAAGGTCACCTTCGACCTCCGGGGCAACGAGTACAAGGAGCGGTTCTACGTCAATCTCGTCGCTTGGAAGCTCGAGAAATCCGGCGACGGTGGCGGCGGCTCCGGCGGGGCACCCAGTTCGTCCCTCGATGCCGCCCTCGACAACGAGCCCGACGAATCGGACGACATTCCGTTCTGAGCGGTGGCGCAAAGCTCCCCTTTGCGAGTGATTTCCAAAGCTCCAGCTTTGGACTCAGTCCCCCCACTCCGCTGCGGAAAAGCGCCCCACTCCCTCCGGCAGCCGGGCCATTCTCGGATTGTCCGCGATGTATTCCCGGAACCGATCCAACTGCCTCCGTGTCCGCACAATGTGGTCCCACGACTCTTTCTGCCAGAAGTTCCCCGTCCTCCCCATCCGCCCGTTGATTTCCCTGGCGGTGAAACCCTTCCAACTTTTCAGAATCTCGCTCAGTTCGTGACCGACCCCCGGTTGCACCAGCAAATGCACGTGATTTGGCATGATCACGAAATCCCCAAGCCGGTACCGCTCGCCGTCGAAATGCCGCAGGGCTCTTTCCACAAGGACTGCGTTTCCCCGGTCTGCCAGCGGACAATCGCCCAAACCCCGGTCCAGCTCGGTCTGCAAGGCCTTCACAAAAGTGCGGTCGTATTCGCGATGTGCTTCGAACGAAAGTTTCGAGAGATCCACGGGACGGTTCCTCTCGACAGGGATGCCATGATTTCCAAGCCATTCGGCGCGGCGGAGATACCAGCGGTCGAGCGTGTCCTTCGGTAGGGAATCCGCCGTGCGGAAAGTGACGAAGTAGGTTGCCCCTTCCTGCCGCCAGTGCGGGAGCCGACGGCGCTTCTTGATGGTTTCGGGGCTGTCCTTGCGGAAAGGAACGAAAACGATGGGCGACAGATCACGAACTGGCGGGCGCACGGCACAGCCGGACGCATCAGCTCGCAAAGCGGAGCTTTGCGCCACCGCCACCCGCCTCACCATCTCCAGCGCGGCCTGGCTGACCGCCAGCTTGAAGCCCGCGCGGTCGCGCCGGTGAAACTGGTGCTCGACGCGGGTCTCCCCGCCCTTCATCGCGACGGCGATGAACACCGTGCCGACCGGCTTCTCATCGGAGCCTCCATCCGGCCCGGCGATCCCGGTCACCGCCGCTGCCAAATCCGCGCCGGAAACCCTCAGGGCGCCCTCGGCCATCTGCCGGGCCACGGTTTCGCTCACCGCGCCGTGCTCCGCCAGATCCGCTTCGGAGACACCGAGCACCGCGACTTTCGCCTCGTTGGCGTAGGTGACGAACCCATGGGTCAGCACCGCGCTCGCACCGGGCACGTCGGTCACCCGGCTGGCGATCAACCCGCCGGTGCAGCTCTCGGCCAGCGCCAGCTTGAGCCCGCGCCGGGCCATCGCCCGCACCACCACGGCTTCCATGCTCGATCCATCCTGCGAAAAACAGCGGTCTCCCAGCCGCTCCAGGGCCAACTTTCTGGCCGCCTCCACCGCCGCCGCCGGGCCAATCAGGCGCAGATCCACCTCCGCCGGGCGCGCACAGTAGCCCACCTCCAGGCCATCGATGGCCTCCAGCTGGGCGTCAATTTCGCGATGCAGCTCACTCTCGCCCAGCCCGGTGAATTTCAGTTCGAGGATCTCGGTGGCATCCTCGATCCCACCCAGTGCCCGCAGCCGCGGCACCACCTCGGCCTCGAACATCGGATGCAGCTCCCGCGGCGGACCCGGCAGCAGAAACACCGCGCAATTTGCCGCCCCGTTGAGCCTCGGCGGGATGTAGAGACCGGGGGCGGTGCCATTCGGGTTCGGCAGCACGTCGGCACCCACCGGCACCTGGGCCTGACGGCGGTTTTCCGGCGCCATGATGCGGCCGCGTTGCTCGAAGTACGCCTCCAGCGAACGCAGTGCCGCCTCGTCCTCGATCAACTCGATCCCGAGCACCCCGGCCACGGCCTCGCGGGTGATGTCGTCGCGGGTCGGGCCGAGCCCGCCGGTCACCAGCAGCACGTCGCAGCGGTTCACCGCCTCGGAAATCCCGGCCTGGATGGCATCGCCATCGGGCACGGTGACCAGACGCTCGACGCGCAGCCCGAGGGAGAAAAGCTCGCGCCCCAGCCAGTGGCCGTGGGTGTTCAGCGTGCGGCCCAGCAGCAACTCGCTGCCGGTGTTCAGGATCTCGACCTTCACGGCTCAGGCCTCCGGCACCTCGATCTCCTTGGCATCGCCCCACAAGGTCTCAAGCGAGTAGAACTCCCGCAATTCCTCGTGCATCACGTGGACCATCACGTCGATGTAATCGAGCACCACCCAGCGGCTGTCCACCCTGCCCTCGGCGTTCGCCGGCTTCGCGCCGGTCCAATCGTCCACATGGCCGCGCACGTCGCGCAGGATCGCCCGCAGATGCGGCATCGACCCGCCCGAGCAGACCACCATGAAGTCCGTGAGGGACGAAAGACCCCGCAGGTCGAACACCCGGATGTCTTCCGCCTGAATCTCCGCCGCCGCCTTGGCGCACGCCAGAGCCAGTTCCTTGCCATGCTTCGCCATGAATTCAACGCCGCCTTCCAGCGGGCGCGCATCCTAGCTCCGAGTTGGCCCTTGGCCACTCCCAAATGGAGGCGGCTTCCCCGCACCGCGTCTTGACCCGACCTGAATAGACTCCACCCTCCCCGCACCGGATGTCCGCCCACCTGAAAAATCTCAGCGACCACGCCAAGGTCGTGCTCAAGCCCGCCCGAAAAGGCCAGCTGTCGCCTGCGGAGCGCATCGCGCTGTTCAAGAAGTTCATGAAGCTGGAGGAGCACCGGATCCGCCTGCGCCACAAGGGCGGCGCCGGGGGGCTCGAGATCGCCCGCGCCCGCTCCGAGCTCCTCGACGTGGTCCTGAGCGAGATTTTCCGCACCGCAGCCCTCAAGCGTTCGGAACAGGTCAGCATCGGGCTCGTCGCGGTCGGCGGCTACGGGCGCGGCACGCTGAATCCCGGGTCCGACATCGACCTGCTGTTCCTGCTCCCGCGGGCCTCGAACAAGCTGCCCAAGGAACTCGAGGAACTGGTGCAGGAAATCCTCTACCTCCTGTGGGACGTCGGCTTCAAGGTCGGCCACGCCTGCCGCTCGATCGTCGAGTGCATCCAGCAGGCCCGCGCCGACCAGGAGAACAAGACGGCGCTGATGGATGCCCGCCTGATCACCGGCGACAAGGCCCTGTTCTCGCAGTTCCGCCAGCGCTTCGAGAAAGAGGCGGTCGCCAAGGGCCAGAAGGCCTTCTTCGAACTGCGGCGCAACGACCTCAGAGGGCGCCACAAGAAGTACTCGCGCACCGTCTTCCTGCAGGAACCCAACGTGAAGGAAGGCTGCGGGGGCATGCGGGACTATCACAACATCTGCTGGGTCGCCCGCGCCAAGCGCGGCTACCGCAAGCTCAAGCAGCTGGTCGATGCCAGGATCCTGACCCGCACCGCCCACCGCGAAATCGAGGAAGCCTACGACTTCCTGCACCGCGTCCGCAACGAACTCCACTACGAGTCCGGACGCTCGTCGGAGCAACTCACGCTGCGCATGCAGGGGGTCGTCGCCACCAATTTCCGCTACCCGCAGCGCTCGATCCTCCGCCGCACCGAGGCCTTCATGCGCGACTACTACCGGCACACGAAGAACCTCTACCAGCACACCACCTCGTTGATGGAGATCTTCCAGATCGAGGAGGAGCACGCCCGCGACAGGGGGCTGGTTTCCTTCCTCACGATCGGTCGCCGGAAACGTGAGGAGTTCGACGGCTTCATCGCGCGAGAAGGAAGAATCTACCCGGCGAACTCCGCGATCTTCGCCGAGGATCCCAACCGGATGATGCGGCTCTTCCACCACACCCAGGTCCGGAACCTCAAGCTCAGCCCGCCCATCCGCAAGCTGGTCAAAAAGCACTGGAGCGACATCGACCGCCCCTTCCGCTACGCCAAGGCCAACCGGGAGGTCTTCAAGGATATCCTCACCCGCAAGGGCCAGGTCGGCGCGGCACTGCGCCAGATGCACCGGGTCGGGTTCCTCGGCCGCTACCTGCCGGAGTTCGGGGCGCTCGACTGTCTCGTCCAGCACGAGTTCTTCCACCGCTACACCGCGGACGAGCACACGCTGCGCTTCATCGAGGCGATCGACGCGCTGGTCGACAGCGACGACCCCGGCCTCAAGCTTTTCCGCGACCTGCTCCACGCCATCGAGGACCCCTACGCCTTCTATCTCGCGATCATCCTCCACGACACCGGACGCTCGGAGAATGTCCGCGAGCACATCGACGGTTCCGCGGTGCTCGCCCAGCGCCTCTGCAACCGGCTCCAGGTGCAGGGACACCGGCGGCGCATGATCATGTTCCTCGTCGACCACCACCTGACCTTCTGGCAATACGCGACCAGCAAGAACATCGAGGACCCGCAGGTCGTCGCCGATTTCTCGGGCCTGATGAAGACCGCGAGCCGCCTGGATGCGCTGATGCTCTTCACCTACGCCGACTCGGTGGCAACGTCCCCCGACTCATGGAACAGCTGGAAGTCCGCCCTTCTTCGCCAGCTCCACCGGTCCGCGAGCCGCTTCCTCGAACACGGCGAGGCCAAGTTCGCCAAGCAGCTTGCCGACGAACGGGCCGAACTCGAGAACCAGGTGCGGGCCTCGGCGGGAGAGGGCTGGGACGACGAGATCCGCGAGCATTTCGAAAGGATGCCCGCCAGCTACTTCCGCTTCCGCGACCCGAAGACGGTGCCCATCCACCTCAAGGCGATCCGGGAATTCCTCAAGCGCGAGCGCGAAGGCGAATTCACCTGCGTGGGGCGCTCGTTGGACTACCCCGACCGGGGCTGCTCCGAAGTCGTCATCGTCTCGCGAGACCGGCCGCACTTCCTGCAGAAGGTCTGCTGCGCCTTCGCCTCGCAGGAAATCAACATCCTGTCGGCCGACTTCCACACGCGGACCGACGGCATCGTCGTCGACCTCTTCCGCGTCTGCACCACCGACTTCGGCGCGGTCACCAACGAACGGCAGCGCCAGGGCTTCACCGACACGCTCGCCGAGCTGGGGAACACCGATGACTACGATCCGGGCGTCTACCTCAAGCCGAAGAAGAACCTGCTGCGCTCCGAAAAGCGCTCGGACATCGCCTTCCCGGTGCGGGCCCACATCGTCAACGAAGCGGGCGGCAACTCGACCATGATCAACCTGCAGGCAATCGACCGCATCGGTCTGCTCCACGATCTGTTCCAGGTGATCAACCAGGCGGGCCTCGACACCGTGCACGCCCGCATCAACACCGAGAAGGGCGCCGCGGTCGACACGCTCTACGTCACCCTGCCCGGCGGCGGCCAGGCCACCGACCCGCAGCAACTCGACCACCTCGAGCAGGAACTCGAAAAGGTCATCTCCCGCAGCTGAATCCATGCGCATCATTCTTTTCATCGCCGGCCTGGTCACGCTGGCCGTCGGTTTTTCGGCCGATGCCCGGCTCGACGACCCGAATCTGCTGCAGGGCTCGCTCACCCTCGGCGGCGGCTGGCTGATTTGCGCGGCCTTCAGCTTCTACTCGACCTGGCACGGCATCGCCGGGGGCGGTGTTCTCGCCCTGCTGGCCGGCGCACGCTGCGCCCCGGCGCTCTTCACCCTCTCAAGTCCCGATCGCCCGGCAGCCCCTTATCAGGCGATCGTGTTCGTCATCAGCGCGACCGTCCTGGTCGCCACCATCCGCACACTGATCCGTGAGCGGGCGCGCCGCGAACGCGAACGGATGCTGGCGGAAGAAGATTGAGCCGTGGCGCAAAGCGATGCTTTGCGAGAGTCGATCAAGGCTCCTGCTTCGGTCTTTTCCCGGCAAACCTTGGGTCACCCTGGCGGTGCGCCACGCGACGGAGGCCCGTCGATCCATTCGCAACGCATCGCTTTGCGCCACCCTACCTTGAGCCCATCTCCTGCCAGAGGGTGGCGACGATCTTCTCCTGGACCTCCTCCATCCGCTTCCGCTGATTCTCTTCCTCGTCCTCGTGCCCGGCCAGATGCAGCAGGCCATGAACGAGGTATCGCAGGAGTTCCCTCAGCTCCGGCTCTTCGTAGTCGGCGGCTTGGCGCTTCGCCACCTCCACCCCGATCACGATCTCCCCGTGCTCGAAGGTGATGACATCCGTCGGCCCGTCGATGCCCATGAAATCGCGGTGCACGCGGTCGCTCTCCGAGTCGTCGACGAGGGCGACCTCCACCGACTCGAGGTCGGCCAGCGGAGCCGATCCGGAGAGGAGGTGCGCTTCACGGATCCAGCCGCAGGCCCGGACACCCGCCGACTCGAGGTCCACCAGCCACTCGGAAGGAAGCGCCACCTTGCTCTGGTGGTCGCAGATCAGCACCTCCAGTTTCATGGCGTGACCCGTGCCGTGGGCGGATTGCCGGAACGCTTGCCTCCCGAAGTCGCATCCCCCCGCTTCGTCGGCCTCGGTTCGTCAGGCCTCCGGGTCAGGTCCGACTTGCGGCCCTTCTCCTCGTCCTTGGGGTAGTCGATCCGGCTGTGGAGCATGCTCCGCAGGGTCTTGCAGAAGACTTCCTTGACCTGCGCGAGGTCGCGCATGGTCAGGTCGCTGTCGTCCAGCTGGCCGTCGCAGATGCGCTGCTCGACGATGTCCTCCACCAGCGCCCGGATCTTGGCCGGCGTCGGCTTCTTCAAGGTCCGCGAGGCGCTCTCGACCGCATCGGCGAGACTGATGATGCCACTCTCGCGGCTGCGCGGACGCGGCCCCGGGTAACGGAAATTCTTCTGGTCGACCTTCGGCAGGTCCTCGGGATTCTCCAGCTTCTTGTCGATCTTGGCCTTCTCGGCGCGCTTCTGCTCCTGCGCCTTGCGGTAAAAGTATCCGACCAGCGAATCGCCGTGGTGCTCGCGGATCACGCCGATCACCTTCGGGTTCAGGTGGTGCTTGAGCGCGAGATCCACCCCATCCTTCACGTGCGCCACGATGATCAGCGCGCTCATGGTCGGCGTCAGCGAGTCGTGCGGGTTCTCCGCCCCCTCGTGCTGGTTCTCGATGAAATACTCCGGCTTGTTGAGTTTGCCGACGTCGTGAAAGTAGGAACACACCCGGCACATGGCGGCATTCGCGCCGACCGCCTCGGCCGCCGACTCGGCAAGCGACGCCACCACCAGGCTGTGGTGAAAGGTTCCCGGAGCCTCCAGCTGCATCTGCCGCAGCAGCTTGTGATTCAGGTCGCTCAACTCCAGCCAGCTGATGTCGGTCGTGAGCCGGAAGATCCCCTCCAGCACCGGGAGCACCCCGCCCACCAGCAGCGCGGTGCCGATCCCGACACCGAGCGCCGATCCGGCTGCGAGGCCGAACAACTTCCAACCGTTCATGGCATCGACCCCGGCGAGATTGGCATAATCGATCACCCCGAAGACCGAGGCGAGGATGATGGCCATCAGGCCCGAGTAGAGACCGGCGCGCAGCAGCTGCGAGCGGCGGCGCGTCTTGCGCAGGGCCAGCGCCGCGACCAGACCGCACAGCAGGCTCACGGTCAGGAACAGGGCCTTTCCCTCATCCGGCACCAGCAGGGTCCCGAGCAGGGAAACATACACGGCCGAGAAAACCCCGGAGCGCGCACCCAGCAACACCGCGTGCACCATCGGGGCGACGACGAAGGGAGTGAGTAGCAGACCGACACCGGTCGGAAGCTGGTTGAGGCTCACGATCAGGCTCACCGCATGGATCAGGCCGAGCTGGGCGAGGATTCCGGCGAGCAGCAGGATCACCCGCCCGTTCCGCTCGATCACCGCGGGGTGATTCAGCTCGATCACCGTCACGGCGCTCAACGCCAGGAAGAAGGCATACAAGCCGGCGGTCAGCGGTTCCTGGCCGTCGCCGGTGGCGGCGATCACTCCCCGCATCACCAGCACACCCGCGGACGCGCAAAAGATCAGATACAGCGAAAAACGAACCCACGGCGAACGGTCGAGGGACACGGATACAGAATCGTCGTTCTGCACCCGGCGCTTCTTACCCGAGGAAAGACCCCTTTGGGCGAGGCGCCAGCGTTTGAATGCGTCGATGAATCCCACAGGCAAAAGAGTGAACTCCGATGGGCGTCCGGAGACGCCGGAGGGGCGTGATCCGGCACGCCCCTCGACAGCGGCTGAGTATCGGATGACCGCCCGCTTGGCAATCGGCAAAAGCAAGGGGCGCGTCAGATTGACGCGCTACTTCAATTTCGTCGAGCGGGCCGACTCGTAGGCTTCGATGATGCGTCCGACCACCGGATGCCGCACCACGTCCTCTCCGCTGAACCGGACGAAGCCGATTCCCTTCACCGACTCGAGCGCCCGGACCGCCTCGCCCAGCCCCGACGGCACTCCCGGTTTCAAATCCACCTGGGAGGCATCGCCGGTCACCACCATCCGCGATTCCTCTCCGAGACGGGTCAGCGCCATGAACATCTGCTCACGGGTGGTGTTCTGCGCCTCGTCGAGGATCACGAAACTCCGGGCCAGGGTGCGTCCCCGCATGAAGGCCAGCGGCGCGATTTCGATCGTGCCGTCCTCCAGGTAGCGCTCGCCCTCGTCGGCGCCGATCATGTCGTGGATGGCGTCGTAGAGAGGTCGCAGGTAAGGGGCCACCTTCTCCCGCAGGTCGCCCGGCAGGAAACCGAGCGCCTCGCCGGCCTCGACCGCCGGCCGGGTCAGGACCACCCGGTGGACCCGCTTTTCCTTCAGCATCGAAAGCCCCATGGCCATCGCCAGATAGGTCTTTCCGGTACCCGCCGGGCCGAGCCCGAAGGTCACGTCGCTGGACTCGATCGTCCGCAGGTATTCGAGTTGGTTCGGAGTCTTCGGCACGACCGGCTTGCGCCCGCGCCGTCCGAGAAGACGGACTCCGGTCAGTTCGCTCACTCCCGTTTCCCCGCCCCGCCGGCCGACCTCCACCGCCAGCCGGAAATCCCTCGCCGTGATCTCGGCCCCACCCCGCTTGGCCTGCTCGAGGTCGGCGAAAATCCGCCGCACCGACTCCACCCCCTCGGGCGGACCGACGACCAGCAACCAGCCGTCGCGGGTCACGGTCCGGACGCCCAATGCCTCCTCCAGAAAGCGCAGCTCGCCGGTGTCGTTGGCAAACAGCGAGTGCAGGAAGGGAGCGGTCTCGAACTCCAGCTTCAGCTCGACCTCATCGGCGATCATCACCGCCTTCCCTAGCCGCGCACCCCCCCGGCCTCAACCGCAAAGCCGTGGCGCACAGCTTCGGAGTTCTTGACCCCGGGGCCGATGGCACTGCCCGGGCCGCTTCGCCCGGCGAGTCCGCTCCTTCGCAAAATCGAGCTTTTCCCTTGCCAAAAGTCCTCCGCGGCTTTTTTCAAACAGCCCCGCTCGCCGGTGTCGCTATGGCCGACGTCGGACGCATAAAGCCTGAAACTCATTTCACCATGATCGAAGTCGAGAACCTCACGAAACGCTTCGGCTCCAAACTGGCCGTCGATCACCTCAGCTTCACTGTCGAAAAGGGCGAGGTGCTTGGATTCCTCGGACCCAACGGAGCCGGCAAATCCACCACGATGCGGATGGTCACCGGATTCCTCCCGCCGACCTCCGGCAGCATCCGGATCTGCGGCACCTCGGTGATCGACGACCCGAAGGCCGCCAAGCGTCACATCGGCTACCTTCCCGAGTCCGCCCCGCTCTACAACGACATGACGGTGACCGGGTTCCTCAACTTCGGCGCCGAGATCCGCGGCCTCTCGGGCGCGGCGAAAAAGGAGGCCGTCGACAAGGCCATCGAGACCTGCTTCCTCGAAAGTGTCGCCCGCCAGTCCATCGACACCCTCTCCAAGGGCTACCGACACCGCACCTGCCTCGCGCAGTCGCTGCTCCACGATCCCGAGGTGCTGATCCTCGACGAGCCGACCGACGGCCTCGATCCGAACCAGAAGCACGAAGTCCGGCAGCTCATCCGCCGCCTCGGCGAAACCAAGGTCGTCCTGTTCTCCACCCACATCCTCGAGGAGGTCGAGGCCGCCTGCACCCGCGCGGTGATCGTCGACCGCGGCAAGATCGTCGTCGACGGAACGCCCGAAGAACTCAAGGCGAAGTCGGGCACCGGCTCGCTGACCGATCTCTTCCGCCAGGTCACCACCCGCGACACCGAACCCGAAGCCCCCGAAGAGGACGCCGCCTGAGCACTCCCGTTTCAGCATTTCAGCATTTCAGCATTTCAGTTTACCATGAAAGACGTCTGGACCATCTACAAGCGTGAGCTGAGCAGCTACTTCAGCCAGCCCATCGCCTACGCCATCATCATCATCTTCCTGCTGCTCTCGATGGTGTTTGCCTTCACCCTCGGCAACTTCATCGAAGCGGGTGACGCCTCGCTGACCTACTCCTTCTTCCTCTACCTGCCCTTCGTCCTGATGGTGCTGGTGCCGGCCGTCGGCATGCGCCTGTGGTCGGAGGAACTCCGCACCGGCACGGTGGAGCTGATCGGCACCTACCCGATCTCCCTGTGGTCGGTCATCCTCGGCAAGTTCAAGGCGGCGGCCACCGTCTGGTTCATCGCCATCACGCTGACCTTCCCGATTTGGATCACGGTCAACTGGCTCGGCGAACCCGACAACCTCGCGATCCTCTCCGGCTACATCGGGGCCTACCTGCTGGCCTGCACCTTCCTCTCGATCACCCTGCTGGTCTCGGCCTTCACCCGTGATCAGGTCATCTGCCTGATCGTTTCGTCGGCGATCTGCATCGGCCTCGTCTTCGCGACCTTCGATCCCTTCGTCCGGCAGTACTCGAAGACCTTCTCGCCGGAGGTCAAGGACGCCATCACCGCGCTCGGCGTGTGGGACCACTTCCTCTCGCTGGCCCGCGGCGCCTTCCGCCTCCAGGACCTGATCTGGTTCGCCTCCATCATCGTCGCCTCGCTGCTCGGCACGAGCGCGATCCTTTCCGCGAAACGTTCCTGATTCTTCCATCCCGAATCCACCATCTTCCATCCACCATCTTTCATCATGAGCCAGGAAGACAAGACCCTCCACCCCGTCAGCCGCGCGATCCTCGCGATCGTGGCGCTGCTCGTCATCGTGATCGCCGGCAACATGCTGGTGTCCTCACTCGGCATCGGCCACAAGACCCTCGACCTCACCGAGGACCGCATCCACACGCTCTCGGAAGGCACCGGAAAGATCATCGAGGAACTCGCCGCCCCGGTGGTGATCCGCTACTACGCGTCGCGCAACACCGCCTACATGCCGGAGGACCTCAAGCTCCACATGCGGCGGGTCGACGACCTCCTCGCGGAATACGAGAGCCTCTCGACCGACGGCAAGCTGCGCGTCGAAAACCTCGACCCGGAACCGGACACCGACGCCGAGGACGCCGCCAACCTGGACGGCATCAACGGCCAGACGATCAACAACGAGAACGTCTACCTCGGCATGGCGGTTTCCTGCCTCGACCGCACCACGACCATCCCGTTCCTGAATCCCCAGGACGAGACGATGCTCGAATACCAGATCTCCCGGGCCATCGCGGAGGTCAGCGCCACCCGCAAGCCGGTCATCGGCGTGATGTCGGCCCTCGAACTCGCCGGCGGTCCCCCGACCATGCCGGGCCAGCGTCCGAGCCAGCCGTGGGTGATCTACAACCAGCTCGAGCAGAACTACGAGGTCGAGGACCTCACCATGACCCCCGGCGAAATCGACGCCGAGAAATACAAGGTGGTCCTGCTGATCCACCCGGCCGGGATCACGCCCGAAGCCGAGTTCGCGGTCGACCAGTACCTGCTCAAGGGCGGCACGGTGATCGCCTGCATCGATCCCTTCTCCGTGGCCGCCCAGATGACCGGTGGCGGCAACCCGATGATGGGCGGCGGCGGCGCTCCGACCTCATCCACCCTGCCGACCCTGCTCGAAGCATGGGGAATCGAGATGTCCACCACCCAGACCGTGGGCGACGGCCGCTACCAGACGATGATGAATCAGAACCGTCCCGGACTCGCGGTCCTCACGGTGCCTCAGGAGGGGATGCCCCAGGAGGACAGCATCGTCACCAAGGATCTCGCCAGCGTGACCTTCTTCCTCCCCGGCGGCATGGTGAAATCCGGCGGCGGCGGCGTGACCGTGAACACGCTGGTCAAGGCCTCCGATGAGTCCGGCCTGATCGACAACATGCCCGCCTCGCGTCTCGACCCGACGCTCATCACCCGCTTCCGCCCCGATGCCAAGTCCTACGATCTCGTCACGCATCTGAGCGGCGAGTTCACGACCGCCTTTCCCGACGGCGACCCGGCGGCTCCGGCCGACGAGGAGGACGGCGAAGAGGAATCTCCGGACTCGGGAGAAGCATCCGAGGACGGTGGAGCCGATGACGGTGGGAATGGCGCGGAAGACGCTCCAACGCACCTGACCAAGGCCACCAAGCCCGGAAACGTCTTCCTCATCTCGGACGTCGATGCCTTCTACGACCAGTTCGCCTATCAGGTGCAACGGCTCGGCAACCTCCAGCTCGCCCAGCCGATCAACGGCAACTCCTCGCTGTTCTTCAACCTCATCGACCAGGCGGCGGGCTCGCCGCACCTGATCGGGTCCCGCAGCCGCGCGGCGACCAGCCGGCCCTTCACGGTCTTCCGGGAGATGGAGGCCGACGCCAACCAGGCGGTTGGGGAGAAAATCCAGGAGTATGAAGAGGAAGCCCAGGAGGCCCAGCGGCGCCTCAACGAACTCCAGGCGCAGAAAACCCAGGGCACCGAAATGTATCTCTCGCCCGAACAGGAAGAGGAGATCCGCAAGCTCCGCAAGCAGGAGGTCGACGCGCGCAAGCAGATCCGCGAGCTTCAGAAGGGACTTCGCCGCGACAAGGACGCGATCGCCGCGAAAATCATCACCTGGAACATTGCCGGGGTCCCCCTGGCCATCCTCCTCATTGGACTCGGGCTGTTCACCGCCCGCCGCACCCGCACCCGCGCCCGCTGAAACCCCTTCCCCATCCGCAAGACCATGAACAAAAAGCAAGTCATCGTCCTCTGGATCGTCGCCGCGGCCCTCGTCGCCGCCCTCGCGATCGTCAATTCCTCGAAGTCCGACGGCTATCAGAGCACCACCGAGCGCGAACGGGGTGAAACCCTGCTCGCGGACTTCAAGCCGACCGAGGTCGCCGCCATGACCATCACCGGCGCCGAAGACTCGGTGAGCTTGAAGCGCACCGATGGTCAGTGGGTTGTCAGCAACCGCGACGACTACCCGGCCAACGTCAGCGACGTCAACCAACTCCTCCGCACGATCGCGGAGGTCAAGGTCACCCAGGGCATCGAGGCCGACCCCGAGTTTGCCCCGCGTTTCGGCATGGACCCCGAGGCGGAGGAAGCGGACGAGCACGGCATCGACCTGGTTCTCTCCAACGATGCCGGCACCGAACTCGCCCGCCTCAGCTTCGGCAAGAACACCGAGGGTGCCGCCAACCCCATGAGTCCCTTCGGCGGCGGCGGCGCCACCGGGCGCTTCGTCCGCAACCATGCCGACACCTCCGGCATCTACGTCACCAGCGAACTGTTCCCCATGCTTTCGGCCGAGCCCAGCTCGTGGCTCGACGAGGACTTCCTGCGGGTCGAGAAGATCCAGTCGATCACCCTGAGCAAGCCGGGCAATGAGAACACCACCGAGTGGAAGCTCACCCGCGTGGACGAAGACGGCGATTTCGAGTTCGAAGGCCGGAAGGACAACGAGGAACTCGACACCGCCGCCACCAATCCGCTGAAAAACCTCTTCTCCTACGCCCGCTTCGAGGATCTGGTCCCGGCCGATGAAGTCGAGGCGGCCTGGCTCAAGCCGCAGCGTCAGCAGGCGGTGATCGAGACGTTCGAGGGCTTCACCTACAACGTGACCTTCGGCCCCGAGGACGGCAGCGAGGATTACCTGCTGAACGTCGTCGTGACCGCCGACATCCCCGACGAGCGCAAGCCCGCCGAGGACGAGACCGAGGAGCAGGCCAAGGACGCCCAGGAAGCCTTCGAGACCCGGAAGAAGGAACTCGAGGAGAAGCTGGAAGTCGCCAAGCAACTCGAGGGACGCACCTTCCGCGTGACCAAGTTCACCGTCGATGCCCTGCTCAAGGACCGCACCGGACTGATCAAGTCGGCACCTCCCGCCGACTCCGCCTCGCCTGGAAATGCCGGAACTCCCGGAAACGGCGGCGTACCGCCCATGCTCCAACCCACCAACCCGACCCCCGCCCCCGCCCGCCGCCCTGCACAGGCGGTCACTCCGCCGATCGCCATCCCGCCACTTCCGGAAGAAGGGGACGATGGAGAAGAGACCGGCGACGAAGACCAGGACGGGAACGCCGGGGATTCCGAATGACCCACCCAAGGCCCGCCGGACCGGCGGGCCTTTTCTCTTCCTCCGCCAAACGCACTCCCGCTTGCGCCCTTGGCGATGGGGCCTAAGATGGTGTCCGTCATGGTAGCGCCCGCCGAGATGCCCCCCACCGACTACGATCTTGTCATCATCGGAGGCTCCTTCTCCGCGTCGTCACTCGCGTTGCTGCTCAAGCGGACCCGTCCCGAAACGCGCATTCTCCTGCTGGAGAAGACCGAGGTGTTCGATCGCAAGATCGGCGAATCCACTTCGGAAGTGTCGGGATGCTTCCTCACCAAGGTGCTCGGGTTCTCCCACTACCTCTCCCGGGAGCACTTCCAGAAGCACGGACTGCGCATGTGGTTCAACTCCGGCGACAACGACTGCCCCAACGCGTGCACCGAGATCGGCCCCTTCTCCCAGGCGCGTTTCCCGACCTACCAGCTCGATCGCTCGAAACTCGACCAGCACATGCTGGAGACCGCCGTCGGGGAAGGCTGCGAGCTGATCAGGCCCGCCACCGTGAAGAGCTTCGAACTCGGGGGCGCCGGCAACAACACGCTGACCTTCAAGGCCGACGGCGAGACCCGCACCATCCGGGCCGACTGGGTGGCCGATTGCTCCGGCAAGGCCGCCATGATCGGCCGCAAGCGCGGCACCATCCGGTCGCTCGACGCCCATCCCGTTCACTCGATGTGGGTCCGGTTCCGCAATGTCCGCGACATCGACTCCAACGAGGCCCGCCAACTCGCTCCCGCCCTCAAGGACGGTCCGGCGGTCTCCCGCGGCAGCGCGACGAACCACCTGATGGGCCGCGGTTGGTGGTCATGGATCATCCCCCTTTCGAACGGCGAGTTCTCCGCCGGAGTCACCTGGGACGAGCGGCTTTTCACCCCGCCCTCCGAGGGCCCGGTCGGCCAGCGCGTGCTCGAGCACCTCAAGACCCACCCGATCGGACGCCTGATGTTCGAGCATGCCGAGCCGGTGGAGTACGATGCGCGGATCTACAAGAACCTGCCCTACTACTCGACCGAGGTTTGTGGCGACGGATGGGTCTGTGCCGGCGATGCCGCCGGTTTCATGGATCCCCTCTACTCGCAGGGCCTCGACTACTGCGCCCATGGGAGTTACGCCGCCCACAAGATCATCCTCAAGGCCCTGGGGGGCGACTGCGTGAAGATGGATCTCGCGCATCACAACAAGCAGTTCGGACAATCGTACCACCGCTGGTTCAACGCGCTCTACCGGAACAAATACCAGTATCTCGGCGATGCCGACCTGATGCGCGCGGCCTTCCACCTCGATATCGGCACCTACTTCATCGGCCCGGTGCAGCTGGTCTACCGCCTCACCGACCGCGAGTTCTCGAAGATGCCCTACGACGGCCCGATCGGGGCGGGATTCGCCCGCTTCATGGCCTTCTACAACCGCCGCTTCGAGCGCCTTGCCCGCAAGCGCATCGCCAACGGCACCTACGGCCGCCACAACCTCAACGAGCGGATGTACATCAAGATCTCCTTCGTCGGCGGCCCGAAGGTCATGGGCCACATCCTGCGCGGGATCCGCACCTGGCTCTGGCTGGAGCTCAGAAACGCCTTCACCCGGCCGATCGACGAACTGCCGGAGCCGAAGGGAAAAATGCCCGCCACCACGATGCCCGCCACCGCCGGGCAGGCCACCGTGTAGCGATCCGTGCGACGGGTTCGTCATTGACCCACCTTTTGGGTCACACATGAAACGAACCAGCATTCGCGAACTCAAGCACGAGACCCGCAAGGTCCTGGCGCGGGTCGAGTCCGGTGAGACCATCGAAGTGCGGCGTCGCAATCAACCCGTGGCGGTCCTCTCCCCGGCCGGGCGTCGCGGACCGGTGGAGAAGCCCGATTTCGCCGCCCGCTTGAGGGGGATCTACGGGGACCAAGTGCTGGAATCCACGGCAACGGATCTGGTTCACGACGCCAGGGGCGACCGATGACTACCTACGCGGACACGGGTTTCTATCTTTTCCGCTCGGCGCGCGGCCATAAAGGCGGTGCGGGTCCGCAACATTAACGGTAATGCGCTCATGAAACTGAAGGAGATTCAGGAGAGCGCCCTCGAACTCCCCGATTCCGATCGAGCCGCCCTCGCAGCGGAACTTCTTGGCTCGCTACCGGCTGTGCTTGTGGAAGATGACGACGGACTTGCGGAAGCCCGGCGGCGCTCAAGGGAACTCGACGAGGACCCTGCTGCCGGACGCACTTGGGAAGAGATCAAGCAGGGCTTGGGGCGCTGATCCATGCAGGTCATCTACCACCGCTGGGTCCAGAAGGATCTCAGTGCAGCGATCTCCTACTACGAGTCGGAGGGGGGCACAAAGCTCGGGAATCGTTTTTTTGAGGAAGCGGAGGCAACTGCGGCAAAGGTCATTGAGAACCCGCGTAGGTTCCACTTTGTTGAGGAGGGAGATATCCGCAGGCGGGCTTCCCTCAGATCGTTCCCTTACCACTGAATTTTCGAAGAGAACCAGTCCCTCCTACGATTTCTGGTGCTGCGTCACGACAAGCGTCATCCAAGCTTTGGTCTTCGTCGTCGCCAGGTGCTGACGGGTGAAAGAAACGGTCAATCTACTCCCCGTCCGCCTCATCACCACCAGCCTCGCGCGCACAACGCGCCGCGTCCCAGCGACCGTCGTGGACCATCACCTGATAGACATGGGTAAAGGACTCGCCTTTCCCCATCTTCAACGGTTCCTCCTGAAGCAGCGCCGAATTGGCATACCAGAAGGGCAGGTCCGGGCGACCGGTGACATACCAGCTCGGGGGATGGCGCGGATTGCCCGCATCGTCGACGATGAGCAATCCGGCGGGCCGGCCTTCGATTGAACCCGAGACGTTCACCCAGTCCGAATGCTCCCGGTGGGCGGCCCCGTCCCGCCGGCCTTCGCTGTCGAGAAAACCCACCGCCTTGAAATCCTTCGCGCCACGCCAGGAAAATCCGCCGTAGCCGCCCCAGTCGCGCCCTCCGGGTTCGCCGGGCGGTGGCGTGCGATCCAGCACCACCTCCGCCAGCGCCGTGGTCTTGATCCGCCACTCGACCTTCACACCGGCATCCCCGGTCGGCCGGGTGATCTCGATCGTGACCCGGTCCTCGAGCACCGCCGACCCTTCCGGATCGGGATGGGAAAGCTCGCGGTAGCGAATCGTGGCCATGGCGCCGTCCGGACCGACCTCGATCGACGGATCGTGGATCTCGTTGCGGCCCTGTTGCCGAAACTCCTTGTCGGTCTCCCAGAAGTTCACGCCGTTGATCTTCTTCCACGAAAACCACAGGCCGTAGTGCCAGATGTGATCCGGCGGCGACACCCACACGGTATTGCGCCCGTCCGCCGTCGCGAGGATGTCGAAGTGGGGATCGCGCGGTGCGGCATCGAGCACGAACCGGGCGATCTTCCCGTCGTCCCCGCCCAGCTCAACCGAACGGTTGCCGTCCTGTTTCCAGACCGGCTCCGCGGCCACCAGCGGACAAACGAGCAAGGCCAGCGCAAAGGCTTTCATGACATCAGCTCTGGCGCCAATCCCCGCGGATCTCCGTGCTCATCTTCCCGTTGAGCGACTCCGGGGAAACGATGCGGTAACCCTTCGGATCCCACACAACTTCCTCGCCCGCCTCGATCGCCATGATCGAAAGGTGGCTCAAGGCATCCGAGCGGACCGCCTCGCCGATCGGCCCGACCGAGGGCGCACGCTCGCGCACGGTGTCGATGAAGCCGTGGTAGTAGTTCGGTCGGTAGTGCACGCGGCGGTCCCCCTCGCACTGGCGCATCCGCAGCCACTCGGGATTGCTGGCCTGGGCCGAGCCGCGGCTGAGGCTGACCCAACCCTCGCTGCCGATGAAGGTCGTGCCGTCGCCCGGAATCTTGTCGAGATAGCCACCCGCCAACTTCTGCTTCAGGTCGCTGCTGACAAAGCGCATCGCCACCTTGCCGCCGAAGTCGATCTCGACGTCCCAATTCGTGCAGGCGTTGAAAAGATCCGTCTTCGGCGGAAACTTGCCCCCGCCCTTGAACTTCACCGGACCCTGCTGGTCGTAGTCGAGACCCCACACCGCGAAATCGAGCGGATGGGCACCCCAGCCGGCGATGAACCCGAGCGCGTAGTCGCGGCAGAACCACGACCCCTTGCTGGTGATCCGGTCCTTGGTGCAGGGCTTCAACGGAGCGGGTCCGAGATAGAGGTCGTAGTCGAGGCCCTCCGGCACCGGGATCTCCTCGGTCGAGCCTCCACCCTGCCCTGCCGGTGCCCAGACGTGGACTTCCTTCAGTTCGCCGATGTAGCCGTTGAGCACCAGCTCGATCCCCCGCTTTGTGATCTCCTGGCTCCGCTGCTGGGTCCCATACTGGAAAATCACGTCGTGTTTCCGGATCGCGGCCTCCATCGCGCGGTTCTGCTCCAGCGTGTAGCCCAGCGGCTTCTCGAAATAGATGTCCTTCCCCGCGCTCGCAGCTTCAAGGCCGATCGGCACGTGCCAGTGGTCCGGCGTGGCGAGCACCACCGCATCGATCGAGTCGTCCGCCAGTAGTTCGCGGAAGTCGTTGTAGAGCTTGGGTGCCTCGCCCTGCGCCTCCTTGATCATCCCCGCCGCCCGTTCGCGACGTTCGGCGTAGGGATCGCACACCGCCACCGAGCGCGCACGCTTGGCGGAGACGAAGTTCCTCAACAATGCGGTCCCCCGCCCACCGACCCCGATGTGGCCAAGGCAGATCTGATTCGAAGGCGCGGTGTCCGAGGCCAGCAAACGGCTCGGGACGATCATCGGCGTGACGCCGGCAGAGAGGATGCCCCCGAGGAACCGGCGGCGGCTGGTGGAGATGTGCGTTTTCATGGGAAGTCGAATGAAGGTGGCAAGAGATCAGGCGGACCATTCGCGCAGGCGCTCGGCGGAAACCTTCACGGCTTCCTCACCGGCAATCTCAAGGGTGGTCGGGCCATCGAAACCGGTGGCCAGCAGCTCCTTGACGATGGCCTCGATGCCCACGATCCCGTCCCCGAGCGGAATGAGACCCATGCCACAACCGAAGACCTTGCCACGCTGCGGCAGCCATTCCTCGGGCATGTCCTTCCAATGGACGTGCTTGATGCGCGAGCCGAAGGTTTTCACGAACTCCAGCGGGTCACCACCGCCGAGCCACGAGTTGCCGGTATCGAGGTTGATGCCGACCGTTTCCTCGTGGCCCAGCGCCTCGAGGATGCGCGTCATGCCCTCGACCGTGTCGGTCAGGATCCCATGCGGCTCGAGCAGCAACTCAATGCCAAACTGCTCGGCCCAGCGGATCGGTTCGTGAAGCTTCTCGCGGATGCTGAAAAGGCGCTGCTCGTCACTCAGGGCATGCCCGAAATCGGTCTTCGGATCCCCCTCGGTGGTGATGACCTGTTTCACCCCGAGGAAGTGGGCCAGCTTGATCGCCTTGATGATCTGCGCCGTGCCGTAGCGGTCGGGCGCGGTCGGATCGAGCAGGTTGGCATGGGCGCACACACTGGTCAGCGTGAGGTCGAACTCACGGACCATGTCGAGGATGGTCGTCGGATGCGAGTCGAGGCTGAACGAGGCCGAGAAGCCATACTCGGTGCCGAGTGTGGCACCGTCGTGGTTGTCGGTGAGGTCGGCGAAGTCGAAGCCCATCTCGCGGATCAGCTCGAACTGCCGCCGCATGGGCGAGAAGGGTTGGATGAGGGCGAAGCAGCCGATTTTCATGGGTTCACGGGGTTGATGTTGTGGTGGATGAGGCGTCTTCCCGGGTGACCGGCCAATTCGCGGCCGGAGGGATGGTGACTTTTCCGGTCGCGGCCCACTCGGTGCCGCGCAGCAGCAGGGTTTCCCAGGCGGCATTCCGCATGACCGCCGCGTCGTGACCGAGGAACAGCGCGAAGCCCCGCCCTCCCCCGTACTCGGTGCAAAAGATGACCGGTTGCGGCTTCCCGCTGCCGCCATGGCCCGGGTCCGGGGTCACCCGGGCCAGCGACCGGGCACCCGGCGCCACCGCGATCCGTTCCCAGAATTCATCGCGGATCCAGAACGGCTCAAGGCCCCCGGTGATCGGACAATCCGAATCAGTGAAGGTCACCTGACTGAGGTGGATGCCGCCGTGGCGGGTGGCACCATTCTTCCAAGTGCCGCAGGCCAGGGTGTGAAACTCCGGCCAGTTGTAAAACATCGAGCTGCCCGCGTGGATGATCACCAGTCCCATGCCCTTCTCGACCCGCTCGAGGAAAGCCTGCCGGGTCGCCGCCGGCCATTCCTTCCGCTCGGGCGCGTTCTTGCCGTAGGTGTTGAAATTGCTGAGCACCACCGCATAGCCCGCGAAAGCCCCGGAGCCCATCTCCATCACGCGTTCCTCGACCTCGACCTCGAAGCGCCCGCTCTTCTCAAGTGCCGCCACGATCACCGGCGTCGTGCGCTTCCAGTCGTGGTTGTTGGCCCCGCTCAAGACCAGCACCCGTTCCTTTCCCGCCACCACGCCGACTCCCGCCAGCGCCAGCGTCAGGCAGAAACGCAGGCCGATCATGCATCACTGTTTACGCCGTCCACCGACCCGGGTCTTGCAAACCTCGTCACTGGTAAATATTGCACATCTGACATGAGGCGTCGCAGCGGGTTTTCGAAAGACAGCGAGGACTTCCGCGTGGACACCTGCGAGCCGCTGAAGCGAGCCGCCACCAGCGGGGACGTCCGTCTTGAGGCGCTGGGCCGCGGCAGCTATCCCGGGCAACGGCTGCCGGATGACGACCTGCCCGAGCTGCGCATGGTCGGCTGGTGGGACGCCCACACCGCCCAGAACTGGGGGCTCGACTGGCACTGCAACGAGGGCATCGAAATCGGCTACCTCTCCGCCGGTCGCCTGCCCTTTGCCGTGGGAGACCGTACCCTCGAGGTCGTGCCCGGTGGAGTCACGATCACCCGTCCGTGGCAGCGGCATCGCGTCGGGGATCCGACCGTGCCGGCCTGCCACTACTCGTGGCTCATCCTCGACCTCGGTGTCTGCCGCCCGAACCAACCGTGGCAATGGCCGGCCTGGGTGCTGCTTTCCCCGGCCGTCCTCAACCGGCTCACCGACACGCTGCGCCACAACGAGCAACCGGTGTGGCAGGCCGACGCCGAACTCGGCCTTTGCTTCGCCCGCCTCGACCAGGCCGTCGGCAGCGGTACCGGCGAGGCCAATCTCACCCGGCTGAAAATTCTCATTAACGACCTGCTCCTGCGGCTGGCCGAACTGCTGGAATCCAACCGCCCGGCCCTCGACCGCAAGCTGTCCGGCAGCGAACGGACCGTGCGCCTGTTCATCGAGGCCCTCGACGACCGCCTCGACGAGCCCTGGACACTCGAATCGATGGCCGAAGCCTGCGGCCTCGGTCGCACGCGATTCGCCGCCTACTGCCGCAGGATCACCAATGGATCGCCGGTCGAACACCTCACCGCCCGCCGCCTGCGCAAGGCCGCCGAGTTGCTCGCCAACCAACCCACCCTTCCCGTCACCGAAATCGCCTTCCGCTGCGGCTTCCAGTCGAGCCAGTACTTCGCGCGGGTCTTCCGGCATCGCTACGGCCATCCCCCGAGCCGCTTCCGCGATCAGCCCCACAGCTGAATGACGGACACGGAGTTGCTTTGCAGCGGCCGGAAGTTCAAAAAGTGCTGCGGACCGTAACCCTCAGGCTCCGGTCCCCGATTCAACAACCCTCCTCCTACCCATCTGTGAAGGTCAGAATTTCACTTCCAGACTCAGGTGCTACGGTCCCAGTTGCCATTGGTGACCACCTTCCGTCCCTTTGAAGGACACTGGCAACAAACTTTGTAAAATCCTCGACTCCAACAAAAAGGAGGTCGTCCCCGCTTGAGATAGTGGAGGTCTTGTCCCCAATCTGAAACTTTAGATCAACGGAGGATCTGTTTTTGACGAGCACGTCGCCGGTTGGCGAAGAAGGAGCCGGGTCTAGCCGCGCCTGTGCCCTTAGCAATCCATGATCCACTCCGCCATCGACATCCACCTCAAATCTCTTGCAAGAAGCGACAACCAAAAAGAGAGCGAGTATGTAGGAAAACTCAACCTTCATCGGTTCAGAATTGAAAACACCATGATTTGCCCATCTGCCGAACGAATCGATACGTCACAACACGACGTGTCCGTTTCCAAAGCGCACGATCAATCGCGTTTACCGAAGCTTGTCGGGCCTTTGCTTCGGCATTGCAGCGAAAGTCGAGCGTCCAAAACACCGCATCGTAACAATCCGTGCAGTTCGCTGAAGCTGCAGGCGCAGAGGCAGGCTGACAATAGTTTGTGTAGACACTTTTCACCCCTCCAGGAATGGCCCGACCAGTCGCTGAAAGAGTGCGGATGGTGATTTCACACCTGCCACAACCATAACAGCAGCTGTAGAGACCGATGTAATCGACAAGATTTACCCCGTTATTGAGGTTGAACACGTATAGTGGCTCTTCACCTCGATTTGTGAGGTCCATCTCCTCAACAAGGCCTCCGACAGACAGATTAAATCCAAGCTCCTCGATGGGATCTCTTGATGGCCACCTTCCGGTCGCGGGGTTGTAATAGCGGTAACCGTAATACGTCACACGCATGCTTCGGTCGGCCTTGCCCATTTCGGGCAAGTCGCTAACGGTTAGAGAGATAGAGTTTGTGACTTCGCCTGCCGGGCTTGGTGGGCGTTTGGGGAGCCCGACCGGTCTGGCCGCGGGTGGGTCGTCCTCGGGCGGTGTCTGCGATGCCGGGACGGCGACGCGCTCCCGCTCCGGGGCGGGTGGCGCGGGTCGCCTCTGAAGCATGGCCGACATGATGCGAGGCGTTAGCATTCGGGAGCGTTCGGGACCAGTCAATTCGGCCCCGGTGTCCGGTCCGGAAGGCTCGGTTGGCTCGGTTGGCTCGGTTGGCTCGGTTGGCTCGGTTGGCTCGGTTGGCTCGGTTGGTGGCGGGCAGGGCGGTGGCGGGCAGGGCGGCGGCGGGGCCTCGCCGGGTTCCTCTCCCTCGGGCGGGGCGGCGGGAAAGGTCGGCACGTGTCCCGGCCCCCCTCCCGGGCCGCCGTGGGGATGGCAGCGGGTGTGGATGTCGCGCAGGGCGTCGATGTGGACGTGGGTGTAGATCTGGGTGGTTTCCATGCGCTCGTGGCCGAGCATTTCCTGGACGTAACGGATGTCCGCCCCGCCGCGGTGCATGTCGGTGGCGCAGCTGTGGCGGAAGAGGTGGCAGGCGCCGGGCTTGTCGATGCCGCAGCGCTTCAGCTGCTGTTTTACCCAGTTGCCGAGCCAGGCGGGGGTGAGGCGGGTGCCGTAGCCGCTCAGGAACAGGGCGGTCTCGCCGGGCAGGTGGGCGAAGTGCGGGCGGACGTCCCGCAGGAAGAGCTCGAGCCATTCGGCGGCGCGCTCGCCGACGGGCAGCAGGCGGGCCTTGCCGAACTTGCCCTTGCGGACGTGCAAGGTGCGGGCGTGCGGGTCGTAGTCGCCGTGGTCGAGGCCGGTCATTTCGCTGCGGCGCAGGCCGGTGGCGTAGAAGAGTTCGAGGATGGCGCGGTCGCGCAGGCCGAAGGGGCTGGTGAGGTCAGGCAGGGCGAGGAGCGCCTCGATTTCGGCGGGAGCGAGGGATTTGGGGAGTTTGCGGGCCTGCTTGCGGGGCAGGTCGAGGTCGGCGGCGGGATTGGCGGGGATATGGCCGTCGCGGCAAAGACGGGCGAAGAAGCGGCGGACGCAGCCGAGGCGGGCAAGCTGGGTGTTGATGCCGAGCGCCTGGCCGGTGCGGGGGCTGCGGTAGCGGTGGAGGAAGAGTTGGTAGTCTTCGAGGTGGGCGCGGGTGAGGGCGGCGGGGTCGTGGAGGCGCTCGGCGGCGGCCCATTGGCTGAACTGCCGCAGCGCCCAGCGGTGGGTGTCGATGGTGGCTGCGGAGCGGTTGAGGGCGGCGAGGCGGTCGAGGAAGTGTTCGACCTGAGCGGCGATGCCACGAGGTGTGGCGGGCGGAGGCGCGGGGCGTCCGCCCTTGGTTCTGCCCTGCATGCCGTGGAGATTGCGGAGTCCGGGTTTTCCTGCCATGGCCGAAGGCATCGATGCCGTGAATGCGCATGCCAAGACTGATTGCTGGACGGTGACAAAGATGACACGAAATGATTGCTTCCATGCCATGCTTTATCCTTGTGTCTTGAAGAAGGGAAAGTGTAACTCGATGAGGCTTGAACGTCTGAATTGATGATAAGTGATCGTTTGGCATCGACTTCAACGCTACGGCTGAACGGTCAGCGGTCAGCGGTCAGCGGTCAGCGGTCAGCGGTCAGCCTGCGGGCTTGTTAGGGAGAGGAGGTTCGGCTTGAGGGCGACGTCCCTCGGACTGGTGGCGGGTGCCACCCTTGCGTTGGCGCTTGCGGGGAAGGCGGTGGCATCCGGGGTGAGGTTTGAGTCGAAGGTGGTGCGTCTCACGGTCCAGCCGGATGCGATCAATGAACCGCTTCAGTGGAAGTGCACGAACGGCACCGAGATTCCGCTGGTGGTCGAGCGTTTCGAGCAAGGCTGTGGATGTCTTGCCGGAGCGGTCCGGGATGTGGAGATCGCTCCGGGGAAAACCGGAGCCATCGAGGCGAAGTTCACTCCCGGACCGTATCGGGGACTCGTCCGCAAGTCGTTGCATGTGAGGTTCGTGGGCTTCGAGAAGCCCGTCGAGCTGGTGGCCGAGGTGACGATTCCTTCGACCGTCGAGCTGTCAGCCCGGGATCTGCTCTGGGAGGCGGACGATCGCTCTTCCAAGGTCATCGAGATCGAGGCGGGCACGAAGACCGACTTTCGGATCACCGGGCTGGTCGGCGTGGAGGAAAGTCAGTTCAAGCTGGAGCAGGAAATCCTTGTCGCCGGACGCCATTACCGGTTGAGCCTGACCCCTCAGGATGGGGTATCGCCCGGGCATCATGTGCTCCAGGTGCGCACCGACAGCCCGGATCGCCGCGATCAGGTGCTGGCCGTCTTTCTCAAGGTGGAAGCTCCCTCCGGAAAGGAGGGTGCGTCGTGAGACCGCCGCTCAAGGCCTCGAAGACGAGTCGGCGTCTGCTGCTGACGGGTGGCTTGCTGGTCATTGCGGGAATCGTCGCCGTGCTCCGTCAATGGCCTGCCGACCCTCCGCCCGCAGCGGCACGCGCGACGATCGCGCAGACCGATCCGGGCCTGGATCTCGAAGACCCGCAGCCGTCCTTTGCGCTCCTGCGCCACGTTGCGGAAACCGGCGGGGACGAGGTGACGCGTGAGCTGGCGGTTGTCTGGCTCGACGCTCAGGCCCGCCGTCGGGTGGCGCTTTCGCCCTCCTACGAAAAGTGGCTGCTGGCGATGCTGCGCGACGGAGGTCACGCGGACTGGCCGTCCGAGTTCCGCTTCTGGATCTACAACTCCGCCTTCAACAACCTGCAATACGGAAACGACCCGAAGGCCTTCACCCAACTGCTTCGCGATCTCGCGCTCAACGCCCCCGAGCGGACGATGCGTCTCTATGCGCTGCAGCACCTCGGGCTCCAGCGCTTGGGAGGCCAGCTTGCGGATGAGCTTGGCGACCAGGTGGAGGCGGATCTGAGGCAGCTTGCCGCCGCCACCGATGGCGAAGTTGCAGGCACCGCGGTGGCGCTTCTCACGCAATGGGATGGCGAGGACGCACCGGCCCGTGGCGGTTCCATTGAGCGGGCCCTTGAGATCGCAGAGGACTCCGGTCGTCCCATCGATGTCCGGGTGACGGCGCTTCACGCCGCCGGTGCCAGTGCGCTGCCTCTTGCCCGGCGTCTTTCGACCGATCAGGGACAACCCATCCCGGTCCGCAAGGCGGCGATCGCCTGCATCGGGCACCACGGCACCGGGGCCGACTGCGCCGAACTCGAGGAATTGTCTGGCGAAAGCTCGCGCCTCGCCCAGGCGGCCGATCCCGCCCTGCGCTCGATCCGCCATCGGATATCCAACCCGGACGCTCCCGAACCCGTTCCGTTCTGAACTCCCAAGCCTCCTTCGCCATGAAATACCGCCCGATGATCGCCGCCCTGCTCGCAGGTGGCCAGATGTCACTTTGCACCATCGCCCACGCGACCATCACGGCGGACGGGAATGCATCGTGGACGCGCACCAATTCCCCCGGGACGTATGATGCTTCGGCTTCCGACAAGCTGGTGGTCGTCGTCTCCGGCGAGCACAATTTTTCCGGGAATCTAACAGGAGACTGCACGGGAGTCACCTACAACGGGCAAGCCTTGACGCTTGGCGTCAAGCAACTGCCTGTGGCCATCGGCTCGGGTGGCCACGGTCAGACCCATTCGTCGGTTTGGTATCTCGATGATCCGGGCAACCATTCCGGAGCCGGCACCATCAACGTCACCTGCGTCGGCAACAACTGGGTTGCCACCGCGATCGGACTTTCCGGCACGGCCTCGGGGATTGGCTCGACCGCCAAGGTCTCGGCCGCCTCGACGGTCCCGCTGGGGACCTCGGACTACGGCTCGATGGTCATCTCGGCCCTCGGCATGGGAGGAAACGGCAACACCGCAACCCCCTTGCCGGGGGTGACGGCGAATTCCCCCTCGCAGGCGGTCACGCTTGCCGGCATTCGCATCTCGACCTGGGCCGGGCACGCGGTGGCGGCCTCGACCATCAACTACGTGTCGTCCAACAACTTCGGTTTCAACACCGCGAAAACGGATGTCACCACGGTTGCGGCGGAGTTCAAGGCGGCGAACCCGCCGGTTCCGGTGGGACCGGTCCCGACGGCGCTGGATGTCGTGCCGGGCGAGTCGGTCATGCTGACGTGGACCAACCTGCTGCCCGGCTCCGGGAACGACGTGTGGGTGGATGTCTGGATCGGCCCCGATGCCAACAGCCTCGTCAAGCTCGTCGATGCGGATCCGGATGGTCTGAACCTCACCTCGTTCCTCTACACGGCTCCATCCGAGGGGACTTATCACGGCCGGATCGATTCCTACCTGATGGGCTCGCCCACCGGCACGCCGCATCAAGGTGAACCTTTTACCTTCGAGGTCAGTGACGAGGGCATCCTGGTCGAGACCTGGCTCGGATTGCGACCTCTCTCCTCGCTCGAACTTCTCCAGCAGGAAGGCATCTCGCTTCGCTCTCCGGATCAAGCGAGCCGGGTGGTCGCCTCCGGCGTGGCCGGTGTCGCCGCGCCCGCCGGTGTGAGAATCCGGGGACTGCTCACTCCGGACGTCACGGGCGACTATCTCTTCCATGTGGCCGGATCGCAGAACGCCGCGCTGTGGCTTTCCGCGGATGACTCGCGGTTCGGCAAGCAGCGCATCGCGTGGAATCTGGGACCGACCGATCCCCAGGAGTGGGACAAATTCGGCACGCAAACCTCCGCTGCCATCCCCCTCCAGGCCGGGGTCTCCTACTACATCGAGGCCCAGCTCATGAATGGCGCGGGAATCGGGCACCTCGACCTCGGCTGGACCCCGCCCGGCGGATCCTCACCGGAGTCGATCCCCACCAGCGCCCTGAGCTACCCGGTGGTCGATTCCGACGACCTGAATGACAACAACCTTCCCGACTCCTGGGAGGCATCGACCGGACTTGATCAGTCCGGCCTGCCCGGCGCCCTGTCCCAGTATGGCGACCCGGATCAGGACGGCATCCCCAACCTCGCCGAGTATGCCTACAACTCCGACCCCCTGGCCGCCGAAGATCTCGGCAACGGCATCACGCGGGAAACCTGGACCGCCGATGGCATCTCCGGCGGGGCGGTGTCCGTGCTGACCTCCAGTCCGATCTTCCACGACCTCCCGAATGAAACCATCCACGCGCCGGGCGTGGATGACGCGACCTTCGGGACCCAGTACGGCGTGCGATACCGTGGCTTCCTCGTGGCGCCGACGACCGGCCCCTACCGCTTCTGGATCACCGGCAATGACGAGGTCCAACTCTGGCTGGCCGATGCCACCGTGACGCCCCACGGCGAGTCGCAGGCCCGTGCGGATCGATTCGGCAAGCACCTCGTGGCCTACAACGAAGCGATCAGCACCTCCTATGATTGGGGCGCTCCTTACGAGTTCGACCGCACGCTCTCCCAGCGCAGCGCGGTGACCCAGCTTGTGGCCGGCCAGCCGTACTACATCGAAGTCCTCCACAAGCAGGGCTGGAGCAATGCCAGCGGCGACGCCCACGTTTCCCTCGCCTGGCAGGCGCCAGGTCAGGCCCGGGAAGTCATTCCCGCCTCCGCCTTCCTCGGCAACCGTCCCAACCCCCTCGACCTCGATGACGACAACCTGCCGGACGCCTGGGAAAGCGCCAACGGCCTCGACCCGGCGGACAATGGACTCACCGATTCGACCCAGGGGGAATACGGCGACCCCGACGGCGACGGCCTGACCAACCTGGAGGAATACCACGCGGGCACCGATCCGTTGAATGCCGACACCGATGGCGACGGACTGTCCGACTCGGCCGAGTTGCGCCGTTATGGGACCGATCCCCACATCTCCAACAACCTCGACCCGGTCGCCATCACGCTGCCTCCGCTGGAGCAGTACACGGCCGCCACCGGTTCGTGGACCCTCAATGAAGACGACTCGCTCACCGCCGCCGAGCGCCGCGGCGAGATCACCTACAGCTTCGCCGTCACCGAAGCCGGCGTGCACGAGGTCATCGTGTCCGCCGCCCTGGTCACTCCCGATGACTGGATCACCCAGCCCATGCCACTGGTCCTTTCGCTGGATGACGATCCGCCCTTCGCCCGCGAAACCCTGAATGCCCGAAACGGCGATCCCGAGGAAATGCGCGCCATCACGCCCTGGCTTCCGGTGGGCAACCACACGCTGACCATTCTCCACGACAACTTCCAAGCCGACCGCCGCCTTCGCATCGAATCAGTGGTCGTCAATCGCCTCGGAGGCACCGACCTCGACCTCGATGGCATCCCCGACTGGGTCGAAACCAATGAAACCTCGGCCAACGCACTGACGCGCATTCCTTCCGCCAGCCGCACCTCGCCGGTGTCCATCGAGGGCATCACCCGTCAGCTCTCCAGCACCACGCTCAGCGTGCTCATGCCCGGAGCCCCAACGCCCAGCGACGTGCCGGTCAGCGAGTCCATCAACGATTCCTTTTTCGCCGACGTGCCACTCTCCGCCGATGGCGACGTCACCCTCGACGCCAGCTTCCTCGGTGGGGTGGTCACCGAAAGCCACACCATCACCTGGACGGCGACCAATCTCTTCGAGGGCTTCCCCGACGACACCCTGCACATCCGCGCAGGCGACTCACTCCTGCTGGATGCCTGGAGCGGCGCTTCCGCCGACGGCGGGGCCTTCACCGTCACCCTCGACGGCACCCTGCTCGAAGACGGCAACCAGAACACCAGCCACACCTCCGGGCAGCCTTTTGCAGCAGCCTTCGCCACCGCAGGGAGCTATAGCCTGGTGGCCACCCACGACGGCCAGACCGCGACGGTCACGCTGGAAGTCCACACCGCCGACTTCGGCGCATCGCACCTCGTCATGGCCCATCTTGTTCGGGAATGGACACCGACCGTCCTCGGGCCCGTCGCCCTGATTGAGGCCGACGACGCGGTCATCTTCACCGAAACCACGCCCGATCCGCAGGTCGATCCGCGCCGTTTCAACGTCCAGGTCGATACCGCCGGAAACCGTTATGTGATCGCCCGGCTTCCGGGCGACATCGACGGTGCTCCCTCCGCCATCCTCGCCCGCGGCACCGTCCACGGCTTCGATGTCGCCCGGGTCGATCAGACCCGGGATGCCCGGATCGTCCACCGTTACGACGACGGCACCTGGCTCATGCGCAGCACCGTGGTGGCAGTCAATTTGCCGGCGGGGATCATCATCCGGATGACGACCTTCGCCCAGGGAGCCCTCTTCACCAACGGCTCCACCATTCTTGATCTGCGGGCCGAGGACTTCGACGCCAACGGCATCGCTCATGTTTACTACGAATGGACGGGGACAGGCGATCCGACCCTGTGCCACCGGACCCAGCTCTTCATCGAACCATGAAGTCCGCGCCTCGTTCTCTCAACAATCACATCTTCTTCACTCCCATCCGACCTTTCGCCATGAAATCCGTCCGAACCCCGTTTCCGCGGTTCCACCGCCATGCTCTGGCTATCCTGGGTAGTGTGTTCCTCCTCCCCATCGCGGCTCAGGATACCGCCATCAGCGACAAGAACACCGATAATCCAGGGCTCAAGCGGTGCTGCGAATGCCTTGAGTTGCTCATCAACGGTGAGGACCCCGCCGTGCCTGATGCACCTCGTGAGGTGACGAAAGATGAAAATGGCAACTACAGCGTCTCAGTCACGGTTATTCACCGTGGACAGACCGGCGGCGATTGCGACTTCAAGATCGGTGTCAAGGTCTGGGCGGAGCCCGCAGACACCGGTCGAGAGGATCAGCTTCGAACCAGGCCGCTTTCACCCGGGGAGACTTTTCCGGTGACGTTTACTTTCAGCGCGGACCAAGCTGAAGAGTACGACAATTGGAAGATTCATCTGAGTTGTGAAGATGACTCGAGTTCTTCGACTCCCTCAAGCTCATCAGGGTCGGATAGCGGTATCTGTGAAAGCGGAAGTATTTCCCTGAAAGGCGGCTGCGATGCATGCACCGAAATGTGTCGATTCACAGGCGAGGTGCAGGCCAACCAGGACTCGTCAAACTTCACCGCGAGCATCCCCACCACCAATTCCTCGGGCGGCATGGCGAGTGGCGAACTGGTCTTCCGAGCGCCGGATGCCACCTTCCCGGGACGCGCGGGCCTTTTTGCCAACGTGCCTTCGAGTGTGACCGTCACCAAAGTCGGCGGACTCATCACCAAGGTCGAGAACGGGATCGTCACCATGGACGTGGCCGATGTCTCAGGCGAAGACGCCTTCACCATCACGCTGACCGACGACGCGACCAGCACCGTGATCCGCACCACCAAGTTGTCCGCGATCAATCCAGGCCCGGCGGGAGGGATTCGGATGGATTCGACGTTTGATGGCCAAACGATCCGATACGAACAGACCGAGGACCAGAATGGCGCGCGGGTTCTGGCACGCGGGGCGGTCGACGGCCAGACCTTCAATGCTTTGAGGCGTGAGACCCTGCTTGTCACCGAGCCGACTCCGGGAACCCGTGTTTATGATCGCATGATCGAGGAGCGGGCATCTGCCACCAGTGGATGGAGCACCGTCTCCGACGTGCTGACCACCTTCGAGAATCAGATCCACGGATGGGTGAAAACCCAGGAGGTCATGGATCCTGACACGGCGGCTCTCACCTCGACATGGACCTACTATCAGCCGGGAGAACCGACTGGCCCGGGCGCTTCCACGGAGGGACTCGGAGAGTTGAAGCAATACATCGGCTACGATGGGCGCCAGAGCTTCCACACCTACGGGCTCAATACCAGTAGCGTCGCCACCCCCTACGCCGGCGACCCGGCCGGCCGCGTGACGACCACGACTCGGAACCCCGGCAGCCGCACGCGGACCGTGGTGACCACCGTGGGTGGGAACACCGTCTCGAAGACCGTTACCACCTTCGGCACGAACACCCGCACCACCTCCGTTTACACTTCCTCCACCGCGCCACCATTGGTCACGACCACGGACTCGATGCCATCTGATGCCGACTTCGGAGGCATGCCGAAGCGAGTCCTCCGCCCCGACGGAACACTCGTCACCTACAGCTACTCCCGCAACGCCACGACCGGAGGCTACATCGCCACGATGGGGGAGGGTGCCCCCACCGACGGTGACGACACGACCGTATCCAGAGGCATGCGGACCATCACGACCTACAACTCCCGGGGCACGGTCATCCTGCGCCAAACCGAAGCGATTGGTTTTGGCACCGCCGACGGCGAGACCTTCGACACGATCGCGGTCACGGCAGTGGACGATCTTGGCCGACCGCTTACGACCATGCACTATCCGACTTCCGTGACGATTCTGGATGATCAGGTCCTGGCCAGCGGTGCCAAGTGGACGACAACCACCACCTACTCTTGCTGCGGCATCGAGTCGGAAACCGACAAATACGGCATCATCACCCGCCACGCCTACGACTCGCTGCGCCGCCGGATCAAGACCAACCGCATGGGCGTGACGACCGAGACGGTTTACAATGGCCTGACCACCGAGACCCACCGCTACGCCGAAACGGTGAGCGGAAGCCTCTCGGCGACCTTGGTTGATAACGACAGCAACCTGATCGGCAAGACCACACGCAACCTCGCAGGCACATCGATGACATCCTCCTCACCCGACCCGACCAGCGCGACGGCGGGTGATCTGGTCGATACGACAACCGTCACGACCTACCAGCCAGCGCCCGGACTCTCCAAACGGGTGGTCGTCACCGCCCCGGACAACTTCAGCCAGACCACCGACCATTACCTCGACGGCCGCACCTACCAAACCACCGGCGACCTCTCGCCGGAAATGCGCTACGCCTACGCCGTGAATGCCACCGGCCAGGCCACCAGCCGATCCTATCTGGATGGAGCCAATCTGCGTGAAACCACCACCACCCAGACGGACTGGGCCGGGCGCACCGTCGGCGTGACCTACGCGGATGCAGCCACTGCATCAATGGAATACAATGCCAAGGGGCAGATGGAGAAGTCCGTCGATCCCGACAATGTCACCACCTTGATGATCTACGATGACCGCGGAGAGCGCACCATTACCGCCATCGATCTCAACGCCAATGGCAGCATCGACCACGGCACCGACAGCATCAGCTTCAGCGACACCATTCCGGCTCTCGACGGCTCGGGCGATCCGGTCTGGCTCACCGTTTCGAAAGTCTGGCAGGACGGTGACACAAGCCCGACGGGCGGCACCGTCGTTTCGACCTCCACCCGCTCGCCCGACGGGCTCACCAGCACCACTCAATCGGTTGGGGTCGCGACTCCTGCCACCAGTGTGACGACCCTCTCCGGAGGTGGCGCGTGGACCATTCTGGCGACCCATCCCGATGGTTCGAACACCCTTCAGACCTACAGCGGAGGGCTCGCCGCATCCACCGTCTCACGCGACAGCGCCGATGCGCCGGTCGAGTCGATCACCTACGGCTACGACAACCTCAATCGTCCCACCACCGCCACCCACTCCCGCACCGGAACCACCACCACCGCCTACCTCTCGGCCACCTCCGATGTGGTCGCCTCAGTGACCGATTCCGGCACCCGCACCACCGCCTTCATTTACGATGTTCGCGGGCGGCGCACCGAGGTCGATGCCCCGGACACCCTCATCGCCGGCGGCACCAGCACCAACATCACGATCACCGCCTACAACCCCGACAGCACCGTCCAGGAAACCACCGGCGCCCAGACCTATCGCGTCACCTACGAGTACGACTACGCCGACCGCCGCAAGACCCTGACCACCTACGGCACGTCCACGGCCACCACCACCTGGACCTACAGCCCCACCCGCGGATTCATGACCCGCAAGGAATACGCCGACAGCGAAGGCACCGACTACACCTACACCGCCGCCGGTCGCCTCGAAACCCGCACCTGGGCGAGGGGCGTCATCACCACCTACGGCTATGACGACGGCGGACGCCTCGTCTCCACCGACTACTCCGACACCACCCCCGATCTGGTGATGACCTACGACGCCCTCAATCGCCAGAAGACCGTCACCCGCGGCGGCGTCCTCCATGCCAGCTACACATACGACCCCGCCGACCTCGTCCTCACATCCGAGCGCCAGCAGATCGACACCCTCAACCGCACCATTGAACGCGCCTACGACATCTATCAGCGTCCTACCGGCTACACCTTCGGCACCCCTGCCAGTGGCACGACCGTCCCGGTCGTGAATGTGGAAGGCAGTTCCACCTGGACCCGTGATTCCGCCGGACGCCTCGCCACCGTCACCGACGGCAGCAACGCGTTCACGTATGGCTACACCTACGAAGTCAACGGAGCCGGAAACCATCAAGGAGCCACCGCCGGCACCCTCTTCGAATCCACCATGCCCTTCACCCTCGATGGTCCCAAAGTCGACACCGCCCTCGAATACGACACCACCCGCAACGCCCTGCTCGGCCGCACCAACACCTACCCCGGAGGCAGTGGCACCCTCTCCGACTTCGCCTACAGCGTCAACGCCATCGGCCAGCGCGACGGACTGACCACCACCGGCGACGCCTTTTCCACCGGCCTCGACTGGAATTGGGCCTACAACATGCGCGGCGAGCTGGTGCAGGCCGACGATCAATCCACCGCTGGCAATGACCGGGCTTACGAGTTCGACGGCATCGGCAACCGCAAGAAGACCGTGGACGGCCTCCTCGGCGACCTCCCCACCACCGACAACTGGGCCGCCAACAGCCTCAACCAGTACACCGCCGTCTCCGGCTACACCCCCACTCCCGTCCACGACGACGACGGCAACCTCACCTCCGGCCCGCTGCCCGCGGCACCGAGCGCCACCTCCACCATGGTCTGGGACGGCGAGAACCGCCTTATCTCGGCGACCGTTGGCACGACCACCACGACCTACACCTATGACCACCTCAGCCGCCTGACCTCCGCGACGACCGGCGGCACCACCGTGCGCTACCTCTACGACGGCTGGAACCGCATCGCCGAATACAACGGCACCACCCAGATCGCCGCCTACCTCTGGGGTCTCGACCTCAGCGGCACGCCGCAAGGCGCAGGCGGCGTCGGCGGCCTGCTGGCGATTTCCGCCATTGCAAGCGGCTCGGTTACGGATACCTTCTACCCTGCCTACGATGGCAATGGCAACGTGAGCGAATACGTCAATGCAGCGGGCGCGGAAGTCGCCCATTTCGAATACGACCCCTTCGGCAACTTGACGCTGGATGCCGAGATGAACGCGGCCTCGTTCCCGTATCGCTTCTCCACCAAGCCTCAAGACGGAGTAACTGGACTTTATTACTACGGTTACCGTTGGTATGATCCCGTGACCGGCAAGTGGCCATCTAGGGATCCGATTGGGGAACGGGGTGGTGTGAACCTGTATGGATTTGCCTACAATTCCCCATCCTTCTCGGTAGATATTCTGGGACTATGTAAGTTTGTGGGTTGGGGGTATGAGCCTCTTGACTCGGAGTCCTTTGATGATGCGGAGCTGGAAAGGCTCAAGCGGCGGCTTGGGGAAGCTGCTGATGACGCCGGCTTATCCGAGGAGATTGGCGGCGAGCTGATGGATCGATTTGAGAAGGCGATCGAGAAGGCAAGAGAGTCGAACCCTCGGAAATACCGCCCGCGTTTGCCGACAGCTCAAGAAATTCTCCAAGGTTTTATCGAAGGAGCCCTTGAGAATGCGGGCAAGGATGCTGAGAATATGGCTCGCGAGGTTCTTAAAGAGTATAGAGACGAACTTGAGGATCACAAAGATGCTCTCCTTAAGCCTTCTGCTAAGATATACCTCAGGATTACTGTCAAGTGTTGCATTGATGAGGGCGGCGGGAAGCCGATTTACGGCCCTGAAGAGAGCGTATACTTTGGTAGGCGGCTATATGTTCGATATGACGGATGGACTGAGGCCGAAATGACACGGAATCCACGACCGCTACTTGATAAAGAAGGATTAGCATTCAAGTGGGCTTGTTACTATAAGTGCGGCCACGTTAAGCCGAATACGCGGTGATTCTGGATACATTGATCGTCTCATGAGGCTTGCAAAGATTATACTGGTTGCCTTGCTGGTCGGCATCGTTGGTGTTGTTGCGGTTACATTTGGTTTGAAGATTGGCGGAAAACCAGAGCCCGAACGCTCTATTTTGACGGTCCACAAGAGCAAGTCGAAGGCGCTGGTTCTGGAAGGGGAGCGGTCATTTCAAATTCATGCATCCGATTGGGGTGCCCTTGAGGTCGCTCTATCTATCGAAAGGCATGGTAGCAGGATCACTCTAGCTGGAAATGGGAGGGGATTGATGGAGATTACAAGGCTGAGCAACTTGGAAATTCCTCTTGATGAAAAGGGTTACTGGGATGCTATGTTGGGTGTTGGTGATGATCGAGGAGGTCGGGTGACCGCGCCCGAGATTGCCCGGCATCATTTTCCTGGGATAGTTTGGGCGAAGCACTTCCAGGGGAGGTATATTTCCGGATATATCTTGGGTTTTGAAAATGGAGATGTTTCAGGACGCCTATGGTACTACTACGAAAAATACTATGGTGACTTTAGTTTTCAACCCAATTCTCAGGAGCAAAAGCCGAACGCTGCGATCGCAGCCGATTTTCTGGAGGTCTTGGATAAGTCTAAGATTCGGCTGCGTTGACGGAATAGTTGCAGCCAACCGCATTGTCGGGGGTCAGTAGTACCAGAGCTTGGCAAGGGGTTTTTTGAAGGTCGTTTTGAGGGCGTCAGGGAGCGGATCGATCCGGGCGGGCCGG